>NZ_JBXAPO010000004.1:0-775090 GCF_058804065.1 Bradyrhizobium sp. GW821-FHT13H05 | reverse complement strand
TCCGACAGCAATCTCGGCGCGATGCCGATCATCGGCCTGTCCGCGCTGGTGTCGCCGGCGGCGATCGAGCGCGGCCGTCAGGCCGGCTTCCACGACTATGTCGCCAAGTTCGACCGTCCCGGCCTGATCGCGGCGCTGAAGGAACAGACCGCGGGCGCTGCCGGCGCCTCCGAGCTGAGCCGGGCGGCGGCGTAAGCAGAACAGGGACCAGGAGACACCAGGATGAGCAAGAAGACCCAAATTGGCGAAGGCGCCATGGTCGAATACGTCACCGCGATGATCGGCGGCCAGCTGTTTGGGCTGCCGATCTCCCGCGTCCAGGACGTGTTCATGCCCGAGCGCGTCACCCGCGTTCCGCTGTCCTCGCGCGAGATCGCGGGCGTTTTGAACCTGCGCGGCCGCATCGTCACCGTGGTCGACATGCGCGCCCGGCTCGGCCTGCCCAAGCCCGAGGACGGCAAGGTGCCGATGGCGGTCGGTGTCGACCTGCGCGGTGAATCCTATGGCCTCCTGATCGACCAGATCGGCGAGGTGCTGCGGCTTGCCGAGGACGGCAAGGAAGAGAACCCCGTCAACCTCGACCCCCGCATGGCCAAGCTCGCCGGCGGTGTCCACCGCCTTGACGGCCAGCTCATGGTCGTCCTCGACGTCGATCGCGTGCTCGAGCTCGCGCCCGAGATGATGGCAGCCTGATACGGCGGCATCGTCGCCGACGGGACTTGCAATTGGAAGTGCCCCCGCAAAGGGGGAAGGAAGCAGAGGTTCAGATGCGAACTTGTCTCGTCGTTGATGATTCCAGCGTCATCCGCAAGGTTGCGCGCCGGATCCTGGAGGGCCTCGACTTCCAGATCCTCGAAGCCGAGGACGGTGAGAAGGCGCTTGAGGCCTGCAAGCGCGGCTTGCCCGACGCGGTGCTGCTCGACTGGAACATGCCGGTCATGGACGGCTACGAGTTCCTCGGCCACCTCCGCCGCATGCCCGGCGGCGACCAGCCGAAGGTGGTGTTCTGCACCACCGAGAACGACGTTGCGCACATCGCGCGTGCGTTGCATGCCGGCGCCAACGAGTACATCATGAAGCCGTTCGACAAGGACATCGTGACGGCGAAATTCCAGGAAGTCGGCTTGATCTGAGCGAACGTCTGGAGCCTGGGCGGGTCCTTCGGCGTTTGTTTTCAACTGAACCGTTTTAGTCTGAGTTGGTGAGTAATGAGTGTTGCGTTCGCAGGTAATTCGACTACGGGCTCGTCGCGCGAAGCCGGGCCTCTGCGAGTGATGATCGTCGACGACTCCGTCGTCATCCGCGGTCTGATCTCGCGCTGGATCGGTGCCGAGCACGACATGGAGGTCGCGGCCTCCTTGCGCACCGGGCTCGAGGCGGTCAACCAGATCGAGCGCATCAATCCCGACGTCGCCGTGCTTGATATCGAAATGCCCGAGCTCGACGGCATCTCGGCGCTGCCGCAATTGCTGGCGAAGAAGCGCGACCTCGTCATCATCATGGCCTCGACGCTGACCCGCCGCAACGCGGAGATCAGCTTCAAGGCGCTGTCGCTCGGCGCGGCCGACTACATTCCGAAGCCGGAGTCGACACGCGAGGCGTCGGCCGCGGACATCTTTCATCACGACCTGATCCAGAAGATCCGTCACCTCGGTGCGCGGCTGCGTCGCAAGCCCGCGGTCGCGAGCCCGCCGCTGGCGCCCGCGAGCCCCGCACCGGCCGCACGTGCACCGGCTGTCGCGCGGCCCGCTGCGCCCGCACCCGCTCCCGCTCTGCATGCTCCGTCGTCAGGGACGCTGTCCACGCGTCCGTTCTCGACCCAGGCACCGAAGGTGCTGCTGATCGGCTCTTCGACCGGCGGCCCGCAGGCGCTGATGGCGCTCGTCACCGAACTCGGCCCTGTCATCGACCGCTTCCCGGTGCTGATCACCCAGCACATGCCGCCGACCTTCACGACCATTCTGGCCGAGCATCTGGCGCGCGCGAGCCGCAAGCCGGCAGCCGAGGCGGTCGATGGCGAGCCCGTGAAGCCGGGACGAATTTATCTCGCGCCGGGCGGCAAGCACATGCGTGTCGTGCGCAGTGGTGCCGACGTCGCGATCGCGCTCGACGACGGCCCCGCCGTCAATTTCTGCAAGCCCGCGGTCGATCCGCTGTTCACGTCCGCCATCGACATCTGGCACGGCAGCATCCTCTCCGTGATCCTGACGGGCATGGGCTCGGACGGTATGCGCGGCGGCAAGGACATCGTCGCCGCCGGCGGCAGCGTGATCGCCCAGGACGAAGCTTCCAGCGTGGTCTGGGGCATGCCCGGTGCGGCCGCGAATGCCGGCATCTGCGCGGCGATCCTGCCACTCAACCAGATCGGCGCCAAGGTCAACCGCCTGTTCGCGGGAGACCGCGCGTGACGCCCACAGATTACGACTATCTGCGCAAGTTCCTGAAAGAGCGCTCCGGTCTCGATCTCTCGCCCGACAAGCAGTATCTGGTCGAGAGCCGGTTGCTGCCGCTCGCGCGCAAGGCCAGCCTTCCCGGCATTCCCGATCTCGTGTTGAAGATCAGGAACGGCGACGGCCGGCTTGCGACCGACGTGGTCGAAGCGATGACCACCAACGAGACCTTCTTCTATCGCGACAAGATCCCGTTCGACCATTTGCGCGAAACCATCCTGCCGGGCCTGATCCAGACGCGCGCGGCGCGCCGGAGCTTGCGCATCTGGTCGGCGGCGTCCTCGACGGGGCAGGAGCCCTATTCGATCGCGACGTGCGTGAAGGAGATGGGTGCGGCCCTCGCCGGCTGGCGCATCGAGATCGTCGCCACCGACCTGTCGCAGGAAGTGCTGGAGAAATCCAAGGCCGGCGTCTACAGCCAGTTCGAGGTGCAGCGCGGATTGCCGATCCAGCATCTGATGAAGTATTTCACGCAAGCCGGCGAGCTCTGGCAGCTCAACGCCGACATTCGCGCGATGGTGCAGTTCCGCCAGCTCAATCTGTTGCAGGACTTCTCCCATCTCGGCATGTTCGACATCATCTTCTGCCGCAACGTGCTGATCTATTTCGACCAGGACACCAAGGCGGTGATCTTCGAGCGCATGGCGAAGGTTCTGGAAGCCGACGGCACGCTGCTGCTCGGGGCTGCAGAATCCGTCGTCGGCATCACCGATGCGTTCCGCCCGATTACCGAGCGCCGCGGTCTCTACCAGCTCAACCCGGCGCGTTCCGGCCGCCCGATGGGTGGACTGATGCCGCAGCCGCTGAAGGTTGCGGCGGCAAGGTGAACTTCTCCTCGTCATTCCGGGCTCACGACTTTGTCGCGCCCCGGAATGACAGAGCTTCTCACAAAATCGCATGCGGCAAAAACCGCGAGCTGTTGCCGGTGATCGGACTCTCGTCCTCGCGGATCGACAGGCCGCACGGCTCGTGATTCACCAGCCAGCTTCCCACCACCGCATAGGAGCCTGAGAAGTTAGGCAGCGGCGACAGTGCCTGCCGGATAAAGCCCTCCGCGCCGTAGGGGCCTGCGTGCTCGTCAAGCGATACGCCGCCGGACACCAGCGTGACATTGGCGCCTTCGCGCGACAGCAGCGGCTTGCGCACATAGGAGCTGCCGAGCTCGGCTGCGCGCGGATCGTCCTCGAAGAAGGCCGGCAGCAAATTGGGATGGTTCGGAAACATCTCCCAGAGCAGCGGCAGGATGCCCTTGTTGGAGAGCACGGCCTTCCACGGCGGCTCGATCCAGCGCGTCGGTGCGTCCTTCAGCTTCGCGCCGAAGGCGTCGTGGAACATCCATTCCCAGGGATAGAGCTTGAAGGCGAGTGCGATGTCGTTGTTATCGAGATCGACGAAGCCGCCCACCTCGTCGCGCCAGCCGATCTCCTCGATGTCGAGCAGCGTGGTCGAGAGCCCCGCCTGCTGTGCTGTGTCCTCGAGATAAGCGAGCGTGCCGGCGTCCTCGTCATTGCCGGTGGTGCCTGTGAGATGCAGATGGCGGCCGGCTGCAATGTCCTTCCACGCTGCGATCAGCTGCTCGTGGATCGAGTTGAACTGATCGGCGCGCGCCGGGATGATGCGGCGTTCGATGGCCTGCTCGAGCCAGGTCCATTGAAACACGGCGGCCTCGAAGATCGAGGTCGGCGTGTCGGCATTGTATTCGAGCAGCTTTGCCGGACCGCGACCATCGAATTTCAGGTCGAGCCGGCCGTAAAGGCTGCGGTCGTCGCGCTCCCAGCTCTCGGCGATCAGGCTCCAGAACGTTTCCGGGATCTGCAAGCGCCGCAGATGCCGTTCGTCGCCGATCACGCGGCCGGCAAGCTCCAGGCACATCGCGTCGATCTCGCCGGTCGGCGTCTCGATGCCGCGCTCGATCTCGTCCAACGTGAAGGCGTAATAGGCGCGCTCGTCCCAATAGCGCTCGCCGTCGATGGTGTGGAAGGCGAAGCCGCATTGCTCGGCGGTCTGCTGCCAATCGTCGCGCTCGGGGCAAATGATGCGTTGCATGGATCAGCCGCCGCCGTGGCCGCCATGGCCATGCCCGCCATGACCATGCCCGCCGTGACTGTGCATGCGATGCAGCGTGCCGCCGAAGCCGCCATAGCTCGGCCGGCAATAAGGCTTGCCGTCGATGCCGGGAACGGCATCGAGTCCTGGGCCGCATGGACGTTCGCGCTTGGTGAATCCCATCGAGACGGCGCCGACTGCGGCGCTTCCCATCAGGGTGAGCATGACCCTTCGCGAGCGTTTCATGTTGTGCTTCCTCCCGCGCGACTTAAAGCAGACCCGCGTGCCGCGTTGAATTCAAAAGCTCGCGCGTCAGCCGCCGCCCGAAAAGCCGTGGCCGAACGAGCCGAAGCCGCCGCGGCTCACGCCACCGGAGCCCGAGTCGGACGACGTCCCCGACGAGGAATGGCTCGAGGAGTCGCTGCTGAAGAAGCTCGATCGCGACGACCAGCGCGAGCCGCCGCTGCCGCCTGACGAACTGCTGCTACTGCTGCAGCTCGTGGTCGTTTGCCCCGGCACGGCTCCGGGAGAGGGCTCGCAATGCTGCCGGGGCATCAGCGTGTAGGCGGTGGTGCCGACCGCGATCGTGCCCATCACCAGCAGCGCGACATGGCCGGAGCGCTTCACCGGCTCGCGCGGTGTCGGCGGCACCGGTGCCGGCCGGCGCTTGCCGAACTCCTTGCTGGAGGGTTTGTTGGCCATGTCAGTTGATCACGTCAGTAGATCATGCAGGCAGCGTTCAGCAGGCCCGCCGCGAGCGAGGACAGCCCGAGCCAGATTGCCGGGGCAAGCTCGCCGGCGGCGATCCGCGCCGACAGGTTCGGCACCGGGACCTTGACGAGGAAGAACACGACGATCTGCACGACCAGCGCGATCGTCGCCCAGATCAGACAGTCCAACACATTGGCCGAATGGGCGATGGCGCTGACCAGCGGTGCCACGAAGCCGAGCAGGCTGAGGCCGAGCGCAATCGCCGCGGCCGGATCGTTCTCGCGGATCAGCTGGAATTCGTTGTGGGGGGTGATGCGGGTATAGACGAACAGATACGCCACGATCGCGACCAGGCCGGTGCAGAAATAGACCAGGAAGGCGGGCAGGCCGGCGAGTGATTGCAGGATCATCGTTCCCCCATCGTGCAGCGACCATTCGTCGGCGGGAGGAGGATAGCGGTTCAACGGCGGAACGGCGATGAAGCCGCGTTCGCATCCCCCCAAAAAACAAAACCCCGCCATTTGCGGCGGGGTCCAGGCTGGGAGGAGCAAGCCCTGACGGGCTCGCGGGTAAAACCTTGGGATCAGGCGGGAATGCGCTCTTCGTGCTCGTGCGGCTCGCGCAGCACGTAGCCGCGGCCCCACACGGTCTCGATGAAGTTGCGGCCTTCGGAAGCGTTGGCGAGCTTCTTGCGGAGCTTGCAGATGAAGACGTCGATGATCTTCAGCTCGGGCTCGTCCATGCCGCCATAGAGGTGGTTGAGGAACATTTCCTTGGTCAAGGTCGTACCCTTGCGGAGCGAGAGCAGCTCCAGCATCTGGTATTCCTTGCCGGTCAGGTGCACGCGCTGGCCGCCGACTTCGACCGTCTTGGTGTCGAGGTTGACGACGAGGTCGCCGGTCTGGATGACCGACTGGGCGTGACCCTTGGAGCGGCGCACGATCGCGTGGATGCGGGCAACCAGCTCGTCCTTGTGGAAGGGTTTGGTCATGTAGTCGTCGGCGCCGACGCCGAGACCCTTGACCTTGTCCTCGATGCCGGCGAGGCCGGAGAGGATCAGGATCGGTGTCTTGATCTTGGAGACCCGGAGCTGCTTGAGCACGTCGTAACCCGACATGTCCGGCAGGTTGAGGTCGAGAAGAATGATGTCGTAATCGTATAATTTACCGAGATCGACGCCTTCTTCCCCCAAATCGGTCGTGTAGACGTTGAAGCTCTCAGACTTCAGCATCAGCTCGATCGACTGCGCGACGGCGCTGTCATCTTCAATCAGCAAAACGCGCATGCCAGTTCCCCATAGTCGCCGCTCCTGGGCGTCAGGTCGGCCGCATTCGCGGCACTCAACAAAACGCCTTTGAACAACTGATTCGGATCCTGACAACAGATGGTTAACAAATCCTGATTCTGGAACGCAAGTCCCTCGGTGCAATTTTTCTCGAATCGCCCTAAGGTCTTGCGCGCGAAGCAGCTTTCGTTATCCGGTTCCGTTCAAGTTCCACTTTAAGAGACGGGCCTAACCGACTCCCGCGACTCAGCCTTCTTCTGAAGGGGAGCCACGCTCAGTCACAAAGACAGTGACGCAATGATTAACGATGCGGGTAAACACGAAGTTAAGCGCCGTTCAGAAATATGGCGAAACTTAAGAGTTTCACCGTGAAGGCCCGGATTTCGAAGGCGACCGCCTTAACGAAGGCCCTGCTATGAAGGCGCGCCCCCTTATAAAGGCCCTCCGATGAAAGCTCTGGCCGAACAGATCGGCGACATCGACGGCGTCAATATCTACGGCCGTGTGGTCGGCGTGCGCGGCCTGATGGTCGAGGTGGCCGGCCCGATCCACGCGATGTCGGTCGGTGCGCGGCTGGTGATCGAGACCGGCGCCAGCCGTTCCATCCCCTGCGAGGTGATCGGCTTCTCCGGCAACAATGCTGTCGTGATGCCCTTTGCCGGGCTCGACGGCGTGCGCCGCGGCTGCAAGGCTGTCATCGCCAATGCCGCCAACCAGGTGCGTCCGTCAATGGCCTGGCTCGGCCGTGTCGTCAACGCGCTGGGCGAGCCGATCGACGGCAAGGGGCCGTTGCCGCAGGGGCCCTCGCCAATGCCGTTCCGCAATACGCCGCCGCCGGCGCATTCGCGCAAGCGCGTCGGCAGCCCGCTCGATCTCGGCGTGCGCGCGATGAACACCTTCCTCACCTGCTGCCGCGGCCAGCGCATGGGCATCTTCGCAGGGTCCGGCGTCGGCAAGTCCGTCCTTCTTTCGATGCTCGCGCGCAACGTCGATGCCGCCGTCAGCGTCATCGGGCTGATCGGCGAACGCGGCCGCGAGGTGCAGGAATTCTTGCAGGACGACCTCGGCGAGGAGGGCCTGGCGCGCTCCGTCGTCGTCGTTGCGACCTCCGACGAGCCGGCGCTGATGCGCCGGCAGGCGGCGTATCTGACGCTCGCGGTCGCCGAGTATTTTCGCGACGAGGACAAGGACGTCCTCTGCCTGATGGACTCGGTGACCCGCTTTGCCATGGCCCAGCGCGAGATCGGGCTGTCCGCCGGCGAGCCGCCGACCGCCAAGGGCTATACGCCGACCGTGTTCACCGAGCTGCCGAAGCTTCTGGAGCGGGCCGGACCGGGCCTGGGGGAGGGCGCGATCACCGCGATCTTCACGGTGCTGGTCGACGGCGACGATCATAACGAGCCGATCGCGGACGCCGTCCGCGGCATCCTCGACGGCCATATCGTGATGCAGCGCTCGATCGCCGAGCGCGGCCGTTACCCCGCCATCAACATCCTCAAATCCGTCTCCCGCACCATGCCGAAATCGGCCGATCCGGAGTTCTGGCCTGTGATCCAGAAGGCGCGGGCGGTGATGGCGACCTATGCCGACATGGAGGAATTGATCCGTCTGGGCGCCTACCGGGCCGGCTCCAGCCCCGAGGTCGACGAGGCGATCCGCCTGCACGAGCCGCTGGAAGCCTTCCTGCGCCAGCGCAAGGACGAAAATGCCTCACTCGCCGACGGCTACCGCCAGTTGGCGCAAATCCTCGGTAATTTGGAAACGGAACGCTAACTTTGTCAGGTCATCATCCGCTCTCACAGAGTAGCAGAGCCGGTCTTGGCCCCGATCGGGCCTGTGGGGAGACCGGTATTGTCCCACGTGCAGCCAGGGGACTTCTGGGGAGTATGAGTCGATGAAGTCACGTGATACCCTCATCCGCCTGAAGAAATTTCAGGTCGACGAGAAGCGCCGCCGGGTCACCCAGATCGAGACCATGATTGCCGACTTCCAGCGGATGTCGACCGATCTCGAGCGCGAGATCTCGACCGAGCAGGAACGTGCCGGGATCAATGATCCCTCGCACTTCGCCTATCCGACCTATGCCAAGGCCGCGATCCAGCGCCGCGAGAACCTGACCCGCTCGGCCGACGAGCTCAAGGGCCAGCTCGACGAAGCCAAGGCCGCTTTGGCCGAGGCCTTCGAGGAGCTGAAGAAGGTCGAGCTCCTCGACGAGCGCGACCAGGCCCGCGAGCGCGCCGAAGAGAACGCCCGCGAACAGGCTGATCTCGACAGCATCGGCCTGATGCGCGCCCGCATCGGCGCCGTCGCCTGAGGCGCCAGCAGCAAGACTTGCGACAACCAGATTTGCGCGAATTTGCAGAACCCGGACCCGCAAGGTCCGGGTTTTCGCATTTGCTATCCACAGCGTGGCGGTCCCGCCCCTTGGTGATGGGCTTTGCCGCGCGCTATGGTAGCGGATGGTTCGCCTCGCCCCGCTTGCGGGGAGAGGCCGGATCGCATCGCCAGATGCGATCCGGGTGAGGGGGACTCTCCGCGAATCCGTCTGCAACCTCCTTTGCGGAGACTCCCCCTCACCCCAACCCTCTCCCCGCAGGCGGGGAGAGGGAGCAGATTAGGGGGCTGAATGCTGACGCCAGCGGAGCTGGTCGGGCTGATTGGGGAGGTCGCCAAGGGCGATCAGGCCGCGTTCGAGCGCCTCTACGTCGCCACGCGCGCGAAACTCTATGGCGTCGTGCTCCGTATCTTGCGCCGACAGGATCTCTCGGAGGAGGTCATTCAGGAGACCTACGTCAAGATCTGGAACAGTGCCGGCCAGTTCAATCCGGCGCTGTCGTCGCCGATCACGTGGATGGCGTCGATCGCGCGCAATCGTGCGATCGATATCGTGCGCAAGAAGACGGAAGTCTCCATCGAGGAAGAGCCTCAGGCGATGGAGGTTGCGGCCGACAGCCCCGATCCGCTGGCGCGCCGCGAGATGACCGAGGAGTTGAAGCGGCTCCTGGAATGCGTCGGCCGGCTCGAGCCGGATCGCCAGAGGCTCGTGCTTCTCGCCTATTACAACGGCTGGAGCCGCGAGCAATTGGCGGAGAAATTTTCTGCGCCCGTCAACACGGTGAAGACGTGGCTGCGGCGCAGCATGTTGGATATCCGGGAGTGCCTCGGACTTTAGAGGAATGATGAGAGTGTCTATGCTGGCGCGGCGTTCTCGCTTCACCTTTCCCATAGGGAGAGGTCGGATTGCATCGCAAGATGCAATCCGGGTGAGGGGGCACGTTCTCTCATGGGACCTGAGCCCCTCACCCGATTTGCTGCGCAAATCGACCTCTCCCTATGGGAGAGGTGAAGGAAGGTGATGGCCTACACGGAGGACCATATCGCGCTCGCCGCGGAATATGCGCTCGGCACCCTCGACGCCGGTGAGCGCGCGCAGGTCGAGACCATGATGGCGGTGGACAAGGCGTTCGCCGATGCCGTCCAGGCCTGGGCCTACCGGCTCGGCGTCCTCAACCAGATGGTCGGCACGATCGAGCCGCGTCCGATCGTGTGGGAGAACATCCGCTCCGAGCTCGAACGGACGGGCTTTGCGCAGGAGCCGCTCGCGCTGTCGGAAGCTGCGCCGCTTCCACCACCCATGCCGGAGTCGTCTTCGTTCGAAGCCGTACCGCCGGAGGCATCATCGGATCGCGCGCAGCAACCGGCGCCGCAGCCGCCCGAGGCGGAGCAGCCCGGCACCGTGCAACCGGCGCCCGATGCAATTCCCGACATCGCGCCGATCTTCATGCCGCAGGTCCATGCGCCCGATCCGGAAGTCGTGCGCGCGCCACCGCCGCCGGTCGTCGACAACAGCAACGTCATCCGGCTCGAGAGCCGCGTGAAGCGCTGGCGCACAATTGCATCGGCCGTCGGCGCGCTTGCGGCTGCGCTGTTGGTGACGCTGTCGCTTCAGATCTTCCAGCCCGATGTGCTGCCGGGCGGCTTGCGTCCTGCGCCGCGCATCCAGACGGTCGAGGTGAAGACACCGGCGCCGCTTGCGGCGTCCTCGCAATATGTCGCGCTGTTGCAAGGTCAGGCCGGCGGTCCCGCCTTCATTCTCACCGTTGACGGCGCGACCAAGAATTTTACCGTACGCAAGGTCGGTGCGACGCCGGAGCCCGGCAAGAGTTTTGAGCTCTGGCTGATCTCCGACAAGCTGCCGCGCCCGCGCTCGCTCGGCGTGATCGGCGCTGGCGATTTCACCGCGCGTCCGGTGCTCGGCGGCTTTGATGCCGAGGTCGTCAACGGCGCCACCTACGCCGTCACCGTCGAGCAGGCCGGCGGCTCGCCCAACGGCCAGCCGACCTCGGCGCCGGTCTTTACCGGCAAGCTGATCGAGACCGTGCCGCCGGCGCAGACGCAGGCGCCGGCGAAGAAGTAGCCGCTTTCGTAGCCCGGATGGAGCGCAGCGCAATCCGGGACCTTCGTGCCACGCGGCGTGAACCCCCGGATTTCGCTTTGCTCCATCCGGGCTACAGTTCCTTGTTCCTGTCGTCACGGTCCATTCCGCCGTCGCATCCCGACAAGTCCCGTCGAATCCACCCCTGATTTGAACCTCCGTCCATTTCGCGGCGTCAAATCCCCGGAATTTGCAGTCGGCGCCGCCGATCATGGTGCCGGAGAGGGGCTAGAAATCAGATGGATGCAGCAAAGACGCCGGGCATCTTCGTCCACCAATATGCGGGGCTACCGCATGGTCCGGCTTTCGAACATTGGCGCGAGCGAGCCTTCGGTTCCTGCGGCCTCGACATCGGGCCGAGCCATGGCGACAGCATCGATTGCCGGCTCCAGATCAGCGTGGTCGACAATATCGCGCTGGCCATTCCGGAGGGCGCTTCTGCGCAATACTCACGCAGTCAGAGCCACCTTGCCGACGGCAGCGACGATCTCGTGCTGATCTCGGCGCATGCGGGCCTCGTCCGCGTCGGACAGAACGGCCACACCGTCGAACTCGCACCGGCGCAAATGGTGCTCGTCGACATGGGCGTCACCGGCACCGTCGGTCACACCGACGACGACCGCTTCACCAGCATCCGCATGCCGCGCCGCGCGCTGCTCGACATCAATCCGCGCGCCGAGGAGAAGCTCTCGCAGGTGCTCTCCGACGGCGCCGTCGCCGAGACCATCTTCCGCTACCACGCGCTCGCCGCCAGTCACGGGCCGCATCTGGATGCCGTCGGCCAGCGCCTGACCGCGCAGCATATGGTCGATCTCGTCGGCCTCCTGCTCGGCACCGATGCCGAGCATGCAAGCCTTGCGCGCGGACGCGGACATGCCGCGGCCCGCCTCGATCTCATGCGCGCCGACGTGATGGCTGCGCTCGGTCGCAACGATCTCTGCCTGTCCGAAGTTGCGACGCGCTCTGGCTTGAGCCCGCGCCAGGCGCAGCGCCTGTTCGAGCAGGTCGGCACCACCTTCACCGAGTTCGTGCTGGAGCAGCGCCTGCTGCAGGCGCGCAAGCTGCTCGGCGATCCCCGTGCGAGGACGCGCAAGATCAGCGACATCGCACATTCCTCGGGCTTCTCCGATCTGTCCTATTTCAACCGCGCCTTCCGCAAGCGCTTTGGCGCGACGCCGTCGGAATTGCGCGAGGGCTAGAGCGTTTTCGAGCGAAGTGGCTACCGGTTCGCGTAAAGAAAACGCGTCAAAACAAAAACCTGGAGCCCCGTTCCGATTTCATCGGAACGGAAAAGGCTCCGAGGCCACGATTTTGTACGGCGGCACACCGCTGTTGCAGTTGGTCGATCCCGGCGAATGAGCTATATCTGCCTGCGCGGGGCAGGCCGCAGGGTTCCTTTGGAAAGCGCAAGTAGGCGAACATGGCGCGTATCGTCGTGCTCGGCGCCGGGTTTGCAGGCCTGTGGGCGGCCATCGGTGCCGCGCGCAAGCGCGACGAGATCGGCGCTAACGGCGACATCGAGATCCGCGTTGTCGACCGCAATCCCTATCACAACATCCGCGTGCGCAATTACGAGGCCGATCTCAGCCAGGTCGCGCTTCCGCTTGGACAATTGCTCGATCCGATCGGTGTCACTCATGGCATCGGCGAGGTCGAGGCGATCGATCCGGTGCGTCGCCAGATCTCGCTGGTCACCAGCGGCGGTGAGGAGATTCTGGCTTATGATCGGTTGGTGCTCGCACTCGGCAGCGAGGTGATGCGCCCCGACATTCCCGGTCTTGCCGACCATGCGTTCGATGTCGATACCTATGCCGCCGCGCTCCGCCTCGAGGATCATCTCACCTCGCTCGGGCGCAGCGCGCCGTCGCTGGGGCGTTCGACCATCGTGGTGGTCGGTGCCGGCTTCACCGGCATCGAGGTCGCGGCCGAGATGCCGGATCGGCTGGCCCGCGCCGGTATCACCGGAAGCCGCCGCATCCTCCTGGTCGATCCCAATCCGGCCGTTGGCGCCACCATCGGCGCGCATGCACGTCCTGTCATCGAGACGGCGTTGGCTTCGCTCGATGTCGAGACGCGGCTCGGCGTGCGCGTCGTCTCGGTCGAGGCCGCCGGCCTGCGCCTGAGCTCGGGCGAGTTCATCCCGGCCCAGACGGTGATCTGGTGCGCCGGCATGCGCGCGAGCCGGCTGGCCGCAAGTTTTCCGGACGCGCGCGATCGTCTCGGTCGTCTTCTCGTCGATCCGTTCATGCGGGTTGCCGATGTCGGCGGTGTGTTCGCAGCCGGCGACGTCGCCTCCAGCGTGGTCGACGGACTGCATCCGACCGTGATGTCCTGCCAGTTCGCGCGCCCCATGGGCCGCTTCGCCGGGCATAACGTCGTCGCCGATCTCGCCGGCCTGCCGATGCTGCCGCTGCGGATCGACTGGTACGTCACCGTGCTCGATCTCGGCGATTGGGGCGCGCTCTATACCGAGGGCTGGGATCGCGAGGTGCGCAGCACAGGCGCAGCCGCCAAGGCGACCAAGCAGACCATCAACCGCAAGCGCATCTATCCGCCGCTATCAGGCAGCAAGGACGAGCTGTTCGCGGCGGCCGCGCCGACCGTGCAGGCGCCGCCGCCGACCTACGGGGCGCCGCGCCGTTGAGCCGGGCCGTGCAGCCGTCGGCCAATCGCCGGCAAATGGCCTGAAGCAGACCTCCAACGCCGCCGCCTATTGAGCTTCAACATAGCGGATGATGCTCTGGTTCTGAACGTTTGCGACCAGTTCATCCGCGCGGGACAAAAGGCGACGGAGCAAGGGCGACGGATTGGCCCGATTGTATCCCAGCGCCAAATCGACCGTTGGCGTGCCGTCCTCGAGCGCTCTGGCGACGACGTTCGGTGCCAGCATGTTCTGCGCATAGAGGGGGACGAGGCTGATTCCGCCCGTGGAGGCCACGAGCGACATGGCCGATGATATGTTTTCGCCTTCGTACTTCGCCTTCAGCGTAATGCCGACCCGAGATGCGTAATTCTGTATGACCTCCTGCAGGACGGGGGACGTTCTTGCCGAGCTGACATAGATCTCGCGGGCCAGATCCTGGGGACGAATCTTCTTGCGCGATGCCAGACGATGTTCGGCCGGCAGCACGGCGATCAAGGGCTCCTTCGCCAATATCTTGAAGACGACGCCCTCCTTGTCTTTCTCGGGACGAAGGAAAGCTATGTCCAGCTTTCCCCGCATCAATGCGAGCGCGAGTTCTGGTGAAGACTGCGTGCTGAGCGTGACTTCAACATCGGGCGCTTCCTCGCGGAGGATGCGCAGAAGCTGGGGGAGCCACATCACCTCCAACCCGACGAGAAAACCCATCGAGAGAACGGGCCTTTGCGGTTGCGCCGTCTGCCGGGCCCCCTCCGTTGCGGCCTCCACCTGCAGCAGCGCCAGCCGCGCATGATCGAGAAACACGCGTCCGGCGGCGGTCAGCGTCACGCCGCGCGCCTGGCGCTCCAATAACTGAACGCCGATCTCGGCTTCCAGATCGCGGATCTGCCGGCTCAGCGATGGCTGAGAGGTGTTCAGTCGCCGCTGGGCGGCGGTCAGCAGGCTGCCTTCTTCAGCGACGGCAACGAAATAGCGCAGGTGCCGGAGCTCCATGACCCCTCGTATATCTTCCAGGCATAGCTCGGAGCCTACAAGGTCTTGGTCATCGGCCAAAGAGGGATTTAGCGTCTCGCGGTCTGCAACCAAAAAGGGACAAGAACAATGTCGACGCCGAAGCCTCGTATCCCCTTCAGCAAAGTGATCCCAGCACTCCAGGCCGATAGGCACGGCGTGATCGCAATTCAGTACGGCCTCAACAATTCTGCAGCGTTATCGAGAGTGGCATCCCTCATTTAGCGGGAAACGCGCGCGAATGCGCAGGAGCGACGAATAGCGCCGCGCCGGATCCGGCGATAACGCGTCGGCGATCGGGTGTTGCCGCGGCAAGGGCTCGCCGGCGAGGCCGCTGAACATCGTGTCTTTTGGAAAGCCAGGGGGCGCGATGTCTGGCCTGATCAGCTTGGGCCTGCCTGGTTTTTTTAGACCCCCGTCCGCAAACTTTTTCAACAAATATCCAACAGCACAGATGGAGCGACTCGATGTCCACGATCACGACTACAGACGGCGTAAGCATCTTCTACAAGGACTGGGGGGCAGGCCAGCCGATCGTTTTCAGCCACGGCTGGCCGCTGTCAGCGGACGACTGGGACGCCCAGATGATGTTCTTCCTTCATCACGGGTATCGTGTGATCGCCCACGACCGGCGCGGCCACGGCCGGTCCGACCAGCCCAGCACCGGCAACGACATGGACCACTGGGTTGCCGACCTCGCGGCCCTGACTGAACACCTCAACCTGCGCGACGCGATCCACATCGGGCACTCTACAGGTGGCGGTGAGGTGGCTCGCTATGTCGCTCGCCACCAGAAGCGCGTCGCGAAGGCGGTTCTGGTCGCTTCATTGACGCCGAATATGTACCGGAGCGAGAACAACGCGTCCGGTCAACCGCCGGAGTGGTTCGAAGCGATCCGGGCAGGCGTGCTGGGCAACCGGTCGGAATTTTACCGCTTCGTGCCTGAGAATCCGTTCTACGGCTACAATCTCGACGGGGCCAAGCCTTCCGAGGCCATCATCGCCAACTGGTGGCGCCAAGGCATGGCCGGTGGTGCCCTCGCTCACTATGCGACTGTCGCCTCCTGGCTCGAAGACTATACCGAGGACCTCAAGAAGATCACCGTGCCGGTGCTGGTGATGCATGGCGAGGCGGATCAAGTCGTCCCGTTCGCAAGTTCCGTGCCGCGTGCGGTCAACCTGCTTAAGAACGGGTCGCTGAAAACTTATCCAGGCTACCCCCATGGCATGCTGACCACCCATGCGGATGTCCTCAACCCCGACCTGCTCTCGTTCATCAGGTCTTGACGACATCTCTCATCCATCATCGCCTCCCGCACGAAGGAGATGCCGTTTGCAAGGCGGCTTCTCCTTCCGGTTCAAGAGACGGCATACGACAGCCGCTTTTGGCTCTAGCGGACCAACGACGACAGGCACGGCGAAGCCCGCTTGTGACCCAGAACAGACCTTCGCCTTTGGAGGTTCTGCCAAGGTTCGCAGCTGCCGATCAATTCTCATACGGATGTGATTTGGGTCTATTGCGCCGCGGTGCCAATACTATTTGGTCGGGCAAAGGACTTATTGGCAGGAGCTAACATGCTCGCGTCGATCCTGTTTAGCCTCGTCGTTATCGGGTTGATGCTTTGGTGCGGGCGCGTAACCGCCAACTTCGCGGCAGAGAGAGGCCGGTCTAAGCGCATTTGGTTCCTCTGGGGAGCGCTGTTCTTTCCCTTCTTTCCGGCTCAATGGTTCGTCTTGGGGCTGCTACCAAAAAAGTAAGGTCGCCTCAGTTGGCGGCCTCTTTCATCTTCCCTGATCCGCCACATTTTGTGCAGGGACGGAACTCATTCTTCTCGCCAAAGCGAAACGGATGCATGCCCCTCTCCTGGCCTGTCCCGTCACACTCTGGACAGTTGCGTTCGACTTCCTTCCGGTTGGTCATGTGCACCTCTCAGTGGCAACTTGTTGAATATCGAGCCAGCGGAGAATGTCTCCCCAAGGGCGGAGACCGCAATATTGACGCGAATGACCCGCAACGGAAGTCGCGCTCATGGACGAACGGCCACAGGATGCCTCGAAAATAACTGGTTTCTTAAGCGCTCCGTCGAGCGACATAGAGATGCGTTTCGTAATCCATGTCGAACTGCCCTCCTAGATCATCTATCGCTGTCGCAATTTCATGGAGCACCTCGTCGCGCTTCGCAGGCTCCATCATCCGGTGATCCGACCGCGTACGCAAATAAGCAGTATAGCTCGATGTCGTGTGCGACCATTTCCACGGATAGCACTTGTGCTCTACGGGTTCGAATACCCCTGACTGGTCAAACCACTCCTTGAAGGGGCCATTTGGCAGGTACCAAGCCTCAGGGGGCGGCCCCCATTTGCCGATTTGACGCAGATAAATTTCCTTGAACTGATCGAGTAACGCGGTCGGTAGTCCCGCTGGAACATGTCCAAACACGGCGAGTGACCCGTCCGGCGAAAGCGCCTCAGCAGCTTTCAAAAACCGTACCTCTGGAGAAATCCAGTGCCAAGACTGCGCGGCAATTATCAGTCGGAACACGGCTGGGGTTGCGGGCAATGCTTCGAAAGTAGTTTCCAATAACTCAACGTTGCTGAAGCCTACTAGGCTCTCACGTGCGCCACGAAGCATTTCCGATCCAGGGTCAGTTGCGATGATCGGAAAGCCTCGCCTAGCGAAGCTCTTCGTTGCTTGACCCGTGCCACAGCCGACTTCGAGGATCTTATCGTTTGGCTTCAAATCGGCATATGAGACGACATCGTCGATTAGCGCATCGGGATAATCGGGGCGTGCCGTCCTGTAGACACTTGCAACTTGATTGAATGTGAAGCGCTGCTCCATGGGTTTTCCTCCGATCGGACTGTGCGGAGTGCGTCGCATTAAAGCTGTTCGTTAGCCATCGTACAATCCATGCGACGACATTGGCCATGACCGTTGTTGGCCCGTAGCTGACCTTGCAGTGCAGTTCGCTGACCGTCAGCTTTGATTCCAGTTGCAGAAATTTGACATGAAGGCGGCTGACCGGGACCTGTTCGGCTGCTTGGCCCAGCCACAAGCCCTGGCGTTGCCCGACGGGCAAAACACTCAGCCTGTCGGTCAATCCGCATGGCCAAAAATATTCCACTTTACCGAAATTCGGAAACGGCGTATGTGTCGCGCAACCCGGCCCAAGGAAGAGGGGCGTATCGCGATCGTCACGAACGCGGGCCGGGCGGCGGTGGACGTGGGTCACATCGGCGCGAAGTGCTTCGCAGGGCGGGCAACCGTGAGCGAAAGCGTCGCGCACACGACCGGTGTGATCGGCGTACGGCAAAATCGTGTGGTCCTGGCGCCCGGGGTCTGTGCGCCAAGTGTTGCGGTGATGCGTGCGGCCCAACCGGGTCCGCAGCATCAGTCATCCGCAAGGCGACGGGGGCAATAGTGCAACGCTCCCCGGGGAGAGCGCGACATAAGCCGTAAGCCCACTGCGCAGGGAAGGCCGGATGTTCAGGCTTCACCTGTATGCCGCTGTGCAGATTCTTGTTGCCACCTTTCGCACAGTGGACCGTGGGTGCCCGGCCGGCACCCGGTCTTCCCTGCGCCCTCTTTCAATTGGGGGTGAGGCGATCATGCAAAGCTCGGGCGAGATGAGCCGCGAGAAGGCGAACGTATGTCAGCGGTAAAGCTGCGAACGATGAAGCGGCCAGTGCTACCCCATACTCCGTCATTGCGAGCGCAGCGAAGCAATCCAGAGTCTTTCCGCGGAGGGATTCTGGATTGCTTCGCTGCGCTCGCAATGACGAGGATGATGCAGTTGTGTGCTCCCAGCGCGTCCGGGACACGAGAGTGGCAACTGTCGTCAACCACACGAATTCAGCGGAGAGTTTGCGCCGGCCCAGCATACCCAGACATGAGAAAGCGCCCGTGGGGGGCGGGCGCTTTCTGTAGTCGACTTGGGGTTGGGGTCGTCTACATATCCACGTGGCGACTTTGGGGGGCTGGTAAAGAGCCGCGTGAATTCATGAAACTCGTCAAATCTCCTTATCGAACGAGGGATGCGTTCGAGCTGGTGATAACAACCGGCTTGCCGGCCTTGATGACGCGGGCGGTCTGGGTCAGACCTTCGTCGGAACCCGTGCGCGCCGTGATGCCGAAGCCTGCCACCGCGATCCCTGCGACGAGGGCGACGACCACGATCTTCAGGTGGGTCGAGCGATCTGCGCTGTAAATCGAGTGGTTCATGGAAGGCTCCTGCCGCCATCTACCCGAAGTAGTCGCTACCCTGTTCAGGCAGGTTCATGCTTCCGGTGCCCAACAACCTAGTATTGGGGGGATTCGTTCCCAAGGGGCGATCACAAGAGCGTGAAATGACGTGAAAGGTCGCGATCGAAAACGACCCTGGATCGTGCGATTTAGTAATTATTTCAAAGCCGTAATGTACCTGCCAGGCGCCTTTTCCGCATTTGGTCGACAAGGCGCCGGGAACTCAAAAACCATTTGCCTGTGGCCGAAAAACACACGGCTTCTTAAGGCAAATCAGATGCTTCCGACCGTTTTCAACCTCGCCCTGGGGTGGATTTCGGCCTGCGAGAGCACGGTCGTCTGGGCCCGGAACCGCTCGACCAGAGAGCGCACGAAGGGACGAATTGCCGCAGAGGTGACCAGCACCGGCGCCTCGCCTTCGCGCGCGGCGCGCTCGAACGCCTCGCGCACGCCGGTCATGAACTCGGACAGTTTCGAGGGCTGCATGGCGAGGCTGCGCTCCTCGCCCTGGCCGATGATGGATTCGGCAAAGGCCTGTTCCCAGCGCGCCGACAGCGCGATCAGCGGCAGATAGCCGTTGTAGGAGGTGTTTTGCGCGCAGATCTGCCGGGCGAGGCGGGCGCGGACGTGCTCGACCATGGTGGACGGATTGCGCGAGAAGGCCAGCGAATCCGCGATGCCTTCGAGGATGGTCGAGAGGTCGCGGATCGAGATGCGCTCGGCGAGCAGCAATTGCAGCACGCGCTGGATGCCGGAGACCGTGACCTGGCCGGGGACGATGTCCTTGACCAGCTCGCTCTGCTCCTTCGGCAGCTCCTTGAGCAGCTTCTGCACCTCGCCATAGGAGAGCAGGTCCGACATGTTGGCCTTGAGCAGCTCGGTGAGATGGGTCGAGAGCACGGTCGCGGCATCGACGACGGTGTAGCCCTTGAGCGAGGCTTCCTCCTTGAGGCTGGCATCGACCCAGGTCGCGGGCAGGCCGAAGGTCGGCTCGGTGGTGTGGATGCCGGGCACCTGCACCTGGCTGCCGCCGGGGTCCATGACCATGAACTGGTTCGGCCAGATCTTGCCGCTGCCGGCGTCGACCTCCTTGATCTTGATGATGTAGGTGTTGGCTTCGAGCTGGACGTTGTCGAGGATGCGCACGGCCGGCATCACGAAACCCATCTCGATCGCGAGCGAACGGCGCAACGCCTTGATCTGCTCGGTGAGGCGGTCGGTGCCGTCGGGGCCGTTGACGAGCGGCAGCAGCGCGTAGCCGAGCTCGATCTTGAGGTCGTCGATCTTGAGCGCCGCGGAGATCGGCTCCTCGGCCGCAGCGGCGCCCGGTGCACCCGGCGTTCCCGGGGCAGGTGCGGTCTTTGCGACTTCGTCAGCCCTGGCCGTCGCCCGGTTGCGGTTGCGGGCGTGCCAGGCGAGCGCGCCGGCGCCGGCGCCGAGCGCCAGGAAGGGAATGGTGGGGATGCCCGGCAGCGCCGCCAGCACCAGCATGACCGCCGCGGACATCGCCAGCGCCTGGGGATAGCCGGAGAACTGCTTCATCAGCGCCTTGTCGGCAGCACCCGAGACACCGGCCTTGGAGACGAGCAGGCCGGCCGCGGTCGAGACGATCAGCGCCGGCACTTGGGTGACGAGGCCGTCACCGACGGTCAGCAGCGTGTAGCTGCGCCCGGCGTCGGCGAAGGACAGGCCCTGCTGCGCGACGCCGATGATCATGCCGCCGACGACGTTGATGAAGACGATCAGGAGGCCCGCGATGGCGTCGCCGCGGACGAATTTGGAGGCACCGTCCATGGCGCCGAAGAAGCCGCTCTCGTCCTCCAGCTCCTTGCGCCGGTGCTTGGCGACCTTCTCGTCGATCAGGCCGGCGGAGAGGTCGGCGTCGATCGCCATCTGCTTGCCGGGCATGGCGTCGAGGTGGAAGCGCGCGGCGACCTCGGCGATACGGCCCGAACCCTTGGTGATGACGACGAAGTTGACGATGATCAGGATGGCGAAGACGATGATGCCGATGACGAAATTGCCGCCCATCACGAAGCTGCCGAAGGCCTCGATGACGTGACCGGCGGCATCCGTGCCCTCGTGCCCGTGCGACAGGATCAGGCGGGTCGAGGCCATGTTGAGCGACAGGCGCAGCATGGTCGAGATCAAGAGCACGGTCGGGAAGGCGGAGAATTCCAGCGGCGCCTGGATGAACAGCGACGTCATCAGGATCAGGATCGAGAGCGTGATCGAAATCGCCAGGAACAGGTCCAGCACGATCGCCGGCAAGGGGAGGATCAGCACCACCAGGATGGTGAGGACGCCGAGCGCCAGCGCGATATCGCCGCGCTTGAGGATGTTGCCGATCTCGGCAAGGGTGGGGAAGCCGGCGTTCGTGCTGCCTACGCCCTGTCCCGCGGTGACGTCGACCATGCTAGCTGCTCCCCCGCGCGACTGACGTCCGCGCGCCCCAATTGTCTGCGCGGCGGCCGAGGGGCCGCCGTTCCGAAAGTGAGGCACCGCACTGGCGTCCACGGGGGATCTCCCGTTTTACGCGGCTGACGACACTCGACTTCACCCGGCAATTCTTGCCGGGTGTATGGTTAGCAAAGGGTTAACGAAGGGTGCGGCAGGAGATCAGACCGGGGTGTTTCGGGGCCCCGGGATGCCGTAAGATCGTAGCCGTCAGGGTGGCAGCCGATGGGAAAGGGCAGGCCGGACGCTCGAACCGCCTAGAGCGCCTTGACGACGTCGGCTGCGCCCATTGGCAATTGGTCGTTCGACTCTTTCCTAATCGACTCCGCGACGTAACGGAGCTCGCGGTTCTTGACGAACCAATAGATCGCAAAGGCCCACAGACCGGATCCCTCCACATACAGAATGTAGGAATCGTTGGCTCGATCCGTGTGCAGGAAATGCATCAGCACCGAGCCCCCCATTGCCAGCAACATGTAGGCGCCGATCAGGAAGTAGGCTGTCTTGAACCGGTTGCGGGTCTTGCTGCTGTTGATTTTCGACAGCGTCGAGTCCGAGTACCAGAATATGATGATGCCGATACACACGAACGCCAGCACCGCGCTGATGCCGTGCAGGGTGACATTCGGGAAGCCGAAATAGGCAAGGGTGAATGGACTCGCTTTGCCGGAGACGGCCATCGGAAAGATTGCGACGAACAAGGTGAAAACGCCAGTCAGGCTGAGCCAGCGGTCTTCATTTTTCGAGAAGCCCTTGTAGCGGTACAGGAACACGCCGACGGCGAAGAGCAGGCCGCAGAACCAAAGTCGGACGGGATAGAGATCCGCCATGCCTTGAGCGGGATTCTGGGCAAAATAGTAATCGCTCAATGTGGGCTGGCGGTGAATTCCCCAAGCCCATCCAACTAAAACCACGACGACCGGAAAAGCCGCAGTGAGCAGGCCCATTCGATTTCGCAGTGTCTGGTAGTTCTCAACGATGGCCTTATCGATATGATTTTGGTCGATGCCCATAATGCGCTCCTATGACTGTAATGAGCGCCATTCTTCCATTATTTAAGGTTGTGGAAAAGAAACAAACTTCACAAAGGGTGTGTAGCTGGGCGGCGTGGTGCGCGAGCACGGTTTGGATTGGTCGCGGTTGGCAGATACCTGCGGTGTCCCAAATGGGCAGCCAGCCCTGATGGGCAGGCGATCCCCAATGCGCCATTGCGCATCGGGGCGCCCAGACCTTTCGGACGCAACGCCCGGGTTAGTGTTTGAGCAGAGGCGACCTACCTTGCCTTCTGCAGCTTCGTCACCGTGTACCCCGAAGCCGCCTCCTCCGCCTCGAAGGTCACCTTGTCGCCGACCTTCACCTGCTTGAGCAAAGCGGGGTCCTTGATGCGGTAGACCATGGTCATGGGTTCATCCATGCCGAGGCTCTTGGCGGGCCCGTGCTTGAGCGTGATCTTGCCGGCGCCCTCGTCGATCTTCTTGACCTCGCCGCTGATCGAGGCGCTCTGCGCCGCGGCCGCGGCGAAGGTCAGACCGAGCGTCAGCGCGAGCGCTGCGGCACTGCGGGTGATCGATTTCATGGCTCTCTCCATTGCTTCAATTCACGGTGACGTGGCCGACCATGCCGTAGTCGCGATGGCCGGGGATCAGGCAGGAAAATTCGAACGTGCCGGCCTTGGTGAACTTCCAGAGGATCTCGGCCGTCTTGCTCGGTGCGAGCCGCACGCCGTTGGGCTCGTCGTGCTCCATGTGCGGATGCTTCTTCATCACCTCGGCATGCGCGAGATTTTCCTTGGGTGTGGCGAGCAGGAATTCATGGTCCTCCTTGCCGACATTGCGCAGCACGAAGCGGACCTGCTCGCCTTGTTTGACCTCGATCTTGGCGGGGGCGTAGTCCATCTCGTTCATCAGGATCTCGATGGTGCGGGCGGGCTTCTTGGGGTCGCCGGGCTCACCGGCCGAAAAGGACTCATGCCCGTGCTGTTCGTGAGCAAGGGACGGTGCGATTGAAAGCGCAGCCAGCGCGGTGGCGAGTTTGATCGTCTTCATCGTCAACTTCTTCTTCTCCAGTTGGTGGTTCATCGAAACTCTCACATCTTCATGTTCTTCATCGGAGGGGCGCTTCCTTTCTGTCGCGCCGGCTCTGCGGCCGGTGGCGTAACTTCGTAGGCGACGGTGCCTTGCGGGAATTTGTAGGGGCCGGGATCGCGGTAATCGTCGCGCGCGAGGCCTTCGCGGATCTTCATCACGGTGAACATGCCGCCCATCTCGATCGGGCCGAACTGGCCGGTGCCGGTCATCATCGGCAGCGTGTTGTCGGGCGCGGGCATCTCCATGGTGCCCATCGCCATGCCGGTCGAGCCCATCGCCATGGCATCCGGCGCGAGCTTGCCGACGGCCTTGGCGAGATCCTTGCGCGACACGCCGATCAGGGTGCGGACCTCGTGGCCCATCGCGTTCATGGTGTGGTGCGACTTGTGGCAGTGGAACGCCCAGTCGCCGGGATTGTCGGCGAGCACGTCGAACACCCTGACCGCGCCGACGGGGACGTCGGTGGTCGTCTCGGGAATCTGCGCGCTCTCCGGAATCCAGCCGCCGTCGGTGCAGGTCACCGCGAAGCTGTGGCCGTGCAGATGGATCGGATGGTTGGTCATGCTGAGATTGCCAACGCGCACGCGCACCTTGTCGCCGAGCCGCACCGGCAGCGGATCGATCCCCGGAAACACCCGCGAATTCCAGGCCCACATGTTGAAGTCGGTCATCTCGTTGACCTGCGGCAGATAGGAGCCGGGATCGACGCGGTAGGTGCTCATCACGAAGACGTAGTCGCGGTCGACGGGGCGGAAGTCCGGATCGCGCGGATGCACGACGACCATGCCCATCATGCCCATCGCCATCTGCACCATCTCGTCGGAATGCGGGTGGTACATGAAGGTCCCGCTTTTCTTCATTTCGAACTCGTAGACGAAGGTCTTGCCCGGCTCGATGTGCGGCTGGTTCAGTCCGCCGACGCCGTCCATGCCGCTCGGCACGATCATGCCGTGCCAGTGCACGGTGGTGTATTCGGGCAGCTTGTTGGTGACGAAGATGCGGACCTTGTCGCCCTCGACCGCCTCGATGGTCGGGCCCGGGGACTGGCCGTTATAGCCCCACAAATTCACCTTCATGCCTTCGGCGAACTCGCGCACCACGGGTTCGGCGACGAGGTGGAATTCCTTCCAGTCGCCGTTCATGCGGAACGGCAGCGACCAGCCGTTCAGCGTGACCACGGGACGATAGTCGGGGCCACTGATCGGATGCAGCGGCGGCTGCATCACCACCTTGTCCATGGTGGGGGCTTCCGGAATCGATGCGGCCTGGACGCGGCCGCTGATGGCCGACGCGCTGGCAAGGGCGGCGCTGCCCAAAAATCCTCGGCGGGAAAACATGCTGGCCTCCATCTCAGTGGTCGCCATCGGCAGGCGCTGCCGCGGCGATGGTGGTTGAATTGTCGCCGCCGGACGCAAGCGCGCCGCCGCCGTTGACGGCGGTCTGCAAGTCGGACTGGGCGAGGAAGAATTTTTGTCTGGCGTCGATCGCGCCTCGCAGCGAGGCCAGGCGCTGCCGCGCCTCTGTGAGCAGCGCGAAGATATCGACCTGCATGCTGGAGAAGCGCAGTTGCATCTCCTCGGTGATGATCTTTCGCAAGGGAACAATCTCGCGCTGGTAGTGGCTGGCGATGTCGTAGGTCGAGCGATAGGCGCGATAGGCATCGCGTGCCTCCGAGCGAACGTTCACGGCGCGCTCGGTGAGGCGGTTGAAGGCGAGACTGTAGGTCTCGGCTGCCTGCCGCACCCGAACCTCCCCGCCGTCGAAGATCGGGATCTGGAACTGCACGTCGAAGCCCCGTTCGCGGAACGGTGAGCCCTCGGGGTCCTGGGTGCGGCGGGAGATGCCGGCGAGATCGAGCAGCGTCACGAAGCGCGTCGCCTCGGTGAGGTTCAGCGACTTCGCCAGCGCCGTCAGCTCCAGCCGCGCGATCTGCAAGTCGATGCGATGGCCGACCGCGTCGGCTTCGATTGAAGGCAACGCCTGCGGCCGGCGCGGCAGCGGCGGCAACTGGTTGGGCAGACGGAAATCGAGGCCGTCGTCCCACAGCCCCATCAGGCGGGCGAGCCTTTCGCGTGCGCTGGTCGCGGCTTGCCGCGCGGTGGCGAGGTCGGCGGTGGTCTCGGCGTAGAACACCTGCTCGCGGGCCTGGTCGAGCTTGTTGATCGAGCCGGTTTCGCCCAGCTTGGCCGCAAGCTGCGCGGTCGATTCCGCCGTTGACTTCGCGTCCGTCAGCAGCACCACCAGCTCGTTGCAGGTGACCGCGCGGACATAGGCGCGGCGCACCTCGGTGGCGAGCCGCAGCGTCGCCAGCGCCGCGCGCAATTGGGCCTGGCGGAAGCGGTCGCGTGCGATCTCGGAGCGGAACGGCAGCGTTGCCAAGGCGAGGATGTCGCCGACCACCTGGCGTTCGATCTCGCTCGCACCATTGCCCGATATCCGCGAGACCGAGAAGACGGGATTGGGCGGCAGGCTCTGCTCCACCATCTCGGTTTCGGCCAGCGCCAGCTCGTTATAGGACGCTTGCAATCCCTTGTTGTTGAGCAGCGCGATCTGCACGGTGGTCTCGATGGTCAGCGTGCGCGCCAGCAACCGGTGGACGGTCGCGTTGATGGTCTCGGCGCCCTCGGCCGTTCGCACGAAGGCGACGTCCTTCTTGATGGCCTCGCCGGTGAGATCCGAGACCGTCGTCATGCCTCCGTCCGGCGAGAACGCCATGCAGCCGGAGAGTCCGAACGCGGTGAGCACAAGCAGGCCGCGCGCGAGATGGTGTGTCATGGCGCGGCTCCTACCGGTCTTGCTTCGGCTGCGGCGCGACGGCGTCGTTGCGGTCGCGCCATGGTGCCGGCGTCGCAGGCCGCCGGCTGGTGTAGGGCGCGATGGTCGACCGATAGCCGACTGGTGCGACCTTCGCTGCCGGATCGGCAGGATCGGCGTCAGCAACCTGCGTCGTTGCCGGCATGCAGCCGGACAGCGTGAGCGCAAGCGCGGCCAGCAGCGGCCAATTCAATGGATAGTGTCGTCCACGCACCGCGGATGCGGCCGCGGGCTTCGCCCCGGAAAGCGTCAACATGATTCATCCCTGATCTGTCGTATGACCACAGGTTCGCGCGCGCGGATGCGCGTGCGGCCCGACGTCGTCGTGTCAGATCAGGCGATGGGGGGACGGTAGAGCCGGGGCGGCGCCTCGCTGTGCAGGCTGACCACGATCTCGGGCGCACAGGCGGAGATCGGCTGAAGCGGCTTGGCGACGATGGGCAGATCGGCCGGAAGTGCGCTCACGCACATCATCGCGCAGCACGGGCCCACTGTCCCCTTGCCGTCATGATGATGCGGGGCAGGAGCGTCCTGTGCGGCGGTCTGGTGATGCGCGTGTGGTCCGGCGTGGTCATGCGACGCGCCGTCATGCACATGGCCGGCTGACATCTGGTCATGCACCGGCACGAGGTCGGCGTGGAGAGCGTCGTCGAAGCACGGTGCCGGACCGTTGCCCCAAGCAAGGCTCGCGGCCGGCGCGAGCACGCAGAACAGGTAGGCGAGGGCGATGATCCGCCCCACCCTGATCCGCATCGATCGCGTCAATCGCAACAGCATTCCGCCGATAGGCTCCTCGCGCGGCAATGTTGCACACGCTGATTGCAAACTAATGGCAAAACGCGCATCCGCCTAGCCGTTCGTATGCAACCGGCTGCGCTTATCCAGCAAATCTGCGACCGCGCCTACACCAAAGTGACGCATGGTCAGACGGAAATTAACCCTTGCGCAATTGTATGGTTAGGCAGACAATCATTCAAATAGGGACCGACACTGTGGTTGGTGCAATGCAGGACGTGGGCGAGAGCTTGCCGGTGCTGGAGGCGGATTGGGTCAATCCTCCGCTCGATCGCACGTCGCCACTTCCGCTTTATGCTCAAATAAAACAAAGGCTTATTGGCTCGATCCTGCGCTGGGAACAGCCCGACCGGCGATTTTTCTCGGACGAGCAGCTGTGCGAGATGTTCTGCGTAAGCCGGGACACAGTGCGCCAGGCGCTGTCCGAACTGGTTCGCGAAGGCATGCTCACCCGTAGCCGCGGGCTCGGCACCTTCGTTGCCGTCCGCAAGCTGGAAGAGCGGTTCGGTCCTGGCATGGACTTCATGCGGCAGTGGGAAGCTGCCGGCACGCCGATCCAGCCTACGCTTCTTGTTTTCGAGCGATGCGGCGCTGACGACCAGATCGCCGCCGCGCTGGAGGTTGAGGTCGGCGCACGCGTTCTCTTCATCAAGCGTACCCGCGCCGCGGCGCGCGTACCCGTCGCCATCGACTATCGCTACCTGCCTGCCGATCTCGTTGACGACTGGGATGAAAGCGCGGCGCTCGCTTCGCCGCTTCATCTCTTGTGGCAGCGCGTCGAGCTTCGCACCGGCGACTTCGGCATCGAGGCCGGCGTCGCGGGCCCCGAGGAGGTTGAATACCTGCATCTTGCCGCCGGCGCGCCGGTGCTGACGCGCACGCTGCGCTACCGCGACGCGACCGGCCGTTTGGTGATGGCGGGCCACACCGTCCATCGCGGCGACCTCGTGCGCTACTCGCTGAGCATGCCGCTGTCGCGTGACGGCAAGGCGCCTGCGGGCGAGATCGACAAGAGCGGCGTGCACGACGATTGAACGACGGGCAACGGGCGGCCGCAAGGCACCCAATTCGAGTGGAGGGGTATCGTGAATTTTGACCGGCGCAACTTCCTGCAACTCATGGGCGGCACGGCATTGGCCGCGACGGGCGCGCGGACCGGCTGGGCGGCGGACGAGCCGATACGCGTCGGCTCGATCCTCTCGGTCACCGGCGCCGCCGCGTTCCTCGGCGAGGACATGAAGGCCGGCCTCCAGCTCGCTGTCGACGAGATCAACGCTGCGGGCGGCATCGGCGGCCGCAAGATCGCCTGGACCTTCTACGACGCCGAGAGCCAGACCCAGAAGGCAATCTCGGCGACGAAGCGCCTGATCAGCCAGGACAAGGTCGAGCTCATCCTCAGCGGCGGCAACATGAGCGGGATCGCGCTCGCGATGGCGCCGATGGCGGAGTCCGCCGGCATTCCCTTCATCTCGAGCGAGGGCGCGCTCGCCATCGTCACGCCGGTCACCGAGCGTAAATGGGTGTTCAAGAGCACGGTCGACGACGAGGACGTGCTCGAGCGTATCGCCGATTATTTCGCCAAGAAGAACATCAAGAAAGTCGCGCTGATCGCGGATACCAGTGGTTTCGGCCAGGGCGCGGTCACGCAGATGAAGAAGGTCGGCCCTCGCCGCAATCTCGACGTCTCTTACGAATCGTTCGACCCCGCCGACACCGACATGATGCCGCAGCTCACCCGCATCCGCGACAGCGGGGCCGAGGCGATCATCTGCTGGACCGTGACGCCCGCCGGCGTCGTGTTCCTCAAGCAGGCACAGCAGCTCGGTCTCGACAACCGCACGCTGGTCCACAGCTATGGCTTCGTCTCGTCCCACTACATGACGCTGGCCGGCGACGCCGCGAAATCGGTGCTGCTGGCGAGCCTGAAATTTCCGGTCGGCGAGCAGCTTCCCGACAGCGATCCGCTCAAGGCCGGCATTCTCCGGCTATTCCGGTCCTATCAGGCGCGCTTCAACCGCGCGGCCAGTCTCTATGCCGCGGAATCCTACGACGCTGCGATGCTGGCGAAAGAAGCGCTGGGCAAGGTCGGCGGCGACGTCTCCAAGCTTCCGCAGGGCATGGAGCAGGTCAAGAATTTCGCCGGGATGAGCGGCGTGTTCAGCTTCTCGCCGGAGCGCCACTCCGGCCTGTCGAAGAAGGACATCGTGCTGATCAACTGGCGCGACGGCCGTTTCAACCTCGCCGACTACGAATAGCCCAAAACAGGAGGGAGGATGCCATGGCACTCTCGCGTGACATGTCGCAAGATCAGGCTTTCGAAATGGTGCAGACCCTGCTCGATGCGCCCGAAAGCCGTTTTCCGCTGACTTTCAACTCGGATCTGCCGCGAATCCGCGAGCTGTTCCACGCAGCGACGCGCAACCAGTGGGATCCGAAGACCGACGTCGACTGGGATCAGCTCAAGCCGGAGAGTTATACGGAAGAGCAGCGCTATGCGGCGCGGCTATACTGGAGCCGTCGCGCCTGGAGCGAGTACGGTGCGATCTCGGAGAGCCCCTCGCTCCAGCTCCGCTTCGGCCTGGAGAACCGTCCCTCCGACATGCAGCTCTTCTTCACCATCCGCTCCCAGGAAGAGGCGCGCCACGCCGAGGTCTGTCACACCATGGCGGAGAAGCTCGGCGGCTACATTGAAAAGCCGGTGCAGCAATTGTTCGAGGGGTCGGTGTCGACCCACGGCGTGCGCCGCGCGACGCTGAATGCGGACGTTCCGCTCGAGGGGATCATCGCCGCGCTGGTCTGCACCGCCGAGGAGATCGCCTTCGACGTGTTCAAGCATCTCGACGACGTGACCCGCGATCCCGTCGCCAAACAGATCGTCCGCTACATCATGCGCGATGAATCACGCCACTGCGCCTTCGGCTGGTACTTCCTCGAGGCGATCTGCGAGACGCTGACGCCGGAGCAGAAGAAGATGATCGAGAACTCCGTCATCACCATGATGGAGAAGGTCGAGCTCAACGGCTACCATTCGAGCTGGCTCGCGCCGGAGAACCCGGCCTCGCGGGCCGAGGTCGAGGCCGACCGCATCACCTACGAAGCCGGGCTCGGCTCGACGGTGGAAGAGGCCGAGAAGCCGGTGTTCGTCGCGACCGTGCAGCGCATCCGCGACCAGATGAAGCCGCTCGGCATCAATCTGCCGCCGTTCCATCACGACAAGCTCGGGGCGATCTGACGTGCAGAGGGCCATGCATCAGGTCAAGCCGACCTTGCCACCGTCGCGCTTGCTGATCGAACGGCGTTTTCCGCTCGAGATGAACGTGACGCTCCCGGAGATCCGGGAGCTCTACGACACCGGCAAGGCCGGCCGCTGGAATCCGCATCGCGACGTCGACTGGACGGCGCTCGACCCCTCGCAATACGACAAGCCGGTGCGGCAGGCGGCGCGGCGCAGCTGGAGCCGCAGGCTCTGGGTCGAGGCGACGGGCCTCACCGAGACCCCCGCGCTGCTGATGCGCTTCTGCATGGAGGCCGGCCGCGAGATCGATCCAAAATTCTATCTCACGGTCCGCAATACCGAGGAGGCCTGGCACGTCGAGTGTTTCGACCGTCTTGCCGAGGCATTTGGCGGACGGATCGCTTCGCCGGCCGACCGCGCCTATGAGGCCACCTTCAACCGCAATCTGCACCGGCGGGCGATGGATGCGGGACAGAACCTCGACAGCTACGTGGCGTCGTTCGCGGCGTTCGAGGACGGCCTCGAACTCGAGCTCTGCCGCACCTGGCGTACCCACACCACCAACCCAACCGTCAAGGCCGTGCTCGATCGCGTCATCATCGACAAGGAGCGTCACGCTGCGTTTGGCTGGCTTTATCTCGACTCGCGCGCGCCGCATTGGAGCGCCAGAGATCGGGCGCTGATTGCCGACGAATTGACCGCGCATGTGCGCGAGACCGAGCTGAAAGGATATCACTGCCCCTGGCTCGCGCCGGAACATGCGGCGGTCGAGGCCGAGGCCGATGCGCTGACGGCTTCGACCGGTCTCGGTGGCGCGTCGCGCGCGGCGGAGGAAGATACGCTGGTGAACTATGCCGCGAATGCGCGGGCCAAGCTCGCGGAGCTTGGAATTGCCTTGCCCCTGTTCGAGTCCAACCGCATGCGAACGTTCTGAGCGCCATGACGACTGCCGTCCTCCAACTGCTCGTCGCCGGGATCGGCACCGGCAGCATCTATGCGCTGATCGCCCTCGGATTCAATGTCGTGTTCAAGAGCACGGGAGCGATGAATTTTGCGCAAGGTGAGTGGGTGGTGATGGGCGGGATGATCTCGGCGCTGCTGTTTGCGGCGACGAGCAATATCGGGCTCGCCTGCGCGCTCGCGGTGGTCATCGTCATCATGGTCGGCATCGTGTCGGAACGACTGGTGATCTGGCCGTTGCGGCGCCCGAACACGCTGTTGATCACGCTCGTCAGCATCGGGCTCGCGATCTGCACGCGCAGCCTGGTCATGCTGGTGCTCGGCAAGAAGCCGGTCGGCTATCCCGGCTTCTCGCAGATGCCGACGCTGGTGGTAGGCGGCATCGCGGTGCAAACGCAGACGCTGTGGATCATCGGCCTGACGATCGCCTTCCTGATCGCGATGCATCTGTTCTTCGAGCGCAGCATGCTCGGCAAGGCGCTGCGTGCGGCGGCGGCCGATCGCGACGCGGCCGCCATCGTCGGGGTGCGCGTCGAGACCACGGTGACGCTCTCGTTCGCGATCGCTGCCTTTGCCGGTGCGCTCGCCGGTGCCATCATCACGCCGCTGACGCTGTCTTCCTACGATCAGGGCGCCATGTTCGGCTTCAAGGGATTCAGTGCCGCGATGCTCGGTGGCGTCGGCAGTCTGCCGGGCGCGGTGGTCGGTGGGCTCGCCCTCGGCCTCCTCGAGGCGTTCGGCAGCTTCTACATCTCCTCCGATTTCAAGGACGCGATCGCCTTCACCGTACTGCTCCTCATCCTGTTTGCGCGTCCCTCCGGCCTGCTTGGCCGCGCCGACGTGGTCAAGGTCTGACCGGATGGCCCAGGCCCGCGCCAAACCCGCTTCGTTGTCGTCCGCTCCGGTCGAGGCGGTATCGCAGCCTCTGCGGCAGCCGGCCTGGACGACCAACGGCCTGTCGGATCACCGGCTCCTGCTGATTGTGTGGCTCGCGCTGCTGGTGGTGCCGTTGGTGGCGCCGAATGCCTATTTCGTCTCGCTCGCCAATATGATGCTGATCAATCTCATCCTGATTGCGAGCCTGAACCTCCTGATGGGCTATGGCGGACAGATTTCGCTCGGCCATGCCGGGTTCTACGGGCTCGGCGCCTATGTCAGTGGTGTGCTCGGCGTGAAGCTCGGACTGAGCGCGTGGATTGGCCTGCCGGTGGCGGCGCTGTTCACGGGGCTCGCGGCGCTGATCATCGGCATTCCGGCACTGCGCCTGCGCGGGCTCTATCTGTCGATGGCGACGCTCGGCTGGAACGCCATCCTGGTGGTGTTGTTCAATCGGCTGATCGACGTGACCGGCGGCCCCAATGGCCTGTTGGGCGTCCGCCCGTTCGCGGTCGGCGGCTTCGCGCTCGACAACGACCTGCGCCAGTTTCCGCTGGTCTGGCTGGTGTCGCTGCTGGTCATGCTCGCCGTCCTCAACCTGTTGCGCTCGCGCATCGGCCGCGCCTTGCGCGCCGTCGCGACCAACGAGCTTGGCGCGGACGCCGTCGGCATCGACAGCTTTCGCACCAAGCTTCTGGTCTTCGTCCTCTCCGCCGGCATGGCCGGGATTGCCGGCAGCCTCTATGTCCATGTCAACCAGTTCGCTTCGCCGGAGACGTTCAGCGTCTCCAACTCGATCCTGCTGGTCGTGATGGTCGCGATCGGCGGCAGCGGATTATATTGGGGCCCGCTGTTCGGTGCGCTGATCTACACCGCCGTGCCGCCGCTGCTTCTTGAATACGAAGACGCCGAGCTGATGCTGTTCGGCTTGGCGATGCTGGTCGTGCTGATCGCGTCCCCAACGGGGATCGCGGGATTGCCGACGATCCTGCGACGCCGGCTCGCAAGGGGGCGGACATGACCGCGCCCCTGCTGCGCACTCAGGCGCTGAATTGCTACTTCGACGGCTTGCGCGCCGTTGCCGACTTGAGCTTCGAGGTCCGTCCCGGCGAGATCAAGGCGGTGATCGGACCCAACGGCGCCGGCAAGAGCACGCTGTTCAACATGATAGCAGGCGTGACCCGCCCGACCTCGGGCCAGATCTTCTACGATGGCATCCGCATCGACGTCATGCCGACTTTTCGCCGCGCCAGACTTGGCATCGCCCGTACCTTCCAGAACCTCCAGATCTTCCGCGAGATGACCGTGCTCGAGAACGTCATGACCGGCCGCCACATCCACGGCCGCGCCGGCGTCATCGGCGCGCTGCTGCACGGCCCGTCGCTGCGTGCGGAGAACCGGGCGATGGCGGATGCCGCAATGGACCTGCTGGCGCGCTTCGAACTCGACGGCAAGGCGGATGTGCTGGCCGGCGATCTCGGCTTCGGCCAGATGAAGGTGCTGGAGCTTGCGCGCGCGCTCGCAAGCGAGCCGAGGCTTCTATTGCTCGACGAACCCGCTGCCGGGCTGCCGCAGGCGGAGGCCGAGCATATCGGCAAGATCATCTCCGCGCTCAATCGTGACGGCATGACGGTGCTGCTGGTCGAGCACAACATGCGCATGGTGATGTCGCTCTCTCACGACATTCTTGTGCTCAACAATGGCATGCGGATTGCCGAAGGCGATGCCGACAGCGTGCGCCGCCATCCCGATGTGCTCGCGGCCTATCTTGGGGAGGGCGAGCATGCTTGAGGTCGTGGGGCTGTCGGCCGGCTACGGACACGTCTCCGTGCTGCACAACATTTCGCTGCGTGTGGAATCGGGCCAGTCGGTTTGCCTGATCGGCGCCAACGGCGCCGGGAAGACCACGCTGCTGCGCTGCCTCGCCGGGCTGTTGCGGCCGAGCAGCGGGCAGATTCGGGTCGAAGGCAACGACATCGCCGGGCGGTCGGCCTCCACGCGGCTCGATTTCGGGGTAACGCTGGTGCCGGAAGGCCGCCGCGTCTTTGCGCCGATGAGCGTGCGCGAGAATCTCGAAATGGGCGCGTTCCGCCGGCTGTGGCCGCGGCGCGACCGCAAGGTCGAAGCCGACATGGATGCCGTCTTCGACATGTTTCCACGCTTGCGCGAGCGGCAGAGCCAGCCGGCGGGGCTGCTCTCCGGCGGCGAGCAGCAGATGCTGGCGATCGGGCGTGCGCTGATGTCGCGGCCGCGCCTGCTGCTGCTTGACGAGCCGTCCATGGGGCTCGCACCCCGGGTCGTGCAGGACATCTTCGCCACCATCCGGCGGCTCAATCAGCAGGGCATCTCGATCCTGCTCGCCGAGCAGAACGCCAACATGGCGCTGCAAAGCGCCGGCTGGGGCTACGTCATCGCGGAAGGCGAGATTGTGCGCGAGGCGGAGAGCGCCGCGCTCGCGCGCGATCCGATCATACGCACCGCCTATCTTGGACTCTGATCATGCATTCTGGAAACGAAATCCTGCACGGCATCGATGACGGGCTCGAGGCGCAATATGCGCTCCGCAACCGTCACCCCGAGCGGGAGGACATCTACCGCGATCACCAGCAGCGCAGCGCCGCGCTGCGTGCGATGGGGAATTGCTGGCTCGACGTTCGTTATGGCGCCGGCCCGCGCTGTTTGCTTGACGTGTTTCCGGCGGGCGAGGGCGCGCCCGTGTTCTTCTTCATCCATGGCGGCTACTGGCGCGCGCTGGACAAGTCCTACGTCTCCTTCATCGCCGAGCACTATCGAAACGCCGGCATGACGGTGGTGATGCCGACCTACGATCTGGTGCCGGAGGTGCGCGTCAGCGGCATCGTCGAGCAGATTCGCCTCGCCCTTACCTGGACGCTGGGCCAACTGAGGCCGGCCCGCGTGGTCGTCGCCGGGCACTCTGCCGGCGGTCAGTTGGCGGCGATGCTCGCGTTGGATCAGGCAGAGAGAGGCCTGGGGCGCATCGCCGGACTGGTCGGTGTCAGCGGTGCCTTCGATCTGCGTCCGCTCCTCAAGACCTCGATCAACCGCGACCTGACGCTGTCGGCCGAGGAGGCCGAGGAGGAGAGCCCGCTCCTGCGGCTTCATCGCCTGCCCAAGCAGGCTAGCCTGGTGCCGCTGCTGGGTGTCGTCGGCGGCGACGAGACCGCGGGATTCAAGCGCTGGACCTCGGACCTGGTTTCCGGCTGGCGCGAACGGGGCAGGGAGGCCCAGTATTGCGAGATCGCCGGTTGCAATCATTTCACGGTGCTCGATCGGATCGCGGAGGTTGATGGGAGCGTCCTGCGCGCCGTGACCGCGATGGTCGCCTGACACGAAAGCGCCTGCTCAGACCGCCTGTCCCACCTTCAGCAACGAGCAGCCAGTGATCTTGTAGCTGCCGTCGCCCTGCTGCTCCAGCGTGTACAGCGCTTCCCAGGCCTCGCCATTGGCGTCGACAATATGGACGTGCTGGGAGATCCAGCTGCCTTCACTCTTGCTCTCGCCGAATTCAAAGCTCTTGTGCCGGTAGACCGGCGGGTAGCCGTTCTGCACCATCGACATGAAGATGTCGGGCGCGGGGAATATCTCCCGGATTGCCGGCGCGGCATGGGAATAGGCTGCGGCCGCATCGTCGCGCGCAAAAGCCTGTTCCTGGGCGCGGATGACGCCCTGCGCCGCCGTGACGTCGCCGGCGAATGCTGGAGCGGCACTGAGGGTGATGATAAAGGCGACGAGCACGGCGGCAATGCGCATGACAGGCTCCGCGTTGAAATCCCGGCGGGGCTGATCCTAGCACGCCCCATGGGACATACGGGCGTGTTATCGCTTCCGTTTCACCGTCGGTTTCGCGGACCTGGCTGTGCGAGCCTTGGTCTTGGGGCCGGGCTTGCCGACCGGCTGCACCCGCAGCCCGTCGACGAATACGTCGAGCATCCGCAGCACCGAGGATTGCCAGCCGGGCTGGTCGTGCATGTAGCACATCCCAAAAAATGCCCGCAGCAAATCCTCCGGGCTGACATCGCCGCGCATCTGGCCGGCCACGATCGCGCGATCGAGCAGCGAGCCGATCGCCTTGGTCAGCCGGTCCATCGAGAACGCCGCGAGCTCCGATGAACTCTGCACCGCGAGCGCCAGGGCAGCCGTCATGCCCTTCTTGGTGGCAACGAATTCGACACCTGAGCGCAGCCAGCGCCTGAGCGCATCGACCGGATCCTTGGCATTCTTCAATTGTTCGGCAAGCTCGCTGAGCTGCTCGACCTCGCGCCGGTACACCGCCTCGAACAAATCCTCGCGGGTCGGAAAATGCCGGTAGAGCGTGCCGATGCCGACGCCGGCGCGTTTGGCGACGGCCTCCAGGCTCGCTTCCGGCCCGCCCGCGTTGAACACGACCTTGGCCGCCTCGAGCACGCGCTCTCGATTGCGCACGGCATCGGCGCGGGGTTTGCGAATCTGGTCGGCCTGGTGGTCCATGCAGGCAATGTAGATCACGAATTGGTTAGATTGAACCCTTGCAATGAACCCATGCAGCGCTGCACCGCGTTGTCCGCGCATGGGCTTTTGACGAATTCCAAATATTTTTCTGCGGCCCTTGTTAAGCGGAGGGTGCCTCCGTATCTTCGTTGGGATGTTGGCCGGGTTTCGCTTGGCCTGCGCATATCGACGGCGGCCACGGAGGTGGCGCGCTGGCCGATGACTCATGTCCATATCTGATCGGAGCCTTGTATGAACCACTCCATCAGCCTCACCGTGAACGGTGCGCGGCGCGACTTCGTCCTCGACGATCCGCGCGTCACGCTGCTCGATCTCCTGCGTGAGCGCCTCCATCTGACCGGAACCAAGAAGGGATGCGACCGCGGCCAGTGCGGCGCCTGCACGATTCTCGTCGACGGCAAGCGCATCAATTCCTGCCTCGCGCTCGCCATCAGCCATGACGGCGCCGACATCCTTACCATCGAAGGCGTCGCGCGCGGCGACCAGCTTCACCCCGTCCAGGCTGCCTTCATCGCCCATGACGGATTTCAGTGCGGCTTCTGCACGCCCGGCCAGATCATGAGTGCGATCGGCATGATGCAGGAAGCACAGGCCGGCAACGATCCCGAGCGCATCCGCGAATGCATGAGCGGCAATCTCTGCCGCTGCGGCGCCTATGCCGGCATCGTCGATGCCGTGCTGGAAGCGCAGGCTGGCATGGACGAATCCAATCAGAGGCGCTCCGCATGAAACAGTTCGATTATGTCAGGCCGGCCACGGTCGCAGAGGCCGTTGCCGCCGCCGCGCAGCCGGGCGCTGTTTATCTCGCCGCCGGCACCAACCTGCTCGATCTGATGAAGGGCGGCGTCAGCCGTCCGGATCGCCTGGTCGATGTCACGCATCTCGGCGGGCTCGATCAAATCGAGACTCTCGCCGACGGATCATTGCGTATCGGCGCGCTGGTGAGCAATGCCGATCTCGCGCATGACGCAAACTTCGCAAAGTCTTATCCGGCGGTCGCCGAAGCGCTGCTCTCCGGCGCGTCGGCGCAATTGCGCAACGCCGCCACCGTCGGCGGCAACCTGCTGCAACGGACGCGCTGTGCGTATTTCTACGATACCGCCAGCCGCTGCAACAAGCGCGAGGCCGGAAGCGGTTGCGATGCGCGCGAGGGCGAGAACCGCACCCATGCCGTGCTCGGCTGGAGCGAGAGCTGCATCGCCACCCATCCGTCCGATTTCTGCGTGCCGCTTGTGGCGCTCGATGCCGTCGTCGAGATCGAGGGCAGGGGCGGCCGACGCGAGATCGCGCTCGACCAACTGCATCGCCTGCCGGGCAACACGCCCGAGCGTGACTCCGCACTTGAACCCGGCGACCTCATCGTCGCGGTGCGCCTGCCGCCTGCGGCGCGCGGCTTTGCCACACATGCGCGCTATCTCAAGGTTCGTGAGCGCACCTCTTACGCCTTTGCTGTCGTCGCGGCCGCGGCTGCGTTGCGGATCGAGAACGGCAAGATCGCGGAAGCACGGCTTGCGCTCGGCGGCGTCGCCGCAAAGCCCTGGCGCGCCCGCGCCGCGGAAGACGTGCTCAAGGGTGTCGCGCCCACGGCGGACGCCTTCCAGGAGGCCGCCTGGCGCGCGCTCACCGACGCAAAGCCATCCGGCGATAATGCCTTCAAGATCGAGCTAGCACGCCGCATCGTCGTGCGTGCGCTGACACTCGCTGCCGCCGGGACGCCCGCGCGTATTGCCGCGCTGCCGGCCTCTCCCTTTGCCTCGACCTCCGGAGCCATCCATGCCTGAGCTTAATCTCACCAGCGCGCCTGCCCATCTGCGCCACGGCTCCAGCATCGGCCAGCCACTGACTCGCCGCGACGGCGTTCTCAAGGTCAAGGGGCAGGCGACCTTTGCCGCCGACAATCATCCGCCCGGCCTGCTGTTTGCCGTCATGGCGGTATCCAGCATCGCGCATGGCCGCGTCACCTCGCTCGATGTCGCTGCCGCAAAGCGCCATCCCGGCGTCGTTGACGTCATGACGCCGAACCACAAGCCGCAGCTCGCGATCGACCCCGAGATCAAGACCAATCCATTCGTGTTCCGGATGGAGGTCTTGCAGAGCAATGAGGTCCGCTACGCCAACCAGCCGATCGCCGTCGTGATCGCCGAGACACTGGAGGCGGCAACGGAAGGTGCGGTGCTGCTGGCGCCGCGCTACGAGGTGCTGCCCGCACTCGTCGGCCTCGATGCCGGCGAAAGCTTTGTGCCGCCGGTCGTCGGCGTCGGTAACCCCACCGAAAATCATCGCGGGGATGTCGAAGCCGGCCTCGCCTCAGCCGACAAGCAGATTGATGCGGTTTACGAAACGCCGCCGCAATATCACAACGCGATGGAGCCGCATGCGATCGTGGCCAGCTGGGACGGCGATCGTCTGCAGATCGACATGCCGACCCAGGGCTTGATGCTGTCGCTGGCGCGCGTGGCCGAGCTGTTCGGCATCGCGCATGACAAGATCCACATCCGCAGTCCGTTCCTCGGCGGCGGCTTCGGCTCCAAGGGGCTGATGTCCGGCCCGCCGACGCTCGGCATCATGGCCGCCAAGCTCGTCGGGCGACCCGTCAAGCTCGTGCTGCGCCGTGAGCAGATGTATGGCCCGGTCGGCCATCGCGCGCCGACGCGTCAGCGGCTGCGCATCGGCGCCGATGGTGAGGGGCGCCTGACCGCGCTCGATCACCACGCCAGGACCGTGTCGAGCACGTTCGACGATTTCTACGAGCCTGCGGCGGACGCCTCGCACACCCTCTATGCGGCACCTGCGATCCGCACCGCGCATGACGCCGTGCGCGTCAACACCGGTACGCCGCTGTTCATGCGCGCGCCGGGCGAGGCGACCGGTTCGATCGCGCTCGAAAGCGCAATCGACGAGATCGCCTGGGCGTGTGGTGTCGATCCGCTCGCCTTCCGCCTGAAGAACTACGCCGAGGTCGAGCCGATCACCGGCAAGCCATTCTCGTCCAAGGCACTGCGCGCCTGCTACGAGCAAGGTGCCGCGCGCTTCGGCTGGTCGAAGCGTTCGCTTCAGCCGCGGCAGATGCGCGACGATGCTGGCCTCTTGGTCGGCTGGGGCATGGGTACTGCGACCTTCCCGGCGCTGATGTTCCAGGCCGAGGCGCGCGCGGTGCTCCGCCGCGACGGCAGTGGTGCGATGGAGATCGGCGCGCATGACATGGGGCAGGGCGCCTGGACCGCGCTGGCCCAGATCGCGGCCGACGAGCTCGGCCTCGATATCGACCGTGTCGAGTTCAAGGCGGGAAGCTCAGACCTGCCTGATGCCGGCATCGCAGGCGGCTCGGCGCATACGGCAACCGCGGGTGCCGCGATCCACAGTGCCGGTGCGGCCGTGATCGCAAAGCTCGCCGATCTCGCCACGACTGACGAGCGCTCGCCGCTGTTCGGTGCCGGCAATGCCGGCGTCATCGCGCGCGACGGCAGGCTGATCCGGCGCGACGACGAAAGCCGCGGCGAGAGCTATGTCGAGATCCTCGCGCGCGCCGGCGTCGCGGAGGTCGAGGCGCGCGGCACCGGCGCGCCAAATCCTGCGGCGATGGAAGAGTATGCCATGCATGCCCATGGCGCAGTGTTCGCCGAGGTGAAGGTCGATCCCGAGCTCGGCCAGGTCCGCGTCACGCGCATGGTCGGCGCTTTCGCGGCGGGGCGCATCGTCAATCCGCATCTGGTGAAGAGCCAGCTGTTCGGCGGCATGATCTGGGGCATGTCGTTCGCGCTGCACGAGGAAGCCATCACCGATCGCCGCAGCGGCCGGATCATGAACGCCAATCTCGGCGAGTATCATATCCCGGTGAATGCCGACGTGCCGCCGCTCGACGTGATCACGGTCGAGGAGCACGATCCGCACGTCAATGCGCTCGGCATCAAGGGCGTCGGCGAGATCGGTATCACCGGCAGCGCCGGTGCAGTTGCCAACGCGGTCTGGCATGCGACCGGCGTACGTGTCCGTCGCTTTCCGATCAAGATCGAGGAATTTCTGACGCAGCGTTGAGGCAAGAGGCGGGGCGAGGCTTGCTCGCTCCGCCGCGGACTAGTGCAGCTTCTTGCGGAGGGCCTTGAGCGCTTCGCGCTGCGTCTCGATATATTCAGCTATAGCCTTGCGCAGCTCCTGCGAATGGAGCTTGTCAGTGTCGCGCTGCACTTCGTCGAGCGCGGCTTCTGCATTGGCGAGCGTGATCTTCATCTGCGAGCCCTGTTACGAAGCGGCCCCGGAGTGCCTAGGAGTCCGGGGCCATAACCTCAGCACCTTTAAGCCAGGCTGCTCGGCTACGTTTCGCAATATATAGAGGTTTGGCGCGCGGAAATTGAGATGGCTCAAGCTCCGTAAGATATCGGAGGCTCCGTAATATCCCGGATAGCGCCGGTGCGCGTCAAAACGTCGGCGGCGTGCAGGCCGAGATCACTTCGCACGGCTTGCCGCCGACGCAGCGGAAGCGATGCGGGCGGCGGCTCTCGAAATAATAGGCATCGCCGGGATTGAGGATGCGGCGCTCGTCCTCGACGGTAACTTCGAGCTTGCCCGAGATCACGATGCCGCCTTCCTCGCCGTCATGGACGAGATGCACGCGTCCGGTGTCGCTGCCGGGCTCGTAACGCTCTTTCAAAATCTGCAGGCTGCGGCCGAACAGATTGTCGCCGACTTGCCGATAGGAGATCGGCTTCTTGCCGACTTCGGTCAGCTCTTCGGAGCGATAGAAGATCTTGCGCCGGCTTTCCGGCTCCAGCGCGAAGAACTCGGCGAGCCCCATCGGGATGCCGTCGAGGATGCGCTTGAGCGCGCCGACCGACGGGTTCATCTGGTTGGATTCGATCAGCGAAATCGTCGAATTGGTGACGCCGGCACGCTTGGCGAGTGCCCGCTGCGACAGCTTGTGGCGGGCCCGGATGAATCGCAGCCGTCCACCGATGTCGACGCTCATGCCCAAATCCCTGTTGCAGGTGTTGCGGATCGCACAAATATGGACCCGCAGCCCCAGTGAAATCAATGGCTTGCAGCTGATCAGAAAAGGACTTGTTGCGCTTCGGAAGCCGTGGCTCTGCTGGCAGGTCAGCAAAGGAGCGTGGCCCGTGACCCTTCATCAGATTCCGAACACTATCAAGACCGACTCGTTCTGGATGCCGTTCACGGCCAACCGTCAGTTCAAGAAGGCGCCGCGCCTGTTCTCCTCGGCCGAGGGCATGCATTACACCACCGTCGACGGCCGCAAGGTGATCGACGGCTCCGCCGGCCTCTGGTGCGTCAATGCCGGCCACGGCCGCAAGCAGATCGCCGCCGCGGTCGAGCGGCAGCTGATGACGCTGGACTTCGCGCCGTCGTTCCAGATGGGCCATCCGCTGGCGTTCGACTTCGCCGAGCGTCTCGCCGAGATCGCGCCCAAGGGCCTCGATCGTATCTTCTTCACCAATTCCGGCTCCGAGTCGGTCGACACCGCGCTGAAGATCGCGCTCGCCTATCATCGCGCCAATGGCCAGGCGAGCCGCACCCGCCTGATCGGCCGCGAGCGCGGCTATCACGGCGTCGGCTTCGGCGGCACCTCGGTCGGCGGCATGGTCGCCAACCGCCGCGCCTTCGCGACCCTGCTGCCGGGTGTCGACCATATCCGCCACACCCATGATCTCTCCCGCAACGCCTTCGCCAAGGACCAGCCGGAGCATGGCGCCGAGCTCGCCGACGATCTCGAGCGTCTCGTCGCTCTGCACGGCGCCGAGACGATCGCCGCCGTCATCGTCGAGCCGGTGCCGGGCTCGACCGCGGTGCTGCCGCCGCCGAAGGGCTATCTCAAGCGCCTGCGCGAGATCTGCGACAAGCACGGCATCCTCCTGATCTTCGACGAGGTCATCACCGGCTTCGGCCGCCTCGGCACGCCGTTCGCCGCCGACTTCTTCGGTGTCACGCCCGATATGATGACGACGGCCAAGGGCATCACCAACGGCACCATTCCCTGTGGCGCGGTGTTCGCGCACCGCAAGGTGCACGACGCCATGATGATCGGCCCCGAAAACGCGATGGAGCTGTTCCACGGCTACACCTATTCGGCGCATCCGACCGCCTGCGCCGCCGGCATCGCGACGCTCGACATCTACAAGGACGAAGGCCTGCTCACGCGCGGTGCGTCGATCGCCGAATACTGGCGCGATGCGCTGCATTCGCTGAAGGGCCTGCCGAATGTCATCGACATCCGCAATTGCGGCCTGATGGGCGCGGTCGAGATGTCGCCGCGGGACGGTACGGTCGGTGCGCGTGGTTACGACGTGATGGTCGATTGCTTCAATCGCGGGCTGTACTTCCGCATGAGCGGCGATAGTTTCGCGCTGTCGCCGCCCCTCATCGTCGAGAAGAGCCACATCGACGACATCGTGTCGATCCTGGGTGATGCCATCAAGCGGGTGGCCTGATAATTGCTCTCGCCGTTGCGAGTGGTTTCCTTGCAGCGGCGAGCGTGATGCCGCGGGAGTTTGACGAAGCGTGAAAGTTCTGATCCTCGGCAGCGGTGTCATCGGTGTCACCTCTGCCTACTACCTCGCACGTGCCGGCCACGACGTGACGGTCGTCGACCGTCAACCAGAGCCGGCACTGGAGACCTCTTTCGCCAATGCCGGCGAAGTGTCGCCCGGCTATTCCTCGCCCTGGGCCGGCCCCGGCGTGCCGGTGAAGGCGATCAAGTGGCTTCTGATGAAGCACGGCCCGCTGGTGATCCGGCCGAAGCTCGATCCTGTGATGTGGGTCTGGCTCGCCAAGATGCTGCGCAACTGCACCAGTGCGCGCTACGCGGTCAACAAGAGCCGGATGATCCCGATCGCGGAATACAGCCGTGATTGCCTGCGTGATCTCCGCCGCGACATCGGCATCCAGTATGACGAGCGTTCGCAGGGTACGCTGCAGCTGTTCCGTTACCAGGCGCAACTCGACGGCACCGGCGAGGACGTCGCCGTGCTCAAGCAGTACGGCGTGCCCTACGAGGCGCTGAGTCGCGAGGGCTGCATCGCGGTCGAACCGGCGCTATCAGGCGTGAAGGAAAAATTCGTCGGCGGACTTCGCCTGCCGCAGGACGAGACCGGCGACTGCCACATGTTCACGCAGGCACTGGCCAAGCATGCCCAGGCGCTCGGCGTGCGCTTCCTGTTCAACACCGGCATCGACCGCATTGTCACCGACGGCGCGCGCGTCAGCGGCGTCGCGACCAGCGCCGGGATGTTGCAGGCTGACTCTTATGTTCTCGCACTCGGAAGCTATTCGTCGCGGATGGCCGCGCCGCTCGGCATTTCGCTGCCGGTCTATCCGGTGAAGGGCTATTCGATCACGGTACCGATCAAGGATGCCTCCGGTGCGCCGGAATCGACCGTGATGGACGAGAGCTACAAGGTCGCGATCACGCGTCTCGGCAACCGCATCCGCGTCGGCGGCACCGCGGAAATCTCGGGCTTCTCGACCAAGCTCTACGATGCACGCCGCGCCACGCTCGACCATTCGCTGACCGACCTGTTCCCGCGCGGCGGCGATCTGTCCAAGGCGACGTTCTGGAGCGGCCTGCGCCCGATGACGCCGGACGGCCCGCCCGTGATCGGCCCGACGCAGTACGGCAACCTCCATCTCAACACGGGCCATGGCACGCTCGGCTGGACCATGTCCTGCGGTTCGGGACGGGTGCTCGCGGATCTGCTGTCGGGCAAGAAGCCGGATGTCGATGTGAGTGCGCTGACGGTGGATCGGTATAATCACCGGTTTGGCTAAGACTCTATCCCCTCGTCATTGCGAGGAGCGTAGCGACGAAGCAATCCAGAATGCCTCCGCGGCGGCAGCCTGGATTGCTTCGCTGCGCTCGCAATGACGATGTGGAGGCGGCGGCGCCTCCCCTCCATCACCGTCATCCTGAGGTGCGAGCTGCACGAGCACCTCAGGATGACGGATTGAGATCGAGCGCGCGGAGCGATGGGAGAGCTACCCCGCACCCGTCACGCAATTTACCCACAGCACGACCGCCTTCGCATCGTTCGCCGGATTTGAAAACCGGTGCGGCCTTCGGCTCGCAAATCTAAAGCTGTCGCCGGTCTTCAGCGACCACGTCTCGCTGTCCACCGTCAGCATCATCTCGCCTTCGAGCACGAGGCCGGCTTCTTCGCCGTCATGGGTGTAGAGCTCGTCGCCGGTGGAGCCGTCGGGCTCCAGATGCACCAGGAACAGGTTCAGCTTGTTGTCGGCGCTGGCCGGGCTGAGCAATTGCTTGGACACGCCGGTTCGCCAGAGCTTGAGTTCAGGCCGCTGAAGTCCGCGCGTCACCACCTGGTCGGAGGCGCCGTCGGCGCCCGGGTTCGCGCCGAACAATGCGGCGATGCCGACGCCGAGCACATCGGCGAGCGTCGCCAGCACGCGCAGCGACGGGGAGGACAGGCCGCGTTCGATCTGGCTGAGAAAGCCGATCGACAGTTCGGTGCGCGCGGCGACGGCCTCCAGCGAGAACTGCCTGATACGCCTGAGATCGCGGATGCGACGGCCGACCGCGACATCCATCGCAGGCTCGGCCGGCGTGGTGATCGCCTTGGCTTTCACCATCTTGGCCGGCTTCTTCGCCGGCTTTGCGGCGGCCGGTTTGCGCATTCTTTTGCCACCGCTCACGTCAAACCGCTTCCTTCATGTGCATGAAAACCGCTTGCATCACTCGCGAAAGTGTGACCAAATTTTCATATTGGTGAAAATAGGCCGAAACGGCTCGGCCCGCAATGTCTGCGATGACGACATTTGCGAGCGCCGCATCGGCCGGACCCAAAGGGGAATGCGATGAAGCGTTTTGGTCTGGCCGCGGTCGCGGCGCTCGCAATTGCAGCCGTGGCGCCGGCCTCGGCGCAGCAGGTGCTGAAGGTCGGCTCGACGCCGACGGGCATTCCCTTCACCTTCCTCGATACCAAGACCAACACCATCCAGGGCATCATGGTCGATCTCGTCACCGAGATCGGCAAGGACGCCGGCCTCAATGTGCAGATCGAGCCGATGGCGTTCTCGGCGCTGATCCCCTCGCTGACCTCGAGCAAGATCGACATCATCGCGGCCGCGATGTTCATCACCGCGCCGCGGAAAGAGGTCGTCGACTTCTCCGACCCCATCTACACCTATGGTGAAGGCCTCGTGGTGCCGAAGACCGACACCAAGGCTTATGCCACACAGGAGGATTTGAAGGGCGAGACCGTCGGCGCCCAGGTCGGCACCGCCTTCGTCGACGCGCTGAAGAAGTCCGGCCTGTTTGCCGACGTCAAGGCCTACGACACCATTCCCGACATCCTGCGCGACGTGAACACCGGCCGCCTCAAGGCCGGCTACGCCGACTACCCGATCCTCGCCTACAATCTGAAGCAGGGCGGCTTCCCCGAGGTGCGGCTCGTCGACAGCTACAAGCCGGCCACGGTCGGCTCGGTCGGCATCGGCGTGCGCAAGGGCGAGACCGCGCTGCTCGGCAAGATCAACGCGTCGCTGGCGAAGCTGAAGGCCAACGGCACCATCGACAAGATCCTCGAGAAGTGGGGCCAGAAGGCGCAAGGCTGAGACATACAGGCTGATCGACAGAGGCTGGTAAGGCTGCCCGATGAAAGGCTTCTGGCACGACGCCGCCGAGTTCTTCCCGATCCTGATGAGCGGCGTCGTACTGACGATCGTCGTCACCATCGGCTCGCTGCTGCTTTCGACGGTGCTCGGCCTGATCTGGGCGATGATGCGGGTCTCCGGCATCAGGGCGCTGTCGATGCTCAGCGCCAGCCTGATCAACGTGATCCGCGGCATCCCGATCATCGTGCTGCTTTTCTACCTCTACTTCGTGATGCCCGATCTCGGCGTCACGCTCTCGGCATTGCAGGCCGCCATCCTCGGGCTCGGCATCGCCTATTCGGCCTATCAGGCAGAAAATTTCCGCGCCGGCATCGAGGCCATCGACAAGGGTCAGATCGAGGCGGCGCAGTCGATCGGCATGGGCTGGTGGCTCACCATGCGCCGCGTGGTGCTGCCGCAGGCGGTGCGCATCGTGCTGCCGCCCTACGGCAACGTCATGATCATGATGCTGAAGGACTCCTCGCAAGCCTCGACCATCACGGTCGCCGAGCTCGCGCTGCAAGGCAAGCTGATCGCATCTTCGACCTTCAAGAACACCAACGTGTTCACGATGGTCGCGCTGATGTATCTCACCATGAGCATTCCGCTGATCCTGCTGGTCCGTCACTTCGAGAAACGGGCCGGCAAGAAATGATCGAGCTCAACGACGTCCACAAGAGCTTTGGCGAGAACGAGGTGCTCAAGGGCATCACCGCCTCCGTCCAGAAGGGCGAGGTGGTCTGCATCGTCGGTCCCTCCGGTTCGGGCAAATCGACGATCCTGCGTTGCATCAACGGGCTGGAAAGCTACGACCGCGGCGAGATCAGCGTCGAGGGCCTGAAGGTCGACCGCGATGCGCCCTCCATCGTGAAGGTCCGCACCCAGGTCTCGATGGTGTTCCAGCGCTTCAACCTGTTTCCACATCGGACCGTGCTGGAGAACGTCGTCGAGGGGCCGCTGTTCGTGAAGAGGGAGCCGCGCGCGCAGGTGCTCGAGCGCGGCCGCGCGCTGCTTGCCCAGGTGGGCCTCGCTGAGAAAGCCGACGCGCATCCGCCGCAGCTCTCCGGCGGCCAGCAGCAGCGCGTTGCGATCGCACGCGCACTCGCGATGCAGCCCAAGGCGATCCTGTTCGACGAGCCAACTTCGGCGCTTGACCCCGAGCTCGTCGGCGACGTCCTCGGCGTGATGCGCAAGCTCGCCGATGATGGCATGACCATGGTCGTCGTCACCCATGAAATGGGCTTTGCCCGCGACGTCGCCGACCGCGTGCTGTTCATCGATGGCGGCGTCATCGTCGAGCAGGGAGCGGCGAAGGCCGTTCTCAATCAACCCCAGCATCCGCGCACGCAGGACTTTTTGCGGCGTGTGCTGCATCCGCTCTGATCGGTCTGTCATGAATACGCGTCTGCCTTTGCCGCCCTCGCTCTATGCCGACACTGCGGTTGCACCTGTCGCAACGCCGCCGCTCGATACGGACAAAAATGTCTCCGTCGCAATCGTCGGCGGCGGTTACACCGGTCTCTCCACCGCGCTGCATCTGGCCGAGCAGGGCGTCGAGGCGCTGGTGCTGGAAGCGCAGGAGCCGGGCTGGGGCGCGTCGGGCAACAATGGCGGCCACACCAATCCCGGCCTGAAGCACGATCCAGATCAGATCGAGGCGGACTTCGGCGCTGAGCTTGGCCGGCGCATGATCGAATTTTCCTACGGCACGCCAAACTTCACGCATGATCTGATCCGCCGCTATCAGATCCCGTGCGAAGCACGGCAGAACGGTACGCTGCGTGCGGCCTATCACGAGGCCAGCGCCGCGGCGATCGAGAAAACGGCGCAGCAATGCATCGCTCGCGGCATGCCGGTGACATATCTGAACCGCGAGCAGTTGCGCGAGATGACCGGCACCGATCGCTATATCGGTGCGATGCTCGATACGCGCGGCGGCGATCTGCATCCTCTGAGCTATGCTCGCGGCCTCGCGCGCGCCGCGATCTCGGCAGGCGCGAAGGTCCATGGCGAGACGCCGGCGCTATCGCTTCGCCGCGACGGTTCGCGTTGGCGCATCCAAACGCCGCGCGCGGTCGTGCGCGCGGATAAGGTGTTGCTCGCCACCAACGGTTTCACGGACGATCTCTGGCCGGCGCTCCGCCGCACCATCGTGCCGGTGTTTTCCTCGATCGCCGCCACCGCGCCGTTGTCCGACGAGGTCGCCCGCTCGATCATGCCGACACGCCCCGTTCTCTACGAGAGCGGCCACATCACAGTCTATTACCGCATCGACCAGCACAACCGCCTCCTGATGGGCGGCCGCGGCCCGATGCGCTGGATCAGCTCGCCGCACGACGTCGCCTATCTCATGCGCTATGCCGAGCGTCTATGGCCGCAGCTCAAGGGCGTCGCCTGGACCCATGGCTGGAACAGCCGGCTGGCCATCACCAAGGATCATTATCCGCATGTGCACGAGCCGGCGGAGCACATCCTGATCTCGCTCGGCTGCAACGGCCGCGGCGTCGCGCTCTCGACCGCGATGGGCGCGCAACTCGCCCGCCGGCTGATCGGCGGCGCCAAGGCCGAGATCGACATGCCTGTCACCGGCATCAATCCGATCCCGATGCACGCATTCTGGCCGGTGGGTGTAACGACCGCCGTGATCGCAGGCCGTGTGCGGGATCGGCTGGGGATCTAACCTCAGCCTTCCGCCACCGCATCGGCCCAAGGCTGAAAGATATCGACCGCGCCGGAATTCGTGTCGCCGTCGCGCATCACCACGCTCGGGCAGGCGAATTTCTGCGGCAAGGCCTGCACGCGGGTCTCCTCATAGTCGAAGCGCGCGACGAGCGCCTTGCGTGCGTCTTCCGGCAGACGCGCGTCGCCGATCACGACAGCGCCTTCGCTGGCGTCGATGCGCGGCTGGTGGATCGCGGCGTCGAGGTCCATGCCGAAATCCATCGCAAAGGACACGAGCTGCATCACCGACGGCAGGATGCGGCGGCCGCCGGAGGCGCCGACCGCGAGCCGTCTGCCGTCCCTGGTCTCGGCGATGACGGGCGTGTAGTTGGTGAGGCAGCGCTTGCCGGGGGCGAGCGAGTTGGTGGTGCCCGGCGTCGGGTCGAACCACATGATGCCGTTGTTCATGGCGATGCCGGTATGCGGCGTCACATATTTCGAGCCGAACGACGAGAGCAGCGTCTGCGTCACCGCCGCGATATTGCCGTGACGGTCGACGACGGAGAAATGCGTGGTGCAGGCGGGTGCGAGATAGTCGGCGCCGAGCGAGCGCTTGCCGTCGGCATCGCCCATGTCTTTGAGCCGCTCACGATAGGCCGACTGCAACGCCACGGCGTATTCGGCGTAGGCGGCCGCGTCGGGCGCGCCCGCGGGCTTGAGATTTTCCTGCAGCAGGCGCAGCGCATGCGCCAGCGTCGGTCCGGCGGTGAGCTCCGGCGTCGCAAATACCTTGCCGCCGCGATAGGGGATCGCCAGCGGCTCGCGCAGATGGCTACGGAACGCGGCGAGATCCTCCACCGACAGCGAGCCGCCGTCGGCCTTGATGTCGGATGCGATGCTCTTGGCGAGATCACCCTGGTAGAAATCGCGCGGGCCGGCCTCGGCGAGGTGCGACAGCGTCGCCTTCAACTTGTCCAGCGGCAGCCGCGTCGCGGATTTGATGCCCCATGGCGCGCTCGGCGGCAGGCCGTCCTTCAGGAACGTGGCCGCGCTTGCGGGATAGCGCCGAAGATCGGCCGCTGATGCTGCGATCGTCAGCGTGGTCCACCAATCGACCAGCAGGCCTTCGCCGGCGAGGGCGACGGCCGGCGTGACCAGATCCTTCCACGGTAGCTTGGCGTGGCGGCGATGCGCCTCCTCCATGCCGGCGACGACGCCGGGCACGGCGACCGCGCCGGGGCCGTGGATGTTGCGATCGTCCTTCACCCGCTGCCAGGGAAACAGATCGGAGGCCGCGCCTTCGCCGCTGAGCGGATAATCGGCGGTGCGCAGGCTCTGCGGGGCGCACATGCCGTAGTCGATCACCTCATAGCGATTTTCCTTGGCGCGGTAGAGCACCATCGCGCCGCCGCCGCCGATGCCGCTGTTCCAGGGCTCCAGAACGTTCAGCGCAAAGGTGGTCGCCACGATTGCATCGACGCAATCGCCGCCCGCTGCCAGCACCTGCGCTCCTACCTCCGCTGCCCGCCGCGATTGCGAGGCCACGATGCCGCCCTTGGACGTGACGGCGGGTTTGCGGACGGTTTGGTTGAGGCTGAACTGATGAGGCATGATGTCGCTTGCTTGTCTTGTCGGTTGTCTTTTCGGTTGTCTTGGCTTCGTTGCGCTGACGTCGAAGCTCTGCATTTGGCGGAGCGCGCGAAGAATGGCACATTGCCGCCAACGAGAACATCAAAAGGGAGAGGCGACATGGCAGGTGTGAAACAGGCGCGGGATGGAGCTGTCGGCATATTGACGCTCGATGAGCCGGCGAGCCTGAACGCGATGACGCCGGATCTGCTCGGCGCGCTCGCCGCCGCCGTCGCCGCGATGACTGGGGATGACGGCGTGCGCGCTCTGGTCCTCACCGGCGCGGGACGCGGCTTCTGCTCGGGCCAGAATTTGAAGGCCTCCGAAGCACTGGGTGAGGACATCGCCGCCGGCGTCATGCGCTTCTACTGGCCGGCCTTCAGGGCGCTGCGCGAATGCCGCGTGCCTGTCGTCGTCGCCGTCAACGGGGTGGCGGCTGGCGGCGGTTTCAGCCTCGCAATGGCCGGCGACATGATCGTCGCGGCGCGGTCGGCGAGCTTTGTCCAGGTGTTCAGCCGCATCGCGCTGGTGCCCGATCTCGGCTCGACCTGGCTGTTGCCGCGCCTGATCGGCCGGCAGCGCGCGCTCGAGCTGATGCTGCTCAACGAGCCGCTGACGGCGGAACGCGCCGAGGAGATCGGTCTGGTGCGGCAGGTTGTCGACGACGACAAGCTGATGGGGGAGGCTTTGGTGCTGGCGCGGCGCCTCGCCGACGGCCCGACGCGTGCTCTGGTCGCAACCCGCGCACTGGTCGAGGAGAGCGAGCACACGACCTACGAGGCGCAGTTCCGCAGCGAGATCGAGCTGCAGGCCACGATCCGCAAAAGCGCAGATGCCATCGAAGGCCGCAACGCCTTCGTCGAGAAGCGCAAGGCGAAGTTTACAGGGCGGTGAAGGAAGGTCGTCTCCCAAACGTATCATGGCCGGGACAAGCCCGGCCACGATACGGAGGAGACGGAAGATCAGCTGGGAAGCGAAGCCGCAGGGCTCAGAGCGAGCGGTCCAGCCGGCTGGCCTGATACTTGGCGTGCCATTTCGGGCCGGGGCCGCGCATGTAGTGGAGCTCGGGGCGGTAGGGGTTGCCCGCGATCCGTACCAGCTTCAGCCATTTGGTGGTGACGAAGGTGAGGGGCTGGCGGAGCAGGGTCAATGAGGCGAACAGCATGGCATCACCTCAATGCGGCTTGCCGAGCATGGCAGTGAAGGGGAGATCGAAAAGATCCTCGCCGTCGGAGCCGCTGACATGGATCACCCAGTCGCGCCAGTCTTCCTCGCCCGGCGTCTGGATCATCGAATTCATGATCTGGGCCGCCCGGTCGCGCGCCTCGGTCAGGCTGGCCACCGCGGTTCCGCTGCGGTCGATCAGCGTGCCGTCCATGTTGGAGCAGTGAAAATAGACCTGGACCATATGCGTCTCCTATTGGGAGCGATCAGGATGGCAAACCGATACCACTCGAAGCATTCGCGAAACATTCGGGCCGAGCCCGGTAAGGGAATCTACGGAGATTGGTCGGAACGAAGGTCGTTACAGGTTTAATCACAGGCGGGTGATGGCTGGACGGCGTTCAGGCGGCATGGAACAAGTTTCACGGAAAGTCCGGGAGGCCACCGTGAACCAGTTCACATTCGGGTGCGAACGCCGAAATCCGCGCGTGTTTGCAGCGGTTTTGGCGGCAGCGCTGCTCGGCTTAACCCCGGCCTCGTCCGAGCCGGTCAGGAAGAGCGGCTATGCCATCGGCACGGACACCTGCGGCAGCGGCGATCTTGCTTTTCCCAGGATCCAGATCGACATGAAGGCGGGATTTTGCGCCGGCCTCGTCGCCAGCGAAGAGGACCACCTCAAATTTCCGCGTTCGATCGTCCAGGTGCCCGGCCGTGAGCTGTTCGTGGTCGCCGACATGGGCGGCTGGGGCCACACCGACGGACGGCTGTTGCTGCTCGATCCGCATGCGTCCCAGGGGCAGCGTTTCAAGGAGCTGCTCACCGGTGTTGAATATCCATTCGGCCTCGTGATCGGTCCGGACAAGAAGCTCTACGCCTCGACCGCCGAGACGATATTCCGGTTCGATCCGCTGGCGGACAATCCGCGCGGCACGGTCGAGACCATTATCCGTCACATGCCGGGCCGCCGGATCACATTGCCTGATGGAACGAGGCTCGACGAGAGCGCGCATCCACTCAAGCAGTTTGTGTTTGATAAGAACGGCCGGCTGTTCGTCAATATCGGCTCCCACAGCGACGACTGCATCACGCCGGCGCCGATCACAAAGCCTTGCGCGGCGGCCGAAGGCGCCTCCGCCATGGCGTCGATCTGGCTGTTTACGCCGTCCGCAGGCGGCATCTTCCCGGCGTTGACGCCGAAGGATCCGGACCCGCCGCACATCGTTTATGCCCGCGGCCTGCGCAACTCGATGGCGCTGGCGCTGCATCCGAATTTTCCGGACGCCGGCTACGCCTTCCTGCAAGGCGAGAATGGCCGCGACCTGCCTGATATCTTCAAGCCGAACGAGGAGATCAACGCGATCGAGCAGGGCAGGCATTACGGCTGGCCCTATTGCTACGACCTGGCGACGCCGAGCCCCGAATTCAGGATCGTGCTGCAATCGGGGACCTACAAATCGCTCTGCACGGCCAATGCGCTGTACAAGCCGCCATTCTCGCTGATGCCGCCGCACGGCGCGCCGCTGGCGATGCTGTATTATCACGGCGCCAAATTTCCGGAGCTGGAGGGCAAGCTGCTGGTCGGCCTGCACGGCTATCGCCCGACCGGCAGCCGTGTCCTCATCTACGATGTCGACGACCACGGCTTTCCCAAGCCGAGCCCTCCGCCGGTGCGCTACCACGTCAGCTGCGCGGCCGATCCGACCCACAGCTTCCAAGCCGACGCGGGCGAGGTCGCCGCCGCGCCGTTCGAGGAGCTGATCGCAGGCTGGCACCGTGTCAACGGCGCGCGGCCGCAGGGCGCGCCGGTCGGCATGACGGTCGCGGAGGACGGCGCGATCTGGCTGGTCGAGGACAAGAACCAGACCGTGATCCGGATCGATCGCGCTGCGGGCGACGCGCCTCAGCCGCTGCCCTGCGACACGCGCAGCCAGGCAATGATCGATCAGCTCGCGGCCTTCGTTGCAAGAGACGCACAGAACAGCGTCCGCCTCACCAGCTTGCGCAAGGGCCTCGTCGAGAAGCATTGCCTCGGCTGCCATTCCGATTTCGGCCTGAAGGCGGGACAATCGGACGCACAGAAGGATTCGACCGTGCTCCGCTTCATGCTCTCGCAGGACGGCTGGATCTATCCCGGCGATCCTGATGCCGGCAGGCTGCGGACACGGTTGCGCGGTCTCGGTGCCGAAAAGCTGATGCCGCCGGGCGGAGAGAGCCTGCCGAGGACCGAGCCCGGTTACACGCGCCTGCTCGATACCGCGGACCTGCTCGCTGCCAGGATGGTCCCGGGCACGCGGATGCGGATCAAGCCTGGCCCGCCGCAGCGCAAGTTCTTCGGCAAAACCAACAAGGAATGCGGCGAAATACCGGCCGCCAAGGTCGTTGTGGTGACACAAAGGAGCGCTGTAGACAAACCCGGCTTCAGCCGATTCTTTCGGCCGGCCGATCCCTATCTCAATGGCGAGTGCAGCGACGACGATGGCTATTACATCCGGCAGGAATTTCTGGTGCCTGTGCAGTAGCATCCTGCTTGTCGCGACGCCGCTTGTCGCTGCGGACACAAAACTGTTCGAGAGCGTGCAGGTGACGCCCGGCAGCGAATATACGTTCGGCATCGAAGGGCCCGCCGCCGATCTCGACGGCAATCTGTTCGTCGTCAATCTCGGCAAGCCCGGCACCATCGGCAAGCTGCCTGCGGGCGGCGTGGCGTCGGAGCTGTTCACGGCACTCCCCGAGGGCAGCGTCGGCAACGCGATCCGTTTCGATCGCAGCGGCACCATGTTCATTGCCGACTACAAGAAGCACAACATCTTCGCCATTTCGAAGGGCGCGACCGAGCCCCTCGTGTGGTTTCATTCCGACGAGATGAACCAGCCCAACGACATCACCATCGGGCGCGACGGCACGATCTATGCGAGCGATCCGAACTGGAAGGGACGCGAGGGCCACATCTGGCGCATCGCGAAAGCCGCGGACGGAACGGTGCAGGGGCAGGTGATGCCGGCGTCGCGCGCGATGGGTACCACCAATGGCATCGATCTCAGTCCTGACGGCAAGACGCTCTATGTCGGGGAATCCAGCAGTGGCCAGATCTGGTCCTATGCGATCAATGGCAGCGAGCTCACCGGCGCAAAGCTGGTCAAGGCGTTTCAGCCGGACACCATCGACGGCTTGCGCACTGACGTCAGCGGTCGCCTCTATGTCGCGCGCATCCTCAAGGGCACGATCGCGGTGATGAGGCCGAACGGCGCGGTCGAGCGCGAGATCCCGCTGAAAGGCAAGGAGCCGACCAATCTCGCCTTCGGCGGCAGCGACGGCAAGACCATCTTCGTCACCCAGCGCCAGGGCGGCTTCATCGAGGCCTTCCGCACCGACCAGCAGGGCCGTGAGCACTGTCTTCAGCGCGGTCGCTGCTGAGCTGCGCGAGCGCTCTGCTTTTTGCGCAGAGGGGCGTGAGAGGGGGCGGCATTCTTCTTGCTTGCACAGGGCCGCCGCAGGGATTTAGACATCTGTGGGCATCGTTAGAGAGCACGCGACCACGGAGTGTTTGAGTGAAAGCCGTCCATACCGAACTGCACCGCAGCCATGATCCGCAATTCTTCCTGGTCCGCGGTGTCGTCAAGCGCACCACTGAGCAGCCCGAGCGCGCCGACCGCCTGCTGAAGGGATTGAAGGACGGCAAGCATCAACTGGTCGCGCCCAAGACATTCGGACAGGGGCCGCGCGCGCGCATTCACAGCCCCGAATATCTGTCGTTCCTGAGCGAAGCCTGGGACGCCTGGAACGCACTCGGCGATTCCGGTCCGGAGATGATCGGCAACATCCATCCGGTGCGCCATGCGGCGACCTATCCGACCCACATCGTCGGCAAGCTCGGCTGGCACACCGCGGACACCGCAGCACCGATCGGCCCGGGCACCTGGGCCGCGGCCTGTGCGGCAACCGACGTCGCGACCACGGCGGCGCAGATGGTGATGGACGGCGAGGATGCGGTCTACGCGCTCTGCCGTCCGCCCGGCCATCACGCCTATCGCGACATGGCCGGCGGCTTCTGCTTCCTCAACAACAGCGCGATCGCCGCCGCGCATCTGCGGCTCAAGCACGAGCGTGTCGTGATCCTCGACGTCGACGTCCATCACGGCAACGGCACGCAAGGCATCTTCTACGCACGGCCTGACGTCTACACGGTGTCGATCCACGCCGATCCCGCCGCGTATTATCCTTACGTGTGGGGCTATGCCCATGAGCGTGGCGAAGGTCCGGGTCTGGGCGCCAATCTCAATATTCCCCTGGCCATCGGCACCGGAGACGACGGTTACATCCAGGCCATGGACGTCGCGCGCAAGGCGATCGAGTCCTTTGCTCCGGGTGCCCTCGTCATCGCGCTCGGCCTCGATGCCTCCGAGCACGATCCGCTCAAGGGTCTCGCCGTCACGACGCCCGGCTTCCGCCGCATCGGCCAGGCCATCGCGAAGATGGGCCTGCCAACCGTGTTCGTGCAGGAGGGCGGCTATCTCTCGGATATCCTGGGTGCGAACCTGACCTCGGTGCTGGCCGGATTTGAAGAGGCGCGGTGATTTCTTCGCCTCTCCCCGCGCCTGTCCCGCCGAAGCCTTGGCGAAGGCGGATGCGGGGAGAGGCGGGACTCAAAACATCCCGCTCGCCGCGAGTGCCTTGCAGACGTGCTGCATCTCTTCCTCGTCCGCGACCATGTCGAGCATAACAGTGGTCAGGCCCTTTGCCGCAAAATCCTTCAGCTTCGCCCCGATCTCTTCGTAGCTGCCGACGAGATAAGGGCAGTCGGCCTGGAACGTCAGGAACGGCAGCAGCCAGTAGCCATTGTCCTGGAGTTCGCCGCTCTGTCCCTCATACAGCCGCCGCTTCCACACGGAGTCGCTGTTCTCCACGGTGAGCGCGAGCAGCTCGCGATCGTCCGCGTTGTCGCGGAAACGTGCCTTCGCGGCTTGCCGTGCCTCCTCGCGGCTCTCGCGCGCAAAGATTCCAAAGTTCATGCCTGGCGCATCGAGGCCGCGATCGAGATCGGGTGGCAGCATCTGCATCTTGATGCAGCCGGTTTCCCTCGCGACACGCTGCGCCGCGTCCGACTGGCCCGCGACCAGAAATTCCGGCATCAGTTCCGCGGGCAGGCGCGGGCGCAGTTGAAGATTGGCCGCGCGGTAGAACCGGCCCTCGAAATTCACCGGCCGTGGGCTTGCCAGCAACTGGCGCATCAGCGCGACGAATTCGCCAAGCCGGACATAGCGGTCGCCATGCGACTGCTCGTCGCCCAGCCCCTGCAAATCGCTGACCGCGGTCCCCGTGATCATGTTGAGATAGATCTTGCGGCCATGGAGCTGCGCAAAGGACGAGACGAATTTTGCCGCCGTGAATGGGTGCATGTAGACCGGATTGACCGCGATCAGCGGCGAGGATCGCGTCGTCGCGGCCATGATGTGCTGAGCCATCGCCCAGGGCTCGACGAACACGTCGTTGCCTTCGAACAGCAAGATGCCTTCGAAGCCGTTGCGGTCGGCGAACTGCGCCACCCGCATCAACTCGCCGACATATTTTTTGGGATCGCGGTTGCGCGAGATCGCGGGAAAGACGCGCAGCCGCGCCGGCGTCATTCAGCCGCTTCCTGGAGCGGCCAGGCATTGCGGGTGATGGGAAGGCCGCCGGTCGCGCGGGAGCCGTCGGCGATCGCGAGGCGATGCGAGGGCGAGGGCGAGCACAGCGAGAAGCGCCATCCCGACGGATCGTCGGCGATATCGGGCTTGAAGCTGATCTCGATGGCCTCGCGCGACACCTGCATCGCGAAGGCGTCGAGCGGCAGATTGAGCCCGAAACCCCTGGCCTTCAGATAGGCCTCCTTGAGCGTCCAGTAGTCGAAGAATCGCTCGATCGCGGCGGGCTCGGGCAGTCCGCGCAGGGTTTCGACCTCTTCCGGCGCAAAGAAGCGAAGCGCGGTGGACAATGGGGCCACCCGGCGCGACACGGTCTCGACGTCGACGCCGACGGCCTCATGCCCCGACACGACGCAGGCGACGCAGCCGTCGGCATGGGACAGGCTGAAATGCAGCGGGGTCGCGGCCGCAGGCGCTGCGACATACGGCCGCCCATAGCGGCCGGCCCCGAAGGACCAGTCGGAGGGCGCGACGTCGGGTGCGACCTGCGACAGAGCCAGGCGCAGCATGGCGTGCGCGAAAATATATTGCCGTCGGTGCCGCTCGAACATGAAGCGGTCGGCGCGGATACGTTCGTCGACCGAGAGTAGTCGTCGGCACGCATCGACTGCGCCCGGCGCGTCAATGGTCTCGATCAGTCCGACAAACAGTTCAATTCTGTCGTCTGCCATCAATTGGGCCCATGGCGTCAGTCGGGGGCGAAATCCCCGGCGCTGACGGAAGAATCAACTGAGCAAGAAATAACTAAGCGGACCGCTTCTAACGGTCCACCCGGGCAATTTCTTGTCGATTTGCAGGCGGGTTTACAGGCGCAAGCTTGTGCGAGACCCCAACTCGACAAACGAGCGGCCCATGTCCCTAAAGTGAAGCCTGAGGATTCGTGCGGCGTCCCGGCCGACGAACCTTACTTCTTCTTCTTGGCTTTCTTCGAGCCGCCCAGCATCGAAAGGCTGGAGTCGACGTCCTTCAGCGCGGACTGGAGCTTCTTCTTCTCGTCGGTCAGCAACTTTTGCAGGGCCTTGCGGTCCTTGTCGCTCAACGAGGTGCCCTTGGTAAATTTGATGAAACCCATAACACTCCCCCGGTTGAAAATAATCGTCCAAATCAAAACGCGAGAATAATCTTGCGCGCTGGCGCCAAATAATCAAGATGCAACTTGCTCATTCACAGCTTTGACGAGTGAATACATGTTCGCCCGTCCTGTACAGCCGGTCATGCCGCCCTGCGGGCGAGCAATCGGCCGAGCGGCGTATTGGGTTGGGCGACGGCGGCCCCCAGCAGAGCGACGAGATCCGTCATCCACGCGCCGACTGTGCCGCCGTCGAGCAGTTCGCCCTTGTAATTGCATGAGCCGGTGATTCCGGTCGGGCGCTCCTTGAGCATCAGCGACAGCCAGGTCTGGTCGATCGGCAGCACCGGCTGCCCCTCGCGCGCGACATTGCCGATCGATTCCATCGTGATGTCAGGCAGATCGAGCGGTTGGCGCAGTGGATTTTGCAGGGTGAAATAGACCTGGAGCAGCGCGGCCGGATCGATCCCCTCCTGCTCCAGATGGTCGGCCAGGATGTTGAACGGCAGTTCCTGCCGCGCATGCGCATCGAGCACGCTCTGGCGCACCCGGGCCAAAGCCTGCGCGAACGACAGATCGGACGTGATTCGGGTGCGGACGATCACCGTGTTCTCGAACGGGCCGACGATTCGGTCGGTGTCCGGCTGGGCGCGGTTGGCCATGGCGGTGGCGATCGAGATGTCGCTGCGGCCGGTCTGGGCCTGCAGCAGCGCCTTCAAGCCGGTCAGGAGGCACATGAAGAGCGTCGCGTTGTGCTGGCCGGCGAACGCCGTCAGCCTGCCGATCAGCTCGCGCTCGAGGCTGACCGGATAATGCCCGCTGGATGCGCCCGGGCTCGCTTCGCCGTCGAAGACCGGGGCCGCGCCGCGCAAATTCTCGGTCCAGTCGGCGGCCTGGCGGCGGGCGGCGTCGGTGCCGCACCACCAGCGTTGCCAGCGCCCGACGTCTGAAAAGGCCGGCGGCAGCTTCGGCAGTGGCGCCGCGGGACGTCCAGCCAGCGCCGCATAGCGGCTCGACAATTCCTCGAACAGCACGCCGATCGACCAGCCGTCGGCGACGGCATGATGCAGCGTCAGCAGCAGCACGTGGTCGTCGGCATGGAGCCGCAACAGCCGCGCCCGCAACAGCGGCGGCCGCGCCGTGTCGAACGGGGTGTAGGTTTCCTGCTGGATCAGCAGATCGATCTTCCTGGATTCGAGGGCCCTGCGCCGCTTGTTGTTGTGCGGATGCCCGTCGCCGATGATTTCGACGGTGAAGGCGGGTCCGAGCTCGCTGGGTGTGGCGATGCGGCTAACGGGTTCCCCGCCGCTCCAGCCGAACGCGGTCCGCAGCGATTCGTGGCGGCGGACGATGTCGCCGAAGGCCTGGGCGAGGGCGGCCGGATCGAGCGGGCCGTGGAGGTGGAAGGCAAAGGGCAGGTTGAACAGCGGCAGGCCCGGCAGGTTCTGCTCGATCCGCATCATCTGGTCCTGCGCGATCGAGAGCGTGGGAAGCCCGCTGTCAGCCAGGCGCGGTACGCTTGCGGCCGGCGTGCGCGGCTTCGCCGCCACGGCCTCGTCGACCCGACGGGCGAGTTCCTCGATCGTCGGCGCCTCGAAGATGGTCTTGATCGGCAGCGACACGCCGAGCGCACGCGCGACGCGCGCCATCGCCTGGCCCGCCAGCAGCGAATGGCCGCCGAGATCGAAGAAATTGTCGGTGACACCGATGCTCTCGACCTTCAGCAGGTCGATCCAGATGTCCGAGAGCACTTTTTCCGTGAAGCGCCGCGCCGGCACCGCCGCATCCGGCGCGGAGGTTTCCTGCTGGGCAGGCGCCAGCAGCGCGGACCGGTCAATCTTGCCATGGGCATTGAGCGGCACCTGATCCAGGAACAGGAATGCAGACGGGACGGCGTGGCCCGGCAGCCGGCTCTTCAGGAACTCGCGCAGCCCGCTGGCGCTGACGCGGTTACCGGACCTTGCGACGATATGGGCGATCAGCCTGACATCGCCGCCGGCCTCGCGACGTGGCTCGACGATGCCCGTGTGCACACTCGGATGGTCAGCCAGCGCGTTCTCGATCTCCTTGAGCTCGATCCGGTAGCCGCGGACCTTGACCTGTTGGTCGGCGCGGCCAAGGCATTCGATCGTGCCATCGGCCCGGCGGCGGGCGAGGTCGCCGGTACGGTAGAGCCGCGCACCTTCCTGGCGCGAGAATGGATCGGGCAGGAAGCGCTGCCGGCTCTGCGCGGGATCGTTGACATAGCCGCGGCCGATTCCGGCGCCCGTGATGCAGAGCTCGCCAGTCACGCCGATCGGCTGCGGCTGAAGATTTTGATCGAGCACATGGAGCTGGGTGTTGGGCAGCGCCGCCCCGACCGGAACATTGGTCGTCGCGGTCGCCGGTGCTTTGGTCAGGCGATGCAGGGAGACGTCGTCAGAACATTCCGACGCGCCGTAGGCGTTGATCAGCGGCACCCTGGGGCAGCGGGCGAACCAGGCGTTGCAGAGATCGACCGGCAACGGCTCGCCGGTCGAGATCAGGACGCGCAGCCTTGCAAAGGCACGCTGGACCTGTGCCTCGTCCATGCGGTCGAGGATCACGCGCAGCAGCGACGGGACGATCTCGAGCACGGTAACGTGCTCGCGCTCGATCTCCTGCGCGAGCAGGATCGGGTCCTGCACGACCGCGTTGCCGCAGATATGCACGCGCGCGCCGACCATGGGTCCTGCGAGGAACTGCCAGACCGAGATCACAAAACTCTGCGGCGCGGTCTGCGCGATCACGTCCCTGGCCGTGAGGCCGAGTTCGGAAATCAGCGACGCCAGATGGTTCGACAGGCCGCGCTGCTCGATCATGACGCCCTTCGGCGCACCGGAGGAGCCGGACGTATAGACGAGATAGGCAAGGCTCGAGCCCGCGCGCCGCGCCGCGCGGGCCGGCTTGGTCGCCCCAGGCGCAATCGTATCCTCGAGCTCGGCCACCTGGATACGCTCGACCAGTGGTTCGAGCAGTGCTTCGACCATGGATGATTGCGCGCGTCCGGTCAGCAGCACCCGGGCCAAGCTCGATCCGAGGATGGTCGCAAGCCGTGCCGGCGGCTGATCGGGATCGAGGTTCAGGAAGGCCGCGCCCACGCGCTGTACCGCGATCATTGCGGCGAGCAGATCGGGACCGCGCTCGACGAGCAAGGCAACCAATGTCTCCGCGCCGACGCCTTCGCGGGCCAGCCAGCGCGCGATCGCCTGGCTACGGCGCGCCAGCTCGCGATAGGTCAGGGAGGTGCGGCCATCTGACACTGCGATTGCGTTCGGCGACTTCTTCGCCTCGCGGTCAAAGCGTTCGCTCAAATTGCCGCGCGTGGTGAAATTGGCCGGCATGCCGTGGCCTTTCGCCAGCAACTGCCGGCGTTCGGCCTCGGTCAGCAGCGGCAGGCGCGAGACGCGCTGCTCCGGATTGGCGATGACCGCCTTGAGCAGGGTCTTGAACTGAGCGGCCATGCCTTCGATCGTCGCCGCGTCGAACAGGTCGGTGGCGTATTCGAAGAAGCCGGTAAAGCGGCCGTCGGCCTCGACCAGTTCGAGCGTGATGTCGAAGCGCGCCACCTTCGGATCGACCTCCAGCCGCCGCGTCGACAGGCCCGGGAAACGTGCCGCCTCGATCGAGGCGTTCTGGAGGATGAACATGATCCGGAACAGCGGATTTCCGTCGCTCCGCCGCGCGATCTGGAGCGCGCGCAGCACCTCCTCGATCGGGAGGTCCTGGTTGCGATAGGCATCCAGCGTGACCTGGCGCACCCGCCGCAACATCTCGCCGAAGCTGGGGTCGCCGCCAAAATCGTTGCGCAGGATCAGGGTGTTGGCGAACAGCCCGATCAGGCGCTCGCTCTCGATCTGGTTGCGGTTGGCGATCAGCGATCCCGTTGCGACATCCTCATGCGCGGTGTGACGGAACAGCAGGCACTGGAACACCGCGAGCAGCGTCATGAAGGGGGTGACGCCCTGGTCCTGGCTCAGTGCGCGGACATCGCCCGAGAGGGCCTTGGAGAACTCGAAATAATGGCGGGCGCCGTGGCCGCTCCAGACCTCCGGCCGTGGCCGGTCGGTCCGCAGCGGCAGCGTGGTGACGCTATCGAGCTGAGTCCGCCAGTAATCGAGCTGCTCCTTCGCCGCCGGTGTCCGCGCCCAGCTCTGCTGCCACAGCGCAAAGTCACGATACTGGAAGGCGGTCGAGGGCAGTGCCGCCACGCTCTTCTTGCGTGCGGCGGAATAATGCGCGGCGAGCTCCTCCCAGAACAGTCGCTGCGACCAGCCGTCAGTGACGAGGTGATGGACGTTGACCACCAGCGCGTGGCTGGATTTGTCGAACGACAGCAGCGTGACCTGCAGCGGCGGCTCGTGCGCCAGATCGAACTGATATTGCGCGAGCTTCAGCGCCTCGCGCCTGACAGTCGCCGCCTGCTTGTCTGCGGGGCAGGGTTTCAGCTTGATGCGCTCGAACCGCGGCGGCGATTGCAGCACGAGCTGCGCCGGCTCGCCCTGCCGTTCGATGAAGACCGAGCGCAGCGCCTCGTGGCGGGCGCAGATCGCGGTGAGACCCGCAGAAAGCGCCGCGACGTCAACCAGGCCCTTGAGGAGCGCGACTTCGACGACATTGTAGTTGTAGCGGGTCGGATCAAGCCGCGACAGCACGTACATTCGCTGCTGCTGGAACGACAGCGGCGCATCCGCCGCTGCGGCCTGGCGCCACGCCGGCAGCATCGTCTGGCGATGGGTCGTGGCGGTCTCGATCCGGGCCGCAAGCGCGGTGACCGTGGCGCAATCGAAGATATCCTCGAACGAGAAGTCGACGTTGAAGCGTTCGCGCAGGCGCGAGCGCATCTGCGTCGCCGCGAGCGAGTCGGCGCCGAGCGCGAACACGTCCTGATCGACGCCGACCTGCGGGAGCTCGAGCAGACCGGCCCAGATCTCCGCAAGCTGGATCTCCAGTGCGTTGCGCGGCAGCTGCACTTCGTCGCGGTCGCCCACTGTTGCGATCAACTCGGCCAGCGCATTACGCTTGACCTTGCCGCTGGCGCCCTTCGGCAGCGCCGCCACGCTGCGGATCAGGCTCGGCACCTTGTAGGCCGCAAGACGCTTTCGTGCGAACTGGCGCAATCCGTCCGAGGTCGCCTCGGAATCCGGACGCAGCACCACGACGGCAGCGACGTTCTCGCCGAGCTTTGGGTGCGGGACGGCGAACACGCCGGCCTCCAGCACGGCCGGATGGCTGAGCAGGACCTCTTCCACCTCGAGCGGCGAGATCTTCTGCCCGCCGCGGTTGATGACGTCCTTGATGCGGCCGACGATGAAGAGATAGCCGTCGGCATCGAGATAGCCGAGATCGCCGGTTCGGAACCAGCCGTTGCGGAACGCGGCCTGCGTCGCCGCCTCGTCGTTATAATAGCCGCGGCTCATATTCGGTCCGCGCAGCATGATCTCGCCGTGCTCGCCGCTCGCAAGCGCGCGGCCCGCCCCGTCCATGATCGCGATCTCGGGACCCGCGGCGCGACCGACCGATCCGATCTTGCGCAGCTCGAACGGATTGGCCGCGATCTGCGAGGCCGCTTCCGTCATGCCGTAGGTTTCGAGCACGGGAACGCCGAAAATCGCCTCCAGCCCGTTGAGGATCGCAGGCGCGAGCGAGGACGAGGCCGAGCGGATCACGCGCAGCGACGAGAACCTCGCGCGGTCTGGGTTCGCTTCGGCTGCCGTCAGCAGCGCGCGATGAATGGTCGGCACCGCCGTGTACCAGGTCGGTTGCAGCTCCCGCATCCAGCCGAAGAACGACAATGCGTCGAAACCGTCGGTGCAGACCACGCTGGAGCCCGCGGCCAGCGCCGTCAGCAGACCGGAGATCAGGCCATGGGCATGAAACAGCGGCAGGGCGTTGAGCAGGCGATCGCGGGATCCGAGCGACAGCACGTGGCCGGCATTATAGGCGGACAGGCACACATTGCGATGCGTGAGCGGCACCATTTTCGGCCGTGCCGCCGTGCCCGAGGTCAGCAGGATGAATGCATCGTCGTCGCCGCGCGAGGCGCCGCTCGTGCTCGCCGGTCCGATCACCGGGCCCGTGAACGCGCAGCCGCCGAGATCGTCTTTCGGCCCCGGCACGAAATCGATCACGGCGATGCCCAGCGCCTTGGCGACATCACGGCTCGGTGAGTTCATATCGGCTCGGGTGACGAGCGCGGTCAGCTTCAATTCGCTGAAATAGCGCTGCAGCTCGTCCGCTGTCAGATCCGGATTGACGGGGATGCAGGCGCCGGCCGACGCCACCGCGATCAGCGCCAGCGCGCTGTCGGCGCCGCGCGGCAGTGCAACGGCGATCCGGTCACTGGGTGCGATGCCGAGCCCGCGCAGCGTGCGGACGAGGACTTGCGTCCGCTCACCAAGCGCGCCGTAGGTGAGAGCCGGCCGGCCCAGCGCAAGCAAGGCAGGGGCTGCGGGCGTCTTGCGGGCGTAGAAGTCGAGAAGGCCGCCGATATGCGCGAATATCTTCGTTTCGGCGCTCGCGCCGACTGATCCGTCTTCCGCTCCGGATGCAATGTCCGACAACGCCATTCCCTTTTGATCCGATTGGTCTATTCTTCCCAAGACTTAGCGAACGCGTCCAGTCTGAGGTGAAGTTCGGGCCCCAAAATCTGTGGTTGAGGGGTCTAAAGCCCTTCGACGGAGTGAAGGTCGGGCAGAATCACCATGCTGGAGAATGAGCCTGTTACGGGGACGGAAGGCGGGCTGAAGCGCTGGCTCGAAGGCATCGGTCTCGGTCACTATACCGATCTCTTCGCGCAGCACCGCCTCGATCTCGATGTCATGGGGGACCTCACCGAGGCCGATCTGGTCGAGCTCGGGTTGCCGCTCGGCGATCGCAAGCGGCTCCGGCGGGCGATGGCGGCGATGTTCCAGGCTGAAACCGCGGAGCCGCCGGCGGCAGTGGCGCGGCCACAGACCCGGACGGAGGTCGGGGCCGAACGGCGCCAGCTCACCACCATGTTCTGCGACATGGTGGATTCCACCGCGCTCTCGGCACAGTTCGATCCGGAAGACGTGCGCGACATGATCGCGAGCTTCCGCGAAACCTGCGTTCGTGTGGTCAAGCATTACGAGGGCTTTGCCGCCCGTTTCGTCGGCGACGGTATCCTGGTCTATTTCGGCTATCCGACCGCGCATGAAGACGACGCCGAGCGCGCGGTTCGCGCGGGGATCGAGATCGTGCGAGTGTTATCGACCGCGCGGGCGATCGAGCCACGTGGCGCACTCAGCCACTCGCCCGCCGTCCGCATCGGCATCGCGACCGGTCTCGTCGTGGTCGGCGATCTCGTCGGGCAGGGCACCGAAGAGCGCGACTCCGCGGTCGGCGAAACCGTCAATCTCGCCGCGCGCCTGCAAGCGCTGGCGCCGCCCAATGGCGTGGTGATCTCCAACTCGACGCAGTCGTTGCTGAAGGGCAAATTCGACTACCGCGATCTCGGCGTCCATGCGCTGAAGGGCATCTCGGAGAAGGCGCAGGCCTGGCACGTGATGCGCGCCACGCGGGTGGAGACCCGCTTCGCCGCCGCCATGGGCGGACGGCTGACGCCGCTCGTCAACCGCGAGGAGGAGATTGCGCTTCTGATGGGGCGCTGGCAGCAGGTCAAGGATGGCGACGGGCAGGTCGTGGTCAAGTTCGGCGAGCCCGGCATCGGCAAGTCGCGCATCATCCAGGAGATATTCGAGCGGATCGCGGGCGACCGGCATGGACAGGTCTCGTTCCAGTGCTCGCCTTATTACACCTCCACCGCGTTCTATCCGTTCGCCGAGCAGCTCAAATTCTCCCTCGGCCTCGACCGCGAGGATGCGTCCGCGCTGTCGCTGGCGAGCCTGGAGACCGCGATCGCCGCCGCTCATGGCGACATCGAGCAGATCACGCCACTGTTTGCCGCGCTGTTGTCGATTCCGACCGGGGATCGCTATCCGCCGCTCGAATTATCGCCGCAGCAGCAGAAGGACGCCACCGTCGCGGCGCTGGTCAATCACTTCCTCGGCCTCGCGCGCGAAATGCCGCTGGTGATCGCGTTCGAGGATCTGCACTGGATCGACCCGACCTCTCGCGAGGTGATCGACCTCCTGGTCGACCGGGTGCAGAACCAGTCGATCCTGGTCGTCATCACCGCCCGCTCCGAATTCCAGCCGAGCTGGAACGCGCATTCGCACATCACCACTTTGGTGCTGAACCGTCTGAGCCGGCAGCTGCGCACGACGCTGGTCGAGCGCGTCGCGGGCCGCGAGCTTCCCAAGGAGGTCGTCGAGGAGATCATCGTCAAGACCGACGGCGTGCCGCTGTTCCTGGAGGAGCTCACCAAGACCGTCCTGGAATCCAACCTGCTGACCGAGCGGCATGGGCGTTACGTGCTGTCAGGTCCGTGGCGCCAGCTCGCGATCCCGGCAACGCTGACGGATTCGCTGATGGCGCGGCTCGACCGGATGGGGCCGTTCAAGCGGATCGCGCAGATCGGCGCCACCATCGGCCGTGAGTTCTCCTACGAGACGCTTCAGGCGGTTGCCAACACGCCGGCGGAGCAGATCGAGGCCGCGCTCGATCATCTGGAGGAAGCCGGGCTGATCATGCGCCGCGGCCATCCGCCGGACGCGCTCTATTCCTTCAAGCATGTGATGATCCAGAACGCCGCGCATGAGAGCCTGTTGCACAGCGAGCGGCGCAAGCTGCATGCGCGGATCGCGCAGGTGCTTGCCGAGATGTATCCGGAGAAGACCGACCGCGAACCTGAGCTGCTCGCCCATCATCTGACCGAGTCAGGCCAGAGCGAGGGCGCCGCCAGCTTCTGGCTCAAGGCCGGCAAGCAGGCGGCCAAGAGCGGCGCCAATCTGGAGGCGATCGGCCATCTGCGCCGGGGCCTCAGTGTCGTGCAGGCCAATGCGCGCATGCAGGGCGCGGACGAGATGGAGCTCGAGCTGCGCATCGCGCTCGGCAACGCGCTGATCGCCGCCAAGGGCTATGCCGTTCAGGAGGTCGAGGAAAACTACATCCGCGCGCTCGAGCTCGGCCAGCAGCTCGACGACGACGAAAAGGCCTTCGCCGCCACGCGCGGGCTCTGGGTATGTCATTTCATCCGAGCCGATCTCACCCGTGCGCACGATCTCAGCGTCGAGCTGCTGAAGTTCGCCAAGCGCGAGCGGCTGAACGAGGGGACGCAGCCGGCGCAGCAGACCGGCTATCTGATCGAGGCGCATCGCTCGATCGCGATGACCATGCTCTATCGCGGCCGCTTCGCCGCCGCACAGCACCATCTGCATCGTTGCATCAACCTCTACAGCCCTGATCTGCACTCCGATCTGATGGAGCGCCACGGCACCGATCCCGGCGTGGTCTCGCTGTCCTATCTCGGCTATCTCCTGTGGTTCCTGGGCCGGCCCGACGCGGCACGCCAGCACAGCGAGCAGGCCATCCTGCACGCGGAGAAGATCCGTCATCCGTTCTCGCTCGCCTTCGCGCTCGTGTTCGGCGCCTATCTCTGCCAGCATCTGCGCGATATCGAGGGCACGCGCGACCATGCCAATCGCGCCATGATCATCGCCACCGAGCACAATTTCCTGCACTGGAAACAGCAGGCCGCGATCCTGCGCGGCTGGGCGCTGGCGCAGCTCGGCGAGGCTGACGAGGGGATCAGCCAGATGCGCTTCGGCCTCGACGAATACGAGGCGATGGATTCCTGGCTGGCCGGCTGCTGGTTCCGCTGCCTGCTCGCGGAAGCCTACGCCAAGGTCGGGATGCGTGATGCCGCCCTGCGCGCACTGGACGGTGCGCTCGCGACCGCCAGGCGGACCGGCGATCACTCCTATCTCGCCGAGGTTTATCGCCTGCAGGGCGAGATTACGCTGTCGGACGGCGACCCGATGTCGGTGCAGGAGGCGGAGGATTTGTTCGAGCTGTCGCTGGAGACCGCGCGCAAGCAGGGCGCGCTGTCCTGGGAGCTTCGCACCGCCGTCAGCCTCGCGCGGCTGTCGCACGATTCCGGCAAGCGCGAGCACGCAAGTCTTCTGCTTTTGCCGATCGTCGGCAAATTCAACGAGGGATTCCTGACGCCTGATCTGAAGCAGGCCATGCAGCTCGTGCGCGAGCTCGGAGGAGACGCGCCTGTCCGTCAGCAGGCCGATCCGGTGTGATGAGCGATCTTGCCGCCGCGCGTGCGCGCTACGTGGAGGGAATCGCAAAGCGCGAGCGGATCGCCTCAAAGCGCCTGCTTGACGCGCTGGCCGCCGTTCCGCGCGAGGATTTCCTGGCGCGCGGACCCTGGCGCATCAAGAGCGAGGCGGGGAGCAGCTACCGGCTGACGCCGGATGCCGATCCCGTTCATCTCTACGACAATGTGCTGGTTGCGATCGACGCGCGCCGCAAGCTCGACACCGGGCTGCCGAGCCTGTGGGCGCATTTCATCGACCTGCTCGACGTCAAGGAGAGGGACAGTGTCGTGCAGATCGGCTGCGGGCTCGGCTATTTTTCAGCGGTGCTGTCGAACATCGTCGGACCAAAGGGCAGGGTGCACGCCATCGAATGCGACGAGCGACTTGCCGTTCGCGCAGCGAATTACCTTCGCCGCTATCGCAACGTCGCGGTCGTCCGTGGTGACGGATGCGAGGACATTGGCGAGCCCGCCGACGTGATCATCGTGCATGCCGGCTTCTCACACCCGCATCCACTTTGGCTCCAGTCGCTTCGTCCGCGCGGCCGGCTCCTGGTGCCGCTGACCCAGCGGGACCGCGAGGGCGCCGCCCTCAAGATCACCCGCAGGGGCAAAGGGTTCGAAGCGGAGGCGGTCCAGCAGATCCGGATCTTCCCCGGCCAGGGCCGCGGCGCAACCGCGCTCGACGACCGCGTCGCCGACTGGTGGCAGCGCGCCTCCGCTTTGGCCCCGCTGCGCTTCCGCGGCGTCGAGCAGGGGCTGCCGTCGGACGGCTAATGCTTCGTTTCATTTTACCTTGATTGCGAATGTAAGTATCCAACGCCTTCCAGCGCCGCTATGACTGCGGCCTAATGGCCATTTGAGCGCGCTCCATGCATTCCGTTGCACTGCTGACTGCCAGCTATGCCAAGGATATCGAACGCTTTTCGCTGCTCAGCGAGAGCATCGACACCTGGCTGACGGGATATACGCGGCATTATGTTCTCGTTAACGATGAGGACGTGCCGTTGTTTGCGCGGTTCGCGTCCGACAAGCGCGTCATCGTTCCGGCCTCGCGCTACCTGCCGAAATGGCTCTTCGCGCTGCCGCCGGCGCTTCAGTTCATCAGCAATCGCCGGGTCTGGGTATCGCTGCTGTCGTCACCCGTGCACGGCTGGCACATCCAGCAGATCCTCAAGATCGCGGGCGTCCTCAACGCGCCTGAGCAGCGCGTCTGCATCCTGGATTCGGACAATCTGTTCTTTCGCGAATTCGACGTCGGCCAATATGCCGGTGGTGAGACGACGCCGCTTTTCGTCACCCGCAAGGGTATCGACGCCACCCACCCGTTGCATGTCCTGTGGCTTCAGACCGTCGATCAGCTTCTCGGCGTCAAGGAGCGCTCGCTCCCCGCCGACGACTATGTCGGCAACGCGCTGGTCTGGGACAAGGATGCCGCGCGGGCGATGACCGACGCCATCAAGTCGGCGACCGGCCTGAGCTGGGCCCTGGCGCTGTGCCGGAAGAAGAAATTCTCCGAGTATCTGCTGTACGGAAACTTCGTCGCGAACTCGCCGGAACATCTGGCGCGGCATCGGGTCACCGAGGACAGCATCGCCGTCTCGCATTGGGACGATACGCGCCTCGATCGTCCGGCCATCGAAGCGATGATGCGGGCCGCCTCGCCCGAGCAGGTCGCGCTCTGCATCCAGTCCTATTCGTCGACCTCGATCGACGACATCCGCGATGTGTTCCGTCTCAGCTCGCGCGATCGTCGCGGCCCGAGCCTGTCGCCCGACCATATCGGCGATGAGGCCGGATTCGAAGTGCGAACGCGCCAGGCTCCGCGTTAAACGTCCTTCGTGAACTTGCTGATCACGTCCATGAACGGCTTTGGCTTGAACTCGCCGTCGAGCGGCAGCGGCCGGTTCGGCTGTTTGTCCTTGCGCGCGAAGGTGCCGTTGATCCAGCTGTAGCGGTCCGAGAGGCCCCAGGTCAGGATCGAGCGCACCGCGCCGCTGGTTGAAATGGCGGTCAGCAGATCGTCGACGCGCTTGGCGACGATGGCGTCGCGCTCCGCCGGATTGCCGGTCAGCTTCTGATCGTCGACGTCGAGCTCGGTGACATACACTTCGAGCCCCCAGGACCGCAGCTCGGTGACGAACTCGGCAAGCCCATGCGTGTCGATCTCGAGCTCGGCGTGCAGATGCGATTGCAGCCCCACGGCGTGCAGCGGAACGCCCTGGTCGAGCAGTTCCATGATGAGGTGGCGGTAGGCCGCGCGCTTGGCGATGAACGAGTCCTTCGCGGACTCGATGTCATATTCGTTGATCGCGAGCTTGACGAAGGGATCGGCGGCGGCCGCGGTGCGGAAGGCCAGCGGAATCCAGCCTTTGCCCAGATGCTGCGTCCAGAACGTATCGCGCCGGTCGGTGATCCCCTTCGGATTGTCCGGGATCGGCTCGTTGACGACGTCCCACGACGTCAGCTTGTCCTTGTAGTAGGACACGACGGTGCCGATGTGGTCGACATAGGCCCGCTCGACGCCCTTGCTGTCCTTGATCTGCTTGGTCCAGTCCGGAATGTCGTGATACCAGGCGAGCGCGTGGCCCCGCATCGTGAGATCGTTGTCCCGGGCAAAGTCCCAAATCGCGTCCGCACGCTCGAAGTTGAACGTGTGTGCGTTCGGCCGCAGCATCGGCCATTTCAGCTCGAGCACCGGCACGACCTGCGTGCAATAGGTGCTGATGGCTTCGCCGAGCCTGGGATCGGCCTGCAAGTCCCAGAGCGTCGCCGCGGCACCAAAGCCTGGGCGCCGCTGCGCAAGCTTCGACGCCGGCAATGCTGACGCGGATGCGCCCGCCGCGAGCGTCGCGGCGCTGCCGAGGAGAAATTCGCGTCTGTCGAGCTTGGCCAATTGCGGTGTTCCTTTGGGAACCAACGCGCCATCGTACCAAGCGGCGCCCTGCAACGCCGGGGTTTCCGATTGTTGGGTTAACTTTGCCGGACGTCGTCAGCCGGTCTGACGCTGCAAGACCGCCTCGGCAATCGCGTAATAATGCAGCGCGCCCTTCTCGAGCGTCAGATTCTCCATCACATAGTCGCGAGGTGCGAAGTCGCCGGCGCCGACATGCGACCAGAAGTCGCCCCACGCGGCGACGAAGCCACCCGCATCGGTGAAAATCGTGCCGCAGCGTGGGTCGAAATAGGGCACCGAGGACACGCCACCCTCGTATCTGACCCGATGCGGGAAATATTCCGGATCCTGCCACGGCCCGCCGCGATCCCAGGCGAACACGGGAACGCCGCTCGACAGCGCCTGCTGGCAGGCGATGCCCTGGCTCTCATGCTCGCACAGGAAGACCATGCTGCGGCAACGCGCCAGCGCAGCCTTGTAGTCGTCTTCCTTGTACTGGCCGTAGCGGATGACTTCGACCGTGCGGCCGCTGGCCTCGAGATGCCGGCGGATCGGCTCGATCAGCTCCGCATCGAAGCGGTCGTGCTCCCAGCGCACCTTGTCGTAGAGCAGCACGTCGACGCTTTTCTGCTCAGGAGGCGCCGGCGTCCACAGATCGGTCTCGATGCCGACCGGCCAGATCTCGACATGGGGCCAGTAGGGCCGGCACATCTCGGCATACCAGCTGCACGGCACCAGGATGGTCTTCGTGTGCAGGTCTGTGAGATGTGCTGGTGCTTCCACCGGGTGGTTGTACATGGCGACCCCGAGCAGGAGAGGGTTCTTCCATGCGAACCAGTCCAGCACGAACGGCCGCCCGATGATGCAGGCAAGCTCTTGCGGATGCTTGCGGATGTAGCCGTAATCGTTGACGCGATAGGGAATGCCCACCCGGTCGAGGCCGGCACAGAGATTGAGGAACACGCGCCGCTGGCCGCTGATCCATGACTTGCCGAGCAGCATCCGCCGCAGCAGCGGCCGGATGTGGCGGTCACCCGGAAACCAGCGATCGTCCCGTTCCTCGAAAAACAGGTTAAGCGTCATCCGCTCGCCGCCATCAGGGGCCGCCGGAACCAGCGGAGCGTCGGCACCGCCATGCGGCAGGTGAGCCGGGTTCGCCCGTATACGCTCGGCAACGTCCATTTCGGTCACGTCCAGGCACTGAAAAACGTCGGACGACGTTTTGAAATCATGGTTTCTTTTCGATGATCGCGGCGGCCGGTTCAAGCACAGGGCAAATTTAACGCTAACGCGCGAAATCCGCCGCAACGTCCCATTCGCGGACCGATTTGCAGACTTATGTGACATTCTTCGGGGATGCTGCGGCGCAGTCCGATTGCCAAGCCTTCGATCGTCAAGCCAAGGTCAAGCCAAGGTCCAACTGATTAACGGCCGCAGAACTCGCAAGACCGCTTCCGGTCCCGTGCCCGCATGCTGAACCGCCATTTCTCCATCTACCTCGTCGCCTACATCCTGCCCGCGGCGGTGGGCTTCTTTGCCGTCACCGCCTACACGCGGCTACTCACGCCCGCCGAATACGGCGTCTATGTCGTCGGCATCAGCCTTGCCGGCATCCTGGGCGCGATCTTCTTTGCCTGGATCAAGCTGTCGGTGTCGCGCTATCAGGCGATGTCGGCGGAGGTGGATTTTCGCGGCACGGCGATGGTCGCCTTTGGGCTCACGGTCGCGGTGCTCTGCGCCGCCACCCCACTGGTCTTCTTGTTCCGCAGCGATGTCAGCGTCGAGCTGCTGCTGGCCAGCATGTTCGTCGCGATCATGGCCAATGCGGTCGATGTCGGCCAGGAGTTCGAGCGCGCCAAGCTGCGGCCGTATCGCTTTGCGGCGATTTCGATCGTGCGCAGCGTATCGAGCGTCGGCTTCGGCCTCGCCGGCATCTGGCTCGGCTGGGGCGGCATGGGCTTGCTGGCGGCGTTCGGCCTCGGCTCACTCACAGGGATCATTCTCAATCTCGTCGGAGACCGCACCACGATCTCCGGTTTCCAGCGCAGCCAGTTCATGCAGCTGGCGCGCTATGGCCTGCCGCTGACGCTCGCGGGCCTCTCGGTCGCGCTGTACTCGACCTGCGACCGTCTGATCGTCGCCTATCTGCTCGGCAAGGACGCTGCCGGCATCTTTGGCGTCGCCGCCGATCTGCCGCGGCAATTCATGGTCATGATAGCCTCGAGCGTCGCCGCGGCAACTGTGCCGCTGGTGTTCCGGTCGCTGTCGGAGAAAAACAACGAGACGACACGCGAGCGGTTGAGCGAGAGTCTCGAGCTGCTGCTCGTGGTCGTCGCGCCCGTCGCGATCTGGCTGGCGCTCGCGGCGGACCAGGTCGCAGGCACGCTCGTCGGCGTCGATTTCCGCGCCGGCGTGTCGGCGCTGCTGCCGATCCTGGTGCTCGCCCGCTTCTTCGGCATCGCCAACCAGTTCTACGTCCAGATCAGTTTTCAGCTCGCCGAGCGTCCCTTCATGCTGGCGGCGCAGTCCTTCCTCACGCTGGTGGTGAGCGTGGCGCTGATGTTCACACTGGTTGCGGGCTACGGCCTCCACGGCGCGGCGCTGGCGACGCTCGCGACCGAAGCGCTCGGCTTCGTCGTCGCAATCGTCCTGATGCACCGTGCCCATCCCGTGCCGTTCGACGTCAACCGTCTCGCCGGTGTGGCGGTGTCTGCGGTGGCGATGGCGGCTGCGATCCTCGTCGCGCGATCGCAGGTCAATGGCTCCGGCCTCGTCCCGCTCATTGTCGTGAGCCTTGCCGGCGGTCTCGCTTACGCCGCCGCGGCATGGCTGTTGAACGTCGCGAATATACGGACGCTGTCCCTGCGCTTCCTGAGAACGTTCAATCGGAAGGCACTGGGCGTCTAGCCGCGCTGTCTCACGAGGCTGCGGTCGCGCTACCCCGGGACGCCGCGGAAATCAGCCGATTCGTCTGCTGCGATACCGCGCTCCGGGGGCGGCCACCGTTTAATATGGCTCACAACCCGCAAAAATGCGGGCTGGCCGGCAAATATGTCCGCCGCTTGATGACGGCGGGATGGTTGTGCTGGCTTTCGGTCTCGGTCGCGGGGTATTGTACAGTCGGCGGGAGCGCTGGCTCTTGGCGTGAGCAATGTCGCTCGGCCCGATATCCAGGCACGAATCAATATGAGAATGCGCGGGGCGCAACGGCCGGAGGCGGCCGTGGGCAACAACCGTGCCTCTCAAGGCGGGCATTTTCAGGAGCAGACCAGTTATGACTCAAAGGACGCCGGAAATCCGCGCATCGGCGCAGTTGCTCGCGCGTTATCGCGAGCCCGACAGTGCGCGCGGTGTCCTCGAACTGGCGATCACGGCGGTGCCGTTCCTCATCATCTGGGCTCTGATCTGGGTCGCTCTCGATCACGGCTATTGGCTGGCTCTGCTGCTCGAGGTGCCCGCGGCGGGCTTGCTGGTCCGCCTCTTCATGATCCAGCACGATTGCGGACACGGCTCGTTCTTCCGCGGCCGCGTTGTCAACGACTGGGTCGGCCGGGCCATCGGTGTCGTGACGCTGACGCCCTACGGTTACTGGCGGCATAACCATGCACACCATCATGCCGGCTCCGGCAATCTCGATCACAGGGGCCTGGGCGACATCGATACGTTGACCGTGCGCGAGTTTCTCGCGCAGCCGCGATGGCGTCGGACGCTCTATCGTTTGTATCGGCATCCTATGGTGATGTTTGGCGTAGGTCCATCGTATCTGTTCATCCTGAAGCATCGATTGCCGCTCGGGATGATGCGCGGCGGCTGGAAACCCTGGCTGAGCACGATGGGCACGAACACCGCGATCGCGGTTCTCGTCGCCGCCATGATCTGGCTGGTCGGCTACGGGCCGCTGCTGCTCGTACATCTGCCGATCATCGTTCTGGCGGCGTCGATCGGTGTCTGGCTGTTTTACGTCCAGCATCAGTTCGAGCACACATACTGGTCCAATGGCGAGACCTGGAATTTTCACGACGCTGCGCTGCACGGCAGCTCCCATTACCAATTGCCGGGTGTCCTGCGATGGTTCACGGCCAATATCGGCGTCCACCACATCCATCATTTGTCCAGTCGAATTCCCAGCTATCGGTTGCCGGACGTGCTGCGCGACCACCCGCAGCTCGCTGGAATCGGGCGAATAACGCTGCTCCAGAGTTTGCGGACCGTGCGGCTGGCCTTGTGGGATGAGGAGCGCTTGCGGCTCGTCTCCTTTGGCGAGGCTGGCCGGTCCGCCGGCCGTCGGTGACACCTTCTTCGGCATCGCCATACAGCTCGCGGCGGTGCCGCTGTTCGCACGCGGCGTTCGTTCGGCGCGGTCAGCGTTTGCCGCTGGCCGCCGCCGTCATGGTGGTCGCCTCAAAACTCTGCTGCCAATATTGCTCGACCTGCTGGATCAGGGCCGGCGGCAACGGAACGTAGTTGAGCGTTTCGGCTTGCGACTTTCCGCTGTCCAGCGACCAGCGGATGAAGTCGATGGCCGCGGCCGATCTCTCCGGCGATTTCGGCTGCCTGGACATCAACACGAATGTCGTGGCCGTGATCGGGTAGGCATCCTCGCCCGGAGCATTGGTGAGAACGAGATGGAAATCCTTCTCGGCCTTCCAGTCAGCACTCGAGGCTGCCGCCTGGAACGAGGCGGCGTCGGGGACAACGAAATGACCGGCGTTGTTCTGCACCACCCCGAACGAGATCTTGTCGAGCCGCTGCAGGGCATAGGCATATTCGAGATAGCCGATCGAGCCCGGAACGAGGCCGACGAGCGAGGCGACGCCGTCATTGCCCTTGCCGCCGAGCCCCACCGGCCATTCGACTGCGGTGCCTTCGCCGACGGTCGTCCTCCACTGCGAGCTGACTTTTGAAAGATAGTTCGACCAGTTGAATGTCGTGCCGGAGCCGTCGACACGGTGAACGACGGTGATCGGCGTATTCGGAAGCGTCAGCTCGGGATTGATCGCGCGAATGGCGGGATCGTTCCAGGATCTGAGCTTGCCGAGATAGATGTCCGCAAGCACCTGCCCGGTGAAATGAATCTGGCCCGGCTTGACGCCGTCGATATTGACGACCGGAACGACGCCGCCGATCACGATCGGGAACTGGATCATGTGGAGCTTCTCCAGCTCCGCTGGATCGAGCGGCATGTCGGTCGCACCGAAATCGACGGCGGCCTTCTTGATCAGGACGACGCCGATGCTGGATCCCACCGCCTGATAGCTGACGCTATTGCCGGTCTTCGCCTTGTAGGCGTCGATCCATTTCGTCATGACGGGCGAAACGAAAGTTGAACCTGCACCGGTGGTTTCGGCAGCGAAGCTTTGCGTCGCGACCAGCAGAACCGTGAGGGCGATCGGTAGGCTGATATGTTTCATCATGCGTCCGACGTTAGCAGCACGCCCGGAACGCCTCTGTGGCTTACGTCACAAGAATGTAATGGAAACAAGAACCATCTAGTTTGGTCTCTGTGTGATGCAGGACCTGGCGACTGAACAGCTCTCTGCACATCTCCGTGATCCCGGTCACATCCTGCTGCCTTGGCGGACGCCGTTCGCCCGGCTCCCGTCCGCGCCGCCTCTGAAGGCGGACATTCTGCGCAGCGATTGACCGCCAGCGCCAGGCCAGCCTCGGCCACAGGCCGCCCTTCCGCCCGCGCGGGCGGTCGTATATGAGAGATTTGTCACCCGAGCGGGCCGAATATCGCTGGATACGGAACGGATGGTGGCTGCGATTTCTTAATCCAAAGATCGCAATCTGATTTTTGACCGGCGGACTGCATTTCGACCGAGGATGGCATGAAAAACCTGATGACAACGGCGCAATCCACCGTGGCGATGCGGCGTTGGGGGCCTCCCGGAATTGTGGCGTTGGCGGCGATGCTCGCATTTGCGGCAGGAGGCCCGGCGACCGCAGCCAAGCAGCCGCGCCAGCCGGCCGAGGCGGTGGCGCCGCGCGAGGCCGGCGAGCCGATCATGGCGGTGGTGTCGATCAAGAGCCAGCAGGTCACCTTCTACGACGCCGATGGCTGGATCCTGCGCGCGCCGGTCTCGACCGGCACCACGGGACGCGAGACGCCGGCCGGCGTCTTCGCCATCGTCGAGAAGGACAAGGACCACCACTCGACCATGTACGACGATGCCTGGATGCCGAACATGCAGCGCATCACCTGGAACGGCATCGCGCTGCATGGCGGGCCGCTGCCGGGCTATGCGGCCTCGCACGGCTGCGTGCGCATGCCGTTCAATTTCGCCGAGGGCCTGTTCGACAAGACCAACATCGGCATGCGGGTGATCATCTCGCCGAACGACGCCGCCCCGGTCGATTTCATCCATCCCTCGCTGTTCGTGCCGAAGCGCGAGGCCATCGCGGCCGCGCCCGGTCGGATCGGCAAGCTCTCCGGCGAGGCCGAGGAGGCCACCCGGGCTGCCGACGAAACCAAGAAGGCTGCGGCAGCGGCAGCGAAAGAGGCGCAATCGCTCCCGGCTTCGCTCCGCAAGCTCGAGCAGCAAAAGGCGCGCGCCGACGCCGAGAACGCCTATGCCGACAAATTGGTTGCGAATGCCCGGAACGATCAGGCCAAGGCAAAGGCCGACGAGCTGAAGCAGAAGGCCGCGACCAAGGCCGCGGATGCGGCCACCCAGCTTGACGCCGCCAAGGCCGCTGCCCAGCCCAAGCGCGACGCCGTCGCTGCAACGAAGGAAGCCGCCAAGCTGGCTGCGACGAAAAAAGCTGACGCCGTGAAGGCTGCGACCGACGCAAAACTCGCGCTCGAGCCGGTCTCCGTCTACATCAGCCGTTCGACCCAGAAGCTCTACGTGCGGCGGAACACGCACAAGCCGGCGCCGGATGGCGGCGGCGAGGTGTTCGACACCAGCATCGAGGTTCCCGTCACGATCCGCAATCCCGACCAGCCGCTCGGCACGCACATCTTCACGGCGATGGCGAAGAACGATACCGGCCTGCGCTGGAGCGTGGTCACGATCGACAGCGGCGACGACGCCAAGAACGCGCTCGACCGCATCACCATTCCGCAGGACGTGTGGGATCGCATCGGCCCGACCGCGTTGCCGCGCTCGTCGATCGTCATCTCGGACGAGCCGCTGAGCGCCGAGACCAACTACCGCACCGAATTCGTCGCCGTGCTGAGCAATCACCCGCAGGGCGGCTTCATCACCCGCAAGCCGACCGCGCCGCCGCCGATGGAAATGGCGAGCGACGACGGCTGGGGCGGCAACGGTTTTGGTTTCTTCTTTGGGCAGCGCGATCCGAACCCGCAGCCGGTCAATCCGCGCCGCCAGCGCGGCGGCCAGTACCAGTATTATCAGCCGGCCCAGCCGATGCAGCGGAGTTTTTGGTAGGACGCGGGGCGCAAGCTGAAGCCTCCTTCGCTTACGGCCGTGCCGTGATCACCAGCGCCTGGATCTTCGCCTCGACGGGGCCGGGTCCATAGCGAGTTCGGATCTCCTCGCCGACGGCGTCCGTCGCGGCCTGAAGCTTGCTCGCATCCCTGGCCTCGATCTCGTTGCGGAGTGGCGTTCCCTGGCAATATGCGAACGCGACATATTCTGGTGTCGGCGCGCGGCTCACCGCAGCAAGCGTCTCGATCGAGATGTGGCGGAAGCCCGCCTGCTCCAGATCGGCCTTGATGACCGCCTTGTCGTGATAGCCGTGCGGCGTCCGCTCCATGAAACGGGGCGGATCATCGGGAAAGATTTTTCCGAGCATGGCCGTCGCCTCGTCCGCGAACACATTCTCCTCGATGCGGTCCCAGACGTTGAATACGAACGTGCCCTCCGGCCGCAACACCCGCTTCGCCTCCTTGTAGCCCTTGACGCGGTCGGGAAAGAACATGGCGCCGAACTGGCAGCAGACCACGTCGAATGTGGCATCGTCGAAGGGCAAGGCGGTGGCATCCGCCTGGCGCCACGTCACACGCTGGTCCTCACCCTGCCGCTGCGCCGCGATCGCGAGCATCGGCTCGTTGAGATCGGTTGCGACGTAACGGATTCCGGGCGGCAGCGCCGCGGTCACGGCCCGCGTGACGGCGCCGGTGCCTGCGGCGGTCTCCAGCAACGTTGACGGGGAGAGAGCGGCGACGCGCCTTGCGATGTCGGCGGCGTAGTGGGCGAAGATCAGCGGAACGAGATACTCGTCGTAGATTTTCGGGATCGAGCCGGCGAATACCTTGTCGGTGGCAGCCATGCTGGCCTCGCTGAAGGTTCGGACGCGAACTCAGGCTACCATGGATCGGCCTCTAGCGCGCCAGCAATGACGTGAACCCGGCCGGTTCCTGCATTGCCTTGCGCGCTTCCAGCGACATCGGCTCATAGCGGCTACCGCTGGCGATGCTGAGCCGGCTTTCGATGCCGTTTGAACCCGCGTAGCAACCTTCGGGCGTGTAGCTGACATAGCCGTCGTCGCCGAATCCGATGGCGGTGAGGAGCACGCGGCGTTCGGCAATGTCCCAGACCTTGATCGTCTTGTCCTCGCTCGCCGAGATCAGTCGCGTGCCGCCGGGGAAGAACGCGACCGCCTCGATGTCCTCCTGATGGCCGGCAAAGCTGGCGAGCAGCCGGCCGCTGTCGGCGTCCCACAAATTCACCGACTTGTCGCGCCCGCCGCCGCCGGTCACGATGCGTCGGCTGTCCGCCGACCAGCCTGCCGACACGACATAATCGCGGTGTCCGGCCAGAAGCCGCGACGCACCGCTCTTGACGTCGAAGATCTTCGCGGCGCCGAGTTCCACATCGGAGCCGGCGGTGACGACGCGCGTTCCGTCGGGCGAATAGGCCACGCGCAGTGCCTTGCGGCCGTACGCGTCCTTCGCATCGATGATGCCGCTGGTGCGATAGAACCTGATCTTGCCGTCGAAGCCGGCCGAGACGAACTCGCCGGAGCCTGATGGCGCGTAGCTCAGCGAGCGCACCGCGGCGCGGGCGGAATCGGAGTTCTGGTGATCGAGCCTGCTCCTGGCCAGCTCGCGGGTTTGCAGGTTCCAGATCCGCACGACGCCATCCTCGCCGGCCGAGGCCAGATATTTGAGTGACGGCTCCGGCGCGAAGGCGACCGCGAATTGCTTGGTGCCGGCGTCAAAAGTCAGGATCTGGCCGTCGGTTTTGAGATCCCAGACCTTCACCTTGCCGTCCCATCCGGCAGAGGCAAGCATCGTGCTGTCAGTCCAGTAGTCGAGCGCATAGACCGCGCCGGCATGTCCCTTCAACACGCGCGTCTGGCGGAACGAGGCTGCGTCCCAGAGCCGGATCGCGCCGTCGTCGCCGGAGGTCGCAATCTGCCTTCCGTCGGGGGAGACGGCGATGGTGCGGACGCTCGCGCCCTCGACATTGGGCTTGATCGAGACCGGAATGAAAGGACCGCCGACGGCGTCATTGCCGCGCCGCGCGGTCCGCGTGGTGCAGGTCGAGGACGGAACGGCGGCGACGCTCTTCGTCTCGGCCACCGGAGGGGCGGCGAGCGCGAGTGGCGTGACGGTCGCCGGAGCGGCCGCGAGCTTCGGTGCGACGACGGGCTTTGCTGCCTCCGGCTGCGGCGGCAGCACAGGCGCGGTCTGCACCTTCTTCGCTTCGACCTCGACGGTGGCGGGCGTCGTGCGAGGCGTCGCCGCGGCAAGCCTGTTGCGCTGAACTTTTGCAAGTTCGGTGTAGAACCCGCTCGGATGTGCGGCGATGTAGAGGTCCCAGGCCTCCACGGTGCCGACGCGCTCGGCGAACTCGTAGTCGCGCGAGGCGCTGTTGTCCGTGGATGCGACCGGAGCAGGTGGCGAAGCAGCGGGCGCGGCCGCCGGTGCCAGTACGACGTCGTCGCCGCCGAGTGAGCCGTAGATGAAAGGCTCCTGCCGGTTGGTTGTGGCTTGCAGCACCTCGTCGCGGACATAGCCGAACGCCTTGCGCAGATCGAGGCCGGGCGTTGCGAGATGATGCGCCAGCGCGGTGGCGAACGGGCTGTTCTTGCCGTCGCCATCGAGCGCGGTGAGCCCGGCCTTGGCGGCGAAGGCCACCAGCGTGTTCGGGCTCGACGGCTCGACCTTGGCAAGGCCCCGCGCAACTGCGCGCGAGGCCATCGTGCGTTTCATGTTCTTGGCGAACGGATTGTCGCGGCAGGCATCGAGGATGACGAGCCGCAGCCGCTTCGCCGGCTCGATGGCGACGAGAATGCGGTCGAGCCCGATGGTCTCGTCATAGACGTCGGTGTCGTTCTCGAGCTGGGCGTCGACCGGAACGATATAATTGTTGCCGTCGATCTCGATGCCGTGGCCGGCGTAATAGACCACCGCGATATCCGCGCTGCGGGCTTTGGCGCCGAAATCGCGCAGCGTGCGCCGCATGTCCTGAGCGGAGAGGTCGTTGCGGGCATCGACCACGGTGAAACCGGCCTTCTTGAAGGTCTCGACCAGAAGATTGGCATCGTTGGTGGCATTGGCGAGCTTGGGGGCGCGCTGATAGGCCGAATTGCCCATCACCAGCGCCATGCGCTGGTCGGCAAGCGCCGCGGGCGGCTGGATAACAAGCGCCAGGGCGGCGAGAGCAAAGAGATAAAAAAACTTCATCACGGCCCCCAAGCCGGGATCTGGAAATGCCGGAAAGAATATCCGACCGGGGCCGCAATACAATTTCTATTTGGTGCTCGCGGATGCTTCTCCGCGTCGCAGCGCCTGCGGTTACGATTTCGTGACGACCTCGCGGATCGGTCGTGAGCCGTCCCAGCTCAAGGCCGCCTGCCGGACTTTTTCGAAGAACGGCCCCTTGGTGCCGCTGATGTCGGAGATCTCGATCACGGTTCCCGGATGCGCCTGGGTGTCGAAATAGGCAAAGCGTCCCTTCTCGCCGCCGATCTGGCCTTCATGGCCGATCCTGTAGCCGAGCCCGATCGCCTTGTCGTAGAGCGCCTGATAGTCGTGGCTCCAGTAGGACATGTGTTGGAGGCCTTCATGGCCGGCGTCCAAAAACTCCCTGTACAGCGAGGGCGCGTCGTTGCGCTGCTGGATCAGCTCGATCTGGAGATCGCCGGAATTGGCCAACGCGATGCTCATCTCGACGGCGGAATCTTGCCCGCGATGGCGGAACCAGTCGGTCTTGACCCGGTCCATGTAGTACCAGGGGCCGACGCCCATGGTGTCGATCCAGTGCGTCATCGCGGCGTGGATGTCCCGCACCACATATCCGTTCTGGCGCACCGCGCCGAAGATGCGGCTCATGCCCGCGCTCCTCTTCTTACCTTGTTCACTTCGGGGCTATCGCATATGGCCGCAGCACGCTGCCGGCCGAGCACGGCCTGCATGGTTCGAGACGCCCGCTTTGGCGGGCTCCTCACCATGAGGGTCTGATACCTCGCCGCAAAACGGGACCTCATCCTGAGGGTCCGCCGCAGGCGGGCGTCTCGAAGGATGGCCGCAAGCGAGCTCTCCGCGACGTCTTTCCTCATTTGCGCCACCCGCGGTTCACTTGACCTCGATGCCTGCGTCCTTGGCAACCTGCTTCCAGGCCGCGATGTCGCGGGCGTTGATGTCGCGCTGCTCGTCGCCCGGCACGAATTGCGGCGTGATGCCGAGCCCCAGAAGCTTCTCCTTCACTTCGGCATCGCCGAGCGCATCCTTGAGCGCCGCCGACAGCTTCTGCGCGATCGGCGGCGCAAGGCCCGCCGGCGCGTACATCGCCCAGGACAGGCTGCGGTCGAACGGCACGCCCTGTTCCTTGTAGCTGGCGACATCAGGCAAGCTCGGCGAGCGCTCGCCGCAGGCGGCCAGCGCCTTGATCGAGCCGTCCTTCACCAGCGGCGTCGCGGTCGCCACGTCGAGCGTGGCAAGGGAGATGTGGCCGCCGAGCAAATCGCCTGCGAGCTTGGCGATGCCGTTGAACGGCACGTGCTCCATCTTGATGCCGGTCTGCTGCATCAGGATTTCCGCGCAGAATTGCCCGGTCGAGCCGATGCCCCAGCTGCCGTACTGGATCGGCTCGCCCTTCTTGGCGAGCGCGATCAGGCCCTTGATGTCATTGGCGGCAAAATCCTTGGTCGCCACCAGGATGATCGCGGAGACGCCGACGCGCCCGATCGTCGTAAAATCCTTGATTGAATCGTAAGGCAGCTTTGGATAGATCGCCGGCGCCAGCACATGCGTGGTCATGCCGCCGACGGTGATGGTGTAGCCGTCGTTCGGCGATGCCGCGACCATCTGCGTGCCGAGCGTGCCGGCAGCTCCGGTGTGGTTCTCGATATAGATGCTCTGCCCGAGCGTCTTGCCCATCTTGTCGGCCAGCAGCCGGCCGACCACGTCGCCGCCGCCACCAGCCGCGTAAGGCAGCAGCATCCGGATCTTGCGGGTGGGATAGGCGGCGGGATCTTCGGCGCGCGACGGCAGCGCCGCCGACAGCAATGCGAGAAACGAAAGCGTGACAGTGCGCAGCATCATGATGGCATTCCCTAATCTTCGAAAAGAAATCTGTAGGCATCGCCGTACCGGATCACACGACCGGCGGTCGGCGTCGGAAAATGGCCGGTGAGCAGATAGCTCGGCGTATCCGCGATCTCTTCCAGCAGCGCCATCCGTGTCGCCACCGCGGCGGCCGGATCGACGTCGGCGGCATTGGACAGCCACGGCGCCGCGCACTGGATCGGATGATGGATCACGTCGCCGGACATCACCGCGTGATCGTGGCCGCCATTGAGGTGGATCTGCATGTTGCCGGCGGTGTGGCCGGGTGCCGGCGCGAAGCGCAAGGCGGCGTCGCGATCGCTGAACAGGCGATGGTCGGTCTCGACGAACTCGGCAAGGCCGGCCGCGACCACCGGCAGCACGGAATCCTCGAACGAGCCGTGGTTCACCGGGCTCCTCGGCGCCGCATTGTGCGCGGCCTCGAAATGCCGGTATTCCTCGCGCCCCATCAGATAGCGCGCGTTGGGGAAGGTCGGTACCCAGCGGCCGTCGAGGAGCCGCGTGTTCCAGCCGACGTGATCGACATGCAGATGCGTGCACATCACGAAGTCGACCTCTTCCGGCGCAACGCCGAGCGCCCGCATGTTGTCGAGATAGGGCTGGTTGAGGTCGTTCCAGACCGGGACGCGCGGCCGATGCTTGTGATTGCCGCAGCAGGTGTCGACGATGGCGGTCCAGCGCGGCGTGCGCACGAGATAGGAGTGATGGCTGAGGATGAAGCGGCCGGTCTCCGGCTCGATATAGCGGTGATCGAGCCAGCTCCGGTTCTCCGCGATCACGGCGTCGGTAACGTTGGCGAACAGCCAGGTCTTGTCGAATGCAAGCGAAGCGATCTCGCTGACGAGGTCGACCCGCATGCTGCCGATTTTGACCTGCCGCATGCTTCAGTTCTTCAGGAGACCGCCGAACGGCACCCAGCGCGTGCCGTCGAAGCGGATCAGCTGGAGGCTGGTCATCGGCGTGGTGTGCTCGGGCGAGTTGCTCACCGCGGTGCCGTTGATCAGCATCGGCAGCTTGACGTCCTTGAGCGACGTCGCCTGCTTCATCACATTGGCGCGGGTGAGGTCGTTGCCGGACGCCTTCAGCACCGTCACCAGCGTCTGTGCGATGGTGTAGCCGTAGACGTTGAGCCAGTCGCTCTTGTTGGCGTCGGGCAGGTACTTGTCCATGAAGGCGAGCCATTCCTTATAGCCGGCATCGTCCTTGTTGGCCGGGTCGGTTGCGTCCTTCAGGTACTGGCTGGAAATGACGCCGGTGGAATTGTCCTTGCCGGCCGGTTCCAGCACGCCGCTGATCGAGGCCGAGACGTTGGAGATGATGGTGACAGGCTTCCAGCCGATCTCGCCGATCTTGCGGATGGCTTGCGCTGCGAATTTCGGCGTCGCTGCGACCAACACGACGTCGGCGCCGGCGGTCTTGAGCTGGAGGATCTGCGTGTCGACCGTCGGCGCCGAGGTCTCATAGGCCACGCGCGCGACGATGGCTTCGCCGCTGCCGAGCCCTTCTTCCAGCGCCTTCAGATAGTCCTTGCCGAGATCGTCGTTCTGGTAGAGCACGCCGATCTTCGCATTGGCGTGGCTCGCCTTGATATATTTGGCGTAGGCGATCGCCTCGTCGCGGTAGGTCGGCTGCCAGCCGACGGTCCACGGAAAGTTCTTGGGATCGTCCCATTTCGCCGCGCCCGACCCCAGAAACAGCTGCGGCACCTTGCGGTCGTTGAGATATTTGTGCACAGCGCTGTTGGTCGGCGTGCCGACGCCGCCGAAGATCAGCAGCACCTCTTCGCTTTCGACCAGCCGCCGCGTCTGCTCGACCGTCTTCGGCGGGCTGTAGGCGTCATCGGCGATGATCATCTGGATGCGCCGCCCGTTGACGCCGCCATCGTCGTTCACCTTGCGGAAATAGGCTTCGGCCGATTTCGCGATCTGCGCGAACGCCGAGACCGGGCCGCTCAGCGGCGCGGTGGTGCCGATCTTGATGGTCTTGTCGTCGGCGCCGGAATCGTACTTGCTTTGGGCGGAGGCGGCGCCGCCTGCAAGCAGCGGCAACAGGATGCAGGCCGCACGAAGGCTGGCAAAGCGCGCCATGACGTCGTCTCCCCAAATTGCTCTCCGCCTCTCAAGGGGCGGAGTTGAAACACGAGAACAGCGCCCGCGGACTTGCGGGCCACGATCGTTGCCGCCAGACTGACAAAACGAACGATCGTTCGTACGGTTGACTAGCGAACGATCGTTCGTTAGTCAAGCCGTCATGGCTGTCCACACCACCAGTGCGGTTGAAGCGGCTGCGCCCACCACGCGCGAACGCATCCTGACCGAAGCGCTCAATCTGTTCGCGCAGAGCGGCTATGGCGGCGCCTCGATGCGCGAGCTGGCGCGTCGCGTCGGCATCCGCGAGAGCAGCCTCTACAACCACTTCTCCGGCAAGGCCGCGATCCTGGAAGCGATCGTGGCCGAGCACGGCCCTGCAAGCTCGGCGAGCCGGCTGGAAGAAGTGCGCTACAAGCAGCTCGCGCGTCAGCCCGCCGCGTTCTGCCGGCAGTTTGCACTGGACCTCGTCGAGCAATGGTCCGATCCGCGCGAGCACCAGTTCCAGAAAGTCATCACCGCCGAGCGCAACCGCGTGCCCGGCATCCGCGCCAAGTTCGCCGATCATTTCTACGCGCGCGAGCAGAGCATGATGACGGACTATTTTCGCGGTTTTGCGCTCGCGGGTCTCGTCTCGACGCCTGACCCGCGCGAGACGGCACGGCTGTTTGCGGCGGGCCTGATCTATATCCGCCTCGAACATTATGTGATGGGCGCGGCGCCCTCGCCGCGGCCGAAGGTGATCGAGGCGATCGATCGCTATCTCGCCTTCTTCCTGTCGCTGATCGCGGCGGGTAACGACGCTGACAACAAGAAACGAAAACCCAAGGGAGAAACGCGTGGCAAGGCTGCCCCTGATTGATCCGGAGACGACGAGCGGCGACATCCGCGCCTCGTTCGACCGCATGCCGGTCAAGCTCAACATCTTTCGCATGATGGCCCATGCCGAGGCCAACATGATCCCGGCAATGCGGCTCGGCAATTCGATCCTGCACAAGCAGAAGCTCTCGGCCGTCAACCGCGAGCTGCTGATCCTCCAGGCGGCGCAGCTGGAGGGCGGCGCCTATGAATGGCGCCAGCACGTGCCGATCGCGCTCGGCGTCGGCTGCACGCAGGGGCAGGTCGATGCAGTGGAGCGCAGCGATTACGATGCTGCCGCGTTGAACGAATCCGAGCGGGCGCTGTTGAAGTTCGGCCGCGAAGTGGTTGAGAACGTCCGCGTTCCCGAAGCCACCTTTGCTGCCGCGCGAAAACATTTCAGCGACCAGGAGATCGTCGAATCCATCGTCGCGCTCGGCTTCTACATGATGATGGCGCGCGTTACCGAGGCGACCGAGACCGATCTCGATCCCGCGGCCGGCATGAAGGTCTATGACGGCGGCAAGAAATAGGGCGGCTGACATGGCGGAAACCGATAGCAAGCCGGACCGTTACGTCCGTCCACCAAGCGCGGAGTCGCTTGGCGAAGCGCCGGGCAGGGGACGCCTGAAGGGACGCCGCATTCTCATCGTCGGCGGCGGCCAGCGCGTGTTCGACGCCGCCACCGATCCGATCGGCAACGGCCGCGCCATGAGCATTTTATGCGCACGCGAGGGCGCCAGGGTTGCGGTGGCCGATCTCAATCGCGCCTCCGCGCAGCAGACCGTCAAGCACATCACCGATGAAGGCGGAGAGGGCTTTGCCATCGCGGCCGACGTCACGAGCGAAGCCGACGTCCAGCGCATGATCGAGGAAGCCCATCGCGCCATGGGCGGCCTCGACGGCATGGTGCTGAACATCGGCACTTTCGGCAAGACCGGGCTCGATAACGTCAGCCCCGAAGAGTGGAACAGGATCTACGACGTCAACGTCCGCGGCCCCATGCTGTGCTGCCGGGCGGCGATGCCAAAGTTCGACAATGGCAGCGCCATCGTCTTCATTTCCTCCATTGCCGCGCTGAGAGCCGGTTCGCAGATGGCGGTGTATGATTCCTCGAAAGCCGCGCTCGGCGGCCTGATGCGCAACATCGCCCATCTCGGCGCGCGCCGCGGCGTCCGCGCCAACCTCGTCTATCCCGGCCTCGTCGACACCCCCAACGGCCGCGAAGCCGGCGCCGGCCGCCCCAACCGCGGCAAGGGCCACGTCCCCTTCGGCCGCCAGGCCACAGCGTGGGAGATTGCTTATGCCGTGCTGTTCTTCCTGTCGGATGAAAGCGTCTATGTCACCGCGCAGACGCTCGCGGTGGATAGTGGCCTGAGCGGGATGTAAGCGGAGATCCGTAGCCCGGATGGAGCGAAGCGCAATCCGGGACCGCCACCTCATCGTGCGAGCCGCCCCGGATTTCGCTGCGCTTCATCCGGGCTACGAAGTAAGCAACGCGTGCCTATCGCTCCTGCGATAACGCGCGCCCGATCAGATAGTCGAGCGAGACGCGCCCCGGGCCGTAAGCCATGATCGCCAGCGCCATCGCCGCCCAGGTGAGATGGATCGGCCAGCCGTCAGGCACCGTGAGCTCGACGATGAGCGTCATGAACAGCAGTCCGAGACCAGCGAATCGCGTGCCGAGGCCCAGTACGAGCAGGATCGGAAACATGATCTCGCCGCAGCCCGACAGGAACGCCATCACCATCGGCGCGGGAAAGTTGGTAGGGTCCACCGGGCAGATGCAGCATGAACTCGTCGCTGAATAGCGTCACCGCGGTGTCGTTGAGCTTGAGGAAGCCACCCCATTTCAGCATGCCGGAGCGCCAGAACGGCACGGCCAGCGCGAGGCGCAGTACGAGCTGGACGAGCGAGGGCGCCGCGATCGTCTGCACCAGCTGATTGGCCTTGTCGACGAGCAGCCCGAGTGACGGCAAGCTGCCACCCGTCGCCATGCGTTGGTCGGTGATCATCATGCGTCTCCGAAAGCAATTGAGGTGAATGCGCCGGCCTCGATCAGGCCGGCGACGTTGGTGGCGATGTCGAAATCGGGCGACGCATCCAGCGCCGACGCGGCGGCTTCGCCGAGCGATTGACCGGATGCGAGGCAAGTGGCGAAGACGGCACCGCCGGGCGGCAGATGCCGGACCGTGACGTCGAATGCGGGTCGCGTGATCAGCGCGTCTTCCGGTGTGGACGCGTCGATGCGTGTGACTGGTGCGTTGTCGCGGTTGGCGGCGAAGATCGTCACGGCCGAAAATATCGAGCGCACGATCCGCGTCGCCGGATGCGGGACGAAGGCGGTGTCGGCCAACTGTTCCGGCGCGATCGCGGACAACCGGGCAGGGGACAGCGGCGCGGCATCGTGCGCATGATAGGCGTCCAGCCAGGCCCGCTCGATGCGGGCGACGTCGGCGAGCCAGGGCATCGTCTGCGCATGCTCGTATCCGGCGATAAAGTCCGGAAAATCCCGCCCGTATTCGAACAGCAACGGCGATACCGGCGGGTTGCCGCGGACGTGGAAGCGCGCTATGGCGCGGAAGAAATCGGGACCGGTGATGCGCTGCACCGCCGGATAGATCGCAGCGAGCGCCTCGATCAGGCTCACGGTGACGTTGTTGCGGTAGACGTCGTAGCGCTTCCCCGCCGCCTTGCCGTTCGGGCCGGTCACGATCGCGGGTGCGGTCCGCGCCGGATCGAGCAGCGCCGGTGCAAAGGCTGATGCAAAGGACAGAATTTGCTCAGGCAGCATGACGCCCTCCCGTCGCACCACAGCGATCGAGAATCGCCTGCGCCGCGGCGGCTTCCGCTCGCAGCACCGGCCAGTCGGGAATCTTGCTGTCCCATTCGATCAGCGTCGGCACAGGGCCGCGGCGGCCGATGACGATCTCATAGAGCTTCCACACGGCGTCTGCGACCGGACCATCATGGCTGTCGATCAGCAGCAGATCGCCTTCGTCGTCCGCCTGCTCGGCGTGGCCGGCGAGGTGGATTTCCCCGACGCGCGCCAGCGGAAAGTCGGCGAGATAGTCCAGCGCCGAGAATCCGTGATTGGTCGCGGACACGAACACGTTGTTGATGTCGAGCAGCAGCCCGCAGCCGGTGCGCGCCACGATGGCGCGGATGAAATCGGTCTCGCTCATCGACGACTCGCGAAACGCGACATAGGTCGACGGGTTCTCCAGCAGCAGCGGACGGCGGATCGCCTCCTGCACCTGGTCGATGTGGTCGCAGACGCAGGCGAGCGTCGCCGCCGTGTAGGGCAGCGGCAAGAGATCGTTGAAGAAGCTGGTCTCGTGCGTCGACCAGGCCAGATGCTCGGAGACCAGCGCCGGCTGGTAACGCGCAACGAGGCCGCGGAAACGCGCGAGATGCGTCTTGTCCAGCGGCTGAGGGCCGCCGATCGACATGCAGACGCCATGCAGCGACAGCGGATGATCGCGGCGGATCACTTCCAGCGCGCGATGCGACGGCCCGCCGGCGCCCATGTAGTTCTCGGCATGGACCTCGAAGAAGCCGCGTTGCGGACCGGCCTCAAGAATCGCCGGAAGATGTTCCGGCTTGAAGCTGGTTCCGGCAACGCCGCCGATGGGGCTGGAATAGCGGAGCGGCACCGCAGACGTCCTGAGCGTGATAGCCGTCGTCATGATGTCGCTCCGCTGTTCCCTGTTGTCGTAATCGCGACGCGTCAGACCGGCTTCAGCGAACCCTTCTTGCCGCCCGGCAGGTCGATGCTGGTGCAGGTGCCGCCCTGGACGAATTTCCAGGCGTTGCCCTGGAAGTCGACGGTCGAGGTGCCCTGGCAGGTCGTGCCCGGTCCGGCCGCGCAATCGTTCTGGCCCTTCAGCGCGACGCCGAAGCATTTTTCTTTCTTGGCGGCCACGGCCGCATCGGCCTCGGCCTTGGTCAGCGGGCCGGCGGCGGCGAGGGTGGCGAGCGCGGTCGACATCGCGCCGGCGAGAGCGAGCGTGGTGATGACGTGTTTGGCAGACATCAGGTTCTCCTTTTGAGATGGCATCGCTGGCAAGCGAAATGCGCATTGTCTCGTTCGCCTCGTTCACAACCCGCGTTACTTTTGAGCTGCTCACGAGTCCGTGAGACCATTGGGGCAGTGCGCACAGGCTTGTGCGCCCGGGCCGGGATTAGCGGGCAACCGGCCGGTCAAATCCAATGCCTTGGCGCTATCGAGACGTTAGCGGGCGGGCATTGGCGACGGCTGATCCGGCCTGCCAGAGGTAACGAACGGCGGAAGCCTCGCGTAAATGTCAGGAACGGTGCCTGCTTCAACGGCGGAAACAGCGATGAACGTCGATCCCGCACGGCAGTTTCGCGAAATCGCCAGGCTGACGGTGAGCATTCGCCTTGCCGTCTCGGCGCTGGTGCTCGCCGCGATCCTGCTGACGGCGGCGCTGTCGAGCCTGTTGTGGTGGCGCACGGCGGAGGCGACCAGCCGGCAGCTGGCCTCGACCATCAACGAGCAGATCGTCGCGGCGGTGCGCAAGGAGGTCGCGGCCATCGTGGACGAGGCGCGCGCCGCGCACACCGCGATCCGCACCCTGTTCCTCCAGAACGTGCTCGACACCCGCGAAGCCGACAAGCGCGAATTCGTGTTCCTCTCGCAATTGCAGTCACAGGCCACGATCTCCTGGGTCGCCTTCGGCTGGCCCGACGGCTCCTTCTTCGCCGCGCACAAGCTCGGCGATCGCCGCCTGGAGATGATGGAGATTTCGCTGACCGATCATCCCGGCGAGCGCCGCGTCGATGAATATGACGTCGTGCCGGGCGATATCGAGTTCGCCAATCGCCGCTTCGAGCCGACCGATTTTCATGTTGCTGAACGCACCTGGTTCAAGACCGGGCTCGCGGCCGAGCAGCCGCAATGGTTCAAGGTCAACGATCATCCGACCGGCGAGCGGCCGTCGATCGCCTTTGCCGGCCCGATCGACGTCTATCAGGAGCGCCAGGGTGTGCTCGCGATCATGATCGAATATACGCGGCTTGCGCGCTTCCTGTCGCAGCTCGAGGTCGGGCGCACCGGAACGGCGTTCATCGTCGATGGCAGCGGCGAACTCGTCGCAGCGCCCGACAAGGATGCCGACGAGCTGCATCCGGCCCGCGGCGACACCAGGCTGCTTCCGCTCGCGCGCGTCGCGCTCGAAGCGGCGGGCGAGGCCGGCCGCAAGGAGGCCTGGCGGAGCCGGCTCATTTCAGGCGGCGCGGCTTACGAGGTCGCGCTGACACCGCTGCCGTTTCCCGGCTGGTCGCTCGCGACCGTGATCCCTGAAGCCGAATTTCTCGGGCCCGTCGAGACGACACTGCGGCGGCTGATCCTTGGCCTTGCCATCGGTTCCGTGCTCGCGGCACTGGCCTCGGCCATGCTGGCACGCTCCGTCATTGCCGCGCCGCTGTCGCGTGTCGTCGGCGAGCTTCGCCATGTCGAGGCGTTTGCGCTGGAACAGGTCCGCCGCCATCCGTCGCGGCTCAAGGAGATTGCCAGCCTGTCGGGTGCCATCGCCGAGATGGCGTCCGGTCTCTCCGCGTTCCGCAAATTCATCCCGGCCGATCTCGTCCGCGCGCTGCTGCGTCAGGGCGTCGAGGCGCGGCCCGGCGGCAGCATCCAGGAACTCAGCGTGATGTTCATCGACATCGCCGGCTTCACCGGATTGTCCGAGCGCCTCGGCGACCGCGTGGTGCCGCTGCTGTCGCGCTATCTCGACCTCACGTCGGAGATCATCGTTGCCAATGGCGGGACCATCGACAAGTTCATCGGCGACGCCGTCATGGCGTTCTGGGGCGCACCGCAGCCGCAAGCCGATCACGCGCTGCGCTGTTGCCGCGCGGCGCTCGGCTGTCGCGAGGCGATCGAGACGTCCGGCCTTGCCGACGATCTCGGCCAGCCGCTCCAGATCCGGATCGGTATCAATTCCGGCCGTATGCTGGTCGGCAATATCGGCTCGGAGCTGCGGTTGAACTACACCGTGATCGGCGACGCCGTGAACGTCGCGAGCCGGCTCGAGGGCGCCAACAAGTCCTACGGCACGCAGATCCTGATTGGGGAAGCGACCGAACGGCTGGCCCGCGGCGCCATCGTCTCGCGCGAGATCGACAGCATCGCCGTGTACGGGCGCGAGGAGGGGCTCTGCGTTCACGAATTGATCGGCATCGCAGATGAAAGCGCCGCTGTGGCCGGCTGGATCGCGGATTACGAACACGGTCTTGCCAACTATCGCGCCCGCCGGTTTGCCGCCGCGCTCGCCGATTTCGACGCCGTGCTGAAGCAACGTGCTCACGATCGCCCCGCCGAGCTGATGCGCGTCCGCTGCCGACAGCTTGCCGCGGCCCCGCCTGATGCGGAATGGCGTCCGATCGCGGCGCTGACGACGAAATAGCCATGAGGCGGAGGTGGCGCGAGCGTCAAATCCTCCCCGGTGGGCGCAGAGATTCACATTGCACCCGCTGGCCATTCCCTCTAATTGTCTTGGACAAATGACCAAATAACATGGTCGCGCGCCGAAGGGGCGCGGTTCGGGATGGAAGCGCAGCATGTCGCAGGACGGATTTGGACTGGCGGGTGTGATCGGAATGCCGGTCGCGCATTCGCGTTCGCCGGTCATTCACAATTACTGGCTGAAGGCGCACGGCATCCGCGGCTCCTATGTGCCGCTGGCGGTGAAGCCGGAGCGGCTGGAGGACGCGCTCGACGGGTTGATCGCGCTCGGCTTCCGCGGCTGCAACGTCACCATGCCGCACAAGCAGACGGCGATGCCGCTGCTCGACCACGTCAACGAGACCGCGAGGCGCATCGGCGCCGTCAACACCATCGTCGTCGAGCAGGACGGCACCCTCACCGGCTTCAACAATGACGGCAACGGCTTTGTGCAGAGCCTGCGCGACGCCAAGGCCGACTGGCGCGGCGATGCGGGGCCGATCCTGCTGCTCGGTGCAGGCGGCGCTTCGCGCGCGGTTGTGGTCGCGCTGCTCGAAAACGGCGCGCGCGAGATCCGCATCGCCAACCGAACGGCGGAGAAGGCAGAGGCCATTGCGAAGGAATTCGGCTCCGCCGTCAGCACGGTGACCTGGGACGATCGCGGCGCCGCGCTCAGCGACGTTGCGCTCCTCGTCAACTGCACCGATCGCGGCATGGTCGGCAAAGGCGCGCTCGAGATCGACCTGTCGCGGCTGAAGCCCACGACGCTCACCGCCGATCTCATCTACACGCCGCTGGAGACGCCGTTCCTGGCGGATGCCCGCGCGCGCGGCTGCACCACTGTCAACGGGCTCGGCCTGCTGCTCAACCAGGCCCGGCTTGCCTTCAAGGCCTGGTTCGGTGTCATGCCCGACGTGACGCCCGAGCTGATCAAGGCCATCGAGGCAACGTTCTGATACGAACCCCGGGGAGTTTTGCGCCATGACAATGCCGGCGTCCCCCAGGATCGATTGCCACATCCACGCTCTCGATCCCGTCCGCTTCCCCTACGCCGACGATACGCCGTATCGGCCGAGCGGGCAGGAGATTGCGCCCGCAGCGCAGCTCATCCGCGTGTTCGACGCCTTCGATGTCAGGCACGCGCTCGTCGTCGCCACCAACACCGGCTATGGCAGCGACAGCCGCATCCTGCTCGACACCTTGAGGCAGGGCGGCGGCCGCTTCAAGGGCGTCGCCGTCGTCGAGAACGACGTCGACATCGCCGAGCTCGAACGACTGAAAGCCGCCGGCGTGATCGGTGTTGCCTTCAACGTGCCGTTTCACGGCGCCGGCTATTATCTCAAGGCCGCGCCGCTGCTGGAGAAGCTGACCAGCCTCGGCCTGTTCCTCCAGATCCAGGTCGAGCACGACCAGTTGCTCGATCTGCTGCCGCTGATCGAAAAATCGGACGTAGCGCTGGTGTTCGACCATTGCGGTCGTCCCTCGGTCGCGCAAGGACTGCAGGGCAAGGCCTTCCAGGCATTGCTGGCCATCGGCCGCGAGCGCGGCGCACACGTCAAGCTGTCCGGCTATTACAAATTCTCGCAGCAGCCGCATCCCTACGAAGACACCTGGCCGTTCATCGCCGCGCTCGTCGAGACCTTCACGCTCGACCGCTGCGTCTGGGGCTCGGACTATCCGTTCCTGCGCGCGCCGGAACGGCTGGATTACGGCCCGCTGCTCGCGGTGCTGACAAAGCTGTTTCCGGATCCAGGCGATCAGCATCGCCTGTTATGGCGAACGCCGGCGCGGCTGCTCGGCTTCGACGAGGCGGCAGACAAAACAAGATAAAAGTAAAAAGGGAGGGAGAACGTCATGAGGCACTTTACACGGCCGGTCGGCATCGCGATTGCGGCATCGCTGTGGGCGAGCGTCGCGCAGGCGCAGAGCACCGTGTACATCCCCGACGTGATCGAGCTGTCCGGGCCCGGCGCGGTCTCCGGCACCAACTGGCGCGACGGCGTCGTGCTCGCCGTCGACGAGATCAATGCTGCCGGCGGCATTCTCGGCCGCAAGATCCAGACCGAGCATCTGGACACCCAGAGCAATCCCGGCATCTCGCGCGCGCAGGTGCAGAAGGTGTTGGACAAGGATCCCTATGTCGTGCTCGGGCCGATCTATTCCGGCTCGGTCAAGGTCAACATGGCGCTGACGCAACAGGCCGAGATCCCGCAGATTGTCGGCGCCGAGGCCGCCGACATCACCACGCAGGGCAATCCCTGGGTGTTCCGCACCGCCTTCGGCCAGCAGTTTTCGATGCCGAAGATCGCCAACTATCTGCACGACAAGCTCAAGGTGAAGACGGTCGCGGTGGTCTGGGTCAACAATGATTTCGGCAAGGGCGGCCGCGACAATTTCGTCAAGGAGATGAAGGCGCGCAATATCGATATCGCGGCTGATATCTCCACCGAGCAAGGCCAGGTCGATTTCGGCTCGGACGTCATCAAGCTCAAGAGCGCAAAGGCCGACGCGATCTTCGTCTACACCAATGAGGAGGAGAGCGCGCGCTTCCTGATCGAGGCGAAGCGGCAGGGCGTCGCAACGCCGCTGTTCGGCGAGACCACGCTGCTGAGCCAGAAAGTGGTCGAGCTCGCCGGCCCCGCCGCCAATGGCGTGCGCGGCCATGTCGGCCTTTCCGCCGACGCTCCGATTCCCGCCATCGAAGACTTCACCAGGAAATTCAGCGAACGTTTCAAATACCGGCCCGACCACAACGGCATCAAGGGCTACACCGCCGTCTATCTCGTCAAATACGTCACCGAGACAATCGGCAAGTTCGACAGCAAGGCCTTTGGCGCGGCGATGAAGGGCCTGACGCTGACGCCCGACAAGGCGCCGGGCATGCTGATGGAAGCAAGCTGGGACCAGAACGGCGACATCGACCGCGCCAGCTTCCTCGCCGAGATCATCGACGGCAAGCAGAAGATCGTCGAGACGCTGCCGAAGCTGAAGGGCGGCAAGGGCGAGTGAGAGCCGCATAGCCCGGATGACGCTTCGCTCCATCCGGGCTACCGGCAGCGTTCAGACCAGCTCAGCCACAAGACGGCCGCTGCGCCGCCTTGCCATGGCGGCCTTCCCGCGCGATAATGGCGTCCATATTGAAGCCTTAAGTTGAGACTACGCCGGTTGCCGGCGATTGATTTCATCAGAACCATCTGTTTTCCGGAGCGGTCATGCGCCTGCTGAAGGTCGACGGAAAGCCGCAAGAGGTGAATGTCGAGGACGACATGCCTTTGCTGTGGTGGCTGCGCGATGAGCTCGGCGTCACCGGCCCGAAATATGGTTGTGGCATTGCGATGTGCGGCGCCTGCACGGTGCATGTCGGCGGCAGGCCCGTGCGGTCGTGCTCGCTCAGGATCGGTGACGTCAATGACGGCGCCGAGATCACCACGATCGCGGGAACGACGCAGGCGCTGCAGGCGGTGCAGGCGGCGTGGATCGAGCATCAGGTGGCGCAATGCGGCTATTGCCAGCCCGGGCAGATCATGGCCGCGGCGGCGTTGCTGCGGGCCAGGGTGGTTGAAGGCAACCCGCCGCTGGCTGAGAAGGACTTGGACGATACCATCAATCACGTGATGTCGGCCAATCTGTGCCGCTGCGGCACCTACACCCGCATCCGCGCGGCCATCAAAGCAGCGGCCGCGAAACTGCAAGGACAAAAGCCGTGAGCCGCATCGGCACGATCTCGCGGCGTCTCGCGCTGCTCGGAGCAGCCGGCGTGGCGGGCGGTCTCGTCTTCGGCTTCTACTATTCCGAGCCGTTCCGCGTGAACCGGCGCCTCGGGAATGGCCTCAAGAAGGGCCAGCACATGCTGACGCCCTATGTGCGGATCGACCGTGACGGCGTCACCATCATCACGCCGCGTGCCGATCTCGGCCAGGGTGCGTATTCCATCCAGGCCGCGCTCGTCGCCGAAGAGCTGGACATCGCCTGGAGCGACATCAGGGTCGATCCGGGCGCGCCAAGCTCGGTCTATTACAACGCCCGGGTGCTCAGGGAGGGCCTTCCGGTTGCCGCCACCAATGACCGGCTCGATTCGATTGCGGAGATCATCAGCGACGGTGTCGGCAGGCTTCTGGGGTTTCAGATGACCGGCGGCTCGTCGACGGTGGCCGATTCCTGCAACAAGCTGCGTCTCGCCGGCGCCGCCGCGCGCGAGGTGCTGCTGCGCGCGGCCGAGAAGCAGACGGGCGTTGCCCGGGACAAGCTCGAGACGCGCGACGGCGCGGTGATCGTCCCGGGCGGACGTGCGCTCAGCTATGCCTCGCTCGCCGAGATTGCGGCGACGATCGCGCTGCCGACCGACGTCAAGCTCCGCGACGAGAAGGATTGGCGCTATCTCGGCAAGCCGATGCAGCGGATCGACATGGTCGCCAAGTGCACGGGCACGGCCACGTTCGGCATCGACATCCGGCTGCCCGGCATGGTCTACGCCACGGTTTGCGCCAATCCGAATCTCGGCGGTGCGCTGCGAAGCTATGACGATTCCCTGGCCACGAAGGCGCGGGGCGTCCTCAAGATCGTGCCGCTCAAGGGCGGCGTCGGCGTCATCGCCGACAACACCTGGCGCGCCTTCCAGGCGGCCAAGCTCATCAAGTTCGAATGGGGCAAGGCGCCCTATCCGGCGAGCACCGCAGCGATGTTCAGGAAGGTGAAGGCCTCCTTCATCCCGAAGCGCCGCGACAGTCACTGCAAGAATGATGGCGACGTCGATGCCGCGCTCGCCGGCGCAAAGGTGATCAGGGCCGAATATCGCGTGCCTTACCTTGCCCATGCGCCGCTCGAGCCGATGAACGTCGTGGCCCAGCTCAAGGACGGCCGCCTCGATATCTGGACGGGAACGCAGATTCCGGCGTTCCTGGTCAAGACCGCGCGTGAGATGACCGGGCTTGCCGAACAAGACATCCACGTTCACGCCCAGCTCTGCGGCGGAAGTTTCGGTCGTCGCCTGGAGGACGACTATGTGCGCCAGGGCATCGAGCTCGCAATGGCGTATCAGGGTCATCCGATCAAGATGACGTGGACGCGCGAGGAGGACATGACGCACGACTTCCCGCGCCCGCTCGCCGTCGCCCGCATGCGCGGAGCGGCCAAGGATCGCCAGGTCGATGCCTACGATCTCGCCATCGCATCTCCCTCCGTGGTCGCCTCGCAGTTCGGTCGCCTGGGCCTCTACATACCGGGACCAGACATGTCGATCGTCGCCGGAGCCTGGGATCAGCCGTTCGCCATTCCGCACTACCGCGTCACGGGCTATCGCGTGCCGGAACTCGTGCCGGTCAGTTCCTGGCGCTCGGTCGGCGCGTCCGGCAACGCCTTCATGCACGAGTGCTTCCTCGACGAGCTGATTCATGCCGCCGGTGCCGATCCGCTCCAGGAGCGGCGCAGGCTCTGCTCGCACGGGCCGTCCGGCGACGTGCTCAAGGCCGTCGGCGAGATGTCGGACTGGGGCCGCGACCTCGGGCCCAACCGCGGACGGGGCCTTGCGTTCACGCTGTCTTTCGGCGTGCCCGTCGCCGAAGTGGTCGAGGTGACTTCCACTCAGGATGGCGAGCGCAGGATCATCACGATCGATCGTGTCTTCGTCGCGGCCGAGGTCGGCAAGGTGCTGGACCCCGGCAATCTGAAGAACCAGGTCGAAGGCGCCGTGATCTGGGGGCTCGGGCACGCGATGAATGCCGAGCTTACCTTTGTCGACGGCAAGACCGTTCAGACCAATTATCATCAGTATGAGGGCATGCGGCTGCATCAGGCGCCGCAGATCGAGGTCAGGGCGCTGGAGACCACCAAGCTCGAGCACATCCGCGGCATCGGCGAGCCCGCCGTTCCGCCAGCCGCGCCTGCGCTCGCCAACGCCATCTTCGCCGCGACCGGGATCCGCGCACGCCGGTTGCCGCTGATCAGCCACGACAAGATCAGGTTCGTCTGAGAGGAGGGAGCCGATGATCCGCTACGCGCTCGCCATCCTGCTGGTCGCGGGTCCTGCGCAGGTGCTGGCCCAGGATTCCACGCCCGGCCTCGCGCTCTGGGGCAAGATCCACGAGGTCTTCTCGCACCCGCGCTGCGCCAATTGTCACGCCGGAACCGATCGCGTGCCGATGTGGTCCGGACCGGAATACGGAGCCGCGCCGCGGCCACACGGCATGAACATCAGCGGCAAGGGCGCCGACGATGGCGCCAACTATCTCGTTTGCACGACGTGCCACTCGAAGCAGAACTCCGCTGCGCCGCACGGTCCGCCCGGGGCTACGAAAAAGGGCGCCGCGGAGTGGCAGCTGGCGCCGGTCGAAATGCAGTGGTTCGGCAAGTCGAGTGCCGAGATCTGCAAGCAGTTCAAGGCTCCCGAGAGCAATGGCCATCGCGAGACGATTGACAAGCTCGTCGATCACGTCACGACAGAGCCTCTGGTGCGTTGGGCATGGACGGTCGAGCCTGAGCGAAGGCCGCCTTATTCGGCGGACGAACTTGGCAAGCTCGTCGAGGACTGGGGCAAGGCGGGTTCGCCTTGTCCGTCGAAATAGAGAAATTCGCGCCCGTCGAACCCGTTGGCAAAACAGGCCCATCTCGCGCATGATGCACGGATGATATCGGCCCCATGCCTCCCGGACGGCTTCACGACATGAAAACCACGCTGCTCAAATCCGAAGACTACGCCCGCTCGCCGTGGAAGAACGGCGGCGGCATCTTCACCGATATTGCGGGCGCCCATCGCGCAAACAGCCCGGTGAAGGATTGGGACAGCCTGCTGTGGCGCTTCGCGTCCACGCCGATCGTTGCGCCCGGTCCGTTCTCCTACATGCCCGGTATCGACCGCCTGCAGATGGTCGTCGCTGGGCGCGGGCTGGTGCTGAAGTCGCCCACGCAGGAATTCGACGAGCGTAACCCTTTTACGACCGTGCGCTTTACCGGCGAGATGGAGATCGTGACCGAGCTCGAAGCCGGCCCCGTCGAGGTCGTGAATTTGATGGCCCGGCGCGGTGCGGCGGAAATCGAGCTTGTGGCGCTGAGAGAGCCCGGCGACCGGGCATTGCCGACCGGCACGCATCTCGTCTATGCGGTTTCCGGCGATTGCGGCATTCGTCTCAATGGCGAGGCGTTCGTCATCTCCGACGGCAGCACGCTGAAGGTCGAGCTGACCGAAGCGTCGAGGCTGGCGCTCATCTCGGGGATTGCGGTGCTGGCGTCGATTCAGCTCGTCGGCTAGATCGCAGCTGCCGTGCGTTTGCGAACAATCCGTGCAACTGGCTAGGTTGACGCGGGCCGGTCGGCGCACGATATCTGCTGTGACGCAGATCGCTGCCCAGAGCCAGGATATGAACGCGCCAGACCAAAATCCCCCCGCCACGCTGTCCGATGGCGTCGTCCACTGGCTGACCAACGGCACGCGCGACGAGCGCTTCATCGACAACATCTTTGCCGAGATGTGCATCCGCCTTCAGCAGGCCGGCATTCCGCTCAAGCGGTCGACGCTTCACGTCCGGATCCAGCACCCGCAATGGCTCGGGGCGCGCTTCATGTGGTCCGACGGCATGCGCGAGGCGGAGATCGCGCGGATCGACTTCGATGTCCTGGAGCGGTCCGAGTTCATCGGCAGTCCCGCCAACGAAATTCTGGAAGGCGCCACCGAGATCCGCGAGAAGCTCGAAGGCGATCCCTCGCTCGGACGCCAGCACGCGCTCTATCACGAGATGCGCGCGAAGGGGCTGACCGACTATGTGGCCTGGCCGCTCTACCACACCCTCGGCAAGCAGCATCTCATCACCTTCGCGACCGACCGCCCCGGCGGTTTCGATGAGGCGCATATCGCTGCGCTGAAGAACCTGTTGCCGGTGCTGGCGCTGGTCAGCGAAATCCGTATCAAGAACCGCCTGGCACGGACGCTGCTCGAGACCTATGTCGGCGCCCATGCCGGCGAGCTGATCCTGGCCGGCGCCACAAGGCGCGGCACCGGCACCACGGTGCGCGCCGCGATCATGATCTGCGACTTGCGCGATTTCACCAAGATCTCCGACAATTGGCCGCGCGACGACGTCATCGATCTGCTCAACGACTATTTCGACGCGATGTCGGAGCCGATCGCGCGGCACGGCGGCGAGATCCTGAAATTCATCGGCGATGGCCTGCTCGCGATCTTTCCGCTTCATGAGCCCAACGCCTGTGCAAACCTGCTGCATGCCGTGACCGAGGCCCGAGCGGCCATGGCCGCGCTGAACGAGCGGAACAACGGTACCGGCCGCGCGCCGCTGAACTACGGCATCGGCGTCCATGTCGGCGACGTCATGTACGGCAATATCGGCTCGGCCACCCGGCTCGACTTCACCGTGATCGGCCCCGCCGTCAACATGGCCTCGCGCCTCGAAGCGCTGACCAAGCAGCTCGGGCGCCCGGTGCTGCTGTCGCGCGACTTCGCCGAGCTGGTGCAGCCGAAATTCGAGCTGGAGCGCGTCGGCAAATACGAGGTGCGCGGCTTCAGCGATCCGATCGAGCTGTTCGCGTTTCAGGGATGATGGTCGGAGCAAGCTCCGGAAGTTCGACGACCGACCGGGTGGTCACCAGATGTGACCAAAGGTCTTCCGCACGCCGGTTGAGGCGTCGCTGCGGCCGATAGATGCGGATGTCGAGATCGACATCCAGTTCCGGCGAACCCGTGCGAACGAGACGGCCGCGGAGGATGTCCTGATGGGTCGTGGTCAGCGGCAGCCAGGCCACGCCGAGCCCGGACAGCGCCATCGATCGCAGTCCATCGGCCAACGAGTTTTCATAGATGCGATTGAGTTGAGGCAGGTCAGTCGCCTCAGTGAGCTTCTGCTCGACGGCCCAGCCGAGCGAGCATTCGCTGCTATAACCGAGATAGGAGATCGACCGGCGCGGCTCCGGCGCCAGATCATGGATGGGCCGCTTGTCGTCGCCGACGGCTGACAACGGTACGAGCTTCTCCTGGCCAATGGTCAGCCACTGGCATGTCGAGATCGACAGCGTCTTTCCGCCGGCCGAATTCAGTCTGCTGGCTTGATCCATGTAGCAGACGACGAAATCGACGGCACCGTCGTCGAAGGCCTCGCAGCATCCCGGGAGGTTGTCGGACAGGATCGTCAGCCGCGTCGATCCGATCGTCGTCTGGATCTGCGGCAGCCACTTCGGAAAGAACGTCACCGACAGCAAATGCGGGGCCGCGAAGCGCACGCTGCGCGTCGCCTTGTCCTGGTCCTCCCGCAGGGCCCGTCTTGTGGCATTGAGCCGCCCGATCACGTCGTTCGCCGTGGCCAGCAGCTGCAACCCCGCCTCGGTCAACTCAACCGGCGATTTGCGGCGGTCGAGCAATGCTGCGCCGGCCCAATGCTCGAGCGATTGCAGCCGGCGGCTCAACCCGGATTGGCTGACACTCCGCAACTCGGCCGCGCGTGTCAGGTTCTTGGTCTCCGCTACGGCGGCCAGATCCTCAAGCCAGCGTACATCGAGCATGATCATCGCTCTCCAGTATCTCTTCTCGTGACCATCATAGCCGGCTTCCACCGATGAGCCGATGCCAATTCCGCATCGCGTCCGCTCGCATTCGCATTGGCAATCCTCAGTGCCCGCAAAGTAGGCTCCCCGCGGGCTGACCGGGTGGGAGAACATCCAATGAGACTGGGCAAATTCGGCATCGTGACGCTGGCATCGATCGCAATCGCGACGGGCTTGGTCACCGCGGCTTCGGCGGAGGCGCCCCCGGCGCAGCAGGGGCCCGGTAACAGCATCATTCTCAAACGGATCCTGGAGCGCGGGGCCATTGACATCGGCCATCGCGAAGCCTCAGTGCCGTTCGCCTACGTCAACGACAAGCAACAGGTAGAAGGCTATTCCGTCGATCTCTGCATGAAGGTGGTTGATGCCGTGAAGCAACGGCTGAACAAGCCTGACCTCAAGGTGACGTTCACGCCGATCAACGTGACCAATCGAATCCCGCTCGTCGCCAACGGCACGATCGACCTCGAATGCGGCACCACCTCGAATTTCCTGACACGCCAGGAGCAGGTCGAGTTCTCGCCGATCTACTACGTCACCGGCACGCAGTTGCTGGTGAAGTCGGCATCGGTGGTCCGGGAGATCGAGGATCTCAAAGGCAAGCGCGTCGCCGCCCTCCAGGGCTCGTCGAACGAGGCCGCGGTTCGCAAGCTCAATGACGAGAAGGCGCTCGGCATCCAGCTCGTCTATGTAAAAGACCTTCCCGAGGGTGTGCTCCTGGTCGAGAACGACCGCGTCGACGCCTTCGTCGCGGACGGTGTGCAGATCAAGGTCTACGCTGCCACCAAAGCGAGGCCGGCAGGTTCGCTTGCGGTCGTCGGGCGCCTGCTCACCTACGACCCCTATAGCGCGATGATACAGCGCGGCGACCAGGATTTCGCCTTGCTCGTACGCGCTGCCTTTGCCGACGCGTTCCGGTCGGGCGAGGCCGAGAAGATCTATGCCAAATGGTTCGACCCGCTGGGTCTGAAGATCGACGGCGAGCTTCTGGCCGCCTTCCGGGTTCAGGCTCTGCCGCGCTGACGATTTCGGCAGGCACGCGATGCAATACCGCTGGAACTGGAGCATCCTGTTCGTCGAGCCATATTTTGGTTGGCTCGTCGCGGGCTTGACATGGACGCTTCTTGTTGCGGGCGCGGCATGGACCATCGCACTTGCAATTGGCTGCGCCGTTGGCGTGTTGAGCACGCTACCGAGCCGGATCGCCCGTGCCATCGCCGCGGCGTACGTGGATCTGTTCCGCAACGTCCCGCTGCTGCTCCAGCTGTTCCTCTGGTACTTCGTGCTGCCTGAACTGCTGCCGGGCTCATTCGGGTTGTGGGTCAAACGCGACTTGCCCATGCCCGAATACTGGTTCTCCGTGGCTGGGCTCGGGTGTTTCACGGCCGCGCGCATCGCCGAGCAAGTCCGCGCCGGGATCGAATCGATCGGCAGTGGTCAGCGCATGGCGGCTGCGGCGTCAGGTTTCACCACCGCGCAAACCTATCGCTACATCCTGTTGCCCCTCGCGGCGCGCAACGTGCTGCCCCCGCTGACGTCGGAGGCCCTCAACATCGTCAAGAACTCGTCGCTCGCATTGACCATAGGGGTGTTGGAGTTGACGGGGCAGAGCCGGCAGATCGAAGCCAATACCTTCCAGGGGATCGAAGCGCTGACGGCCGCGACCGTTCTCTATGTCATGTTGACGCTCTGCGTGATCGTCGGGATGCGTGCCGTCGAAAGACGGGTCTCGATTCCCGGTACCCTGGGGCGAAGCTGATCATGCGGAACCTCGATTGGAGCGCGGTGAGTCACGCCCTGCCATTCCTTTGGCAGGGATTGCAGACGACGTTCCTCCTCGTGGCGCTCGCGATGGCGGGCGGAATCATGCTCGGGACACTCCTTGCGGTCCTGCGCCTGTCGGCGCCTCGTCCTGTCGCCGCGGTCGCCGCCGGTTATGTCAACGGGCTGCGCGCGATTCCGCTGATCATGGTGATCTTCTGGTTCTATCTGCTGGTGCCGCTGTTCATCGGACGGTCGGTGGGCGCGTTCACGTCTGCCCTGATCGCGTTCACCTTGTTCGAAGCCGCCTACTATTCCGAAATCATGCGCGCCGGCATCAATGGCATCTCCCAGGGGCAGATGGGAGCGGCGCTCGCGATGGGCATGAGCAGGATGCAGGCCTACCGCTACGTGGTCCTGCCGCAAGCCTTGCGTCGCATGATGCCCATCCTGCTCACGCAGAGCATCGCCCTGTTCCAGGACAGCTCGCTGGTCTACGTCATCGGTCTCCATGACTTCATGACATCGGTTGGCATCGTGGCCAATCGGGAGGCCCGCTTGATCGAATTCTATCTGTTCGCAGCCCTGGTCTACTTCGCGATCTGCTTCTCGGCATCGCGCGTGGTGAAGCGGCTTCAGCACCGGATGGCCACCACATGACCAGTGCTTTGGCCGCCGGGGTTGTGATGCCGGTCTCGCTGGTCGTATCATCCTGATGGATCAGGGACAGTTCGCCAGAGGAGGCGACGCAGTTTCTGTCAAAAATCCTCAATCATTGAAAGAGACGACGATGAACGCGAATCTTCCAAAGACCAACGCGCCGGGTGGCGACTATGTGTCGGTCATCGTTCACGGCGGCGTTGCCTATGTCAGCGGGCAATTGCCGCGCCGGGGCGATGAACTCGTCTTCAAAGGCAAGGTTGGCGCCGAGATCGATCTGGCGACGGCGCAGCGTGCGGCCGCCGTCTGCGCCGAACTGTGCCTCGCGGCACTCGCGGACGCCGTCGGCGGGCTCGACCGGGTCGAACAGATTCTCCGGATCACCGGCTACGTCGCCTCGGCGCCCGGGTTCGTGCAGCAGTCGCAGGTCATGAACGGCGCCTCGGAAGTCTTCGTCGCGCATCTTGGCAGCAGAGGCCGGCACGCGCGAACGTCGGTGGGCGTGGCCGAACTTCCGCGCGGTGCCCCGGTCGAGATCGACATCATCGCGGCCGTCGGAACCGGGTAATGATCTCCAGGGGATCCCGGCGAGGCCCGTCGGCGGCAGTGGGCGAGAGAGGCGTCTTTACGCATCTGAACGCCGCGGGCGCCGGCCTGATGCCCGCGAGTGTCGTTGCGGCGATCAAGTCTCACCTCGATCTCGAGGCCCGGCGCGGCGTGCACTGGGCGATGGCCGATGCGATGGACGCCATCGACGAGACCCGTATCCTGGCAGCCCGCTTGATGGGCGTCGCCCCGACGCATCTCGCCTTCGGCGAGCAGGCAAGCCGGCTCTGGGCGCTTGCCTTGGCATCGATGCCGCTGAAGCGCGGGGATCGGGTTTTGATCGCACGGAACGATTGGGGCGGAAATATTCTGGGTGCCGTGCGGCGTGCAGTCAGTGCCGGAGCGGAGCTGGTCAGGCTGCCGATGACCAGCAAGGGGCTGATTGACATCGAGGAGGCCGCTGCCCTGGTCGACGAGCGCACTGTCGCGATCTGCGCGTCGGCCGTTGCCAGCAGTTTTGGACTGCGCCAGCCGGTCGAAGCACTTGGTTCGATTCCGCGACCGGAGACCTGCCTCTACTTCCTCGATGGAGCGCAAGCCATCGGTCAATTCGATTTGACACTGCCGGGGCTATCTGCCGACATCTTGGTTGCGCCGGGTCGGAAGTGGCTCAGGGGCGGTCGCGGGCAGGCAATGATGGCGCTATCGGATCGTGCGTTGCGCTGTCTGGCGCAGCCGGTCATCATCGACCAGAGTGCCGGTACCTGGTGCCCGGACGACAGTTTCCTGTTGCGGCAGGATGCCAGACGCTTCGAGGCGTGGGAGTTCTCCGCGGCCGGTCGTCTTGGCTTGCGGGCGTCTCTTCAAGAGCTCAATCGCATTGGCCGATCGAATGTTCGGGCCCACAACATTGCAAAGTTGCACTCTTTGGACGCAAACTTGCGCGACGTCCCCGGTCTCACGGTGTTCGAGGACGAGGCCGCCGACGCGGCCTTCCTCACGTTCCGGCATGCGTTTCTGCCCGCGGATATCGTTGTGGACGAATTGGCAATGCGCGGCATCGCGATCGCGTCTGTGGGCCTCGACTATGCCCGATGGGAGCTCGAAGCGCGGGGCCTCGACAAGATCGTGCGCGTGGCGCCTCATGTCTATTCGTCGGACGATGATATCGGGCGATTCACCGACGAACTCATGCGTCTCGCGAAACGGGCAAGCCAGGGTCGCCGCCACTCAGCCCGGTAAGAGCGCCAGAGCCATTGGCAGATCTTCGACCGCGGGCCCTGTTGCCAACGCAGGAACGTGCAATTACGCTTGATCCCAGGCCCGCCCAAACCTTCCATCGATTGGCCGCACGTTCATGCCAAAATTCCTGCGTATCGGTCTCCACCAGTCGAACGTATCAGGGTACACGTCGAAGGCGTGGTGCGTCAGGCGCGTTGGCTCGACGATTTTCCTGAAATGGGGGGCTGTCGAGGTCCAGGGGGCCGGGGACGGACGACGAGTCCACTGGACGCGTCTGCCGCAGGAGAAGACGATCCGCTGCCGCACGGCGGAGCGTGCCCAGGATTATGCAAAGGCCGCGATCGCGCGGCGACGCAACCATCGCTACGAACCGCTGGCCGGGCCTATTGCGAACCGGCGGCCGTCCGCCGAGCCCAGTGCCAAGCTCAAGCAGGCGCTCGCCACCATCCTGATCGTCGATATCGTCGGCTCCACCGCAAAAGCGGCCAAGCTTGGCGATGCGCGCTGGACCAAGGTGATGGGTCATTATTACGCCGCGGTCCGCAAGGAGCTGAAGAGCTCGCGCGGCAAGGAGGTCGTGACGACCGGCGATGGCGTGGTCGCGACATTCAAGGCGCCGGTCGCCGGCGTCAATTGCGCGACTGCGATGCAGAAGGCGGTGCGCACGCTGGGGCTTGAGATCAGGGTGGGGCTTCACCACGGCGAGTACACGATCAGCGGCGGCGAAATGGTTGGTCTCGCCTTCCACATCGTCACCCGCGTCGCTGCCAAGGCGCGCGCCGGCGAGGTTCTGGTCTCGAGCGCGGTGAAGGATCTGCTGAAGGCGCAATCCGCGATCAGCTTGCGGGATCACGGCATCCACCAGCTCAAGGGCGTGCCGGAGCGGTGGCGGCTGTATCGGGTGGAGGGGTGAGGGAAGCTGCAAGTGCAGCGAGCCCTTCGTCGTCCGCGCCATCGCGGCTGCGCCACGCGGACACCAGGCCCTCCAGCTCGCGGCGAACGCTGTCCACCACGCCGGCCCAGTCGCCTCGCTTCGGCTGCCTGAACAGCCGCATCGAGCGATACCACGGGCTGTCGTCGCGGCCCAGCAGCCAGCGCCAATCCGGATTGAAGGGCAACAGCGTCCAGACCGGAGCGCCCAGCGCGCCCGCGAGGTGAACGACGCTGGTGTCGACCGAGATCACCAGGTCGAGACAGGACACCAGCGCCGCCGTGTCGCTGAAATCCGTCAGCTGTTCCGTCAGGTCGACGATATCTGGACGTTCGCCGAGGAAGGCCCGGTCCTGGTCCCGGACGCCTTTTTGCAGGCTGACGAACTGAACGTCGCAATCCAGCAGGGGAGCAAGCGTGTTGAGTGCAATCGATCGATCGTGATCGTTCTTGTGAGCCGGATTGCCCGACCAGACAAGACCGACGCGGAAGCGATTGCGGGCGCCAAGCCGGTCCTCCCACGCCTTCACGCGCGCCGCCGGGGGCGCGGGAAGATACGGCTCCGGGTTCGGAATCGTATCGAGCCGTGTCCTGAGCGCCAATTGCAGGGTTCCAAGCGGACAGTGCAGGTCGAACGCCAGCGACGCCGCAGACGGTCGGCCGACGCAAGTCGCGACGCCGGACACACCGGCCAGCAGCGACTGGATCGGAGGCTGGACCTCCAGGATGACTCGCGCTCCGAGCGCGGCCACCATGGGGACGTAGCGCGCAAACTGAATGGCGTCGCCGAATCCCTCGTCGGCGTGAAGCAGGATGGTCTTGCCTTCGATCGGTTGGTCACCAAGCCAAAGCGGTTGGGAAAAACCGCGATTGAGCAAACCGACAGGAAGTTTCCAGCGCGCTTCGCGCCCAAGCCAGCCTCGTTCGAAGTCTCCGGTCAGCAACTGAAGTGTCGCCAGATTGTAGGTCGCCACCGCATTGTTCGGGTCGACCGCCAGCGATCTGCGAAAGGTCGTGAACGCTTCATCCAGCAATTGCAGATTCAACAAGACCAGTGCCTTGTTGGAAAGCGCTCCGGAAAAAACCGGTTGAAGTTCGAGCGCCCGATCGAAACACGCAATGGCCTGTTCCATCCGGCCAAGTTTCGCATGAAGCACGCCAAGCTTGTTGTGCGCGTCCGCCAGGCTGGGGTCCAGCGCGATGGACGTCTCGTAAGCCGCCTCCGCTTCCTCGAACCGCTTCGCCTCCTGGAGGCAATCGCCGCGCATTTGATGCAGGATCGCGGAAGTCGGGTCCAGTTTCGCGGCGACATCGAGGCATTCGAGGGCTTCGGCATACCGGCCGAGACTGAACAGCAACTGCCCGCAACTGTTCGCCGCCTCCAGGTACTGGGGATACAGCTGTAGCGCCCGCTGGAAATGCAGCACGGCCTCGTCCGTGCGCTTGCGTTGCCAGAGCATGTGGCCGAGGCAATGCGAGACAACCGCATCCTGCGGTTTGGTAATCGGAGCCTTGCCCTGGTGTTGCCGTGCTCCCGACCGCCATTCGGAAACCAGCCCATCGAGCTCGCGGCGGACGCAGTCCACGACACTGGCCCAGTCGCCTCGCTTGGGCTGCCTGAACAGCCTCATCGACGAATACCACGGGCTATCGTCGCGGCCCAGCAGCCAGCGCCAATCCGGGTTGAAGGGCAACATCGTCCAGACCGGCGTGCCGAGCGCGCCGGCGAGGTGGACGACGCTGGTGTCGACCGAGATCACGAGGTCGAGACAGCCAGCCAGCGCCGCCGTTTCGCTGAAATCCGTCAGCTGGTCCGTCAGGTCGATGATGTCAGGGTGTTCGCCGAGGAAGGCCCGGTCCTGGTCCCGGACGCCCTTTTGCAGGCTGACGAACTGGACGTCGCAATCGACGAGAGCCGCAAGCTCGCGCAGTGCGATCGACCGATTGTGGTCGTTGTTGTGATCCGGATTCCCCGACCAGGCAAGGCCGACGCGGAAGCGGTTGCGCGGGCCAAGCCGGTCCCCCCACGCCTGCACGTGCGCCGCCGGGGGCGAGGGAAGGTAAGTGTCCGCGAACGGGATCGTGTCGAGCTGCGTCCCGAATGCCAGCGGCAGGCTTCCGAGAGGACAGTGCAGGTCGAACGCCAGCGATGTTGAGGACGACCGGCCGACACATGCTGCGACCCCGCTGATGCCACCCAGAAGCTGCTGGATCGGCGGCGGGACCTCCAGGATGACTTTTGCCCCGAGCGCGGCCACCATGGGCGCATAGCGCGCAAACTGGATCGAGTCGCCCAGTCCCTCGTCGGCATGAAGCAGGATGGTTTTGCCTTCGAGCGGGAGGTCGCCAAGCCAGAGGGGTTGCGAAAAGCCGCGATCGACGAGGCCGAGCGACGCCTTCCAGCGGGCCTCGCGGCCGGGCCAGCCTCGCTCGAAATCTCCGGTCAGCATCTGGAGCAGCGCGAGATTCCAGATCGTGTGCGCATTGCGCGGATCGGCCGCCAGCGATGCCTGGAAGGCGGCGAAAGCCTCATCCAGCAATTGCATGCTCCACAACGCCCGTGCCTTTTCGGTCAGCGCTGCGGAAAAATTCGGACGAAGCGCGAGCGCGCGATCGATGCTCGCAAAGGCCTGCTCCATCCGGCCAAGTCTCGAATGAAGCGTGCCGAGGTTCTTGTGCGTCTCCGCCTCGAGGGGGCCCAGCGCAATGGATCTCTCGAAGTCGGCCTGCGCCTCCTCGAACCGGCCCAATCGTTGGAGGCAGAGGCCACGCGTTTGATAGAGCGGCGCGATGCCAGGATTGTGCTTCTCGAAGAGATTGAAGCACGCCAGCGCTTCGGCATGGCGGCCGAGATCAAACAGCTGTTTGCCCTGCTTCAAGACCTCAAAATGTTGCGGCAAATGTTGAGGTGCTACCGTCTTGGCTTGTTGCTTGGCGGCGGCCCGGCGCTCTTGGCGATTCATAAGCTGACCAAAAAAGAGACTACGTGGAATGCTGACCGATCTTCAGTCGCGCGAAGGAGGCGTCCGCCATACTTGCCTTCTCGTTCCGTCAGTTCGCTTCAGCTGTGCATGCGGGACCCGCCGAGCGCGACCTTAGCGACCCGTTGACGCAGTTTCTGGTGCAAAGCTGGTGCGAGGCTGGCGGGGTGAGCATTCTGGTGGGCGGCAACTGCCCGGATCAGCCGGAATCCGGTATGGCTGTGCTCGGTTTTGTTGGGATATAGATCATCCTCCCGACTGGAGGAAAGCTTCGTGGAAATCAGAGAGACACTTGACGATGAAGAGCACGGCGGGGAGCGGCTGAGATTCTGCGTGGTCGATGGCCTTGAAGTCATCGAGTGCTTCGACACACGAGAACAAGCAGAAGCGAAGCTGGAAGAGCTGCAAAACCCGCGCCCCCGATTCTAGGCGGCCGATCTACGGGGCCCTGTCTCCGAGAGCAGGACCCCTTTCTTCCGGGTCACCTCGATATCACCGCACCCCCGTGCCTTTGCAGCGCTGGCACTTCACCACCTTGTCGCCCTTCTTGAGCAGACCCTTGCCCTCGCAGTTCTTGCATTTCTGCTTCTTCTTGATGTTCGGGCCTTTTTCGCTAACCATGGCATTCTCCTGCCGCCAGAGAGCGGTCTTGCGCGGGGGCTCGGCGGAACAGCCGGGCGGTGCCCGGTAAGCCCTACACCCATGCCGGCTTCGGCACCACCGACACCGGCACGCATCCCACCAGGACCTCGGATGTCCGGCTGCCCGGGAGCAGCTTCCTGTCCGACATCGCGCGTCGTAAAGGGGAACGGCGCCGCGCGTTGGGATCACTGCCCCGTCAGTTCATATTTGACCTCGCGGCGAAAGCGCTCCAGCGAGCCGTCCGCCTTCATCTCTTTCAGAACCGCGGCCAGGCGGCCCGCCAGATCGGCATGCTTCCTGTGCAGATAGGGATGAAGCGCGATCGTATCGCCATAGGTCAACAGCAGGCGAACCGAGGTGACAGTCTTGAATTCAGGCAGATACAGCGCGTTCAGCACGGCGCCGTCCAGCTCGCAATAGAAGTCGACACGCCCGGCCAACAACATTTGCAGCCCAAGCTCCGTGGTCGACACGCTCGACAGGCGGTCGCCTGGCAGCACCCCGGACAAGGCGTTCTCGCACTGCTCGACACCACGTCGATAGATCCCGGTCCAGCCTGTCGCGGCCAGATCTCCCAGGCGCGACAGATTGAGCGCCGGATTGCTCACCCACAGCCCGAACACCACGTGATAGAGCGGCTCCTCCACCCGCATTTGCTCCGGATGCGCATCCGCGTAGGCAAAAACGCGCACGAACTGGCCATCGACGGCACCGGAGTCCGCCATCGCGGTCATGCGCGGCGTCGGCATCAGCGTCACCTCGAAGGGAATTCCGAGGCGCCTGAACGCCTCCGCATAGACCCGCCGCTGCCATTTGCCTTCGTAAGTGCTGTCCGGCTGGTTCGTGGCCATGACCAGCGGTTTTATCGGTTCCGACCGGAGGCGGGCAGGCACCACTGCAAACGATGCGAGCAGAGCCGCGATCAGGAGGGACTGCAAATATTGGCGCGGACGGTTGCTGGAAGCCTGGGACATACAGAACGGCATGGCCTGCCTTCGCAAAACGAGTGTCGCGGACCCGACATTCGTTTCGCCGCGAGCACCTTGCGCATTTTCCGCGACAGATTTCGTGATCGTGCCGAAGTGCCCGTTGGGCAAGGCCATGATGATCCAAAAATTGCGCGATGATGGAATAGTGTCGTTGATTTGCCCGACCTGTCAAAATGTTTCTTGCAGGGTTGGCCCAAAGGCATCGATGCCGGCGACGCCCTGTTACTTTGCAGGAGGTTGTTTTCGATATTTGAGTTGGGCGCGCGAGCCATGGCTGCAGGCGCGGCCTCTACCCCGATCGCATCGCGAAAGGACCCGTCTCTGTTCTGAGAGCCGACTGGACGTCCCATGGTGCTCCTGTCCGTTATCCGGACCGCGAATAAGCGCGTTGCAAGATTGGCGCGAATGGAGGGAGAGGATCAACTCCCAATTGACATGATCGAGGTTCCACGAATACGCTTTAAGCTGGGGATGCGCTAACAAGGGGGCGCGCCAATGCGTTGGCGGGTGGCAGTTGTATTTTGCCTAGTTGTACTCATGTCGGGCTGTGCCGATCCTAGGTTCGTTCATGATCCGCAGATCGGATTTTTTGATAAGACCCAATTGCCGCCGCTGTTGAAGTCGCTCCGTTGCGAGTTGGCCACATATATTGCGGCGAATAATCAGCGGAAAATTATTAATGTCGGTCTTTACGATACGAATCCAATTCGCGCCGACAACGAATTTCCTTTCTTTCAGATTGACCCGTCCCGTTTTGGAGGTTTTTCGCTTGAGCTGAAAATTCAGGATTCGCTTGGAACGCAAAGCGGGACGACGGCCGATTGGAAGCGCACCATAGATCCTCTGCACACGAGGGTGTGGCACATTGCTCCAACTGCAGGCGAGCAGAATAGCTATGATCTAGTGGCGGCCTTCCTCCTGCCGCAAGATATTTACGGCCTGCACGAATCCGACGGCAACGAAAGAAAAAACGACGCGCTTGACCGTGTAGTCACGCGGCCAGACCTGCCCTACCTTTGCTACAAAAACATTCCGCGCGAACCTGGAAAGCTGTTTAAGGCAGACATCTATAATGAGATTTTTACTGAACAGAATCTCGTCGACGTTGCTCGAGGGCTATCTGGAGAACCGCAGTTTGATCGCGTGCGCGTAAATGCTGATCTGCCACTAGCCGCGTGGTTGCTGGACGTCGGCACGACGATGAGCACAACTTCGCTCAATGCGCTACCTGGAAAAGACAATGAGCAAATCATTCCAGGGCAAGTGAGCTACGTCTTTACTATTCAAACCAATGTTGGTCTGGACGTTCGAAATACCATCAGCACCTCGTTGTGGACCAGTTTGGGCGCCGAAGCGAGTGGCGGCTTTCAGCACACCGGGACGCTAACTCTGGTGTTGAATGGGTTGGACGCAGTCACGACTTCGGGCGTCAAGTCGGGAAACACAAGCAGGATCTTCAGCAGGCCAATCAAACCTACGACCGTCAGCGTAGCGCAATACTGCCCGTTGCCGAAAATCGGGGCTAAGCCCGGTCCGGGATATCAAATTGGAGAGTATTGTTTGTGGCCTCAGCGAGAGCCCGCTCGTCAGATTGCTGCAGCCCAGCCCAAAAAGCCAAAGTCTGAGAGCGGCGTGGCAAGGCCAGCAGAGGCGCCGCTGGAGGGTGTCCTGCCGACCCAGCCTGTACCGAGGCCGACTCCATCGCCGACGCCGTTGCCACAGCTCGCGCCAGCGCCAGCCGCTAGGCCGTTCTTAAATCGACCGCACGGGACGATCGAGTATCCAGAGTCGCTATCGCCACTAGGACGATAAGCTTTGTCATGGGGAAATAGGATCAGGGGCTTGCTCCATTGAACTCGGGCGAACCTAGGTTGTGAAAGACCGCCAGAGGGCTTCGGTGATTGTTCTCGTTCTTATCCGTGGAAAGTCCCTACATGCGATCGAGCACCTCCGCATCGCACGCTAAGCAACTTGGCTTCGTCGTTAAGAAGATGCTGGCGGTCGCCTGGTGGGTGCAGCCGCGGGCAAAGCTGGTCCCATAGTAGTCTGAAACAAGAAAGCCTCGCCAGCGACGGCGGGGTTTTTCATTTCGGATGTCGTGGGTCGAGGACGAACGTTGATCTATCGGACGGGTGCAGCGCAGTGCAGCATTAGGTCGGCGGCTTGAACCCGCCGCCTGGCTCGGGCTCATCGTCGGATTTTTGTACCAGCTTTGGTTTCGGTCTGAATTCGAGACCTTCGTAGATACCCCGCAGCGACAGAGAGGCCTTCAGCTTTGTAAGCTCGACCACCGCATCGAGAAACCTTAGTAACCTCGTCCTGCCAAAGCCCTTTACTGCCACGTGAACCGTCGGATTTTCTGTATCTACGAACAGTATGCAGTCAAGGGAAGGAACGGCCTGATATTCTGTTAGCTATGGAGACAAGTCGGCCGTGGAAAATGCTACCCGCTCCGAACGATCCCGCAGCGTCGCTCTCGACGCAGCCGCAGCCTTGGCCATCATTGCACGCGACGGTCCGGGCCGGCTGACGCTTGACGCGATTGCGCGCGAGAGCGGCTTTAGCAAAGGCGGCGTGGTGCATCAATTTCGCACTAAGGAGGGGATGCTTAGGGCGCTCTTTGAGCGGCGGATGGTGCGCTTCTAGGAGTTCTCGGCACGTTACAGGACAAAATCACGCTCGGAGTCGCGAATCCTGAACTCGCGACTGAAATCGCCACCGTACGCGCGGCAGCTAAACGCCGAACTCAACGGCGCTGGCTCTGTTGGCCGCGACGGTCGAGAGCCCGGATTTGATGGCTCTTCCTCATGAAAACGACCTCAAGACTATTGCCGCCATCAAGGCGGAGACCGCCGATCGCGACCTACAGCGCCAAGCTCATGCCTGATCTCAGATGGAGATTTTGCGCAGCAAATAATCCAGGGCGATCCGTTCGGCTTGGTTGAGCCCTTGCACTGTAACTTCGCTTATCTGGCGCGCCTCTGGGATTGTAGCCTCGAGGAGTGCCCCGCCAGCGGCGGTCAGGGAGATCACAACCTTTCGTCCATCGTCTTTGTCGCGCTTGAGCGCAATCAGCCCACGGGCTTTCAATCGCTCGACGACGCCTCGGATCGTCGCCTGATCGACCGCCGTCGCGCGAACGAGATCGACCTGCGAGCTATCGCCCTGGTCCCGCAGCGTGCACAACGTCACGAATTGAGCCGACGTCAGTTGGTATGTCGCGAGCCCTTCGTGGAAGATCGCCAAATGACGCTGATAGGCCTTGCGGAGCAGGTGCCCGACCTGCTGCGTTACATCGTAATGGGACGCCGCCGCGTGGCCCAATGGATCGCTCATCGTCGCTCCGAGTTTGCTCGACATTAGCGTTGTGCCCGGTTGCGTGGAAGCTTCCGTGACCGAACCTGTCGTCCTTTATATTGGAGTGTGTACACTTTGTTTGGTAGGAGGTTCTCGGGTGCGGGCTTGATGTGATGTCCAAAAAAGAAGCGAAATAGCAAAGATTGAATTCTATTGAAGCTTGCCAGAAAGAGTGCAGGCGCTATTATTATGGTACCCGAGCTCCCAATGGGCAAGTCTCTGCCGAGCCGCGATGGGGAATTGAAGTGTGACAACGTGCCGCCAAATGCGTCTGGTCGCCTATTCGAAGACCGGCCCAACTGCTCGCCACATGGGCGGTTGGCGGCACCCTGAGTCAGTGTTGGGGGACTTCCTGACGCCCGGTCGTTATACCCAATACGCGCGGACGCTCGAAGATGCGAAGTTCGATGGTTGCTTCTTCGCCGATCTGATCGGGATCTATGATGTCTACGGCGACAGCTACGACACCTACGTGCGCAACGGTGGTCAGATCAGTTACCTCGATCCGATGGTGGTTCTGCCGGTGATGGCCGCAGCGACCAGTCGCCTTGGTCTCGGAATCACGCTTTCAACGACCTTCCATAATCCCTATCACCTCGCGCGCTGGCTGGCCTCGCTGGATGTGATGAGCGGCGGGCGTGTCGCTTGGAACGTGGTCACGTCCGCCGCCGACCTTGAGGCCAGGAATGTCGGCGGAGTCCTTCCGCCGCGAGAGGAGCGCTACGACCGCGCCGATGAGGTGCTCGAGGCTTGTTGCGCGTTGTGGGACAGTTGGGACGAGGATGCCTTCGTCCTCGACAAGGAGAGTGGTGTCTTCGCTGATCCCAGCAAGGTCCATTATGTCGACTACGAAGGCAAATGGGTCCGCACGCGCGGTCCGCTGCCGACTCCCCGCTGTCCCCAGGGGCGCCCCTTTCTCATGCAGGCGGGCAGTTCCGACCGCGGCCGCGATTTCGCAGCGCGCTGGGCCGAGGCAATTTTCACCGATCAGCGGAGCCTTGCGGCGCTGAAGAGCTTCTACGATGACATCAAAGGTCGAATGGTCGGTCTCGGCCGGCGACCAGAGAGCTGCGCGATCCTGCAGGCAAGCACTTTCGTGCTTGGAGAGACGGAATCTATCGCGCGGGAGCGTGCAGCCTACCTCAAGAGCCTGGTGATGCCGGAGACATGGGCGGCTCGGGTCTCGGGCAGCCTCGGTGTGGATGTCGCCAAGGTGCGCGATGCGGAGAGCCTTGCCGCCATGCAGGGCAACCAGGGAATTCGGGGTGCGGAGGACCGCCTCCACGAGGCCATGAAAGAGAAGGGCATCTCCATCGCGGAAGCGGTGAAGGAAGACAAGAACGATGAGATCGTCGGCACGCCATCGCAGGTGGCCGATCATCTGCAGCATCTGTTCGAGTCTGGCGCCTGCGACGGATTCGTCGTTGCTCCGACCTATTTCCCCGGCATGATCGAACAATTCTGTCGGATGGTCGTGCCGGAGCTGCAGCGCCGCGGCATCTTCCGGACTGAATATGCCGGTAAAACACTGCGCGAAAATATGCTGGGATTAAATTGATGGGCGATCGGGCTGGTCAAAGGATGTTCCGGACGTGACCTGGGTTCGATGAAACGCCGAGCGGGAGAGGCGACTGAAATGACTATCACGAAGAGAGTCTTGAACTGGGTCGTTGGGGCAGTTCTCCTGGCGCCTGTGTTTCTACCGGGCATCGTCGAAAAGGCCGCTGCTCAGGCGGTGGACGAGACCGCGCGCGCTGCGCTCCCGGTTGCGGTCCGTGACGGCGGCATATTGCGGGTGGCGACCGCGTTGCAATGGGCGCCCTTCGCGTATCGCTCCGAGAAGGACGAGCCGGTCGGTATTGACATTGGTCTGGCGAAGATCATCGCCGCGAAGCTCGGCCTCAAGGCCGAGTTCGACGATATGAAATTTCCCGGCATCGTTCCGGGGGTCGCCTCCGGCCGCTACGACATTGGAGTGAACCAGATCTCGATCACGCCCGAACGCCTCGGCGCGGCCGACATGATTCCCTACTTCGACACGTCGAGCGTGGTTCTCGTGCAAAAGGGACGCCCTATCAAGGACATTGCCAATCTGTGCGGTCTGACCTTCGTTGTCACGCAGGGCAGCGTCCAAGTCCGGCAACTCAACCAGCTTTCTGAAATCTGCGTCTCCAAAAACGGCAAGCCAATCGCGCAGGAGCTTTACCCGAGCAGTGCCGAAACGCTGCTCGCGGTGGCCAATGGCCGCGGCGATGCCTTTCTCACGGCCGCTCCCCAGGGGGCCTACATTTCGCGTATCAATCCGCGCGTCGAACTGATGCCGGGAGATGTGCCGAATGTCGAGCGCTCGCCGGCCGGTATCGTCGTTGCGAAGGGCAATCTCGCAATGCGCAAGGCGGTCGCGCTGGCCCTCGCCAGCGCTATCGAAGATGGCTCGTACAAGAAGTTGCTTGACGAATACGGCGTCGGCTCCTCGGCCGTCTCGGCCGAGGCTGCGCGTAAATCAGCCGAATGAAGCCGCGGGCAATCGGTGCTCCCAATCGTTCGTGCCAGGCCTTCGTGACAATGCGTTTCGCCGGATCGGCGGTGAACACGAAAACAGGGAAGTTGCAATGACGCTGAATATCGCTGCCGAAACGCAACCCTGGCCCGGCCCTGATGCCGCAGCCGAACATATCGTCGATCCCCCGCGCGTCTGGCGCTGGCTTTGCGTTGCTGCGGTCGCGGTCGGACTCGTCTGGATTGCAAATCAGCTCCTCACCAATCCCGGCTTCCAATGGGACGTCGTGGGGCGATACATGTTGAATCCCACCGTGTTGCGCGGCGTCGCCATGACGATCCAGCTGACAGTGCTGATCATGGTCATCGGCGTTCTCATCGGCATCCTCGTGGCGCTGATGCGGATGTCGCGCGATCCGTTCCTGAATCTCTGCGCGCACGGCTTCGTCTGGTTCTTCCGTGGAACTCCCGTCCTGGTTCAGCTCGTCTTCTGGTACAATCTGGCCGCTCTGTTCCCGCAGCTCTCCCTCGGTATTCCATTTGGCGGGCCGAAGTTCTTTGAGATATCGGCAACTGCCGCGATTTCGTCGTTCACCGCCGCGCTGCTCGGGCTGGGCTTAAATGAAGGTGCGTACATGGCCGAGATCATCCGCGCGGGGCTGGTCTCGGTGGATGCCGGCCAGACGGAAGCCTCGAAGGCTCTCGGCCACAAGCCGTTCCAGACATTTCGCGTTATCGTGCTGCCGCAGGCGATGAAGGCAATCGTGCCGCCGACGGGAAATCAGTTCATCGGGATGCTGAAGTACACATCTATCGCCAGCGTGGTCGCGCTTCACGAGTTGATGCACTCTGTCGAGACGATCTATAGCCGCACGTTCGAGACCATGCCTCTGCTGATCGTCGCCGCGCTTTGGTATCTCATCATGGTGAGCATCCTCTCAGTGGTCCAGCACTTCATTGAGCGACACTACCTGAAGGGTTGGCAGGCGGAGAAGCATCCGCAACCGGCGCAAGCCTGACCGTTCGTCGCTGAAAACTGAAGGAAGCTTCGCGCAATGCCCCAACTCAACGGCGAACATTTTCCACTGGTGCGTATCACCAACGTCTGGAAGAAGCGCGGCGCAAATGTCGTTCTCAAGGGCATCGACATGACGGTCCATCAGGGCAAAGTGGTCTGTCTTCTGGGCCCCTCGGGCGCCGGCAAAAGCACACTGCTGCGCTGTATCAATGCAATCGAGATGCCCGACCGCGGCATGGTCTATGTCGACGGCGCCGCTATCGGTTGTCGCCAGGAAGGAAGCACGTTCATCCGCATGTCGGAAGCCCAAGTCAGTCGGCAGCGCGCCGACATCGGTATGGTGTTTCAGAATTTCAATCTTTTTCCGCACATGTCGGTGCTCGAGAACATTATCGACGCGCCGATACGGGTGCGCGGAGAACGTCGCGCGGTCGCGATCGAGCGCGCGCAGGAGTTGCTGGAGCGCGTCGGGCTTGCAAACAAGATCAAGTCCTATCCGCGCCACCTTTCTGGCGGTCAGCAGCAGCGCATCGCGATAGCACGTGCGCTTGCCATGAAGCCGAAGCTGATGCTGTTCGACGAGCCAACCTCGGCGCTCGACCCGCACCTGACCGATGAAGTCCTCGACGTCATGAAGGGGTTGGCGGGCGCCGGCATGACGATGATTGTGGTCACCCATGAGATCCAGTTCGCACGCCAGGTCGCGGATGTCGCCGCTGTCATGGCGGATGGCGTGATCATCGAATCGGGTCCCGCGTCCGAGGTGTTGACGCGACCGCAGGATCCCCGCACCCGGAAGTTCCTCGCCAAGTCTCTGCCGGAAGAAAAATGACAAGGCGCCCGTTGTGGCGAGGTTCCGCGTCATGGTCGAAGGCGGCCAGATGACCGCGCACAAAGTGGAGAAATGACTATGCAGAGAATGATGCATCTTGGATCGCTGTCGCATGGGGTCGGCGGTCACGTTGCCGGTTGGCGCATGCCGGGTGCTGAATCCGAGAAGGAGAAATTCGAGAGCGTAGCTCGCGCGGTCAAAACTGCGGAGCGCGGCAAGTTCGACTTCGTATTCTTCGCGGACGCTGTGAACACCGGGGCGGACGCTGCGCCGATGTTCGTCGTTCGCTTCGAGCCGTTGACGCTACTCGGGGCGCTATCGGTGGTGACCGATCGCGTCGGTCTGGTGGCGACGGTTTCGACGACATATTCCGAGCCCTACAACGTCGCGCGAGCCCTTGCCTCGCTTGACCATCTCAGCGAGGGCCGCATCGGCTGGAACGTCGTGACGGGGTCCAGTCCCGACGCGGCCGCAAATTTCTCCAGGGACAAGCATCCGCCGCACGCCGAACGTTATGCAATGGCGGACGAGTATCTGAAGGTGACCAAAGGGCTCTGGGACAGCTGGGAAGACGGTGCAGTCGTGGCTGACCGGAGCACCGGTGTGTTCATCGATGCCAGCAAGATGCATGTGCTCGATCATGTCGGCAAGTACTATCAGATCAAGGGGCCGCTGAACGCAAGCCGGCCGCCGCAAGGCTATCCGGTGATCTTTCAGGCCGGCGCCTCGGACCGAGGCCTGGACCTCGCGGGCGCGACGGCCGAGGTTGTTTTCGCCTCGCAGTCCTTTGTCGAGGAGGCCGTTGCGTTTGTCGAAAAGCTGCGCGATTGCGCTGAGGCGGCGGGGCGTCCGCGCGATGCGATCAAGGTCATGCTCGGCGTCTCGCCCATCATCGGCGAGACAGAGGCCGAGGCGCATGAAATTATCGCCCAGCTCGGTGCGATGGTCGATCCCGTTTCCGCCATGCGTGTGCTCTCGGATCGGCTCGGCGCGGACATGAATCAGTTCGATCTCGATGGTCCGGTACCCGAGTTGCCGCCGTCGACGATGATGCAGGGGCATGCCCGCGTGCTGACCTCTGTGGCCAAGCGTCACAATATGACGATCCGCCAGTTGCGCGACTATGCTGCCGTCAGCTCCGGACATCGCGTCGTCGTTGGAACGCCGGTGCAGATCGCTGACGATCTCGAGCACTGGTTTCGCAGTGGTGCCTGTGACGGTTTCGCGATCATGACTCCGTTCTCACCACAGCCCTTTGAGAAATTCGTCGACAAGGTCGTGCCGATTCTGCAGCAGCGTGGGCTGTTTCGGACCGAATATAGCGGTAGGACCCTGCGGGAGCATCTTGGGCTTGCTCGTCCTGTGCATCCCGCGGCCCGGCCTGCTGCGGCAAGTTCGGCGGCTTGATCATGGCATCGTCCTAACCGGCTGATCGATATCAGGCGTGACCTGCCGCTGAGGTCTTGCCGATGTGTGTCTATGGGGCCGCCGCGGATTGTCGCTTCCCGCGGGCCTCAAGTGAGAACGGTCCATGCCTGTGCTCGGCGCGCCGCTTGTCAAGGTCCGCCTGTCCCCAATGAGAGGAGGTCGCTATGTCAACCCAACCTGTTTCCGCCGATGCCGGCGTCGCCGCCGAAGCCATTGACCCGAAGGTGTTCCGTGCCGCCGCGGGAAACTTCGTCACCGGCGTCACCATCGCCACGACGATCGCGGAGGATGGCAAGCCGCGTGGCGTCACGGTGAACTCGTTCACCACGGTCTCATTGAGTCCTCCGCTTGTGTTGTTCTGCGTTGGCCGCAGCAGCCGCAGCTTTGCCGCGTTCAACGACGCGCAGTCCTTTGCCGTCAACATCCTGTCGTCGGAGCAACGGCCGCTTTCGTTGACCTTTGGCTCGAAAGTCGAGGACAAGTTCGCAGGGCAGGACTGGATCAGGGGACGAAGTGGAAGCCCAATCTTCGCAGGCTCTCTCTCAAGTTTCGATTGCGTGCTGCACCAGAAGGTCGAAGCCGGCGATCATATCATTCTGATTGGTCGCGTCATCGACACGAGACGGGCTTCCGGCACTCCACTCGGCTATTTCAGCGGCAACTATATCGATTTTGACATGCAACGCGAAACCGTCGAAGCCTCGAGCGTGGCCGGGCACCGGTTCGGCGGGCTGTTCCACCACGCCGGAAGGCTGCTTTTCCTCGAGGAAGAGGGGAAGCTGTCCCTGCCGTTCGCGCAAAGCCTGGGCGAGGACGAGCGCGAAAGCGGCAGCCTGCTCGGTCGGCTGGACGCGTTGGGTGTGAAAGCTCGGCTGGGCTTCGTCTATTCCGTTTTCAGTGAAGGAGGACGGGATGGACCCTCGATGGTCTATCTCGGCGAGATCGATCAAATAGAGGAGCCAACACGGCCGGAGGTTCAGCTGTTTCGACCCGAGGAAATCCCCTTCGAGCGCATTAGCCAGTTCGGTGGGCTCGTTCGTCGCTACATTCAGGAGCGCGCGGAAGACACGTTCGGACTCTATGTTGGTACTGCCAGCAAGGGGAGAGTGCACCGTGCGCGCTGAGGAGTTCGGCGGACCATGACGTGGGCCGGCGCAGCGCTTGGCACAAACCTTCGCTGCGGGCGGTCTTCGCCGCAACGCCCCGCCTCAGTGAATAATGTTCAGGGCGACGAGAAACCGCGATACCATATTGTAGGCGGCCACGGTGGCGATCGCTTCGACCAGGCCGCGGGCGTCGAAGCGGTTGCGTAGACGCTTGATTAGCGCATCCGGGACGATGACATCGCGGGTCATGCTGTCGGTGAGTTCCAGCACCAGTCGCTCTTCGTCGCTGAAGCGGTCGGCCTCGGCTGGCCAGGTTCTGACAGCCTCGATCTTCTGGTCTGACACGCCCGCCGAACGGGCGTGGGGCGCGTGAGCGGCGAATTCGAAGGTCGCGCGGTTGATCACGGCAACGCGCAGGATCATGAGTTCGCGCAGGCCGGCGGGAATCTGGGTGCGATTGCGCACGGCGGTGAGCATCTTTTCCCACCCGGAGGCAATGGCGGGGCTGTTCAGCAGGGCCTGATAGAGCACGGCGATCTCGCCTCCGCGCTCGGCGCGAATTGTTGCTTCGATCTCGGCAAGTTCCGGGCGGCTCCCTGGTTCGACCAGCGGCACGCGAATGGATGCGGACATGTATGGCTCCTTTTTGGCGCGGCGTATTCAACGGGCAAGAACGAGGCGGCCCTTGACCTGGCCGGCGCGCAGGCGTCCGAGTGCGTCATTCACGGCGTCGAATGCGACCGCCTCAACCGGCAGCGGCTCGACGCGGCCCGACTTGACGATCGCGATCAACTCCTTCAGTTCGTCGACGGTGCCGACATAGGACCCTCGGACGGTGATCGCGCGCTGCACGAGTGGGGGCAGCGGGATCGTCAGTTCCCCGCCGAACAGGCCGACCACGATGCAGGTGCCGCCCTTTTGCAGGGAGGTGACCGCGAACTCCGCCGTGGTCTTGTTCCCGACGAAGTCGATGGCAGCGGCGACGCCGCCGGCGGCCGCGAGCTTTGCTGCCGCATCGGGGGTGCGAGGATCGAGTGCGAGCATCGCGCCGCGGGTGATCGCCAGCTCGTGCTTCGCAGTATCGACATCCGCAACTGCAATGCGGCGGAAGCCCAGCGCCGATGCGATCTGAAGGCCGTTGAGGCCCACCCCACCAAGACCCAGCAGGAGCAGCAGGTCGCGTTCGCGGTCGATCTCGACCTTGCGCAGGGCGCTATAGGCCGTGAGCCCCGAGCAGGCATAAGTTGCGGCCAGCGTGGGCTCAATGCCCGTGACATCGACCAGATATCTCGGGTGCGGCACCACGCATCGTTCGGCGTAACCGCCCGGACGGAAGACGCCGATCGACCTCGGGGTGGCGCACAGGTTTTCCCTTCCGTCGATGCATACGCGGCACTTGCCGCAGCCGATCCATGGATAGACGAGGAAGCTCTTTCCGATCTCCGCGTCGCTGATCGGTGCCTGCGGTCCTTTCGACAACAGACGACCGAGGACTTCATGTCCCAGGATGACGGGCGGGTTGATGCCGCGATCTGCCAGGTTCAGGCGCTTGCCGCCGCCCAGGTCGTAGTAGCCGTCCTGGAGGTGCAGATCGGTGTGACAGACGCCGCACCGGGTCACCTCCACGACAACCTCCGTGTCGACGGGGTCTGGATCGGCCCATTCGACCGGAGTGACTGGTTCGCAGAAGCACCGAACGGCGTATGCGCGCATGTGTTGCTCTCGATTTAAGATTGTCTTCGATCGGCGCTCTCGAGCCGATAACCGTCGTCCCAACGCCGGACGTATCCCACCGGCGAGGCGGGAAAATGGGCCGTGCAACACAGAGTCGGTGTTTCGCAGTAGCGATCCAGAAACGCGCGCCGGGTGCGGGCTGCCAGCGCGGGATCCCTGTCCTTCACGAACGACAGTTCGGGGTAGCGCATCTGCAGAGGGACGTGCAGCAGATCACCCGTCATCACCACGTCGTCGTGCCTCTTGCCGAAGCAGAATGACAGATGTCCCTCGGTATGCCCGGCTGTCGGCAGGATGCGTACGTGATCGCCGATTCGATAGTCGTCGGCGACGATCTCGGCGCGCCCGGCGCTAACGACGGGAAGTACGCTGTCGACATATGCCGGATTCTCCGATTGCCGATTGGCTGCCTCCGTTGCCGCATACTCGCGGCGACCGAATATGTAGCGGGCCCTGGGGAAGGTGGGTACCCATGCGCCGTTCAGCAGGCGTGTGTTCCATCCGACGTGATCGACATGAAGGTGGGTGCACATGACGAAATCGATGTCGTTCACCGACAGGCCAACGGCCGCCAGCGCTTGCATGTACGTGTCGTCGGATCTCATGTGCCATTCGGGCCGAGGCCGATGCTTGTCATTGCCGAGGCAACTGTCCACGAGGATCGTGTGGTGCGGCGTCCGGACGACATAGGATTGATAGCAGAGAAGAAATTCGTCGTTGGCGCCCAGCGCATGCGGCTGCAGCCAGCCGCGGTTCTGCTCGAGCAATTCCGGCGTCAATCCCGGCAGCATCTCGAGCGCGGGCAGGAACGGAGCTTCAAGCTCGACGATGCGGTGAACGGTCAGGTCTTGAACGTGAAATGTCTTGTTCATGGCGGTGCAAGGTATGACGTTAGTCGGCCGACATGGGCACGCCGGTTGTATCCGGCGCCACGGCCCGCGCGTGCGTTGCCCCGATATGCTGGCGCATGCGCCGCTCCGCCAGATCGGCGTTGCGTGCCTTGATGGCCGACATGATTTGCGCGTGAATGCCGATCACCTGTTTACGGGTGTCGGGCGTATCATATTCCTCCGTCGTGGTCGAAACGGCGATGCCATAGGAGATCGCGTACAGGAACGCAGACAGCAGCTCGTTGCCGCTGGCGCGGGCGATTGCGTTGTGCCATTTGACGTTTGCCAGGGAGAATTGCTGAAAGTTGCCGATCGCGTCGATCAACTCCTGATGCAGCGTCCTCAGGACCTCTAGATCCTCTTCGGTGCGGTGGAGCGCGGCCAGGCGCGCCAGCGCCGGCTCGAGAGCGTATCTCGTTTCGTGCAACGTCCGCAGGGAAAGCTTGCGCCCACGAATGAACTGGCCAATGCTGTTGGCCATGGTCTCCTTTCCAGGCAACAAAACGATATTGCCGCCGTAGCGGCCGGGGCGCGCCTGCACGAGACCTTCCGTGGCCAGCATACGCAACGCTTCGCGCACGGACCCCCGGGTCAGCCCCGTCTGTTCGACCAGTTCACGCTCGGGCGGCAGCGCAGCTCCTTCGGAGATTTCGCCGCGCAGAATGGCTTCACGCAGTTGATCCGCGAGCAGATCGTGCGGTTTGGGCGCGGAGACCCGGCTGACGACGACGGTCTTACTCTTGCGCGTTTCCATCTTGCTCCTTCCTCCGGTTGCGGCCGAGTGTGAAGCAGTGAGGATAGGGGGAAAGCGCTAGCGCCAGAAAGGCCTTTCTCACGAGACGATCTTCTAGTTGGGGGAAAGTCATAGCCGCACAAGCTGCTTGCCGAGATTGTCACCGCGCATCATTCGTATGAAGGCGTGTGGCACGTTTTCGAACCCGTTCACGACGTCCTCCTGGAATCGAAGCAGTCCTGCCTTCGTCAACGTCGCAAGGCGCTGAAGGGCCTCGTCGCGCCGATGCCACCAGTCGTACACGACAAACCCCTGAACCAGTGCGCGCGTGGCAATTAGCCTGGAACTGGCGCGCAGCCCGGTATCCTCGCCGGCCGGCCTGCTGGCAACGGCGACGCGACCGACGATGGCGACGCGTGCTGCGGTCGCCAGGTTCTTCATGACGGCGTCGTGGATCTCGCCGCCGGTGCCGTCGAAGAACACGTTGACGCCACCGGGGCAAATCCGTCCGACTGCAGCGGTCAGGTCGGGCGTCTTCTTGTAGTTGATCGTCTCGTCGAAGCCGACGGTCTTGCACCAGTCCAGCTTTCGATCCGAGCCGGCGATGCCGACAACGCGGCAGCCCGCCAATTTGGCGATCTGGCCAGCGAGTTGCCCCACGGCGCCGGCCGCCGCCGATACCACAACGGTGTCGCCGGGCCTCGGGCGCCCGACGTCAAGCATGCCGAAGTACGCCGTCAGGCCCGGCATCCCGAGCCAGGACAGCGCGGCCTGTGGCGGCGTGGTGTTGGCGTCGATCTTGTTTACTCTCGATGCACCAGGAAGATCGGGTGTGAGGACTGCGTATTCCTGCCACCCCACGTCCAGGCTCTCGGCAAGATCGCCGACCTTCCATGCCGGATGATTGGATGCGACGACCTCGCCAACGCCGCCTCCTTGCATGAGGTCGCCGATCCCCATGCCCGCGCCTGCATTCAGTTTGCCGCGCATGTAGGGGTCTACCGACAGCCAGAGGGTCTTGACGAGGATCTGCCGTCCGCCGGGCTCTGGCACCTCGCTCGCTGTCAGTCTCCAGCTGGTCTCGTCCACCTCGCCTTGAGCGTGCGCGGCCAATACCCACTGTCGATTTTTCATCTGACGACCTTCCGTTTCCAGGCCGTTGTGCTCCGCCTGGCAATGTCCGAAAAGCAAAGTATCCAGGCAATAGTTAAATGTCAACCATTGACTTTGATAAGGTCGATTGTCCGAGAAAATACGTCTATTTGCTGGACATCGTCGCGCAACATTGCTAATGGTCAACCATTAAGTTTGAGGTGGCGCTGACGCGGCCACCATCCCAGAGGGATCTCTATGCTCAACCTGACGGAAGAACAGCGGGCGATTACCGATGGCGTTTCCGCCATCTGCAAGCGGTTCAATGACGACTACTGGGTCGACTGCGAGCGAGAGGAACGGTTTCCGAGGGAGTTCCATCGGGCGATGGCCGACGACGGATGGCTTGGGGTGACGATGCCGCAGGAGTACGGCGGCGCGGGACTGGGCATCAAGGAGGCCATGCTCGTGATGCACACCGTGGCATCGCACGGTGGAGGAATGGCGGCGACCTCGTCCATCCACATGAACATGTTCGGCCCGCATCCGATGGTGGTTCATGGCACAGCAGAACAGAAAGAGCGCTGGATTCCGAGGCTGATCTCCGGACAGGACCAGGTCTGCTTCGGCGTAACCGAGCCGGATGCAGGTCTCGACACAACCAGCATCAAGACCTTCGCCAGGAAGGTCGACTCCGGCTATCGCGTCTCGGGCCGTAAGATGTGGATCTCCACGGCGCAGGTCGCCAACAAGATCCTGCTGCTGGTGCGGACGTCACCCAAGCCAGAGAAGGGAAAGGGCAGGGCGACCGAAGGCATGACTCTGTTCTACACGGATCTGGATCGTGCCCACATAGAGGTGCGACGCATTCCCAAGCACGGCCGCGCCGCCGTCGACTCCAATGCAGTCTTCATCGACGATCTGTTCGTTCCCGATTCCGATCGTATTGGAGAGGAGGGGCGGGGATTTCACTATCTCCTGGACGGTCTCAATCCCGAGCGCGTGCTCATCGCAGTCGAAGCCATCGGGATCGGCCAGGATGCCCTGCAACGCGCGGTCCGCTACGCGCGGGAACGCGTGGTGTTCGGCCGTCCAATTGGCAAGAACCAGGGCATTCAGCACCCGCTGGCCGAGTGCTGGGTGAATCTGGAAGCTGCGCTGTTGATGGCCGAGCGGGCAGCCGACCTCTATGATGCCGGCTTGCCCTGCGGTGCACAGGCGAACAGCGCCAAGCTTCTGGGGTCGCGCGCGGGTTACCAGACCTGCCAGCAAGCGGTGCTGACGCTCGGCGGCATGGGCTACGCCAAGGAGTATCACGTCGAGCGGTTGCTGCGCGAAGTGCTTGTGACGCGCATCGGACCGATCACCGACCAGATGATCCTGAACTTCATCGGCGAGAAGGTCCTTGACCTTCCAAAATCCTATTGACGAGGGGAGGCTGCAGACATGCCGGGCCTGTACTATGAAGATCTCTCCGTGGGGCAGACATTCGATCACGCCGTCAGGCGTACCGTGACCGAAATGGACAATGTCCTGTTCTCGGCCCTCACCCACAATCCGGCTCCACTCCACATCGACGAGGAGTACTGCCGAAAGCATACGGAATACGGTCAACGCATCGTCAACAGTGCGTTCACACTGGGGCTAATGGTCGGCGTGACCGTCGAGGACACGACGCTTGGCACCACGATCGGCAATCTCGGATGGAACGAGGTTCGCTTTCCAAGGCCGGTGCTGCACGGCGACACGATCCATGTGCGGACGACGGTCAAGGAATTGCGAGAGAGCCAGTCGCGCCCGAACGCCGGCATTACGATCTTTCTGCACGAAGCCTTCAATCAGCGTGACGAGTTGGTCGCCACCTGTACGCGGGTCGCGTTGATGATGAAAAAGCCGAAGGGCTGAAAGATGAAACCGCTGGCTGGTATCAAGGTTCTCGACTTCTCCAAGGTTTTGGCGGGTCCGCTATGCACTCAGACGCTCGGCGAACTCGGTGCGGAGGTCATCAAGGTGGAGCCGCTCGTGCTTGGAGACGACACCCGCGGCTGGCCGCCGTTTCGCGCGGAAGGGCTCGGCGCTGTCTTCCTGAGCGTCAACAGAAACAAGCGAAGCATCGCGCTCGACCTGAAGACCGAGGCCGGACGGTCGATCGCGCATCAACTTGCCAGGTCGGCCGATATCGCAATCGAGAGCTTCGGCTCGGGCGTCGCCGAGCGCCTCGGCATCGACGCAGACAGCCTGCGGCCGCTGAACGAGCGTCTTGTCCATTGCAGCATATCCGGGTTTGGCCGTAGCGGTCCCCTCAAAAACCTGCCGGGTTACGATGTGATACTCCAGGCGTTCAGCGGCATGATGTCGCTGACCGGCGACGAAGGCAGTGGATATGTCCGCAGCCCGATCTCGCCGATCGACCAGATGACGGGCGCCCATGCACTCGCGGGCATCCTGGCGGCGCTGCTCGAACGGAATCAGACGGGGAAGGGAACGACCGTCAAGGTCAACCTTTTCGAAACGTCGCTCGGTCTGCTTCGATACAATTTGCAGAGCTTCTGGGAGCGCGGGGAGCAGCCGCCGAAGTGTGGCTCCTCTCACGAATCCATGTGTCCCTATCGGGCCTTCGAGGCGGCTGACGGACCGCTTCTGCTGGGCGTGGCGAATGATGGGTTGTGGCGGAAGTTCTGCGCCGTCGCCGATCTGGGCGAAATCGTCGACCATCCGAAATTCCGCAGCAATGCCGATCGCGTGGCGCACCGAGCCGAAACCGATGAGCTCGTGCAGAGGGCTATCGTCAAGCGTTCCGTGGCCGAGTGGAATGATAGTCTTGCCAAGGTCGGCGTGCCCTGCGCGCCGATCAACACGATCAAGCAGGTGCTGGAGCACCCGCATACGGAAGCCACGGGACTCGTTGTGAAATACGATCATCCGCGCGGTGGACCCATCCGATCGGTTGGGCTTCCCTTCACGCTGGGCGATCAACCTCGCGAGGCCGGCAGACCGGCGCCGACGCACGGCGAGCATACCCTGGACATTCTTCAGGAGATGGGTTTTTCCCTGAGGGACATCGAAGGGCTGCGGACGGCAAAGGCCATTGCCTGAGCGCCGTGAGTGCATTCACGATCGGGAGAGGACGCTGATCATGTACCTCCGTTCCATGCTGTATATTCCAGGTGACAACCTCAGAAAGCTCGGCAGGGCGGACGGAAGTGGCGCTGACGCCATCGTGCTCGATCTGGAGGATTCCGTTGCCCCCGGCAATCGGGCCGATGCGCGGAAGAAGGTCCGGGAGTTTCTCGATGCGCGGCCAGCCGGCGCGCGCAAATGCCAGCTCTGGGTGCGCATCAATGCGTTCGACGATTCCGCGCTCGTCGACCTCGCCGCCGTCGTAGGCGGGAATCCAGACGGTGTCGTGCTGCCGAAGATCGATGGGCCCGACGATATTGAACACCTGAGCCACTGTCTGGATTCGTTGGAGGTGCGGGAAGACGTCGCGCCCGGCAGAATCAAGATCTGTGCCGTGGCGACCGAAACCCCTGCCGCCGTTCTGCGCCTGCCGGAATTTGCCGGAGCGAAGCTGCCCCGTCTCGTGGCCCTGAACTGGGGCGCTGAAGATCTCAGTGCTGCCATTGGCGCTTCGACCAACGTCGACAGTTCAGGCGCTTGGGCGCTCACCTACCGCTGGACGCGTTCGGCCGTGCTGCTCGCCGCCAAGGCGGCAGGCGTGCAGGCCATCGAGACGGTTCATGTGGATTATCGCGACGTCGAAGGCTTGCGCGTTTCCTCCAAGGAGGCGGCTAGGGAAGGCTTCACCGGTCGCGCGGCCATTCATCCAGATCAGGTCGGGCCTATCAATGAGGCTTTTGCTCCGTCGTCCGAGGAACTGGAGATCGCGAGGAAGATCATTGCGGCGTTCGACGGGGCGGAAGGGGTCGGCACCGTCGGCATCGATGGCAAGATGTTCGATATTCCGCATCTCAAGCGCGCCCGGAACCTGCTCGCGTTGCACGAGAAATATCGCGGCTCTTGATGCTGGTTCGACAGGAGCCGCCCTCGGGCGGCTCCTGTCTATTCCTGAGGCGCTTGTCCTGAGGCGCTTGGCGGCGATACGGGCGCCGCGGGAATTGTCCTGAGTGCCCGGCGATTCTAGGCCGCGAGGTCTTGTCGAGCCCGGTCTGGGGCCAGCATGGCTCCAACGATCGTCAGGGCACCCGTGAGCAGCACGATGAGCGGAACGGCGTAGACATTCGGCGGGCCGCCAGCGGCCGCCAGGATCGAGGAGGCGACCAGAGGACCGAGCCCCGCGACTGCGCCGGCGCCGATCTGATAGGCGATCGAAACCCCGGTGTAGCGGGTGCGCGTGTCGAACAACTCGGCCAGGAATGCGCCCATTGGACCATACACCATGGAATGCCCGATCTCGAGCAAGGTCAGCGAGACCGGAATAAGCGCCATGTTGGCGTTGTTGAGCGACCAGAACAGCAAGTACATGGCTGGTGGGACGATGATGCTGCCCGCGATCGCCAACACGCGTCGTCCGGTCTTGTCCGAAAGCCAGCCGAAGAACACCGTCAGCACCATCGCGAGAACGCCGTTCACGAACTGGAACAGCAGGATCGTGCTCATGGGCAGATGGAGCGCACCCGCATACGACGTCGCAAACGTCGCGTAGATTTGGTACGATGCTGCGCCGGTCGCGATGAAGATGGCGGTGATCGTCGCTTTCTTGTGCTTCTGAAACAGATCGGCAATAGGCAGTTTTTTCCGTTCTGCGCCTTTCGTCTCCCGTTCTGCCTTGACGAAAATTGGCGTTTCGCTGACGCCCATCCGGACCCAGAGCCCGACGAGCACCAACGCCGCCGACGCAATGAAGGGCACACGCCAGGCCCAGTCCTGGGTCTCTTGTGGCAGGCGGGTGATCCCGGCAAAAATCAGCGTGCCGATCGCGATGCCGAGCCAGATGCCGAAGTTGGCGAGGCTGCCCCAGAATCCGCGATGGTTCTTGTCCATATGCTCGACGAGCATCAGCACTCCACCGCCCCATTCGGCCCCGGCTCCGAGCCCTTGGCAGAGCCGCGCGAGGATGAGCAAGGCGGGCGCCAGGATCCCGATCGTCGCGTAGCTCGGCAGGATCCCGACCGCGAATGTGCTCGCGCCCATAGTGATCATGCTGGCAACGAGAACCTTCTTGCGACCATAGCGGTCGCCGAAATGACCGCCGATAATGCCGCCGATCGGCCGTACCAGAAAGCCGCTGGCCAGGGTTCCGAACGATGCGATCACCCCGACAGCCGGGCTTGTGTTTGGAAAGAACAGGTGAGCGAAGTAGAGGCCCGCCGCCAAGCCGTAAATGTAGACGTCGAAGAATTCGATCGTCGTTCCCAGCAGCGTCGAGAGGATCAGCCGTTGGCGTGATCTTGCCTGCATCGTCGAGACGGAGATTGCCCGCTCTGCTGCCGTCGTCGCGGTCGGCTCGCCGGTCAAATACATTGGCTCCTCCTCTTTGCATTTTTTGCCCCGGCTTGCTGGCCGGCGATTTAGGGACACGGGAGCGGCTCTCGATAATCGCCGTTACACGCGTCAATGGTTAACCATAGGCCTTCGGGCCGGCATCCGCAACAGAATTGATTAGATACTAACGGTCAGCCATTCATCATCTGACGAAATCGTAAATGGTTTAATTGTTGACCAATGGCCGGATGCCGTTAACCTGCGGCGAAGTTCGCCCGACGAGAGGCGGCGCCTGCCGGTGACCGGCTGTGCAGTGGGAGGAATGCGATGCGAATGTGGGCAGTGGTTGAAAACGGCCGACCGTTACAGGCAATCGAACTGGAGACGCCTGATCCTTCGGGGGAACAGGTTCTGGTGGAGGTGTCGCACTGCGGCGTGTGCCACTCCGACCTCCATTTCTGGGAGGGCGAATACAACCTGGGCTACGGAAAGAAGGTCCGTCTCGCAGAGCGGGGAGTGGTGTTGCCCCGGGCTCCAGGTCACGAGGTCGTCGGCACTGTCGTGGCGCTGGGGCCGGACGCCAAAGGCGCCAAGGTGGGTGAGCGCCGGATCGTCTTTCCATGGATTGGCTGCGGACAATGCGACCGATGCGCGGCCGGCGAAGACAATATGTGCACGAGACAGTCGAGCATTGGCGTCGTTCGACACGGCGGCTTCAGCTCGCACGTATTGGTGCCGCATTGGAGATATCTTGTTGATCCCGGAAACCTCGACCCGGCGGTGGCTGCCACCTACGCCTGTTCAGGAATTACTGTCCTCTCGGCTATCCGCAAGCTTGGGTCGATGCCGCCCGACAGCGCGGCGCTGCTGATCGGGGCGGGCGGGCTCGGACATTCCGCGATCGCCATGCTCCGCGCTCTCGGCCACCGCAATATCGTCGTCGTTGATACCGACGAGAACAAGCGCGCGGCGGTGATGGAAGCCGGTGCGACGGCCTTCGTGGATGGGAGAGTGGATGACCTCGCGGCGGAGATCGTCAAGTGTGCCGGTGGATCGGTCCTGTATGCGATCGATTTCGTGAACAACACCAAGACCGCGAATGCCGCATTCAACAGTCTCGGCAAGGGCGGCAAGCTTGTGCTGATCGGACTCGGCGGCGGTGAACTCGATATCCCTCTTGCGAGTATGGTGTTTCTGCCCAGAAGCGTGATGGGGTCGTCGACTGGAACGCTTCAGGACCTGAAGGATGTGGTCGAGCTGGCGAATTCCGGAAAACTCAAGCCCATTCCGATCGATCACATGCCTCGTGATCAGGCGAATGAGGCATTGGACAGATTGAGGGCAGGCCGGGTCACCGGACGAGTTGTTCTATGCGACAACTGCGCGGTTTAGGCTGAAGTAGATCACCAACTCCGCAATCCGAGCCTGTTTCGAGGAACGGCTCGGCCGGATTCGCGATGCGAGTGAGCGGCCGCGCATGCACGGCAACCTTGGGCTGAGCGAGGATTGCCGCGCGTTTCGCCTTGGCGGAGAGCGGATCGCTGTCGTTGACTCGCGGGATAGCCGGCCAAGCAAAGGCACAGCGATCGCGAATGCAAGGCGGCCAAGCACGATCGTGGGCGCCCTGCACTGACCAGGGACGGCGGCACCCCACGAGGCGGATCGATGATGCCATAGCGGCTTCTTCAGCGCTCCTCAGTCGGGTTGCCTCCAGTTTATTGCGCACCATTCCGATAAATCTCATCGGTGACCAACTCCATCCAGGTCACGGTGTTTCCGTTCAGCGCCTCGGCGATGGCGAAATGCGTCATCGGCTGGTCGGCGCTCGCGCCGTGCCAATGGCGCACGTTCGGCGGAATCCAGACCACGTCACCGGGACCGACTTCCTGTCTCGGTCCGCCTTCCTTCTGCACCCAGCCGCGGCCTGAGATGATGAACAGCGTCTGGCCGAGCGGATGGGTGTGCCACGCGGTCCGGGCGCCCGCGGCGAACGCGACCGTGCCACCTCCGATGCGGGCCGGCTCCTCGCCCCGATACAGGCCCGAGACGTGCACCTCGCCGGTGAAGCGATCGGCAGGGCCGATCGACGTTGTTTCAGGCGTCGAGCGGATGATCCGCAAAGCGGCCTCCGGCACAGCAGACGGTTGCGCGGTGGCTTCTCGACTGGCGAATACGCGCTCGAGAACGGGGACCGCCGAGATTGCGCGCGGCCATCCTGCATAGAAGCCGAGATGTGTCGCAACTTCGGCCGCTTCCGTGCGGGTCAGGCCATTGTCCATGGCACGATTGGCATGGAAGGCGAGCTGTTCGGGCTGCCCGATGGCTATGAGCGCCGCCATGGTGACGAGGCTGCGGTCGCGTGGCGACAGCTCCGGTCGGCGCCAGAGATCGCCGAACAGCACGCGGTTCGTGAGCTCGGCGAAAGCCGGGGCGGTCGGTCCTACCGTGCTGTTCACTCTGGCTGCTCGCGCGACTTCCGTCGCAGCTTCGAGCGTGATCGGAGTGGCATCGCCGGACTTGACGGCGCCGATCCTGCGCTCATCGAACACCTTCTTCACCTCGGTGACGGCGGAAATGGCGTTCGGCCAGCCCGTATAGAAAGCAAGTTGGGTGATGAGTTCGCCGATCTCGCCGGGCTTCACGCCGTTGTCGAGCGCCCGCCGGACGTGTCCGGGGATTTGCCCCGTCTTGCCGGTCGAGACGAGCCCGGCCACCGTGACCAGGCTGCGGTCGCGCGGGGCGAGCTCCTTGCGGAGCCACACCTCGCCGAACAGCACATCGTCGGTGAAATGGCCGAGCCCAGGAGCCACTTCATAGACCGCTGGCGGGGCAACGCGATTGCGCTTCACCTCTTCCGCCTCGACGCCTGCCGCGGCGAGTGCCGAGAGCGCAATTCCGGCAGCGATTGTCTTCATGATGCCGTCTCCTTGATCGAGTGTCGGTGCCGCGTCCTCAGCTCATACCGAGATCGAAGTTCTTCAGTGGCAGATTGCGAACCCGCTTGCCGGTTGCTGCGAAGACCGCGTTCAGGACGGCGGGAGCCGCGACGGCGATCGTTGGCTCGCCGACGCCGCCCCAGAAACCTCCGGACGGCATCGCGATCACCTTGACCTCCGGCATCTCGTCGAGGCGCATCACGTTGTATGTATCAAAGTTCTGCTGCTCGATCCGCCCGTCCTTCACGGTGCATTCGCCATAGAGCATGGCGGAGAGACCGTAGACGAAGGAACCCGCCACCTGCGCTTCGACCTGCTGCGGGTTGACGACGTGGCCGGGGTCGGTGGCCGCGACGATGCGGTGGATTTTCAGCTTGCCCCGTGAGACCGACACTTCGGCCGCGGCAGCCACATAGCTGCCGAAGCCCATCACCTGGGCGAGGCCGCGATAGACGCCCTGCGGCGGCTTGGTCTCCCAGCCGATGCCCTTGGCCGCGGCTTCGAGCACCGCGAGGTGCTTGGGATGGTTCGCCATCAGCTTGCGGCGGAAAGCCAGCGGATCCTGGCCCGCGGCGTGTGCGAGCTCGTCGACGAAGCATTCGAGATAGACGGCGTTCTGGTTGAGGTTCACGCCGCGCCACGCGCCCGGACGGATGTGCGGGTTGCGCATGGCATGGTCGATCAGTACGTTCGGAAAGGTGTACCCGATCGCCATTTCCGCGCCACCGGGCATCAGCCCCTGAAAAACGAAGGGATCGCCATTGTTCGTCATCGCCGACGGGTAGGCATAGATCGCGATCGACTGGCCGGAGATGCGCATGTGCAGGGCTTCAACGTTGCCGTCGCTCGTCAGCGAAGCGCGCAGGCGACACTGGGTGACCGGGTGGAAGCGGCCTTGCGCCATGTCTTCCTCGCGGGTCCACATCATCTTCACCGGTGTGCCCGGCACTTGCTTGGCGATCAGCGTGGCGATGCGCAGATAGTCGGTCTGGAGCCTCCGGCCGAAGCTGCCGCCGATGCGCATGACGTGTATTTCGCACGCTTCCGGCGGAAGTCCGGCGGTGGTGGCCACGGTGTTGAGCGCCGCATCGGCTACCTGTGTCGGCCCCCAGACGTCACAGCGCTCGGTCGTCCAGCGCACGGTCGCGCACAGCACCTCCATCGGGGCGTGGTTCTGGTAGGGAAAGCTGTAGTCCGCCTCGATGACCCGTGCAGCTTTCGTCAGCGTGCCCTTGGCATCACCGGCTTGATTGCCGATATAGGATGTGTCCGCGCCCAGGCCCTCGCGCAGCGTTTCGGCGATGGTCGCGCTGGAGACTTTCCCGTTCGGCCCTTCGTCCCATTCGATCGGCAGGGCGTCGAGCGCGGTCTTGGCGCGCCAGAAGGTGTCGGCGACGACTGCCACGGTCTCGTCGTCGACGCGCAGCACATGCTTGACGCCGCGCATGCCGGTGATCGCCTTTGCGTCAAAGCTCTTCAGCTTGCCGCCATGGACAGGACAGCCCCTGGGAACGGCGACAAGCATGCCCGGCATGCTGTAGTCCATGCCGTAGACCAGCGAGCCATTGAGCTTGTCGCGCGTGTCGAGACGCTTCAAGGGCTTGCCGGCGATCGTCCAGTCCTTCGGATCCTTGAGCTTGATGTCGGTCGGCGGGGTGATTCCGTTCGCCGCCGCGGCAACGGCGCCATACGTGGTCGAGCGCCGGGTGCCGGCATGGGTAATCACGCCCTTCATCGCCGTGCATTGTGCGGCGGGTACGCCCCACTGAGTTGCCGCGGCCTGGACCAGCATCGCGCGCGCCGTAGCTCCGCCCATGCGCACATATTCCTGCGAGCCGCGAATGGCGCGAGACCCGCCGGTCGACAAATCCCGCCACACGCGATCGCGCCGCCGGTTCTCGCCGGGCTTGACCAGTTCGAAGCGCACCTTGTCCCAATCGCACTCGAGTTCCTCGGCAACGAGTTGGGCGAGGCCGGTGAGCGAGCCCTGTCCCATCTCAGTGCGGGCGATGCGGATGATCACGGTCTCATCCGGCTGGATCACGACCCAGGCGTTGACCTCCGGCGCAACCGTTTGAGCGACGGCGCGCATCGGCAACGGAAACGAGAAGCCGAACGTGAAGGCGCCTGCGATGGCGCCCGAGCCGGCGAGGAATCCGCGGCGCGAGAGGTTGCTGTCGCGCTTGCCAGTCTGGCTCTGCATGGTCATCGATCTCTCCTCAGCCACGGTTCGTCGCCATCCGCTCGGCGGCGAGCTTCACACCGGCGAGCACGCGCGGATAGGTGCCGCAACGGCAGATATTGGTGATCTCGGAGCGAATATCGTCATCGCTCGGGCGAGGGTTCTGTGCGAGCAGCGCGGATACGGCCATGATCATGCCGACCTGGCAGTAGCCGCATTGGGCGACATCGAGCTCGGCCCAGACGTCCTGCACCGGATGCGGCTTGTCGGCGCCAAGTCCTTCGATGGTGACGATCTTCTGGTCCTCGGTCACGGCACTGATCGGCAGTGCGCAGGAGCGCGTGGCGGCGCCGTCGACATGCACGGTGCAGGCCCCGCACTGGGCGACGCCGCAGCCATACTTCGTGCCGGTCAGGCGGACATGCTCACGGATAACCCAGAGCAGCGGCGTGTCGTCCTCGACGTCGACTTCGGCGACTTTCCCGTTGATGTTGAGCTTGGCCATCTTGTGTTCCGGTTTGGTATGGAGGGGGCGAGCTAGTTGGGCGCTGCCAATCCCAGGAGATAGGCAACGATGTTGGTGCGATCGGTCTCATCGGGCACGGAGACCGTCATCGTCGTGTCGGCGACCATCGCGCGCGGATTTGAAATGAACGTGCTGATCCGTGCGGCATCCCACGTCACGCCAAGATTGCGCATGCCCTGTGAGTAGCGGGCGCCATCGACGCTGCCCGCCTTCCGACCGGCGATGCCGGCAAGCGATGGACCAATCCGGTTCTGCCCCGGCTGGACGGTGTGGCAGGCTCCGCAACGTTGACGGAATAGACGTTCACCTGTTGCCGCATCCTGTCCGCACGCCGGTCCGGGCATTGTGGCCAGCATGACCAAGAGACGTATGACAGCCCGTTTCATTATTGCTTCGCCATTGATTAAGTGCCGCCGATGTCGATGTGGAGATGCCTGACGTAGCCCGTCGCGGTTGTCTGCCTCGACACTTCGCAACATGCGGCGGGTTCGCGTTCATGCGAGCGCCAAGCTATCAGCCGCGACCGATACCGATTAGGTCGGCGGCATGGCATGCGCTTATGCTCTTGATTCATGAATGGTGCAGAATCGCACGGCTAGTCGGTGAAACGGCCGCATATCGGCGACCACGACACCGTCCATGCACAGCTGCGCACGAAACTGCGGCAACGTGACACGGCCATTCCCTAACCGTCCTCGGCTCGCACCAACCGCAACCCGATGCTGATGCCGCGGTAGTCCGGCTGATAGGGACGACGTGCGGATGACCGCCAGCCGTCGCCTGTCTCATGCCAACTGCCACCGCGGACGACCCGGCCTGAACCCGAGGCCGGACCTTGCGGGTCGCGTGCCGGGCTGCTCGCGTAGTAGCGCTCATCAAACCAGTCCTGTACCCACTCCCACACATTGCCGTGGATGTCGTACAGACCCCATGAGTTGGGCTGCTTTTGCCCGACCGGGTGCGTCGAACCCGTCGCGAAGCTCTCGCCGTGCCAGGCGTGGCGGCTCAGCTCCCGTGCGTCGTTGCCGAACGAGTAGATGGTCGTCGTTCCCGCCCGCGCGGCGTACTCCCACTCCGCCTCGGTCGGCAGCCGATATTTGTTGTGACCTTCCGTCGCATTGAGCCGGCGGATGAACTCCTGAGCATCATTCCAGGACACCGTCGCTGGATTGGTCGGATGCCTCAATCGCTCGGCCATGCCGGGGAGTTCGTAGAACGGATTCGACCGTGACTGTGTGTAGGGGTTGGACCCCATCACGGCTTCCCATTGTGCCTGCGTGACCTCGTAGCGGCTGAGATAGAACGGCTTGCTGATCGTGACTTGATGTGGCGGCCTCTCGCTGCCAAGCGCTTGGCGGTCGTCCGGTGCCGCGCCCATCGGGAAGTCACCGGCCGGAATCCGGACAAACTCCATGCCGACGCTGTTTCGCAGCGTCGCGCCTGCCGACATTTGCGTGGTTTCGGCGCTGGCGGCTCTTATCGGAAGGGCCGCCGGAAGAGCGCCTGCGATCACGCCGCTGGCGATGCCTGCCCTCATCATTTTTCTGCTCGACATGATCTTTATGCTTCCGCCGGTGTCCTCAATTCGTTCCGGATAACACCTCGTCGAATGGATGATTAGTCGTTCAATACCGAACGCACTTATCCGTTCGATTCATGGATGCGACGAAGTCGGGATGCACCGGTTTTCCTGCAATCGAGCCAAAACCGCTCGTGCGGCGGCGCTCGCTTATGAATCCCAGACATATGCGTATGCCGAATTCATGAACTAGCGTGTGCGTGTGACGACGAGTAGTATCGAAGGTAAGTTAGAGACCACCAGCGACGTCGCTCTCTCGATCGCTTCGCGGTCAACAATGCACGAAAGGAAATCGTCATGAGCAGCGTCATCGTCGTCATCGGACCAGGATCTATCGGGCAGGCCATCGCGCGGCGTGTCGGCGTCGGGAAGAAGGTGTTGCTGGCTGACCTGCGCCAGGAGAACGCGGAAGCCGCGGCTGTTGTGTTGAGCAACGCCGGCTATGAGGTGAGCACCGCAACGGTCAACGTATCCTCGCGCGAATCGGTCCGTGCGCTCGTTGAAAAGGCCACCGCCCTTGGCGACGTCACCGGCGTCATCCATGCTGCCGGCGTTTCGCCGTCGCAGGCGTCGCCGGCGACGATCCTTTCGGTGGATCTCTATGGCACCGCATTGATCCTCGAGGAGTTCGGCAATGTGATCGCCCGCGGTGGTGCGGGCGTTGTCATCGCATCCCAGTCCGGGCACCGCCTCGGCGCGCTGACCGCGGAACAGAACAAGGCGCTGGCGACGACGCCCGCCGACGAATTGCTGTCTCTGCCCTTCCTGCAACTCGACCAGGTAAAGGATTCGCTCCACGCCTATCAGCTTTCAAAGCGCGGTAACTCGCTTCGGGTGATGGCCGAGGCCGTGCGATGGGGCAAGCGCGGGGCGCGCGTCAACACGATCAGCCCCGGCATCATCATCACGCCGCTGGCCAAGGACGAGCTGAGCGGTCCGCGCGCCGAGGGATATCGCCGCATGATCGACCTGTGTCCCGTTGGACGGGCGGGCACGCCCGATGAAGTCGGCAACGTCGGTGCCCTGCTTATGGGGCAGGATGGTGCATTCATCACCGGTAGCGACTTCCTGATGGATGGCGGCGTCACGGCCTCCTACTGGTTCGGCGAACTGGCTCCGCAGTAACTGACGCCGTTCATCGCACACCATGACCCACAATAACCCTACTTCGCGCGCCGCGGTTGCCGTCGTGGCGGAGCCGATCGATACTGATTCCGCGGCTGTATCTCCGCCGGCAAAACCTGATGCCCGCCGACAAGGCTGGTGGGTGCTGGGCATCCTTAGCCTCCTGATGGGCTTCGCCTCGATCTCGACGGATCTTTATTTGCCGGCCATGCCGGCGATGGGCCTGGCGCTCGGGGCCAGCAGCGGCGCGGTCGAGTGGACCGTTTCCGGCTATCTGATCGGCTTCAGCCTTGGTCAGCTCCTGTGGGGATCGATCAGCGACCGTTATGGCCGCCGTGTACCGATCGCAATCGGGATTGTGCTGTTCGTGATCGGCTCGGCGGGCTGTGCGATGGCGGGCAGCGCTCCAGCCATCATCGATTGGCGCATCGTGCAGGCGATCGGAGCATCCGCCGGCGTCGTATTATCGCGGGCTATGGTCCGTGATCTCTATGAAGGCGCACGGGCGGCGCGGATGCTGTCGACCTTGATCACGGTGATGGCGATCGCTCCTCTGCTTGGGCCGACGGTCGGCGGCGAGATTCTCGCTGTCGCCGGATGGCGCGCGATCTTCTGGACCTTGGTCGGCATCGGCTTTGCGACGCTGGTCGCCTTGCTGAGCCTCCCGGAAACACTGCCAGCCGAGCGGCGCAGCCAGGAGCCCCTGAGCGGCGCATTGATCCGCTACGGCGAATTGCTTCGTAACCGGCGACTGCTCGGCTACGCCGGCGCGGGCGGCTTTTTCTACGGCGGCATGTTCGCCTATGTCGCGGGAACGCCATTCGCCTACATCGTCTATCACCATCTGCCGGTTGAGCTCTACGGCTTGCTCTTCGCATCGGGCATCGCCGGCATCATGATCACCAACATGATCAACGCGCGCCTGGTCGGGCGCTTCGACAGTGACCGGCTGCTGGTCTATGGCACGGTGATGGCTGCCGTCGCGGCTCTTGTGCTTGCCCTCACGGCCTGGACCGATTGGGGCGGTCTTTGGGGTCTCGCCGTGCCACTCTTCGTCTTCGCATCGGCAACGGGCTTCATCGTCGCGAACTCGATCGCGGGTGCGTTGAGTGATTTTCCGGATCGGGCCGGGGCGGTGTCGGCGCTGATCGGGGCGTTGCAATACGGCAGCGGCATCATAGGCTCCGGACTGGTCGGTGCGCTTGCCGACGGCACTGCCTGGCCGATGGGGCTGGTGATTGCACTGGCTGGGCTGGGCAGTCTTCTCAGCACGCGGCTCTTGGCGTCGCCGGCCGCCACGCGATAACGAGGAGCAGCACCCATGCGCCCGAAGATCATTTGCCACATGGTGAGTTCGATTGATGGGCGGCTCATCGTCAAGCGCTGGACACCGCCGGCATCGGGGATCGACCGCGCCGCGCTCCTCGATTACTACGAGGAGGTCGCCGGCCGGTTCGAGGCCGATGGGTGGATTGTCGGCCGTAAGACCATGGAAGAACTTACCCGGAATGTCGTGCGGCGACGCACGCCGACGCAAGCTCCGAGCGCCGGGCGATTGCCGCATGTCGCCGAACATCATGGGCGAAACCTCGCGATCGCCATCGACCCGCAGGGACGAGTGCACTACGGCGCGGATAACATCGGTGGTGACCACGTCGTCGCTGTGTTGGGGGCACAGGTTTCCGATGACTATCTCGCCGAGCTGCGAGCGAGTGGGCTCTCCTACGTTTTCGCCGGGACGGACGGGCGCGATCTATGCTCGGCCATGGACACGATCGGCGAAGCCTTCCGCGTTCGCACGCTCTTGCTCGAAGGCGGTGGAGGAATCAACGGCAGCTTTCTGAAGGCGGGACTGATCGACGAGATCAGTCTGCTTGTCTATCCCGGCATCGATGGGCTTGCCGGTGTGCCGAGTATCTTTGAGTATGCCGGACGTAGCGATGAACGACCAGCGGCCGGGCTGTCGCTTCGACATCTTGCCAGCGAGACGCTTGAGGGTGGTATCGTTTGGCTACGCTACTCGGTCGAAGCCGTTTCCGGACCAAACTGAGCCTTCAGCCGTGGTGCCGCGCTGAGTTTAGTCAGGGCCGCGATGGCTTCCTCGGCGGCGCGAACGCCACTTTGATAGGCGCCATGAGCTGTCGAGAAATCGGTGACGTGTGTCGCTTCGCCGGCAAAAAACAGCCGATCGTCGAATGGGCGCGCCAATGCGAGGCGGGCGGCGGCCTCACCCGGCAGGGCGTGACTGTAGCCTCCACCAATCGTTGGCATCCCTGCCCAGTCGGACGCAATCAGGGGACGTAGGTGTTTGCGCACATCCGCGCCGAACAGCGCGGCGAGCTGATCGATCGCGCGCGCATAAGGGGCGTCGGCCCCATGGGTGTGCGCGGCGCGAGCGCCGTCTCCGCCAAGGAAGCATTCGACCACCGGCCAACCGAACGGACGGATATAGTAGGCTCCCGTCGCAGCGTCGTGCGGATCGCCCAGAACATAGGTTTCGGGCTCGAATGGGCCTTTGCGTCCGATCTCGAGGAAAATCTTCTCATTGTTGCCGAGCGGCAGGCGCGCGGCGGCATCGCGCCAGGGATCGAGCGCCGCCGGCCAGCGGATCTCATCGCCGGCAAGAACATGTGTTGAAGCGGTAATGATGACGACCCTTGGGCGGATTGTCCCTCGCGCGGTTTGGAGAACGACGCGTTGTTCATCGAGCCTCAGGGCTTCGACCGGCGTTGCAAACGACCGTCCGGCCGATCGCGGCAGGCTCGCCGCGATCAACGTTCCGTATCCGGCCGGTACGCGCCAGTTGCGATGGGTCGAGGCCGTGTCATAGGCCGCGTAGTCTTGCGCGGAGATGCGTTCCAGCTCGTCGCCGCTGATGAAGCCGCTCATCGCCTGAAGGTACGCCGTCCATCGGCCTTCAGGAACGAGCGCGTCGGCAGCGCAGTCGCTGGCCGGAGGCGTCTCGATGATCCGCTTGCCCCAGACGGCGAAGGCCTGCCTTGCTTCGGCACGATCGGAAGGTGGAAAGCCAAGATCCTGGTATTGCATACCCCAGGCGTCGGGTCCGCGGTCGATGGCGAAGCCCTGCTCCTTGGCCATGCGAGTCCATGGATTGCGGTCGGCCGAGTGCAGCCAGCCGCAACCGAGGTCGAGCGGAAGTCCCGCGACGTTGCAGGTCCAGGACCGGCCGCCGGGACGCGGCAAGGCTTCGACCAACAGCGTGTTGAGCCTGGTTTGCGCGAGGCGCTGGGCGGCACCAATGCCGGCTGCACCGGCGCCGATAATCGCAATATCGGGTTTTGCCTTCATGGCTTGCCGCGCGGCGGGTGCTTAATCTAGTGCGTGACGCCGAGCAGACGACGCAGCTCGGCGAGGCCAGTGTTGGCCCTGAAGCCCGGACCATGGCGCTGGAAGCTTCTGGCGGCGGCAAGATTGCCCACTGCCAGTGGCTCGCATCCCGCGTCGCGCACGAGCTGGACGGCAATTTCGACCGCTTCCTTGTCGTCGCCCGCGAGCGGCACGGCGAGCTTTCGGCCGCCATTGGCGGAGGTTTCGACGGCAGTGGCGTCGACGGCGCTGAAGGCGCGGACCAGCCGCGTACCTGGCAGAAGCCGGGCCGAGGTCTCGCCCACACCTTCGAGCTCGGCCTCCCCCTGAAGTGGTTCGCCGCCCCAGGGATTGCTTGCGTCAAGGACGATCTTGCCTTTGAGCGCGGCCGCATGCTCGCGACCGATGGCGGGCAGCGCGGCGTAAGGCGTTGCGACCAAAGCAACCGGACCGAAGGCCGCCGCCGCGGCCACCGTTCCGGTGCTTGCGCGGGGCCCAAGCTTGTGCGTCATGGGGGCGAGCTTCTCCGGGTTTCGTGACGAGAACAGCACCTCGTGGCCGGACTTGACCCAGGCACGTCCGACCGAACCTCCCAACCAGCCGGCACCAATCACACCAATGCGCATCTGCATTCTCCCGGTTATTTGGAGCCGCCGTACTCATCATCCGTCACCTTCTGCATCCAGGTGACCGCCGATCCGTCCTTCATCTCGGCGACGGCGATGTGCGACATCGCGCAATGAGGCGCCGCTCCGTGCCAGTGCTTCTCGCCGGGCTCGAACCAGATCATGTCGCCCGGTCTGATCTCTTCGATCGGCCCGCCTTCACGCTGCACCCGGCCGAGACCGGCCACGACCAGCAATGTCTGCCCGAGCGGATGCGTGTGCCAAGCGGTCCGAGCACCAGGTTCGAAGGTAACGGTGGCCGCGCTCAACGCGCCGCTTCCCGAGAACGGCGCGTCTACCCGCACGGCGCCCGTAAAATATGCTTCAGGCCCTTTGTTCGAAGGGTGCGAACCACTGCGTTTGATATCCATCTTCGACCTCGCGGCAAGCGCCTGCGGCATTCTGACCGCCAGCAACAGGATTCATTGTAAGCAAGATGCGTCTCGTGAATTAGCCGTTGTAAAATGCATGCGCTCATGTCCATAGTTCATGAATGCAGCGCGAAGACCTTGTCGATCTCAATGCGTTCCTGATCGTGGCCGAGGAGAAGAGCTTCACGCGCGCGGCGGCGAAGATGGGTACCTCCCAGTCGGCCCTGAGCCACACCATTCGGCGGCTTGAGGCACGGGTCGGCGTGCGCCTGCTCACCCGAACGACCAGAAGCGTTGCGCCGACCGAAGCCGGGGAGCGGTTGCTTGGTACCTTGCGGCCCGCGCTCGATAATATCGGTACTGAACTGGCATCTCTGGGTGAACTGCGCGAGAGACCCGCGGGGACCATCCGCATAACCACATCTGAACACGCGGCGAATACGGTGCTTTGGCCAGCGCTCGAACGTGTACTCCCCAGCTATCCCGACGTCCACGTCGAGCTCAGCCTCAATTCTGGCTTGACGGACATCGTGGCGGAGCGTTTCGATGCCGGTGTCCGCCTCGGCGAGGCGCTCGCGAAAGGCATGATCGCCGTGCGGATCGGCCCCGACCTGCGGATGGCGGTCGTCGGTTCACCGTCCTATTTCAAGAAGAGGCCGATCCCCAAGACGCCGCATGACCTTGCGGAGCATCAATGTATCAACCTTCGTATGCTGAGTTCTGGCGGTTTCTACGCCTGGGAGCTTGAGAAAAACGGTCGCGAGGTGCGTGTTCGCGTCGACGGCCAGCTTGCCTTCAACAGCGCAACAATGATCGTGCGGGCCGCATTGTCAGGCGCGGGCCTCGGCTTTGTGATGGAAGACACCGTCGCGGACCACTTGGCGCGCGGGCGTCTTGTGCGCGTCCTTGAAGACTGGTGTCCTCCTTTCACAGGATACCACCTCTATTACCCTAGCCGCCGCCAACCGTCGGCCGCGTTCACAATGCTTGTCGACGCGCTGCGCTACCGCAAGAAATAGCAATCCTTTATTTTCGGCGGCTCGGCCGGCAACATCCTCGCGCTGAAACCGTCAACTCACTCATGAATTCAAGTCATGAGCTTATGCGCAAGTCGATCTCTAATGCCATCGCGCGAACACTTCTAGAGTTGCTCCATCTGCTGGCCAAGACGGGATGCGGCCGGGCCTCGGCTTGAAATGACGAATGGCCGATCACGGCCGCTTTCGGTTTCAGCAGGACCGGCGCGTCAGACGTTCGCCCTCCCGGCGATCGGGCGACCTCTGACGAGGCCAACGCAATGAAGTTAAGGAGAAAGAGATGCTGGGAACAATCATGCATGGACCGCGCGATGTGCGTTGCGAGGAGGTCCCCGAACCGAAGATACTCCATCCGACTGACGCCATCATTCGGCTGTCGGCGACCTGCATCTGCGGCTCGGACCTGTGGCCCTTCCGCGGCCTGAACGAAATCACCTCGCCGCTCTCGATGGGGCACGAATATTGCGGCATTGTCGAAGAGGTCGGCAGTGCGGTCACCACCGTTCGGCCGGGGCAGTTCGTGGTCGGCTCGTTCTGCATCTCCGACAACACCTGCCCCCATTGCCGATTCGGCTTTCAGTCGTCCTGCGAGAAGCGCGAGTTCATGACCGGTGCGCAGGCGCCGCTTGCCCGTGTGCCGCTTGCCGACGGCACGCTGGTCGCAACCGCGGAGCTGCCTTCGGACGATTTGATCCCGAGCCTGCTCGCGACATCCGACGTTCTCGGCACCGGCTGGTACGCAGCCGATGCGGCGCGCGTGCAACCCGGTTCGACCGCCGTCGTCGTCGGCGATGGCGCGGTCGGCCTCATGGGGGTCCTCTCCGCAAAACAAATGGGCGCTGGTCGCATCATCGCAATGAGCCGGCATAAAACACGCCAGAATCTGGCCCTCGAATTCGGCGCGACCGATATCATCTCGGAGCGCGGTGATGAGGGGGTGGCCCGGATCAAGGAGCTAACCGGCGGGGTCGGCGCGGATTCTGTTCTCGAATGCGTCGGCACGCAGGAATCCATGATGCAGGCGATCAATTGCGCGCGTCCTGGCGGCTCTATCGGGTTTGTCGGCGTGCCGCATGGCGTCCAGCTCGACGGGCAAGGATTGTTCTTTGCTCAAAAGAATCTGCTGGGAGGTCCTGCTCCCGTGCGTCGGTTCCTTCCGCATCTGTTGGGCCTCGTGCTGGAGCGCAAGATCGAGCCCGGCAAGGTCTTCGACCTGACGCTACCGCTCGCCGACGTGGCGGAGGGGTACCGCGCGATGGACGAGCGGCGCGCGATCAAGACGCTTCTTCGCGTCTGATCGCCGACGTTCTGACACAGAGAGAAAGCGTGGCGGCTCCGGCTCGGACGCACCGCGTCCGACCGGACTGCCACGGATCATCACTTAGACGGATATCGAGCGGGTGACGCGCCAGCCTGTTGCGTCCAGTTTAGCTCAGGCCGGCTGACGCCAGGCGCATCAAGGCTTCGGGAACGCCGACGCGCCGGTAGGACTCGGTGACGAGGCCATCATTCCTCAAATCCTGGCGGCGCTTCTCGACGAAGGCTCGCTCTTCGTCGGTCACGTCGTGCTCACGTTTGCGCAGCCATTCCATGTACGACGGGTCGACCTCCTTGACCGGCCTAGCCGCTGTGGATACCGAAGGCGGCCTGTTGTCGGTGTAGCGGGGTCGCAAGACGCTGTTCGGATTGTACTCCGTCCGCGTGTCGTTGCCGGCGATGACGAGATCGGGATCGGTGACTCGCCCCGACGGGCTGTAGACGAATGCCGACGTAATCCGGTCGAGTGCCGCGTCGACTTCTTTGGGACGATGGATGACGTCTCGCGGTTGCCGCTCCGGAACGGCCAGCCGCGTGATGCCGCGATCGTTGATGGCGTCGAGGACCTCGCGATGGTCGAGCGAGGTGATGATCTCGCGCCGCGCTGGCCAGAAATCATAGGGCGCGTGAGCGCCATAACCCCTGCCGATGTGAAAGGCATAGATTTCCGGGTAGACCGTCAGCTCGGTCCGACGGCTCGGCTTGATGTCGTAGAAGGAGGTGATGGCGATCTGGAGCAGATGAGTGGCGCCGATGCCGCCAAGAGCTTCGTCGATCACCAGGCCGAACCGGTCGTGCGGATTCCAGTTCGGCAGCACTTCGGCGATCGAAGCCGGCTTTCCCTCGATCGCCACGTCGAACATGTCCGCCTTCAGTAATTTCACGACATGCATTTCGTGCCTCCTGGAAGTGCGTCGAGCGCGCGACTGATTGCCGCTAGGAGACGTCGCGCTGCCAGGCAGGGCTCGGCAACGAATGTAACCGCGCGGCTGCCTCCACCGTGTTGCGCAAGAGGCAGGCGATGGTCATGGGGCCGACGCCACCCGGCACCGGCGTGATGGCTCCCGCCACTTTGCTGGCTTCATCGAACGCGACGTCGCCGAGGAGCCTGGTCTTACCCTCGTCCGTGGTGATTCGATTGATGCCGACATCAATGACCAGCGCGCCAGGCTTGATCCAATCGCCGCGCACAAACCGCGGTCGACCAACCGCGGCGACGAGGATGTCCGCCCGCCGACAAACGTCAGGCAGGTTTTTTGTGCGAGAGTGGGCGACCGTCACCGTGCAGCTCGCCCGCATGAGCAACTGCGCCATCGGCTTGCCGACGATGTTCGACCGTCCAATCACCACGGCATCCAACCCGGCGAGATCCGGGCGTATCGACCTCAGCATGAGCATGCAACCAAGCGGGGTGCAGGGGACAAGGCTCGGCGCGCCCGTCGCGAGACGGCCGACATTGCTCGGATGGAAGCCGTCGACGTCCTTTGCAGGCTCGATCGCCTCGAGAATTTTCTGCGCGTCGATGTGAGCCGGGAGAGGCAGTTGAACGAGGATGCCGGAGACACGCACATCCGCATTGAGCTGTGCGATCAGTGCAAGCAGGCTTGACTCATCGATGGACGCCGGCAGGGCATGGTCGAATGAGACGATGCCGGCGCTGCTCGCCTGACCGATCTTGTTGCGGACATAGACTTGGCTCGCAGGATCGTCGCCGACGATGACAACAGCCAGTCCCGGGCGCACGTTCCGACGGACCAGATCGGCGGCGGCTTCGGCGACCTCTGCGCGGAGACGGGCGGCGAATTCCTTGCCGTCGATGATTTGAGGCTCGCTCATGGGAATATCACCGTCCGATTACCGCTCAGGAGGACGCGGCGCTCGACGTGGAGTCGTACGGCACGGGCTAGAACGGCGGCCTCGACGTCGCGGCCGGCCGCGACGAGATCCTCCGGCTCGAGCGAATGCTCCGCGCGCGCGACATCCTGTTCGATGATCGGACCTTCATCCAGATCGGCCGTCACGTAGTGCGCGGTTGCGCCGATCAGCTTCACGCCACGGGCGTGAGCCTGATGATACGGTTTGGCGCCCTTGAAGCTGGGGAGGAAGGAATGATGGATGTTGATCGCCCGGCCTTCGAGGTTTCGGCAAAGCTCGTCGGAGAGGACCTGCATGTATCGCGCGAGCACGACGAGGTCGACGCGCTCCTGTCGCACGATTTCGAGCAGGCGCGCCTCCTGGACGGCTTTGGAATCCGGAGTAACCGGCAGATGATGGAAGGGAATATCGTAGGAAGCGGCGAGCTTGTAGAAGTCCCGATGGTTGGAAACGATCGCCGGGATCTCGATGCTCAGCGCGCCGGTGCCGTAGCGAAACAGCAGATCGTTGAGACAGTGCCCGAACCGCGAGACCATCAGAAGCACGCGCGGCTTCACCTTGCAGTCGTGGATCCGCCAACTCATGGCGAACTCGCCGGCAACCGGCGCGAACGCGTCCGTCAACGTGGCGGGTGCGACCGGGGATTGCGCGGCAAAGGAGACCCGCATGAAGAAGGTCTGGGTCGGGCGTTCGAGGAACTGGGCGCTGTCGAGAATGTTGCAGCCGTTCGCTACGAGGAAGCCCGAGACGGCGTGGACGATTCCGATCCTGTCCGGACAGGAGAGCGTCAACACATAGTCGGGGAGCGGTGCTGCCATCGTCGCGATTCCAGCCGTTGTTGCAGAGGAAAGAGATTTCGGATCGGAGGGCGGCGTTGGCCGAGTGGACCTGGGCTGCGCATTCCGCGCCTTGCGGACGCCGCCCCGTGGTCTCTCGGGCATCGAGAGGCTCAATAGTGAGGTGGCGTAATGATCCAGACGACCTTGGTCGGGATCTCGGATGGATTTGCACAGCGGTGGACGTCGGTGCTCTTGAAGGAGAAGCTGTCGCCCTCTTCGAGCCGATAGAACTGGCCGGACACCCAGAGATCGAGCGTCCCGGAGAGAACCAGCCCTGCCTCGACGCCATCGTGGCTGTAGTCGCCACTGTCGGCGCCCGGCTCGATAGTGCTCAGCAGGACCTCGAGCGGACCCGACAGGTTGGGTGACAGCAGCTCTTCGGTGATGCCGAGCCCGGTGAAGGTGAGGCGGCGTCGATTTCCCCGTCGCACCACGACATCGCGCTCCTCCGGGGGACTGGCGGTGTCAGTCTGGAAGAACCAGTTCATGTGAACGCCGAGGACGTCGCTGATCTTCTTGAGGACCCCGATCGGCAGCTTCGATTGGTTGCGTTCGATCTGGCTGAGGTATCCGACCGATATGCCTGCCTCCGCCGCCACATGCTGCAACGTGACGCGCTTTGCCTTCCGCAGATCGCGAAGCTGTGCCCCGATATCCAGCTCATGATCGAGTTGGTCCTCCGCCACGAGGGGACTGGACTTGTCGGCCATTTGCAACTTGCGAACTGCCATGTCTTTCCTCTGTCTTGTCAGGCGACGGCGAGAGCCGATTCAGCGGCCTCGCCGAGATCCCTCACCCGCAAATTGGTCGGGTCATAGAACGGGCGCAGCGATACCTTTGCAGGGATGCGTTCTCCCGCCACTTCTATCTCATATGTTCCGCTGTTCACGAAGGCTGCGTCCACAGGATTGCCGCCGTTGTCGATGTAACCGAGGCCAAGCGGCTTGCCGATCGTGTGGCCGAACATTCCCGACGTGATGCGCCCCAGGAGCTTGCCGTCACGCCAGATCGGCTCATTGTGGTAGAGAAGCCGTCCGGGGTCGCTGAGTGCCACATGAACCAGACGCCGCTTCAGACCGCCTTCCTTCTGGCGAAGCAGCGCGTCACGTCCGATGAAGCCGCCGGCCTTGTCCCAGGCGACGGTGAAGCCCAGTCCGGCCTCCAGGGGCGTGTCTTCGTCGGTGATGTCGTGGCCCCAGTGGCGGTAGGCTTTTTCCATGCGCAGCGAATTCAGGGCGTGGTAGCCGGCCAGCCGAAGGCCGAGATCCCGCCCGGTTTCCGTGATCCGGTCATAGACGCCCTGTACGAATTCGGTCGGCACGTATAGTTCCCATCCAAGCTCGCCGACATAGGTGATGCGGCTTGCTCGGACCCGCGCATAGGCGAGATCGATCACTTGTGAGGTCGCGAAGGGGAAGGCCTCGTTCGAAAGGTCGGCGTCCGTCAGGCGCGACAGGAGCTGGCGCGACCTGGGTCCCATCACACCGAGCACCGCCTGGGCGGACGTGGAATCGAAGGCGATGGCCCGCGCCCCGTCGGGGATGTTCCGGCGCAGCCAGGCGAGGTCGCGTGTCTGGGTCGCTGCGGCCGTCACGATCAGGTACCGGTCCTCGGCCTCGCGTGTAATCGTGAGGTCGGCCTCGATCCCGCCGCGTTCGTTCAGCCATTGCGTGTAGACGATCTTGCCGACTGGAACCGCGACGTTATTGGCGCAGATGCGATTGAGGATCGCTTCCGCATCCGGCCCCTCCAGCACGTACTTGCCGAACGAGGACTGGTCGAAGAGGCCGACGGCATTACGCACAGCTGCATGTTCCGCACCTGAATGGTCGAACCAGTTCTGGCGTCCGTAGCTGTACTCATATTTCGGTTCGACGCCCGGCGGCGCGTACCAATTCGGCCGCTCCCATCCGGCAACCTCGCCGAAGCAGGCGCCGCTGGCAAGGAGGCGGTCATGCAGCGCGGAGCGGCGCACGCCTCGCGCCGTCTCCGGCTGCCGGAACGGCCAGTGCATCGCGTAGAGCAGGCCGAGCGCCTCGACTGTGCGGTCTTGAAGGTAGCTGCGATTGCGCTGGAACGGCATCACGCGGCGGATGTCGACATCCCAAAGATCCATCGGCGGATGGCCATCGACAATCCAGTCGGCCAGCACCTTGCCGGCTCCTCCCGCAGACTGGATGCCGATCGAATTGAAGCCGGCCGCGACGAACAGATTTCGTACCTCGGGCGTTTCGCCGAGGAGGTAACGGTCGTCGGGCGTAAAGCTCTCGGGGCCGTTGAAGAAGAGCTGGATGCCGGCAGTCTCGAGCGCGGGCACGCGCCGAATCGCGGCTTCGAGCAAAGGCTCGATATGTTCGAGATCGTCGGGCAGGGAGTCGAAGGAGAAGTTTTCCGGGATACCCTGCATGCCCCATGGCTTGGCCACGGGTTCGAACCAGCCAACAAGAAGCTTTCCGGCATCCTCCTTGAAATAGGTGCAGGCATCGCCATCCCGCAGCACCGGAAGATGGCGGGGCAGCCCCGGGATCGGTTCGGTCACGATGTAAAAGTGTTCGGCGGCATGAAGCGGTACCGTCGTCCCGGCGGCCGCGCCAAGCCGATGCGCCCACATTCCCGCGGCATTGACGACGACATCAGCTTTGATGTCGCCGACGCCGGTCCTTACCCCAACGGCCCTGCCGCCCTCGACGATGATCTCCTCGACCTTGACGTTCTCGAAGATGCGCGCGCCACGCGCCTTGGCGGCCTTCGCCAAGGCCTGGGTCGTGTCGATCGGATTGGTCTGGCCGTCCTTGGGAAGATGCACGGCGCCAACGAGGTCTTCCGTCACCATGAAGGGCCAGAGTTCGCCGGCACGCTGGGGAGTTAGAACCTCGACATCGAGTCCGAAGCAGCGCGCCATGGATGCGCCGCGCTTCAGCTCCTCAAAGCGCCCTTCATTGGTGGCCAGCGCCAATGATCCAATTTGCAGGAAGCCGGTTGCCTGGTCGGTTGCCTTCTCGAGAGAGGCATAGAGTTCGGTGGTGTATTGGGCCAGACGCGTCAGGTTGTGCGTTGCCCTGAGCTGCCCCACGAGGCCAGCGGCGTGCCAGGTCGTTCCCGACGTCAGCTGCTTGCGCTCCAGCAAGACGATATCGGTCACGCCACGCAAGGTGAGGTGGTAGGCGATGCTGCATCCAACGATGCCACCACCAACGATGACCACCTGCGCTGCTCGGGGTATTTCGGCCACCGGGGGAATCCTTGTCCATGCGTGTCGACGATGCGTCGCCGTGAATATTAAGTCCAAAATTTCATATTTGTGAATACATTTTTTTGAAACGGTGTCCTCGTTGGCACGGACGCGCGTCGAGAATGGAGCGCTCAAGGTTGTGCTGACGTTTCCAAAGCGCTCGCCTTCAATCGGACCATCGCTATTCTCGAAATTAAATACTCCAATATCGTCAGTGTGTTGGTTCTATTTCTCCAGCGCTGCGGCTATCGTCACTTAGAAAGCGTATGAATTTTATGTTGTCAAATTATCACCTTTGTGAAAAACTTCAGTATATTTTCACGTGCTGCAAGCGCGAAACGCGCTATCGAAGAGGAAGTGAAGCGTGTCCCTTGCCTCTGCTGCCGATAAGCACGGAGCGTCCGCAACAGACCACCGCACGCCGCCGTCGCTGACGCGACGTTTCCGAGAGCCGCTCGTTACATTGGCACTCCTCGGCCCCGTCCTGATCTTTCTGGCAGCCTGCTTCATCATTCCTTTGATTGGGCTCCTGAGGATCTCCTTCTCGGCGCCGGCGGGCCCGCTTTCGGCCTATCGCGCGATCGTGGCGACCGCCGTCTATCGTGAGGTCTTCCTCAATACCTTCGTTCTCGCGCTCAACATCGCGACCCTCTCGGTCCTGTTCGCGTATCCAACCGCCTACATGCTATCGCGGCTAAAGGGCTTCGCGCTGACTCTCGCGTTTTGGTGCGTACTCCTTCCGCTCTGGATCAGTGTGCTGGTTCGCACCTTCGCGTGGATCCTGCTGCTGGGGCAGAACGGACCGGTCAACAACATCCTGGTGGCGAGCGGGCTGGTGGGGCAGCCCCTACAATTCCTCTTCAACAGCGCCGGCGTCTATATCGGCATGCTGCATGTGCTGATGCCCTATGCACTGCTACCGATCTACAGCGCGATGCGAAGCGTCGATCCGCGGTTACTCCAAGCGAGCGAGGGGCTTGGCGCAAGTCCACTCCGAACCTTCGCGCAAGTCTATCTGCCACTGACTTTGCCGGGCCTCGCGGCTGGCTTCCTACTGGTCTTTCTGATGGCGTTGGGTTTCTTCGTCACCCCGGCGCTTCTGGGCGGCATCAAGAACCTGACGGTCGCGATGCTCATCGACCTTTTCGTGACCGAGCAACTGGTTTGGCCGCTCGCCGCGGCCGCGGCGTTCTGGCTGCTCCTGGTCGTGCTCGTTCTGGTCGTCCTGGCGAGCCGCTTCATCAACGTGACCGCCACGGTTGTAGCCCGATGAACCGCATTCCGCGCGTTGCCGCGTACACCGTCGGTTCGGCCGTCATCGCCTTCCTGATCTTACCTATCCTCGCGGTTGTCCCTGCGTCATTTAACCACGCGAGCTTCATCAGACTGCCTCCGGACACCGTGTCGCTGCGCTGGTACCGCGCTTTCTTCGCCGACAGCGAGTGGTACAGCGCATTGCTGACGAGCCTCGAAGTCGCCGCGCTGGCAACGTTGTTGTCCGTCGGCCTCGGGACCGCTGCGGCCCTTGGCTTGGAACGGATCTCGCCCGGCAAGCGGGCGATCGTCACGGGCCTCGTGATTTCGCCGATGGTCGTGCCGGTCATCATGACTAGCATCGCGCTGTATTACGTGATGCGCCCCTTGGGCCTCCACGGGACGCTCGTCGGCCTTGCACTGGGACACACTTTGCTCGCGCTGCCGTTTGTGGTCGTCAACGTCGGCCTCGCGCTCAGGAGCGTTGATCCCATTTGTCTTCGCGCAGCTGAAGGACTTGGTGCTTCTCCAGTGAGGGTATTTCTGACGATTACGCTACCCTTGATCATACCGGGGCTGGCCGGCGGTGCGGCCTTCGCTTTCATCACATCCTTCGACGAGGTTGTCGTGTCGATCTTCCTTGCGGGCGTTCAGGCAAAGCCCTTGTCCGTGAAGATGTGGGAGACGATCCGCGTCGAATTCACGCCGGTGACAGCCGTGGCTTCGACCATTTTGTTGGTGGTCACCTTGGTCGTGTTCGCGGCCGTCAAACTGCTGGCCGAACGGCGCCAAGGTCGGGAGAATCTCAATGCAGGCTGAAACCTTTACTCTCAGTTTTCGTGATGTCGCCAAGACGTTCGACGGTGTCCGGGTCCTGCACCCGCTATCGCTGGACATAGCCGCCGGCGAATTCGTGACCCTTCTCGGCCCCAGCGGATCCGGCAAGACGACCTTGCTCAACATTGCCGCAGGCTTCATCACGCCGGACCAAGGCTCGCTATCGATTGGTGCCACCGACATTACGGCGCTGGCTCCGCGGAAGCGCAACATAGGCATGGTCTTCCAGAACTATGCACTCTTTCCTCATATGAGCGTTTTCGACAATGTCGCCTACGGGCTCCGCGCGCGCGGCGTTTCCGTTGCCGACATCAAGAGCCGCGTCGGCCGCGCGCTTGAGATGGTCAGGCTGGAGGCCTTGGGAGCGCGAAGCATTCGGCAGCTGTCGGGCGGTCAGCAACAGCGCGCGGCGCTGGCGCGCGCATTGGTGATTGAACCTTCCGTTCTGCTGATGGACGAGCCGCTCGGCGCTCTCGATCGGCAATTGCGCAAGCACGTTCAGCTCGAGATCCGCCGCCTCCATCGCGAGTTCCGAAGAACCACGCTCTTCGTTACGCATGATCAGGAAGAAGCCCTGGCGATGAGCGACCGCATTGCCGTCATGCGCGACGGACGGATCGAGCAGATCGGCCGGCCGAACGATCTCTATCAGAAGCCCGCGAATTTCTTCGTCGCGTCGTTTCTCGGCGAGTCGAACATCCTCGAGGGCCGCGTCACCGAAATTTCCGGCGGCGTGGCGCGCATCGACGTACCGAGTCTCCAAATGGACGTGCTGGGCGATGCCGCGCCGGGCGTTGTGGTCGGAGCGGAGGCTGCCGCGCTCATCCGGCCCGAGGCCGTCTCGCTGGCTGCTTCAGACGCAGACGGTCTTCCAGCCGATATCCGGGAAGTCGTGCATTTGGGTGAGATCCTCGCGATACGGCTTGCTTTATCGTCCGGGCAGGATTTCTGGCTGCGTTGTTTCTCCGGCGTGGACGTGCCGGACGGTGGCCGCGCAGCACGGCTCACCTGGCGGGCACAGGATGTCCGCATCGTTCCGCTCCAATCACCGCAACCGTAGGAGAACTGCCATGCATACCAGACGTCAGACACTCCAACTTCTCGGCGCAGCCAGTGCCACCGGACTGCTCGGGGTAACTCAAGCCAGGGCACAAGGACGCCCGTTCACCTTCTGCTCCTTCGGCGGTGCGTCCGGCGGCGCTATGAAGGCCGCGTTCATGGATCCGGCATCCAAGAAATTTGGAGCTCCGATCGCCAACGTGTCGCCGACCAACTACGCTAAAGTCAAAGCGATGGTCGAAGCCAAGGCCGTCGAATGGGATCTCGTCGACGTCGGAGGTCAGTTCATATTCCAGGGACGCGATCAGGGTCTGCTCGAGAAGCTCGATTACTCCATCATCGATGCGTCGAAGCTCGATAAGAGGTGGGTCAGCGAGTACGGCATCTACACGTTCGTCGGCGCCACGGTCTTCGCTTACAATACGAAGGCTTTTCCTGAAGGGAAGGCGCCAACCTCGTGGAAGGACTTCTGGAACGTCAAGGATTTTCCCGGACCGCGCTCGCTCTATACGCGCATGTGGTACAACTATGAGGCCGCGTTGCTGGCCGCGGGTGTGCCCCGCGACCAAGTCTATCCAGCGACGGACGACAAGGTGAAGCTTGCCTTCGACAAGCTGAGAGAGATCAAGCCGCACGTAAAGGTGTGGTGGTCGACAGGTGCCCAGCCGGCGCAGCTTCTTTCATCCGGTGAGGTTGCGCTTGCTTTGGCCTGGAGCGGTCGCATCCTCGACGTGATGAAGGAAAATGCCCCTGTCGGATTTACCTACAAGGACTCGCTTGCGTGGGGCGAAGCCTTTGTCGTTCCGAAAGGTACGCCGAACCGCGATCTCGCGATGAAGGTGATCGACTATTGCATCAGCGACGAGGCGCAGTCGGCCCTATTGCCACAGGAAGTCTACGGTCCAGCGCTCGCTTCCGCTGCTGCAAAGGCAAGTGCGGCGCAGGCCAAGATCTTCGTCTCCCATCCGGACAATCTCAAGGATGCCTGCATCATCAACGACGAAGAGGTCGCGAAGTACGCCACAAAATATGAGGAAGAATGGAAGAAATTCCAGCTCTCCTGATTGTGGGCGCCGGGCTTGCCGCCCGGCGCACCGTCCATCTCTGCCTTGAATGGCATTCGCAGTGCCGGCCAAACCGGACAACGAAGGCACAATAGAATGGCTACCTTCGAGCGTTTGTTCTCGCCTCTAACGCTACGCAAAACCGAGATACGAAACCGCATCCTCTCGACCGGACATCAGACCAATCTGGCGCAGGGCGGGGTCCCGGGAGATGATCTTGCTGCCTATCACGAAGCGCGGGCTCGCGGCGGTGCCGGCCTGATCATCGTCGAGTCGGCCCGGTTTCATGAAACCGCGTTGAGCGATTCCTCCGAACTCAACGTCAGTCACGATGATTGCATTCCGGGCTATCGAGGTATCGCTGAAGCCGTGCACCGGCATGGGGCGAAGGTCTTCGGGCAGCTTTCGCATGCCGGGCGCGTTTCGAAACGCATGCGGGGAGGACTGCGCGACGTCGCCTATGCGCCGTCGGCCGTCCCCGACAATCGCTTCCATACCATGCCACGGGCAATGCCGCTGGACCTGGTGGAGGAGATCGTTGCCGCTTGCGGGATGGCAGCAGGCCGCTTTGCGCAAGCTGGGCTCGATGGCGTCGAACTGGTGGCGAGCCATGGGCTTCTGTTCGCCCAATTCCTCAATCCGATGACGAACCGGCGTACGGACAAGTATGGCGGTAGCCGTGAGAACCGGATGCGCTTCGTCACGGAATGCCTTCGCGCGGTCCGTGTCAATGTAGGCGATGATCTCGTGGTCGGCATGCGGATCTCCGTGGAAGAGATCGAGGCCGATGGTCTCGATGCCAACGAAGTCATTGCAATAACCAAAGAGCTGGCTGCGCGCGGTGCGCTGGACTACATCAACACGACCATCGGTTCGATGGCAGGTCCTGGCGGATCAGTCCATGTCGTACCGCCGATGGACATCAAGCCGGCCTATGTGGCGCCAAAGGCCGGGGCCCTGCGTGCGGCGGTCGGATTGCCGGTGTTCGTGGCCGGCCGCATCAATCAACCTCAAATCGCGGAGGAGGTTCTTGCTGCCGGTTTGGCCGACATGTGCGGAATGACCCGGGCCATGATCTCCGACCCCGATATGGCAAATAAAGCCAAGGCCGGACAGCTAGATGACATTCGCGCCTGCATCGCGTGCAACCAGGCCTGCATCGGCCATTTCCAGGCCGGCTTCTCGATTTCCTGCATCCAGAACCCGGTCACGGGGCGCGAGCGCAGGCTGGGACCCGCCGTGCCTGCGGCCGTGCGCAAGTCCGTGCTCGTGGCCGGCGGCGGACCGGCCGGCATGAAGGCAGCGGTGACGGCAGCTGAACGCGGTCATCGCGTCGTTCTCTGCGAAAGCGCGAACCGTCTCGGCGGGCAGGCGCTGCTTGCGCAACTCTTGCCGGATCGCGCCGAGTTTGGCGGCTTGATCACCAATCTCGAGCAGGAACTTCATCGACTCGGTGTCGACATCCGCCTGAACACTGCCGTCGACAAGGCCTTGGCCGAGCGGCTGGCCGTCGACGTTGTGGTCATAGCTACTGGCGCCACGCCATATGCCCCCCCGATCGAGGGGCGGGAGGACGCGCATGTTGTGGAGGCCTGGGATGTGTTGACCGCTCGCGCAAACCCGGGTTCGAAGGTGCTCATCGCCGACTGGCGCTGCGATTGGGTGGGCATGGGGCTTGCCGAAAAACTCGTTCGCGACGGACGTCACGTCCGTCTCGCCGTCAACGGAACCCACGCCGGTCTGAATCTTCAGACGTATCTGCGTGATTCCTGGGAGGCAAAGCTGCACGCGCTCGGCGTCGAAATCATTCCCCATGCACGCATCTACGGTGTCGACGCCGATACGGTCTATCTTACGCACACCATTTCAGGCTCGCCGATCATCTGCGAAGATGTCGAGACAGTGGTGATGGCCGCAGGCCATGAATCCGTGACAAGCCTAGAACAGGAGCTTGCGTCATGGACCGGCCAAATCTACCTCGCGGGTGATTGCCTGTCGCCACGCACCGCGGAGGAAGCGGTCTACGAGGGCCTGCTTGTAGGGCGGCAGATATGATGGGTGATCCAGCTGAGATCATCAAGTGATCCGCGGGACGTTCCCAAGGGTCGCGTCGGAACATCGAGCGCAGAGGTCGATCAACCGACGCGGGTCATGGGGCACGGACAGGAGATATCATCCGTTTGTGCCAACATCTCAAATGGCCACAATAAGCGAATGTCGGTATCGCTGGTTGCGCCTCCCCGCAACTCGATGGGACGGGGACACCTGCGATGCTTCTCCTGCTACCCAGCCTTGGAGATCCGCTGACGCCTGAAGAGGCCAAGCCCTTCACGGGCTTTCTGCTTCAACATCATCGTGCTGGAGCCGTACTCGGCTCCGTTTGTGCAGGGGCTTTTCTGCTCGGCGAGACCGGATTGCTAACGCGCCAGGCAGTCACGACTCATTGGACCCACGCTGATCTGTTCAGGTCGCGATTTTCTGAGGCACAGGTCGATGCCATCGATCAGGGTACGTTCAATTGACCAAGCTGATGCTCAAGGCGCAGTCGGCTTGCATGTGATTTTGCGGCGAGGCGCTTCCATTCCTCTAGATATGTGCAAACGTACTCTGCAATCACCTTCGGCGCGCGCAACACGGCCTTTAACCCGTTAGAACTGCACTTTCCACGGTGTCCAAATAGAAAGTCTTGGCGTCAGGACACGTGCCGCTCTCCGTCGCAGCCGAGCAGCTAATTCTCGGGTTGGTAGGGCTGGTTGCCCTCCACAATTGACGTTTTTAGATCTCGACAGCTCAGCGGCCGGCAGGACTTAGCCAAAACGATCTGACGGCACTTGCCAATAACATTTCTGAATAGTTCAATTCGTTCATGGTATTGGACCCCGGCCCCGCTGTCTCCATACCGTCACATAGGGGCAGATCTATTCTTCCGGGGCTATGAAGAGCAGCGGAATGATGCAGGGGAAAGGCGTGAGTATGGTAAAGGCTTTCCAATCAGTCGTCGCGGTTGGGGTGCTTAGTGCACTGGCAAGTCTTTCGCCTTTCACCACAGTGCGTGCGGCCACCACAACAGACAAAATTCTCAGCGAAAAGAAGCTGACGGCTGGCATTCATGGCGGAAGGCCGTGGGGCTATCGCACGCCAGACGGCAAGGTTGAGGGATTCAACGTCGACATCGTGCGGGCGGTGTTCGAGCCACTCGGTGTGACGGAGATCAACTTCGTTACGGGAGATTTCGGTTCTCTCATTCCTGGTCTCATCTCCAACCGCTTCGATATTGTCGATTCAAGTGTGGTGATAACGGCGGAACGCTGCAAGCTCGTCAGCTTTGGGGATCCCGAACTCACGAGTATCGATGCGCTTTTGGTGAAGAAGGGAAATCCTCACAAGATCGCCAGCTTCAACGATGTCATCAAAGATCCTGCCTTGAAAATTGGCGGAAGCCGCGGCAGTCAGCAAGCGAAGAACGCCGAGTTGGCAGGTCTGAAAGACCAACTGCAACTGTTCCAGAATACGGAATCGACCGTGTCCGCCCTTGTCGCCGGACGCGTCGATGGAATTACCTTCACCTCGGGCACCGTCAACGCTCTTCTGGCGACCCCCGCAATCGGGGCTTCCACCGAACGCGCGAAGCCGTTTGTCGGGCTCAGCGATGCAAATGGCAAGCCTGTCGCTTCCTACGTGGCGGCCGTCTTCCGCCAGCAAGATACGGACCTGCGCGACCTCTTCAACAAGCGCCTGGCGGAATTGAAGGCCGATGGGACGATCGCCAAGATCATGGCGCGCTATGGGTTCGAACCGGACGAAAAGGCGCCCGACGGATTAACCGGGACGGAAGTCTGCGCTGGCAAGAACTAGGAAGTCCGTTCCCAGATGAGCTTCCTGGATATCCTTGCCATCATATGGAGCGGTGCGGGCGTGACGGCGGAAGTCACACTGCTGAGCTTGGCCTATGGTATTCCCTTCGCGCTGATTTTCGGAGTTCTCCAATATAGCGCGACAGGGTGGCAGAGGGCGCCGGTTACCGTGGTGATCGAGTTCTGGCGTAGCTCGCCGGTCGTGATCCTGCTGTTCGTCTTCTATTATGCGTTGCCGCTTGCCGGCCTGACGCTGCAGGCAATGACCGTCAGCACCATGGTGCTGGGATTGAATATAGGCGGCTACGGAAGCCAATCGGTGCGCGCCGCCCTCCAGGCACTTGATCGTGGCCAGTATGAGGCGGGCATGGCGATCGGTCTCAGCCGGTTTCAAACGCTGATATGGGTCGAATTGCCCCAGGCGCTCAAGGCGATGATCCCGAACTTCGTGAATCTCCTGATCCAACTCGTCAAGGGCACGGCGCTTGTCTCGCTGCTCACGCTCGCGGATATGACCTTCAGGGCCAAGGAGCTCGCGTTCTCGACCTTCGACCCAGCTTCGACCTATGTCGCGCTGCTGCTGTCGTATTTCGTCATCTGCTATCCACTGACCGTTCTTGGTCGTCAATTGGAGCGCCGGCTTCGCGTGGGAACGGAGCGCGGCCGTGTTTGACGTCTCCTTCATGCTGTCTGCGGTTCCGATCATCGTGAAGGCGATGGGGACGACGATCTGGGTAGCTATTGTCAGCAGCATGGGAGCTGCGGCACTGGGCTTTTCCTTTGAAATCGCCAGACGCTCCGGCCCGATACCCGGCGTGGTGATGAGGTTTCTGATCGACTTCATTCGCTCGACGCCGATCCTGGTGCAGATCTACTTCTTCTATTTTGTGCTGCCGCACTATGGCGTGACTCTGCCGGCACTTGTCATCGGCGTGTTCGCCCTGAGCTTGTACTACTCGGGATATCTTGCGGAAGTATTCAAAGCGGGCATCGATAGCATTTCTCGCGGTCAGTTCGAAGCCGCGCAAGCTCTGGGCCTCAGCGGATGGGACACGACCCTGCGCGTGATATTTCCGCAAATGCTGCGCGCTGTCGCTGCGCCAATGGGAAACTATTTTGTCTCCGTGTTGAAGGCGACGCCGTATCTGGCGGTCATCTCCGTACATGAAATGCTCGGAGCGGCTCTCGACATTGGCTCGGAGAGCTTCCGCTATCCTGAACCCATGATTGCGGTCGGAATCATTTTCCTGTGCCTCGCTCTGATTATTGCGCAGGCGGTTCGCTGGATGGAGCTTCGTCTCCTGGCATCTGACAAACGCTGATGACGGAAAAACCATGACAACTAGTCAACCAGGCGACGACGGCAAAGGGTGCATCGTGGAAATCGGTGGCCTGCATAAGTGGTACGGCCAACACCACGTTCTAAAGGATATCAACCTCGACGTTCGAAACGGCGAGAAGATCGTGATTTGCGGGCCTTCCGGGTCGGGGAAGTCGACCCTGATCCGATGCATCAATGGGCTCGAACGCTACAGCAAGGGCAGCATCCTGGCGAATGGGCAGCTGGTCAATGATCAACCGCGACATCTGCGCCAAATCCGCCAGGAAGTTGGAATGGTATTTCAAAATTTCAATCTATTCCCGCATCTCACCGTCATAGAAAATTGCACACTCGCCCTCACCAGGGTGAAGAAGATGCCTCGCGCGGAAGCAATCGAGATTGCCAGATACTATCTCGAGCGAGTGCGCATTCCAGAGCAGGGCAGCAAGTATCCTAGTCAGCTATCGGGCGGGCAACAGCAACGCGTTGCCATCGCGCGGTCGCTTTGCATGAAACCGAAGGTCATGCTCTTCGATGAACCGACATCCGCGCTAGACCCTGAGATGATCAAGGAAGTGCTGGATGTCATGACAGGACTGGCTCGAGACGGCATGACGATGCTCTGCGTCACTCATGAGATGGGATTCGCAAGGGAAGTCGCCGACCGCATCGTGTTCATGGACGCCGGCGCGATAGTGGAGGAGGGTGATCCTGAAGCGTTCTTTGGTGCGCCCAAGCACGAGCGCAGTCGCAAATTCCTGTCCCAGCTGCTGCATTGATGTTCAGTTGCGTGCGCGCACGCCAATGATCTGGCGCGGACCGCGAGGAAGGCGGACGTCGCCAATAACGTTCGTGAATAGATGCACCCTTCCTTGGTATTGGAAGAGGCCCTGCTGTTTTCATACGGTGCGCGCATTGGGGCCGTCTCTCGTCAAGAAGTCGGTGCAGCCAAACGAAAGTCATCGGATCGTCTAGAATGCACGTCATTCAAGAACTCTCTGAATTCACCGCCGCACACCGCGAGGGTAGTCTGCCAGACTCGGCTCGTGAGATGTGCTCGCTGCTGATCATGGATCTTGTTTCGGCCAGTGCCGCCGGTCTCAATTCAGATCTCGCCAAGGCGGCGCGCGACACGTCAGCAGGCATCTTTGGCGGCGGCGATGCGTCGGTCTGGTTCACGTCGAGCTCTCAGAGCATAGCCGGGGCTGCAATGGCCAACGCCGCTGCAGCAAGCGCTCTCGATATCGATGACGGTCATCGCGGCGCGGCCGGGCATCCTGGAGCCGGTATCATACCCGCCGTATTCGCTGTGGCTCAGTCCCTCAATTCGCCTGACGAGCGGATATTCGATGCCTTGGCGCTCGGATATGACGTCGGACTTAGGATCGCGGCATCGCGACCGACGCCGACAATCGAGACGTATAGCAGCGGACGCTGGGTCAACTACGGAGTTGCCGCTGCCGTTGGCCGCTTATTGGGCCTCAGTGCGGACGAGATCGCCCATGCTATGGCCATTGCAGGTGCGGAAGGGCCGATAAGCTTTCCCAAGGGAAGTTCTCTCTACCAGGGCAGTACAGTCAAGGAAGTCATCCCGCCAGCAGTCGTGGCCGGTTTGACCGGAGCGTATCGCGCAAAGGCAGGCGCTACTGGCCCTCGGGATCTGCTTGACCGGAACGACAACTTCGACCGCTCGATCGTCACGGGAGGATTGGGCGAAACGTGGTGGCTCGAAGGTTGTTACCTGAAGCCCTACGCCTGCTGTCGTCATATGCACGCGGCGATCGACGCAATCGACGCCTTGAGGCGATCCGGAACGCCGATTATCAGTCTCCGAATCGAGACATTTCCTCGTGCGCTAGGCCTTGCCAATGAGCGCGCGCCGAAAACCCTTGAGGGCGCCCAGTACAGCTTTTACTTCAGCTGCGCGCTTGCGGCGATCCACGGAGCCAACGCGCTTCAACCAGTTGATCCCAAATGGTTGGAAGACGAGCGTGTCCTCGAGCTTGCCAGCCGGATAGAACTCATCGCGCACGACGATTTTCGCGATGCGTTTCCCAAGGCGACGCCTGGTCGCGTGATCATGGATCAGGGGCAAGGTCCGGAACGTCTCAACGTACCGCATCCTCGGGGCGATGTCGCAAATCCGATGAACCGGACGCAGGTCGTCGAGAAGTTCAAGCGGATTAGCCGGCATACGCTAAGGGAGGAAACGCGGGCGGCGGCTATCTCCGCTGTCGACAGACTGTCGAGGGAGGGTTTCCAGCCACTCTTCGCCGCGCTTAGGGGAAGCTGAACGATGCTGACGATCATCAGTCTTCGCACCTTGGAACTCCGCAGCTGACGTCAGCGTCCTTCAATTGTCGAACGGCGTTGCCGGATACGGCGCCGCCGTTATCGACCACCAACCGAAGTGAGAGTTCAATGAAAATTCGCGAAGTCAGGATCTACTGCGCCAAGACGGGCCGCCTGCACCCGGTCGTCATCGAAATTCTTACCGACGAGGGCATCACGGGCGTGGGCGAGGCAGGTGTCGCCTACGGGCTGGGCCAAACGGCAGCGGCGGGCATGATCAAGGAAATTGCCGAGCGAATGCTGATTGGCAAGGACCCATCGCGCATCGAGGCGCTCTGGTCGGAGATGTACGATCATACGTTCTGGGCAAAGGGCGGGGGAGCGATCGTCTTTGCGGCCATCAGCGCAATCGAGCAGGCCCTCTGGGATATCAAAGGCAAAGCGCTGGGTGTCCCGGTGTACGAGTTGTTCGGCGGAAAGTTTCGCGACGAAGTCCGGGTTTACGCCAACGGCTGGGGGCAAGAACACGTGCAGGTCAAGCCGTTCGCGGACGCGGCCGAGAAGGCCGTGGCGGAAGGGTATGACGCGCTCAAGTGCTATCCTTTCGCCTACCGCGACCCGGACCCGCGGGCGACGTCCCGGCATCCATCGTTGCGTTCGCTAGATAAGGATATCCTGAAACTCGCCTATGAGAAGGTAAAAGCCCTGCGATCGGCGGTCGGTCCGGATGTGGACATCATGTTGGACCTCAGCGGAGGTTTGACCTGCGACGAGACGATCAGATTCTGCCGTAAGCTCGAAGATCTCGACATATTCTTTGTCGAGGAACCCTGCGACCCCTTCGATGTTGGCGCGCTCAAGAAGATCTCTGATCATGTGCACATGCCGATCGCGGCCGGAGAGCGTCTTTACACGCGATACGGATTCCGAAAGGTATTCGAAGCGCATGCCATCGACATTGCGCAACCGGATATCTGCCTCACTGGCGGTCTGATGGAGACGAAGAAGATCGCCGCGATGGCTGAAGCCTATGACATGCGCGTTCAACCGCACATTTGCGGCAGCCCGTTGGCGACCGCGGCGGCGCTCCAGATTGGAGCGTGTATCTCGAACTTTGCGATTCAAGAGCTCTATCCATATTGGCGGACCTCTCCCGGCTACGTCGAGATTACGGACAATCCGCCTGAGGCACGCGTCAAGAATGGGAAGATCGACATACCCAACACGCCTGGCCTGGGCATAAATCTGGTTGCCAAAGCGGTGGAGCCGTTTCTCTGGGGCACCGTGAACAGCAACTGAGGTGGACCGAGTCCCTCGCGGCCTCCCTGCAAAGCGTCAGGTTGCTGTTGTACCTCCGGGATCCGCGCGCTCCCATGCGAGCGAATCCGATCCCATACATGATGGTCGAAGGGCGTGACGTTATGGCAGCCGCAGGAAGTTGGCTTTTGGCGCCTCGAATCTACGTCGAGAATGTTCGCGGCCGGGATCCTGCCTACGACGTCACGGGCGAGGCCGTTTTGCGAAGCCTCGATCCAATATACCGCCCGGTACAATTGACGTGCCGCTTTTCCGATGAGCGCGATCTAGATGCTTTCCGATGCGCCGACATCCTCATTGCCGGCAGGCTGCCTACGTCGGTCATTGCTTCCGACGCCAAAGCTCTAAAGATCATCCAGTGCACCAGCGCAGGCGTGGAGAATTATGCTCCTTTTGATTGGCTGCGACCGACAACCACGCTGACCAATGCGAGTGGCGTCCATGCCGCCAAGGTTGGCGAGTTCAGCCTTATGGCAGCGCTGATGCTCTCTGAGGGTGTACCGGCTATCGCCACATACCAACGGCACCATATATGGAGAAGAAAATTGCGCGGCATATCGGCCGGACGTCGCGTGTTGATCTATGGTGTCGGTGCCCTTGGCGGAGCTGTTGCCGAGCGACTGCATGCTGCCGGCTTCCGTATCACCGGCATCAGCCGCAGTGGACGGCCACATACCGCCGTCGAACGCATGACAACGCCCGATCGCCTGCATGACGAACTGCCCCTGACGGACATTCTGATCCTCGCATGTCCGCTGACGCCGGAGACGCGCGGAATCATTGGCGTCCGCGAATATGCTGCCCTACCCGAAGGGGCCAGTGTTCTCAACATTGCACGTGCAGGCGTGATTGATCATGCCGCGCTCGCATCGTTTCTGGAAAGCGGCCATCTGTCTGGAGCCATTCTCGATGTATTCGAGACGGAACCTCTGCCCGCCGATGCGGCTCTGTGGGATGTGCGGAATTTGATGGTTTTCCCGCATGTCTCCGCGGACGCGCCTGACGGATACATTGATCGCTGCCTTGCAATCCTTTCCGAGAATCTCCGGCGAGCAAGCGATGGTTTGCCCTTGCGCAACATAGTGGATCCGCAACTAGGCTACTGATCGGCCGGCCTCGGGCGATTGGCTTGGACGAGGGCCCTAATCCGCTTGGCTCCGTGGATTCCGAATCCACGGCCCGGGCGGCGCAATCTTTCCAATGGCGCTTTTGCTCTCCTCGTCGCTGATAATTGCGTGGTCCTCAAATATCTTCTGCAAGAAATCAACAATATGGGTATGCGCGATCTTGCGGAAGGCTTTGACAGCCGGCGACATCTGTCTGTCAGGTGGGTAGATCATCAGCGCGCGAAAGGTAACCCGTGGTACAAAAGGGCGGGCAATCAACTCGCCTACCGCGACACCAGAGAGAGAGTACGGATTGGTGAGGCCGACACCCATTCCTCTTGAGACGAGTTGACAGATGGAAAGGGCGAAATGTGTTTCGTGGACTACATTTCTCGTTACTCCGCATTTTTCGAAGACGGCGTCGATGCGTTGCCGCGTCGCGTCTACATGCGATAACGAGATGAATGGCTGCTCGGCCAAATCCTCTGGCTTGATCACCGATTTTTTGGCAAGCGGGTGGCCGGGCGGCATGACGCAGACCACAGGCGGTGCCACAAAATGTTCGGAGATGATTCCGGATAGGTCGATCTCGTCAGCTGCGAAGCCTATGTCAAATTGATCGTTTGCAACGCCATCTCTGACAACGGCAGAGCTAACAATATCCATCTCGATGATTGTTTTTAGTTTCGCCTTCGAGAAACGCGCAACCATGTCTGGTATGAATGAAAAACCAAGCGAAGGAAGCGCGGCTACCCTCAGATGTCCCAGCGCATGCGTGCGGATATCCTGAGCGATGACTTCCAATTTCCGGAGCGACAGGAACGCGCGGTCGACTCCCTGATGGAATGCCCGCCCCTCGGGTGTGGGTCGCATCCGGCCACTCTCGCGATCGAACAACTTCAGCCTGACCTCAGATTCAAGTTGGCTAATCAGTCGGCTCACGGCAGGCTGTGATATTCCCAACAGCTGCGCTGCCTTGATCGTCGTTCCCATTGTCATAAGCGCGTTGAAGGCTTCAATTTGCCGATGACTGATCATGTTATTACATTTCTGAATAGCTTTGGGTTGACACCGTATTAGTCATATTCCACCCGCAGGCGCTATCCTCAAAAACAGTTGTCTGCGAAAAAAGCGCTGAGGCGATCGTTGACTAGGTCGGCCCCAGCATAGCTATGACGCCGGTCAGGATACTTCCGGCGGTCACACGTTTCATATCCGAGTGAGAAGTCGATGGAGGCGACATTTTCGCGCGGAGTTTCTGACCCGATCGCATGCAACGAGCATCCGCCATCGCGTGTGCTTCATCGATGTCTTGCCGACGCGCTGCCCGAATTGTTGAGAAGGTCGTGCGCGACATGCCGGCCAGGCCGTCGCAATTCTTCCAGCGTCCAGCGATGGGCAGGAGCTACACCGAGACGTGACCGTCGGGCTGCTCCATGACCGAACTTGGCATCCACGGGGCCGGGTTTTCCTGTTCATCGTCAAGTATGCCCTCTGCACGCTCGGCCACCAGGAGATCGGGCCTGCGATCGTATTCGGATGGTGTGCCGCGATAGATGCCGCAGGTGCTTTGGATCATTATCTTGAGTGCACCTCCGTTATTGAAACCGGGTGATGTTGGTGGCCTGCCAATTCTACGTCCAGCTCAGATCTGGCCGAAATCCCCAACGCCTTCGGCCAAGGAGCTCGGAGCGAACTTTGGTGAGCCCGCGATTGCGCGCTAGCCGGAAACAGTGTCCTTGCGTGAATAGAGCGCCGCCGCAACGACGATCACCGCGCCTTTGATGATCAGTTGAGCCTGGACCGGCACGCCGAGCAGCAGCACCTCGTTGGCGAGAGTGACGATGATGGCCGCCCCGGTGAGCGCGCCGAGGATCGAGCCGCGGCCGCCGCGCAGCGACACCCGTCCAACGACACAGGCGACGATCGAATCGAGCTCGTAGCCTTGTCCCACCCAGTTGTCGACGAGCCCGACATAGCCGCTCAGGATCAACCCGGCGATGACCGCAAGGCAGCTCGAGATCAGGTAGCAGGCGATCGTCACCGCGTCGGCGCGGATGCCGAACAGGTGCCCGGTCACCGGATTGCCGCCGACGATGAAGATCCTCCGTCCGAATGCGGAGCGATGCAGCACCACGGCCAGCACCGCCGCCAGCACCAGCAGAACCAGCGCATTGTAGGGCACGCCATGGAATTTGCCGGAGCCGAGCACGCGCAGGAACGGCGGCACGTTTCCGGACGGCGCGCCTTGGGTATAGGCGAACCTGAATCCCTGCAGCAGGATCATGGTCGCGAGCGTTGCCAGGAACGGGGAGACCTGGCGCTTGGTGACGAGGAAGCCGTTGAGCAGGCCGACGCCAATGGCAACCCCCACCGCCGTCGCGACGATGACGGGCACATTCTGGTCGGCCCCCGCGAAGCCGGTCGCGATCACCGCGGCCGTCGCCATCATCGAGGCGACCGAGAGATCGAGGCCGCGAACCACCATCACCAGGCTTTGTCCCATGGCGACGATCGCGAGCGGCGCGACCTGCAGCAGCAGGTTGGACAGGTTGCCGGGACTGACAAAGGCCGGCGACGTCACGCCGCCGAGCAGGAGCAGCAGCGGCAGTGCGAGGGCTGCGCCATAGCGCGCCATCAGGTTGCGGACCGACCAGTACGGTGCGGTGGGGCCGGCGATTTCGGCGGAGCCTGACATCCCCTGGGTCACCCCATCCTGCGGCGTTCGACATAGACGGAGACGGCCAGGATGATGATCACCGCCTGCGCCACCAGCTGATAGTGCTTCGATACGTCCATGAAGTTGAGCAGATTGTTCAGCAGCGCAATCAGGAAGGCGCCGAACAGCGTGCCGATCACGCCGCCTTTGCCGCCGCTCAGCAACGTGCCGCCGAGCACCACTGGGGTGATCGAGGCCAGCGTGTAGTTGACGCCGGTATAGGGTTGTCCGACACCGAACCTCGCGGCGAGGTAAAGCCCGGCCGCCGCGCAGCAGAAACCCGAACTGCCGTAGACAAGCATCAGGATGCGCGTCCGCCGCAGCCCGACCAGGCGGGCGGAATTCGCATCGTCGCCGAGCGCGTATATCTGCCGGCCGAGCGGCAGATATCGCAGTAGCAGCGCGATCAGGATGCCGAGCACGACCGCCAGCGTGGCCCCGATGGGAATGCCCGCAACTCGCCCATAAGCGAGCACGGTGAAGCTACGCGGCACCCGACCGACTGGTCCGAGCGTGTAGAGCAGGGTCACGCCTTGCAGCACCGCGCCCATGCCAAGCGTCACGATCAGCGGATGGACACGCAAGGCGACGACCAGGCCGGCGTTGAGCATGCCGATGCATGTCCCGAGCGCGAGCACGCCGATGACGACCGCAACGACCCGATCCGGATTGCCGTTGATGAGGCCTGAGGTCAGGCACGACGTCAGACTGATCAGCGATCCGACCGAGAGGTCGATGCCACCGCTCAGCAGGGTTAGGGTTTGCCCGATGCTGACCAGCGCAAGGTCGGTGGTCTGCTCATAGACGTTGAGCAGATTACCCAGCGTCAGGAACCGGTCGGATACCGTTGCGCCGACGAGATAGACGGTGCAGATCAGCACGAGCACGCCGGCAAGTCCCGCATTGCTGCGCAGCCACCAGGGTGTTGTGAGACGGGCGGCGATCGCGCTCATGCGGCGCGCTCGCTGGTGGCCAGATGCATGATGCTTTCCTCCGTGGCGTCGCATCCCGGCAATTCGCCGGTGACCCGTCCTTCGCGCATGACGATGACGCGGTCAGCCATGCCGATGATTTCGGTCAACTCCGAACTGATCATCAGGATGGCAAGGCCGGACGCGGCAAGCTCGCGCATGATCCGGTAGATATCGGCCTTGGCGCCGACATCGACGCCGCGTGTCGGTTCGTCGAGGATCAGCACCGATCTGCACAGACGCGCCCAGCGCGCAATGATCACCTTCTGCTGGTTGCCGCCGGACATCGTCGCGACCGGCGTCGCGGGTCCGCGGCAGGCGATGCGGTATCGTGCGATTTCGCGGGCGGCGATCGCCGTTTCGCGCTCGCGCTCGATCACGCCGTAACGCGTCACCTCGCCAAGCGCGGGCCCGCTGATGTTGGCAGAAATATCAAGCAGCATCGCCAGCCCCTGCGATTTGCGATCTTCGGTGACGAGGCCCATGCCGAGCCGGATCGCCCTGGCGGGCGACATTGACGTCAAGCGCTCGCCGGCGACGTGGAGCGTGCCCTGCGAGATCGGGACCGCGCCGAACAGGCCAAGCGCGAGGTCGGTCCGTCCGGCGCCGACCATACCTGCGAGCGCGACGATCTCGCCGGCATGCAATGCGATCGAGACGTCCCGGACCCGGTCGCCGATACAGATGGCGTCGGTTCGCAGCACCGGTTGATCCGTCCTCGTTGCTGTCGCCCGCGGCGGAAACAGATCGCCGAGATCGCGTCCGACCATCATCGAGATCAGCCGTTCGCGGGTGACTTTGGCGGTATCCGTGGTCCCGACCAGACGGCCGTCCTTCAGGATCGTGGCGCGATCGCACAACGCGAAGACTTCGTCGAGACGGTGCGAGATGAAGAGAACGGAGACGCCGGTTTCGCGCAGCCGGCGCAGGCGCTCGAACAGCAATGCGACCTCGCGCCCGGCGATCACGGCGGTGGGCTCATCGAGGATCAGCAGGCGCACATTGTGCGTCATGGCGCGCGCGATCTCGACCATCTGCTGGTCGGCGATCGAGAGCGACGCCACCGTCGCGCGAGGATCGAAAGAGATGCCGAGCTTGCGCATCAGTTCGGCCGCCTCCTTTCGTGTCCGCCGGTGATCGACCATGCCGAGCGCGTTGCGCCGTTCGTTGCCGAGGAAAATATTCTCGGCAACGGACAGTTGCGGGAACAGTGCGAATTCCTGGTAGACGACGTGGACTCCGGCGAGTTTTGCCTCGCGCGGCGACGACCAGCTCGCGGGGTGACCTGCGAAGATGATCTCGCCCTCGTCGGGCGCAATCGCGCCGGCGATGATCTTGATCAGGGTGGATTTGCCGGCGCCGTTTTCGCCGAGCAGGCCGTGGATTTCGCCGGGCCGAACCTCGAGGTTCACGCCGCCGAGGGCGCGTACGCCGGGAAAACTCTTGGAAATGCCTTTGAGCGTGAGCATGCGGCTGGTCTTGCCCCGATTCTTACCCCGTTGGCGCATCGGCCGGGCCGGTACGCCAAATGCTCGCGCTTCAGTGCGGATAGTCGATCTTGAACGTGCTCGGATTGTAGCCGGGGCCCATGCCGCCGGACACCAGCATGTCGTCGGGACCATCGGGCACGATGTGCTGTTCGGCATACATGTCGGGCTTCGGGATCGAGGACGTCTCATCGCCGTGGGTCAGCACGATGTTGCTGTTGATGGTGTAGACGCAGGGGACCGAGGCGCCGGACAGGACTTTCAAGGCAACGTCGAGCGCCGTGCCCATCATCGCCGGCGGATAGTCGATGTCGAGCAGCGGGAACTTGTTCTTGATGGCCATCTTCATCGGCCCGTTCATGTCGGCCGAGGTCATCGGCGGAATCTCGCTGCCCTTCCAGCCGGCTTCGAGGAAGGCCTCGATCGCGCCTGGCACCTGCAATCCATGCGGCGCGAACACCGCGTTGATGCTGTGGCCGTATTTGGCGATCATCGCCTGCATCACCTGCTTGCCCTTCACCGGGCTCCAGTCGGAGTAGACGGTCTCCAGGATCTTGATGCCGGGATTGGCCGAGAACACCTGCATCGCGGGCTTGACGCGGTTCTCGTTCGGGCTGGAGCCGGCCTGCCCGCCCAGGATGATCACATTGCCCTTGCCGTTCAGCTTCTCGACGATCCACTGCGCGAACAGGCGGCCCATCATCGCGTCGGAGGCGGTGACGAAGGTGACGAAGTTGTCGGAATCGACCCGGCGGTCCACCATCACGACCGGGATGCCGCGTTCGCTCGCCTGCGTGACGGCAGGATCGAGCGCCTGCGAGGTATTGGCGCTGACGATCAGGAGGTCGACGCCGCGGGATACCAGGTCCTGGATGTCGGCGACCTGCTTCGCATCGTCGTGGCCGGCATCGGTGATCAGCAGTTTCTTCACCACGTCGGCGTGGTCATGCGCAGCTTTCTGGAGCGAGTGCAGGCCGACCACGCGCCAGCTGTCGCCGAGGCCGGCATTGGAAAAGCCGATGACATAGGGCGGCGCCTTCTTGAACTTCGCGGTGTCGCGAATGCAGACGTCGAGCGCCGGGTTGAACAGGAACGTGCGTGGCGCACCGGAATATTGCGCCCGTGCGGCGTTCGGTATCGCTACGGCCAGGCCGGCCAGCAACAGACAGCTCGCGATGTTGGCTCTCATTGGTAGTCCTCCCCTTTGATCTTCGTGATCATGGCGACTTGAGCGTCGCTCTAACCAATCAACCCCGGTTCTGGCGCCGTCTCACGACGGCGCCGCCAGTTGCGTCGACACGAGTATCTTCAGCTTGTTGTTACTCGGCGCGGTGAGGACATCGAAGCCCTTCGACACGACGTCCTCGGCACGGATGCGGCCGTCGATGATCTTCGAGATCGGTAGCTTGCCGGACTCGACGAGCCCGATGATGCGCGGCCACATCGTGATGGGATAACACCAGGTCGCCTCGATGGTGATGTCCTTCAGTGCCCACAGCATCGGGTCGGTCGAGGCCTTGCCGACATGCAGGCCGGCCTGGACCACGACGCCGCGCCGGCGCACGGCTTCGACGCAGGTGTTCAGTGCGCTTTCGTTGCCGACACACTCGATGGCGACGTCGACGCCGACATTCTCTTCGGTCTGCTCCTTGACGCGTGCGACCACGTCTGTGGTCTTGGGATCATAGACCCCGGCACAGATGCCCCAGCTCTCGATCGTTTGCCGCCGCGATGCATTGGGCTCGGACACGTAGATTTTGGCGGCGCCGGCCGCATGCGCGCACAGGATCGTCAGCGCGCCAATCGGGCCTGCACCCGCAATCAGGACGGTGCTGCCGGCCTGGACGCCGCCGCGGTCCACCGCATAGAGCGCAACGGCTGCCGGCTCGATCATCGCGGCTTCCTCGTCACTGACGGACTCGGGTACTCTGATCGCGTTGTAGTCGTTGATGACGGCGAGGTCGGACATGCCGCCCCACGCCCAGCTAAGGCCGACGCAGCCCATTTTCTCGCTGAGATGATTGAGGCCGCGCCGGCTGTAATAGTCGTTCATCGGCATCACCAGTGGCTGCACCGAGATGCGATCGCCGCGCCGGACATGCGTCACGTCGCGGCCAACATCCAGAACTTCCGCCGAGAATTCGTGGCCGAGGATCTGCGGCAAGGTCGCTGCGGTGAACACATGCGGCGACGCAGGCGTGACGATGGGCCCCGCAATGTATTCGTGGAGGTCGGTGCCGCAGATGCCGGTCCACAGCGGTTTCACCAGGAGCTGGTTGGCGCCCATCTCCTTGGGTTCAGCGACGGGTTCGACACGAATGTCTTTCCGTCCGTAATAGCGAACTGCCTTCACGGGGCGCTCTTCCCTTTTTAGACGGAGGGGGTTGCCCGCTCCTTATTTTGTTACCGGTCGAAACTGTTCCGAGAAGGGGAATTTTGGTCCCCACACTGGAGCTGCCGGTTCCAAAAGGTTAGAATAGACGCCTTGGAGCCACAATATGCAGTGATTTCCCTTCACTGGGGAATGAAGCGCCCTAATTGGCCCATTCTACAAAGAAAAAGAAGAAGTCTCGCCCAACGAACGCGACGACACGAGAGGGAGGCGGCAGAATGGCCATCGACCGCATGAAGGACATCAGCGTCTTCGTCCATGTCGCGGAAGCCAAGAGCTTCACGGCTGCTGCCGAACGCATCGGGCTTTCGCGATCGGCCGTCGGAAAAAGCATCGTTCGGCTCGAGGATCGGCTCGGCGTGAGACTGCTCCAGCGAACCACGCGTAGCGTCTCCTTGACCGGGGAGGGCGCGGCCTTTCATGAGCGCTGCGTGCGGCTCCTCGCCGATCTCGACGAAGCGGAGATGGCGATGCTCAGTCATTCGCAAGCGCCGCGCGGACGACTCCGGCTGGATCTTCCCGTCTCATTTGGGCGATTGCACGTGCTGCCAGTCCTCAATGCCTTCATGCGCAAATGGCCGGAGATTTCGGTCAGTGCCTCCTTTGGCGATCGTTACGTCGATCTCATCGACGAGGGCGTCGATCTCGCGATCAGGATCGGCGGAAGCGAGGACTCGCGCCTGATGACCCGGCAGCTGGCGCCGCATCGTCTGGTGACTTGCGCATCGCCTTCGTATTTCGCCGGCAGAAGCCCGCCACAGGCCATTGAGGAATTAGGCGACCATAGCTGCCTCGCCTTCGTCCATGGCGGCCGGCCCGTCGAATGGCGCTTCAGCGAGAACGGGCAATCCCGATCCGTCGCGATCAGCGGCCGCTTCGCCGCAACGAACGCGGAAGCGCTGCGCGACGCGACGCTTGCGGGATACGGGATCGCGCGCCTTGCCACGTTCCTGATCAGTGACGATCTGCGTGCCGGTCGATTGGTTCCTGTGCTCGAGGGGGTTGATGCCGACGGCCCTCCAATCCGCGCCGTCTATCCGTCGAGTCGGCACCTGTCCCCGAAGGTGCGCACCTTTATCGACGCGTTGCTCGATGCGTGGCGTCCGGAGCCGCCATGGGATAAGCGAGACTGAGATATTGGCGGTTTGCGGTTGATCAGGCTTCAGCGCTTCGGATACGCTCAATACCGCCGAGGATTGAACACTATCCTGATCGGCATTGTGCAATCGCCACAAACCTTGCGGGCGTCAGAACGAACTGAACGAGAATCGATGCTCCGGAAGGCCCTGCGCGACGCCGTGAATGGCAAGAACATGACCGGCGTGGGGTTCGATGCTCAGCTGCTGCGGATCCAGGAATTTTCTGGCCGTCGTCACAAACAGCGTTTTGAGATCATTTCCTCCGAAGCACAGGCACGTCGGACTGGTCACAGGCATCGGGACAACGGTGTCAATCTGCCCGTTCGGCCGATAGCGGACAATCCGGCCACCCGAAAAGAAAGCCGTCCATAGTCCGCCGGCTACATCAATGCACGCGCCGTCAGGTCTTTCCTTCGAGGCACTGTAGTCCGCAAACAAGCGTCTGTTCCGGATCACGCCATCATCGAGATCGAAGTCGAACATCCACGTACAGTATCGCCGTGTGTCCGTGAAATAGAGCGTGCGATTGTCTGGCGAGAACGCAATGCCGTTGGTCACGATGACGCCGTCGAAGATGTGCGCCACCTGACCGTCGCCGGTCACGCGATACAGCGCGCCGTTCGGACGATGCAGCTGGTTGTCCATAGTGCCGATCCACAGGCGGCCGCGCGCGTCCACGCGGCCGTCATTGAGACGGTTGTCCAGGCCACGTTCGACCTCGATGACGGCCTGACGATGGTGGAGCGTCAGATCCTGCGCGAGCAGATGCGAGCCGTCTGCCGTCAGGGCCTGGCTGCCGAGGAATTGGCAATCGTAGGACGTGACGTGATGGGCGCCGGTCGCCGGATCGAAAGATTGATGCAGCCTGCCGTCGATGTCGACCCACCACAGCCTGCGGGACTGGTCGCACCACAAGGGCGTCTCGCCGAGAATGTCTGCGCTGCTGACGGCGGTCTCGACTTTGCCAGGGGAAATCGAGTTCACAGTCATGCCGGAATCCGGTTCCAGCCGCGGGCGTCGTCACCAAAGGCCTGATAACCGTCCGGCGTCACGGCAATCGTATCCTCCAGCTTGATGAAGCCCCGCCGCGGATGCGGCAGCGTCGTTTCGATCGAGATGACCATGCCAGCCTCCAGAGGCGCGTTGGCGTCGTCGGCGGGATACGGAATGGGGCCGTTCGCCGTCAGGCGCGGCGCTTCGTGGCTGACGATGCCCATGCCATGGGCGACGAAGTGCATCTGCTTGCCGTGGGCGGATCGCGCGAGCGCTTCGTTCGCGGCGGTGTAGATATCGGTACCGATAAGACCCGCTCGTATCGGAGCGCGGGCCGCCTGCTGGATCTGGTCGATCTCCGCGAGCAGATCGACAAGCTCGCGGTTCGGTGTCCCGTGCACGGCCATCCGGCAGAGATCGCCGATATAGCCTCGATAGTTCCCGCCCGAATCCAGCGAGACGATATCGCCGGGCTCGAGGCGCTGCTCGGACGGCGCCCGGTTGAGGCTCGTTCCCATCGTCACCAGCGCGTATTCGAAGATCATGTCGCGCGACAGCTCCGCGTGGCGCAGATGATCGATAATCTCGCGCTTGCTCTGACCGGCGCGGGTACGGCTGGCCGCGTCCGTCATCGACGCGACCACGCGCTCGGACGCCTCACGGAGAATCTCCAGCTCGGCCGCGGTCTTGATCGACCGCAGTTTCTCCAGCGGCCGCATCGCCTCGACGAGTTGGCAATCCAGTAGCTCCCTGCGCAGCACGTCTGCCGCGTCAGTCGGCAGGAACGACAGCTCGGCGCCGACACGAAGCGCGGGTGTCGCGATAGCCTTGATACGCTTGAGCGCGAGCGTCATCGCCTCGACCGAGGTGGACGATCCGAACACGACCGGCGGCATCCAATAGCCGGCGCTGGTTCGGTTCTGGACGCTGTCCCGCTCGTTCCGGTTGGCAATATAGGCCGACTTGTCCAGGTCGCCCTTCACATAGACGAAGATCGGCAGAAACCGGCTGATGCCGATCGCTTCCATGTAGTCGAACTGGAAGTGATGGTACCCGCCGAGAAGATACTGGATGTTGTGCTTCGACGTCACGACCACGACGTCGATGCCGGCATCATCGAGCAAGCCGTCGAGCCTGGCCGTGGAAAATGGAATGTTGGCGTGCATTGATCGTTCTTCTGCGTCGACGATTTGCTTCTGCTTGGCAGGCGAGGGCGCTCAGACGTCCTTCCAGGAGGACAGGGCATGCGCGACGCAGCCATTGATGTGCTCGCTCAATACGGCCCGGGCGCTCTTGATGTCCCGCTTCAGCGCGCATTCCAGCAGCGCCTTGTGCTGGTTGATCGTCTCCGTGCCGCGATAGCGCAGCGCGTAGCGGAAATATTTGTCGAATACGATGGCGTGCGTGTGCATCAACTCGCGTGAGCCGCAGCTCGAGATCAGCGCCTGGTGGAATTCTCCGTCGTAGCGTTTGCGCAGCTCGGGATCGTCGCCCTCGGCGAGAACGGTGCGCTCGGTCGCCGCCAGCTTGTGATGCGCCGAGACCACGCGGCCTTCCCATTCGACATCGCCGGCGCGGAACGACTCGGCCATCGCATGATGCTCGAGCAGGATGCGCAGATCGGCGAGCTCGCGCAGGTTCTGGATCGAGATCGGCGCTACCTCGAAGCCGCGCTGGCCTTCGGCCACCACGAAACCTTCTGACGTCAGGCGATTGAGGATCTCACGCAACGTCGAGATGCTGACGCCGTAATCCTCCTTCATGGCATCGAGCTTGAGGCGCCCGGAGGGCGTCAGCACGCCGAAAATGATGTCGGACCTGATGCGCTGATAGCCGCTGTCGCCCGCCGACAAAGGCCGTTCCTCGAGTGCCGTCATGCCGTCTGATCCCGCTCGTCCACATCGCCCGCCGCATGTCGGACGGCCGAACCATCAATGTTGCCAGCACTATAGCAGAATCCAAACATCAGAGGTCTATCGAAATCTCATATGAAATTGATAATATAGTTTGACGCCGGAATATATGTATGATGTGTAAATCAACTGAGGGCATGGAAAACAAGCGCGCTTAAGCCGCCGTTCGTGCCCGTGGGAACAGGGAGGAAACGATGAGCTTGTGGGTACGGGCGCTGTCAGCGACGGCGATCTGCGTGGCGTTGACGGCCGGCGCATCCGCCGCGGATGACATTCAGGAGCGGACGATCAGGTGGGGCCACCTGAACAACACCGATCACCCCGTCAGCTTTGGCGTGCAGAAATTCGCCGAGATCCTGCTGGCCAAGAGCGGGGGCAAGATGAAGGTCCGCGAGTTCGCGGCCTCCCAGCTCGGCAACGAGTTGCAGCAGCAATCCGCGCTGCGCGGCGGCACCCAGGAGATGCTGTCGGCCTCGACGACATCGCTCGCGACCGTCATTCCCGAATTCGGCCTTGTCGATTTCCCGTTCCTGTTCAACACGACCGAGCAGGCCGACGCGCTCGCCACCGGCAAATTCGGCACGGCGATGCTCGATACCTTGCCGTCGAAAGGTCTGATCGGTCTCGGCTATTGGGGCCTCGGCTTCCGCAACGTCACCAACAGCACCCGTCCCATCACCAAGCTCGAGGATTTCAGCGGGCTCAAGCTTCGCGTGATTCCGAACCCAGTCTATCTCGAGACCTTCGGCGCCTTCAAAGCCAATCCGGTCCCGATGGCTTTCGGCGAGCTGTATTCGGCGCTGGAGACCCGCACCGTCGACGGCGAGGAGAATCCCTACACGGTCATCCTGTCAAACAAGTTCTACGAAGTGCAGAAATACGTCTCCGCCACCAATCACACCTTCACCCTGAACATTATCCTGGTGAGCAAGATCTTTTGGGACAAGCTGTCACCGACCGAGCAGCGGCTGATGCGCGAAGCCTATGAAGAGAGCCGCGGCTACCAGAAGCAGCAGACGCGCATTCAGACCGAGAAGGCGCTGGCGGAATTGCAGGCCAAGGGCATGCAGTACAACGCGATCACCCCCGAGGAGACCGAGCGCATGCGCAAGACGTCGCAGCCGGTCGCGGACAGGATTTCTGCCAGCTTTCGCCCCGAGACGGTGAAGCTCTTCCACGACGAAGTCGAGCGCATTCGCAAGGATGTGAAGTAGTCGACTTCTTCATCACGCAGGCGCCGGAGCCGGCCCATGGCCGGCTCACACCCCACATTCGGCTGGAAGTCACTCATGGCGCGCGCTCTCGACCTCTATTGCAGCTTCCTGAAGGCCGTCATTGCCGCCTGTCTCGCGGTCATGGTGGTCCTCGTCTTCGGCAACGTCGTTCTGCGTTACGGCTTCAACTCCGGCATCACGATTTCCGAGGAGCTGTCGCGCTGGCTGCTGGTCTGGCTCACTTTCCTTGGCGCCATCGTCGCGCTGCGCGAGCACGCCCATCTCGGCGTCGATAGTCTGGTCCGGATGTTGCCAGCCTACGGCAAGCGCATCTGCTTCGTCATCAACTACGGCCTGATGCTGTTTGCCGATTGGCTGCTGCTCTCGGGCAGCTGGCGTCAGACCATCATCAACATCGACGATCGGGCGCCGGCGACCGGCCTGTCGCTCGGTATCTTCTACGCCGTCGGCGTGGTGTTCGGCGTGTCCGCCGCGGTGATCCTTTTCTACGACCTCTTCCGTGTCTTCACCGGGCAGGCCAGCGAAGCCGACATGGTGGCCATCAAGGAATCGGAAGAGCACTGATGTCGCCGCGCCGATTCTTGCCGTTTGGCACTCGCATCCTGCAAACTACCAGGACCATGCCATGACGATAGCCGTCTTCACGTTCTCGCTGCTGGGCGCCATGGCGCTCGGCATGCCAATCGCCTTCGCGCTGATCGTCTGCGGCGTGGCCTTGATGAGCACGATCGACATGTTCGATGCCCAGATCGTGGCGCAGAACGTCATCAATGGCGCGGACAGCTTTCCGCTGATGGCCATTCCCTTCTTCATGCTGGCGGGTGAGGTCATGAACAAGGGCGGCCTGGCCAAGCGCATCGTCAATGTCGCGCTCGTTGCAGTCGGGCATTTTCGCGGCGGACTTGGTTACGTCACGATCCTGGCGTCCTGCATTCTCGCCTCGCTGTCGGGCTCGGCCGCGGCCGACGCCGCGGCGCTTGCATCCCTTCTGGTGCCGATGATGGTGGCGGCTGGACACAAGAAGTCCTATGCGGCGGGTCTCGTGGCGGCCGGCGGCATCATTGCTCCCGTCATTCCGCCCAGCATCGGGTTCGTCATTTTCGGCGTCGCCGCCGGCGTCTCGATCTCAAAACTGTTTCTGGCGGGTATCGTGCCCGGGCTGCTGCTCGGGGCCGGACTCTGCTTCGCCTGGGCGTGGGTGGTGCGGCAGGAAAACCTGACGCCGCCGCCGCGAGCCTCCTTGTCCGAGATGATGAAGGCCGTCATCGACGGGTTCTGGGCGCTGATGCTGCCTGTTATCATCGTGGTCGGTCTGCGTTTCGGTATCTTCACGCCCACGGAAGCTGCGGTCGTCGTCGCCGTCTATGCGCTGTTCGTGGCGACCTGCATCTATCGTGAATTGAAGCTGTCGCAGCTTTACGAGGTGTTCGTTTCCTCCGCGGTGACGACGAGCATCGTGATGTTCCTGGTCGCGGCCGCGCTGGTGTCCTCCTGGCTCATCACCGTATCGGAGATTTCCGCACAGGTAGTTGATCTCCTGAAGCCGTTCATGGGCAACAACACATTGTTGATGCTCGCGATCATGGTCGTGGTGGTGATCGTCGGAACGGCGCTCGACATGACGCCGACGATCCTGATCCTGACGCCGATTTTGATGCCGATCATCAAGGCCGCGCATATCGATCCCGTCTATTTCGGCGTGCTCTTCATCATCAACAATGCCATTGGCCTGATCACGCCGCCAGTCGGCGTGGTGCTGAACGTCGTTTGCGGTGTTTCCAGGATCAGCATGGACGACATCATCAAGGGCGTCTGGCCCTTCATGATCGCGCAACTGATCGTCCTGTTCGCGATGGTATTATTCCCGGGACTGGTGACGATCCCAGCGAAATGGTTCGGCGGCTAGCCGTATCGGAAACAACGGAACGGAGTAGGGACAATGGCCGCGAACATCATGATCCTCAATGGGCCCAATCTCAATTTTCTCGGCATCCGGGAGCCGCACATCTACGGCCGGACGACGCTGCAGGAGATCGAGGCGAACTGCCAGGCGCTGGCCGATCAGCTCGGCGCGTCGGTCTCGTTCCATCAGTCCAACATGGAAGGCGAGCTCGTCGGCCTGATCCAGTCCGCTCATGGCAAGGCGGACGCGATCATCATCAACCCGGCAGCCTATTCCTTCACCTCGATCGCGTTGATTGATGCACTGAAGATTTTTGAAGGCGTGAAGATCGAGCTCCATATCTCCAACATCCATGCGCGCGACGAGCTTCACCGTCATTCGATCACGTCGAGCGCCTGCACGGCCGTCATTTGTGGCCTCGGCCCATACGGCTATCTCGCCGCGATGCTGGCGGCCGTCCAAAAGCTCGGACGATTGCCTGACACGATTCCGCCGGCTCTTCACGGGCTTGCCGCCGCCGGCAAGGCGTAAGCTAAGGGGAGAGCGGGATGCGTGGAGCGGGATTTCTTGCCATCTGGAGCGACGTCGCGGCGCCCGATCTGACCGATTACCGGCATTGGCTGACGCGCGAGCACACGACCGAGCGCGTCACGACCAGGGGCTTCCTGGCAACGCGTGTCTTTCGCGCGGCAAGGGACGACATCAACCGCTTCTTCATCCTGTACGAGCTGGACGCGCCCGAGGTCCTCGACGGCGAGGCCTATCTGGCGCGCCTCAACGCACCGACGCCATGGTCGCAGCGCATCATGCCAAAGCTCGGCAATTTCATGCGGGGCGGGGGCACCATGGTCGTGCGCGCTGGGCGGGGCGAGGGGGCCACCATCATGGCGCTGCGGATCGAGACATTGCCAAAAGACCCGCAAAAGCTGGCTGAGGCGCTCGTCGCGTGCGACGGGGTCGCCGCCGTGCAGATTGGGACGACCGACGAAGCGCGGACATCGGTGCAAACAGCCGAAAAGGGCATGCGGAAGGACGAGGGCTTTTTCGCGGGGCTTTTGCTGATCGAGGCGCTCGACGCGGCCTCGTTGCGGGGTGCCTTGCACCAGGCGCGCGCGATTGCACCCGAAATCCTGGGCCAGGCAAGCGAGCCGGAAGTCTATCGGGGCATGTTCGCGCTCGACGCCCGCATTGCCGATTTCGGCTGATGGCGATTTTCTCGCTTGCCGCGTTGACCGCACTCGAGCTCGCGCCGCCCGAGCTGATCGAGGTGGCGGCCCGCTGCTGCTACGACAAAGTCGGGCTCAGGTTGTTGCCGGCGACGCCTGGCGGGATTGCCTATTGCCTGATGGACGATGCGCCGCTGTTGCGGGAGACGCTGCGGCGGCTGCAATCGACGAGGGTGACGGTCGCCGATCTCGAGGTCGTTGCGTTCAGGCCGGAGGCGGACATCGCGTCCTTCACTCTCTTCTTCGAGGTGGACGGCGGAAAAAATCATCAGATGTGAGTCAGAGCCCTTATTCCATGCAGAAACACAACGGAACTGAGTGCGACTGGGGTACTCACCGACGGGCGAAGCACGTTCCCTTGTCATGCCAACAAGATCAGACATCCTTGCCGACCGTCATGATCGAATTGGAATGATGCCCTGAACGTCACACCGCCTCCCTGGGGGTCAGCGAACGTTGTGACCACGCGTCGACGTGCTGAAGTAATACTTGCCGTAATTTCTGCTTGCGCGGTTGTATATCTCGGGTGGGTCCAACGAGAGTGACCGATGCTACGACCTCTCCGCGCTGATTGCGGACGGTTGTCCCGAGAGCGGACCGTGTACCCGACAATCGCACGTTTTCCGCAATCCGAGTTCTCCTGATTTCCTCGTACTCGCTCAAAAACGCATCGACGGCCTCCGTCTCATCCGGATTTCGTCGCCGGATATAGGCCTGAAGATCGGCGTCCTGCCGCGCGGCCAGTAATGCCTTGCCGCCCGCCGTAGTTAGCAAAGTGCGGCGAATGTTTGAACGAGACTCCACCGCGGACAGAGCGTCTCCGCCAGCTTCTGCGATGTAGATCAACTGGTCGCCTGCCGCGACACCCAGAAATACAGGCACACCAGTTTTTTCGTGCAGCGCAACGAGATCTGCGTGCGTGACGAGGCCGGCGCGAATATGACCGCTGACGAGCGTCAATCCATATACCGCCGGGCCCAGGTAGAAGCCACGCTGTTCTTCGTAGAGCCATCCCTTGGCCAACAATCCGCGAACGAAGCCGTGGACCGAGCTCGGTGGGGCATTGAGCGCTCGAGCGAGTTCGGCAAAAGCGATGCCAGGCTTGTAGACCACTTCTTCAAGAATGCGCGTGACCCGATCAACTGTTCGATGAGTTGGCGGCTCGGGCGCGGGACGCGTCGCCAGCTTACGTTTAGCCTCCTTAGGCATTGATCGGATACTCCGCAAAGACGAATTGACCTCGTTGATATCATCTTTCGAAGGTTGCGTTCAAAGAGATTGACGAACCTGAATCAAGAAGATCGATCGCAGCTTCTCGATTCGAAGATCTCGGAGACGCACGAACCGCGCCAAAGCGCCCTTGACACGGCTGGTCGATGCCCGCTATAGCCATTCAGAATAGCGAATAAGAATTCGTATATACGAAGGAGGAGGCATGCTCGAGACGGAAGAATTCACCAACGAATTGGCGCGCGGTAAGTTTACCGACGAGCTATTTGCCAAGATGCGCGGAATGATCGGCACCGAGCTGCGCACCGACGGTTGCGTGAACAACGAACATGCTACTCGGCTCGCGATCCTGCGCTTCTGCGAGGGTATCGGCGACGATAACCCGCTGTGGACCGATCCCGTCTATGCGTCTCGAACACACTTTGGTCGATTGGTTGCGCCACCAAGCTTCATATTTGCCTGCCTGGCCTCGGTACAGTTCGGCTGGCCGGGACTCGGAGGCTTCCACGTCGAAACCATCCTCGACTTCTTCCAGCCGATCCGCGAGGGCGATCAGATCAAGGCAAAAGTCTGGTTTGACGGATTTGACGATCCGGTCGACAGCAAATTCGGCGGTCGCCGCATCAAGGATTATGTGCGGCAGGAGTATTGGAATCAGAACAACGAACTAGTCGCGAAATTCATTTGCTCGCGTATGCGCTTTGAGCGTACGGAAATGCAGGCCCGGCGAGAGAGCCGCAAGATCCAGCTTCCGCATCCGTGGACAGAGGAGCAGATTGCGGAGATCGAATCCAGCATCCTCGCTGAGAAGGAGCGCGGTGCGACGCCGCGGTTCTGGGAGGATGTAGATGTCGGTCACGAACTCGACACGATAACCAAAGGCCCAATCGGCCTGACCGATGAGATTGCTTTCGTCTGCGCCGGGGCAGCCCCAATCCCGCGGCTTTCAGCGCATAAGGTTTCCCTGAAGAACTATCGCAAGCACCCGAAATGGGCATTTCGGGATCCATCCACTCTTGCACTCGAGCCCGTCTATTCAGTGCATTACAACGATTATGCCGCCCGCTTTCAGGGGGCTCAAGCTGCTTACGACGTGGGCATCCAGCGGACCTGCTGGCAAGTCCACTCGCTCACTCACTGGATGGGCGATGCAGGAACAATAAAGCGCGCCACATCTCAGTATCGCAGCCACGTTTATCTCTCCGACGTCGTAAAGCTTAGCGGGCGCGTTGTGGCAAAGGAAATCGATGCTGACGGCGATCATGTCGTACAGGTCGACACCTGGGCCACCAACCAGCGCGGGCAGAACGTGATGCCGGGAACAGCGACAATACGGCTTCCACTGCGGGACTTAGCAACGACAACTAACAACAGTTAGAAGACATGCCAGTGGCCGGCAACAAGTGCGAACAGGTCGCGAGCAACGCAGCATTGTCTTCCAGGGATGTTACCGCAAATGGAAGCGTCGCATCGTGGATTGGCGCGGGCGGCGGATCGACCGAGGCGCTCAACCTGCACGGAAGATATCCGAATCGCGCTCAAAGGAGCAACGATATGTCTGAGGCAGCGATCTTCTGGGGTGATCAGATCGAAGTGGAGGAGATCGCCGGCGTACCGTTTAAGATGTACGCAAACCGGCCGCATCACATCGACGAATTGCTTCCGTTTGCGGACCGCTGGGATGAGCGACCTTATGTCATTCAAGGCGAACGCATTCTTACTTTCCGCGATATGCGGCTTGCGAGCGCAGCCAAAGCACGGACACTCGTCGAAGACGGAGTCAAACCAGGCCAGCACGTGCTGATCTTGGGCTGGAATAGTCCGGATTGGGTGGTCAATTTTTGGGCCTGCATACAGATGGGCGCTGTGCCTGTATTGGGCAATGCGTGGTGGAGTGAGGGCGACCTCGCGTATGCGCTGTCCTTGCTGGAACCCACACTGGTACTTGCCGATCAGCGCGGGGCGTCGAGAATGCCAAGCGGATGGCGTCGCGGACAGTGGGAGTTGGACGAGAAGTCCCTCGTCACGCCAACTTCTGCGAGTCCGGGGGCAGTCGGAGGCAAGCCAGACGAGAACTCCCCGGCCGTCATAATATTCACTTCCGGCACCGAGGGACGAGCCAAGGCAGTTGTGCTGTCACATCGAACATTCCTCGCGTCGATGTTGATGATGCTCAATGTCACGCGTCAGTTGCCCTACAAGTTCAATGAGACAATTGGTGAAATCTGCCTCCACACGGGTCCGCTGTTCCACATTGGGGGACCACATGTCCTGCTGCGGAGCGTCACTGTCGGCAATACGCTCGTTTTTCCGAGCGGTCGCGTTGAAGCAGCCGAGGTTTTGGCGCTGATTGAGCGGCATCGCGTCGCTCGTTGGACAGCCGTAGTACCGACTGTCGTGAATCGCCTTCTCGGTCACCCGGACGCAGTACGACGCGATCTCAGTAGTTTGCGAGCGATCGGGATGGGCGGCGCACCCGTGCATGCCGAACTACTGGGGCGCATTCATGAGAAGCTACCAGGTGTAGAGGCGCGTATCGCCGTTGGTTACGGCCTGAGTGAAAACGCTGGCCAAGCGACCGCAGCCTCTGGAGCGAGCACTGCAAAACGGCCAGGCTCAGCGGGCAGACCTCTGCCACTGGTCGAAATCAGGGTGGATCCGCGCGAAGGCCTGCCGGATGGAGAGATTCTGGTGCGTTCGCCAACCCAGATGTCCGGCTACTACGGCACGACCAATTCACCGATTGACGCAGAGGGCTGGCTTCATACAGGTGACTTGGGACGAATCGACGACGACGGACTACTTTGGATCACCGGTCGTACCAAGGACATCATCATCCGCGGCGGCGAAAACATAGCGCCGGCCGCGGTAGAGAAGGCGCTGACGACGCTGCCGGTCGTGGCGGAGGCGGCAGTGATAGGAGTGCCACATCCCGATCTCGGCGAGGAGGTCATGGCATTCGTTGTGCTGAAGGACGAAGCGACCGTAGAACAACTCAAGCAACAGCTACGGGACAACCTGCCGTCATTCGCGATGCCGAGCCGATGGAGCCTTCAGACCGAGCCTTTGCCGACTAACCAAACCGGCAAAATTGACAAACCGTCGCTTCGAGCCAGAGCACAGGCAGCAATCAGTTCAATACACAAGCAATGTAGCGCAATTGAACTAGGGCTCTCTGACTAGCAATTGACGCTGGACAATAATCTAGCGCGCTAAGGGAGAAATGGCATGCCCGGACTAGGGATTAGGTGTGGCCGCGAGTTTGCGGCAATACTCTTCGCTTCGGTGATGCTTTCGGGTTCGGTGGGAGCACAGGTGCCTGGCGTCATAGGCCCGATTCTTGCGGCAATGCCACCCGGCGCTGATCTTGCGCACGATTACTCGCATTTGGCGTCGGAACCGAAATTCGATTTGTCACGCCGCGGATATCTCGAGACGGAGTATTTTCTCGAAGGTAGGCCCGCCGCCGTCGATGTACCAATCGCTACGAACACAGGATCGAACGGCGGGGAGTCGTGCTGCAACCTGTATGGCTCTAACGAGCCATTCAGCCAAGAGAAGGTCGCATCGCTTTATCCGACCCACGATGACTATGTTCAAAAGGTCCGGGATGTCGCGATGAAAAATCTGGAGGACGGATTTCTTCTCAAGGAGGACGCCGATGATATGGTTCAGGCGACAGAGTCGCGTATCGGGACGCCATGGCCCGCGCCGATTCCGTGAGGTCTCCTATTGGAGCGTCGTTTGATATTTCGGAGAGAGGCGCCTGTGGTTGAAGATGAAGACGCGCGTCGTAGCGACAGCCCATTTCTAAGATGGTTGAACACAGCTGTCGAGGAATGGCGGGACGGTTATGCTCGCGTCGCTCTCGTGCTTCAGGCGCATCATCTGAACAGATCGGGGGTCGTTCACGGCGGTGTGTTGGCTGCGCTGCTTGATCATGCCGCGGGCTTGTCGGGATTGTATTGTCCGGTACAGGGCAACAAGCGTTACGGCACGACTCTGTCCTTGACTTCCAATTTCTTGGGACAGAGCCGAGCTGGCAGGGTGATCTCGATCGGCAACCGTATCTCGGGCGGAAGAAAGGTGTTCTTTTCTAATGCGGAGGTGCGCTCGGATGCGGGCATTCTGTTGGCAACAGGTTCAGCGGTGTACCGTTATCGAAGCGGCAGCGAAATTCCGACGGGAGTCCCGGCAAAGCGGACGGCGTAATCAACTCGTGCATCGGAAGTGCAGAATCGACGACGAAGGCCCGTAGCGCGAACAAACTACCGAAACAATCAGATCTACATAGGGAGGGCAGCAAAGATGAGCGCTCTGGAGGCATTGAAGACTGCAGCGCCCGTCGATCGGGAGAACGCGATCGAATTTCAAGGTGTTGTTGCGCGGTTCGCAAACTTTCATGCAATGGGCCCGACGACCTTGTCCGTCAAGCGTGGAGAGTTTTTGGCGATCGTAGGCCCGAGCGGCTGCGGGAAGTCGACGCTTCTCAATATGGTAGCCGGGACTCTGAGACCCGCCGAGGGCTTGGTCCGCTATAAGGGAGATCTCGTCGAAAGTATCAACTATGATGTTGGCTATCTCACGCAGAAGAATTTCTGCCTGCCTTGGCGTACGGTCGAGGCGAATGTGCGTCTCCCGCTTGAGTTTCGCCGAATTCCAAAGACGGAGATGGACGAAAAGGTTCGTTGGGCCCTGGAGAAAGTGGGCTTGAAGGGCTTTGAAAAGGCTTATCCAAAACAACTTTCCGGCGGCATGCTCCAACGCGTGATGATTGCGCGCACACTGGTTTATAGCCCGGACATTTACCTCTTGGACGAGCCCTTCGGCAGCCTCGATGCTCAATTGAGGACGCGCATGCACGGAGAGTTATTGAAACTCTGGCAGGAGACGGGCGCCACGTTTGTGTTTGTTACGCATGACCTACAGGAGGCGATTACGCTGGCGGATCGTGTCGTCGTAATGTCGAAGAGGCCAGGGCGACCAAAGGTCGTGTTGGACATCGACCTTCCGCGTCCGCGCGATGTCATCGACATTCAGGGCAACGCCGCGTTTGGAGCCTATTTTAGGCGGCTCTGGGCGGCACTAGACGTGCATTGAGGAGCCAGAAATGTCCAAGATCGACGAAGACCGCGATCAGAAGCGGAATCCTGGTCAGAGGCGGCGGCTGGGCGCCGACTGGGCGCTGCAAATTGCGATAGCGCTGGTTGCGCTGATCTGTTGGGAAGCGATTGCGCGTATTTTCCAGACTGAATTCTGGACGAGTAGCCCAAGCGCTGTTGCGATCGAGCTTGGCACTTGGGCCTCCTCCGGACAACTTGCGTCAGACCTGCGGCTAACCCTGCTGGAGGCAGGCGTTGGCTTCTTGATTGGGAGCGTTGCAGGTGGCTTGACTGGGTTCGTGTTGGGGTGGGTTCGTCGATTGGGCGATCTGTTGGAGCCGTTCATCTTGTCGCTTTACACGCTGCCGAAGATCGCACTCGCACCTCTATTCGTCTTGTGGTTTGGCATAGGCGCTTTCAACAAGATCATGTTCGCGGCAATGCTCGTATTCTTCATGGTGTTCTTTACGACGTACCAGGGGACCAGGCAGGTCGATCGTGACTTGGTCGAGAACGCCAAGTTGCTAGGCGCCCGGCGCTGGGACATCTGGACCAAAATTGCGATTCCGTATTCGGCCGTTTGGGTGTTTACCGGCATCCGGATCGGACTGCCTTACGCCCTGATCGGTGCGATCGTCGGTGAGTTTGTCGCCGCGGAAGGCGGGGTAGGCTTTCACATTAAGGAGGCGACTTCTTTCTTCAATACGGCTGCTGTATTCGCGGGACTCATCGTGCTGATGGTCATTAGCATGATCCTCCTGCTACTATTGAAGCTGCTCGAAGCCCACGCGCTCGGCTGGCAGGAAGCGAAGGGCTCTATCCAGAGCGATACGACGGTCTAACCAAGAAGAAGACTAGCCGGCCCGCCTGCGAGGCGGAGCACCAATGTTCTGCGCGCCGGCGCGGGACCATCCATGACTATAGTTCGGCTTGCCCCCAAATGTTCATATCCCCGCGATCGGTGTCACGCATTGCCGCGCCAGCCAACGGCATCACCCAGCCTTCCGCAGTCGGCGATCTACCCGACGCTATGCCAACCGACTCGAGCGTGGCTTTTGCAGGCGAAGCGCGCATCGTCTTGTCAGCGCGTCCCGGGGCCAGCGCGGTTGACGGTGTCGATCGCCTTCACGTTCCAAACCGGCCTCGCGGTCTCGAAATCGCCGTGCGCTCCATTGACAGACCCGCAGGTCCAACGTAGTAAATTCATATATCTGAATAAGAATTCGTATATACGAAGTAGCGGCCGGAGGAGATCAAATGAAATTCCGCTCTGTCATGCGAGTTCTCGCTTCTGCGGCTTTCGTGGTGGCTGCTTCAAATACGGTGTACGCCCAACCGAAACGAGAAGTCTCGATAGGACTGTCTTCCAGCAGCTTTCTCACAGCCGGCCTCCGCGTCGGGCAGGAACTGGGACTCTTCGACAAGTACGATCTTGAAGCGAAATTCGTCATCCTCGATGGGTCGACAGCCGCACTATCCGGATTGATGGCCGGTTCTATGAACCTGATCGTCGTCGGGTTGCCCGACTTCATTGCCACTTACGCGCGCAATAACAACGTCGTCGCGATTGGTACAGCCTATCAGGGATTCGGTACGTCCCTGGTTGTTTCGAAGGCCTTTGCCGACAACGTCGCGGTTTCGCCGAACGCGCCCTTGAACGAAAGGTTGATGGCGCTCCAGGGCCACGCGATCGCTTCAGTAGCAGCCACTTCAATCGGTACGGTGCCTTATAAGACCGCTATGCAAGCTGCGCGCACAAATCTCAGCATGACCTATATGAGCTTGGCCGCGATGCAAGCAGCACTCGAGCGCGGCGCGATCGTCGGCTATATCGCGAGCGCACCCTTCTGGGCGCTCCCCGTCGCCAAAGGTACTGCCGTGCTCTGGATCAATGGACCCAAGGGCGAACTACCAAGCGAATCGACCCCGGACATTAACGCAATTCTCCTTACGACCCGGAGTTTCGCGGCGGCAAATGCCGACCTGACCAAGAAATTGAGGGACATCCTTGCGGATCTCGCTGTAGCGGTTCGAGAACGACCGCAAGAGGTGAAAGCGGCGGTGGCCAAATTGTATCCTAGCCTCGATGCTTCGACGCTTGATCTTCTGGCTGCGACGGAGGCGCAGGGTTGGGCGGCGATGCCCCTCACGAAAGAGATATTAGCTCGCAATATCTCCGCCGTGCGTACATCCGGCATCCCCGTTCCTGGCATAGCCACGCTTGATGCGGGGCAGATGATTGTACCATGACCGCAGCGCTTTGCGCTGAACGCTCTAAGCAAGCGATCATCACAAATTGATTGCGCCACGGAGAAATACCTGATGACGATTGCGAGTGGAAAACAAGCCGACACGGACCTGCCCCGCTATCCGCTGTCGGGAATCACCGTTCTCGACTTAACGCAAATTTACAACGGTCCGTACGCCACGTTTCTGATGGCGTTAGCTGGCGCTGAAGTCATCAAGATTGAGCCGAAGACAGGGGAAAACCTCCGCAGTCGAGGCGACCTCGGCGGAGTGGCCTATCCATTCGCGATGCTCAATTCAAATAAGAAGCCTGTGACCCTCAATCTCAAGACCGAGAAAGGCAAGCAGCTACTTCGCGAGATGGTTCCGAAGGCCGATATCCTAGTCGAGAACTTTGCTCCCGGTGTTATGGAGCGACTTGGCCTCGACGCCATTAAACTCCAGAAGCTCAATCCACGCCTCATCTATGGATCAAGCTCCGGTTACGGCAGTGATGGTCCTTATCGCGATTACCCGGCCATGGACTTGGTAATGCAGGCGATGTGTGGCGTACTCAATTCGACGGGCTTCGCGGACGCACCGCCCGTCAAATCTGGGGCCGCGTTGTGCGACTTCTTCGCCGGCATCCACCTGTTTTCCGCGATCATGCTGGCACTTTATGATCGAGAGCGAACGGGCGTCGGGCGAGTGGTGGAAGTTTCAATGCAGGATGCCACGTACTGCTCGTTAGGATCAAATTACGGCATGCTGCATGCACGTGGCGACGCTGCGCCCGAACGCACCGGTAACCGGCACGGCGGCTTAGGGGTGGCTCCGTATAACGCCTACCAGACGTCCGACGGTTTCGTTGTCGTGAATGCTCCGGCGGACCATCACTTCCAGGCAATACTCGATGTGATCGGTCGATCCGATTTGAAGACCGACCCTCGACTAAAGACCCGCACCGACCGGGTTATCAACTTCGAACTCGTAGACGAGTTGGTTGAGACTTGGACAAGGAGCAGGACAAAAAATGAGGCCGCCGACTTGATGCTCGCGCGGTCAGTTCCCTGCGCGCCCGTGCGCAATTTGAAGGAGGTCATGAGCGACGCGAACATGCTGGCACGGGGGAGCCTCCAACCAATCGATCATCCAGAGCTCGGGCGGATTAACGTTCCCCACACACCCTTGAACATTGCAGGTGTACCGCGACGGCCAATCGAACCCAGCCGGCCGCTTGGGGGCAGCAATACCGAGATATTCGGAACGTGGCTTGGTCACACGAAGGAGGAACTCGATCAACTGCAAGCGGAAGGGGTCATCTAGCTGCAAGGGGCGAGTGTGGCGCCGCGAAAGAGGGCGGAGCCATCAGCTGAGCGCAAGGCGGCAGATTGAATACCAGGAAAGTGAAAATGCGGCCATTCCAACATTTCGAACCGGCGCTACGTCTCCATGTGGGAGCGGGGTCTCTCGCAAATCTTGGCCACGAACTCGATCGGCTTGATTGTCGGAGGGCCGTGATCTTCTCGGGGTCGACGTTAGCGCGCAGTCCGCTGCTCGATGGTGTGCGGAATGCACTGAAGGAGAAGTGTGCTGGCGTCTTTCCCGGCGTTCGGGTGCACAGCCCGATCAATGTCGTTCTTTCCGCGGCAGACGAACTCAGACGTCTCGAAGCTGATTCCGTGATTGCCGTCGGAGGTGGATCAGCCATCGTAACCGCGAGAGCAGCAAGCATTGTACTTGCGGAAGGTGCAGACATTGCGTCTCTTTCCACCTCGATGGATGCCACAGGTCAATTGATAAGCCCAAAGCTCCTCGCTGCTAAGATACCTCAATTTGTAGTGCCGACGACACCGACCACGGCGATCGTCAAAGCCGGAAGCGCCGTTTTCGACACCGAGGCCAAGAAGCGTCGTGCTTTGTTCGATCCGAAGACGCGGGCGCAGGCAGTCTTCATAGATCCCGATCTGGTTCGCTCAACTCCTTCGCAAGTCATCATCGGCGCGGGCCTCAACACGCTAGTAATGTCAATTGAAGGGCTTGCGTCTCGTCGCGGGGATCCGGTGTCCGATGCGCTCTTGATGCACGCAGTGCGTCTCACAGCGAAGTGCTTCCAGGAGAGGAGGGTGATAGACGAGGAATCAGCGCGAACCGAATTGACGCTTGCGGCGATCATGTGTGGAAAAGGGACCGACCATACGGGGGCCGGAATCGCATTGACGATGGGTCATGTGATCGGATCACGTCATGAGATAGACAACGGCATCGCAAACGCGATTCTCTTGCCAGCAGTAGTCCGGTTTAACGGAGACGCGGCGAAGGCGGCTTATGAAAAGGTGGCCGCTGCGATGGGCCTCGCGCACGCGATAGGCGATGACTTGATTCCAGTTCTGACCGAGAAGTTCGGCCAACTCTTCGATGCGCTTGGTGTGCCTCGTCGCCTCCGCGATGTCGGAATCCAGCAGGGCGCTCTCCCGGAGATCGCTGCACTCGCTATGGAGGACTGGTTTCTGCGCGGTAATCCGAGGGCTGTGATGCACGTTTCGGAGCTTGAAGAAATTCTCCGGGAGGCCTGGTGAGGCGCCGCGACGACGTCAGCAGCGTCGTCATGAACCAGTCGGCAACCGTGGCCTGGAGTATCTGAACCAAGCGCGCAGTCGCCGCGCCGAGAGCCTCAAGTCTGACATCGCCAAATCCTCGTTCATCGATATTGCCGACGTCGGTTTCGCCGACAGAAAGGCGCCAGGCGGGACAGGAAAGAACCCTTTTCATCCGGCAACGAAGCGGCTATGTCCGAGCTGTCCGAAGATTGTCCGACGGCATACCAGTATGGCTATGAACGATATGCTCGTGGAAAGACCTGTCGCCTTGCGCGAACAGGTCGTCGGCAATTTGCGCAATGCCATCATCAACGGACAGTTTGCGCCGGGAGCCCGGCTTGTCGAGCGTCAGATGTGCGAGCTTCTTGGCGTGAGCAGGACGCTGGTCCGCGAAGCGCTCCGCCAGCTGGAAGCGGAAGGCTGGGTTCGTATCCTGCCCTATCGCGGTCCGATCGTGGCCAGCATGACACCCGAGGAGGTTCGCGATCTCTATGAGGTGCGCTCCGCCCTTGAGGGAATTGCGGCTTTGCGGGCGGCGGAGCGCGCAACGCCGGAACAGCTGGATCGCCTTGCCGCGGCCGTCGATGCCATGACAAGGGCGCAGAGTCGGGGCGATTCGACGCGCCATCGCCAGCAGGTGCACGTCTTTTATGAAGTTCTGCGCGAAGCCGCGGGCAACGCGCTGCTTCAGGCCCAGTTAGAGACGATGAGCGCCCGCATGGCCTGGCTGCGAAGTTTTACGCTGGTGCGGCCGGAGCGCGCGGCAATAGCGGTCAAGGAGGAGGCGCGCCTTCTTGCTGCGCTTCGCGCCAGGGACGGCGCGCGCGCACGCGAGCTCTGTGAGATGCATCTCCGCGCCGCTGGCGAAGCCGTGGTGGCGGCCTTTCAGGCACGCTCGGCTCAGGATTTACGCAGCCGGAAGAAATAATGCCATCAGGGCAGCTCTCGCTTGCCGCGAACTACGGCGCCCCGGCAATGCGCTTTCCGTAGCATTCTTGGTGACATGCCTCACCCGTCGTTCGCGAGTTTGATGGTGAGCGGCCGCGGCGATCCCTGCATTGCCCCGCATCAGTCGCGCCCAAATTCTCCGCACGGCGGTCGGTTGACCGAGGCTCAGATTGTATTACGGTCTACGATATAAGAAAAAGCGGAAGCAAAGGGTGATGCGCCCGCCCAACAACAGAGTGGATCAAAGATGATCGCCAAGCTTGGTTACGCAGCCTCACGCGCCATCCTGTCCGCCTTGGTCGCGGCCGTCCCCTTCGCCGCATCGGCCGAGACGATCACCGCCGCTTCCGACGTGGGCTTACCGCCCTTCGCATTCAGCGGGGACGACGGCAAATATCGCGGCATCGACATGGACATCGCCGCGGCGCTGTCCGAGCAGATCGGTGCGACGATCGAGATCATCGACCAGCCCTGGTCGACCACCTATCCTGGATTAAACGCCAAGAAATTCGATATCGTGCTTGCACCCGCAACCGTTTCGGCGGAACGCGCCAAGGCGATGCTGTTCGTGGAACCTTATGGTGACGCCATCTACGGCTTCCTCACAAAGAAAGCCGGCCCCAAGATCACGACGATCGACGATTTGCGGGGCAAGACCATCGCGGTGAACAAGGGCAATTTGTTCGACCGATGGCTCAGCCAGCGCGAGGCCCAGTATGGCTGGACCATCAACCGGTTCGACAAGACCAGCGATGCCGCCGCCGCCGTGGCGTCGGGCCAGGCCGATGCGGCGATGATGTATGTGGCGGCGGCGGGCTGGATGTCGAAGCAGAACGCAGCGCTTGCGCCCTCGACCTTCACGATCAACAACGGCGAGGTCTATGCCTATTCGGTGCGTCTGGCCGACAAGGAGCTGCGCGAACGCCTCGATCGCGGGCTCGAATGCCTGAAACAGAAGGGGACGCTGGCGACGATCTTCAAGAAATGGACGGATCTCGATCCAGCTCCCGGAGGAGCTGTGGTGACGATCGCCGCCGGTTATGGGGTGCCGGGCTTTGCGAATTACGACGAGGCTCCGCACAGCCTGACCTGCAAATGAGCGCCACTGTCGCCATGCTCGACGTAGATCCAGGCGCGAGCAGCGCGACCGCGACGCGTCGGCCGGTGCTCGAGTTGTATGGGCTTCGCAAATCATTTGGGGTGGTCGAGGTCCTGAAAGGTGTCGATCTCGTCGTGCGCGAGGGCGAGATGGTGTTCATCATCGGCTCGTCCGGCAGCGGCAAGAGCACTCTCCTGCGATGCTGCAATCGGCTGGAGGAGCCGTCGGACGGCGCCGTCATGGTCGAAGGGGTCAATATCCTGCGACACGGCGTCGATCTCAACCAGGTCCGCCGCCGGATCGGGATGGTGTTCCAGTCGTTCAATCTCTATCCCCATATGACGGCCCGACAGAACGTCACGCTGGCGCTGCGAAAAGTTGCGAAGAAAGATCGCGCCGAGGCCGATGCGATCGCCGAGCGCATGCTGGCCCGCGTGGGCCTCGGCGACCGCTTCGATTTCTATCCGGGCGCGCTGTCGGGCGGTCAGCAGCAGCGCGTGGCGATCGCGCGCACCCTTGCGCTCGATCCCCGCATCGTCCTTTTCGACGAACCGACCAGCGCCCTCGACCCGGAACTGGTGAACGGCGTGCTTGGCGTCATGCGCATGCTGCGCGACGAAGGCATGACCATGGTCGTGGTCAGTCACGAGATGCGGTTCGCCCGGGATGCCGCCGACCGTATCGTGTTCATGGCGGAGGGGCAGATCGTCGAGGAGGGGGCGCCCCGCGAGATCTTCGGCGCCCCCCGGCATCCAAGGTTGCGCGAGTTTCTCTCCAGTGTCGGAGGAGCCTGACGGCATGGACTCCTTCGCGGACAATTTCCTCAACTGGTCGGTGGCAGGGGACTACATGCCCGAGCTGCTGGCCGGCATGTGGCTGACGCTGAAGCTCGCGGTCATCGTCAATGTCTGCGGCCTCGTGGCGGGAACCCTGCTTGCACTGCTGCGCTCGTTGCGCGTTGGGGTCGTGAGCTTCCTTGTGGTTCTGTTCGCGGACGTCATGCGCGCGTTGCCGCCATTGATGCTGATGGTGGTGGCCTATTTCGGACTGCCCTATTTCGGCATGAAGCTGAACGGCTTTGCGGTGGCGTCAATCGTGCTCGCCGCGGTGCTTGCGTCGTTCACCGAAGAGCTGCTCTGGGCGGGATTGGCCGCCATTGCCAGGGGCCAGTACGAGGCGGCCCGCTCGACCGGGCTGACCTTTATCCAGATGATGCGATATGTCGTCCTGCCCCAGGCCTTTCGGCTGATCCTGGCGCCACTGACAAGCCGGATCATTGCCACCACCAAGAACACGGCGCTGGCGTCGGTGGTTGCGGTTCCCGAGTTGCTGTCGCAGGCAAATGCTGCGCAAGGCTATTCCGGCAATGCCTCGCCGCTGACGGTCGCTTCCATCGGCTATCTCGTCATCCTGCTGCCGATGGTGATCGTCGCCAGACGGCTTGAACGCGTGAGGAAGCTGGCGTGATGGGCGGGTTCGCGGACGCATTCCTCAATACGGCGGTGTTGGCGCGGGTCTGGCCGCTGCTGCTGTCCGGATTCGGAACCACCGTCATTCTGTCGGTCCTCGTCGTGCCAGCGGGGCTGATGGTTGGGCTCTGGGTCGCGCTCCTGCAAACGGTTCCGGTTCGGCCGCTGCGCTGGATCATGGTGGTCTATACTGACCTGTTCCGCGCCTTTCCGCCGCTCGTTCTCCTGATCTACGTCTACTACGGACTGCCGTTCTTCGGCATCAACACCAACGCGCTGTGGTCCGTGGTGATGGCGCTGACGCTGAACACGTCGGCCTATTTCGGCGAGGTCTTCCGCGCCGGAATCGAGAGCATCCCGCGCGGGCAAATCCAGGCCGCGCGCGCGACCGGACTGACGGCAGGCCAGACCACGGCCTATGTCGTGTTGCCGCAGGCCGTCCGCAACCTGCTTCCTGATCTGACCAGCAACGTTCTCGAGACGATCAAGCTCACCTCGCTTGCCAGCGTCGTCACGTTGCCCGAATTGTTGCGCGCGGCGCGGCTCGCCCAGGGCAACACCACCAATGCCACACCGTTGATTGCCGCCGCCGCGATCTACCTGGTCTGCCTCTGGCCGCTGGTACGGCTGACCAGCCGCTTCGAGCGCCAGCTTCTGGCGGCAAGAACATGAGTATGAAGGCCATGCAGCTTCAGACGTTGACGGCACGCAGAGGTGCGCGTCTTTCCTTCGACATCGGCGGGACATTCACGGATTTCGTGCTGGAGGAAGGCACGACGGGCAAGCGACATTTCTGGAAAGTGCTGTCCACGCACCAGGATCCGGCGGCGGCCGTGATGGAAGGCATCGAGCATCTGTTGTCGGAGGCGCAATTCGGCGCCGGCGATGTCGAAGTGGTGCTCCACGCCACGACCGTCGCCACCAATGCGATTCTGGAGCGCAAGGGAGCGCGAACCGCGCTCGTGACCACGAAGGGATTCCGCGACATCCTGCTGATGGGGCGGCAGAAGCGCTACGACACCGACGATCTGCGGCTCGTCAAGCCCGAACCGCTGATCAGGCGCCGCGACATCTTCGAGCTCGACGAGCGCGTCAGCCACGACGGAGCCGTGTTGCGCGAGCCCGACGCGGCCCATATCGATGCAACCGTCCGGCAGTTGCTGGATGGCGGATACGAAGCGATCAGCGTCAGTCTGCTGCATGCCTATGCCAATCCCGGCCACGAGCAGGCGCTGGCGATGGCCTTGCGGCGCGCCGCGCCCGGAATCTGCGTCTCGCTCTCCAGCGCGGTGTCGCCAAAATTCCGGGAATATGAACGCACCAGCACCACGGTTGCCAACGCCTACGTGCAGCCGATCGTCACGCGCTACGTCACCCGGCTGAGCGAGGCGCTGGGAGGACGCGGATTGCGACCAGATCTGATGGTGATGCAGTCCAATGGCGGCCTGGTTTCGCCGGCGCTTGCGTGCGAGACACCGATCCGCATCGTGGAATCCGGTCCGGCGGCCGGCGTCCTGATGTGTCGTTCGGTCGGCCTCCAGGAAGGGATCGCCAACCTCCTGACCTTCGACATGGGCGGCACGACCGCAAAGCTCGGCGCCATCGACAACGGCGAGCCCGCAACCCTCGCCACTTTCGAGGTCGACCAGGTTCGCTATACCAAGGGAAGCGGGCTGCCGCTCAACATCTCCGCGATCGAGATGCTCGAGATTGGCGCTGGCGGCGGCAGCATCGCGCGCGCGGAATTGGGGACGATTGCCGTCGGGCCCGCCAGCGCCGGCTCCGAGCCCGGTCCGATCTGCTATGGCCGCGGCGGCAAGCTGCCCACCGTGACCGACGCCAACGCCGTCCTCGGCTATCTCAATCCTGCGTTCTTCAATGGCGGCCGGATGGGATTGGACGTCGAGGCGGCGCGACGCGGAATCGAGACAGAATTGGCCAGGCCGCTCGGTCTCGACACGGCCAGCGCCGCCTGGGGGATTCACCGCATGGCGACAGCGAACATGGAGCGCGCGCTTCGGATCGTCTCCGTCGAGCACGGCCGTGATCCTCGCCGCTACGCGCTGGTGGGGTTTGGCGGCGCCGGTCCGCTCCACGCCGCGCGCCTTGCCAGGCAGGTCGGCATCCCCAAGGTGATCATCCCGCATGGCGCGGGATTGGGATCCGCGGTCGGGCTGATGGAGGCCGCGCCGAAACTGGACCATGCGTTGACCCGCATCACGCCGCTGGCATCGGGATGCCTGCGCGTCGCGCAGGCCACGCTGCGGGAACTTGAAAGTTGGGCGCGAACGAATCTTGCGCGCCTGGAGGGCGCAGAGGCTGCGTCGTTGCGCTACGGCGTGACCGCACGCTACGTCGGTCAAGGCTACGAAGTCGCCTTTGATCTCCCGTCGGCGGCCGCGGGCGAGAGCGCCTTCATTGCCGAGTTTGGACGACGGTTCGGTGCCGCCTATCGGGCCTTGTACGGCTTTGATGACCCGTCTCGCGCCATCGAGGTCATCGACTGGTCGGTGACCGCATGCGTCGAGGCACCGGCGGCCTCGCCAGCGCAGCGTCAATCGCCGTCATCGCCGGAGCGGCGCTCGGCCGTGCGGAGCAGGCCGGTCTATTTTCCGGAGTGCGGCGGATACAGCGAATGCGCCGTCTACGATCGCTACGCGCTCAAGGTGAATGAAGCTGTCGAGGGGCCTGCCATCGTGGAGGAGCGGGAATCGACCATCGTGCTCTTGCCCGGCGACGTCGCACGAACGAGCGCGGCCGGCCATCTGATCGTCTCGATCCGGGAGCGGGAGTCGTCATGAGTGGCATGTCTCTTCAGCTCGCCGGGACGCCCACCGTCGACGCGATCGATCTATCGGTGATCTGGAGCACGCTGGTTTCGATCGCGGAAGAGATGGGGACGACGTTGCGCGCAACGGCGTTTTCCGAGGCCGTGCGAGAGGCGGATGATTTCTCGACCGGTCTGTTCGACCGGCACGGCCGCCTGATCTCGCAAGGCAATTTCACGCCCGGCCATCTCGGCTCGATGCCCTACGTGGTCCAGGCTGTCGAGCACTATTATCCACGGGGTACCCTGGAACCCGGCGACAGCGTGATCCTCAACGATAGTTGGATGGGATCAGGCCACTTCCCGGACTTCTACATGGTGACGCCGGTTTTCGCGGAGACGGAGTTCTGCGGATACGTCGTCAATATCGCCCATCATGTCGATGTCGGCGGCGCGGCCCCCGGCAGCCAGAAGGTGATGGGCGTAACAGAGGCCTTCCAGGAGGGCATTCGCATCCTTCCGGTTCGCGCACTGCGCGGCGGCAAATGGGACGAGGAGCTGCTGCGCGTTCTGCTTGCCAACGTCCGGCTCCCCGACATCGTCCGTGGCGATCTCGATGCGCAGCGCAATGCGAACTTCACGGGCGCTGCGCGGTTTCGTGAGCTCATCGGCAGCTATGGCAGCGCAAAGGTCGAAGCGGTCGTGGAGGAAATTCTCGACCGCTCCGAGCAGCGCACACGCGAGTTGATCCGCGCTGTGCCCGAAGGTAGCTACGCATTCGAGGATGTGCTCGAGACCTGCATCCCCGGCGATCCGCTGGTCCGCGTCGCCGTCGACGTAACGGTGGCGGGCGGCGAGGTCGTCGTCGATTTTTCCCGCAGTGGCGATCAGGTCGCCGCCGCCATCAACGCCTACATCAATTTCACGCGCGCTCACGGTTTCTTTGCCATCAAGGTCTTCACGGGCGCGCGGCTGCCGCACAATGAGGGCGGCCTTCGCCCGATCAAGGTGATCGCGCGGGAGGGGAGCTTCTTCAACCCGCGCTTTCCCGCGCCGAGCGGCGGCCGAGCCGCCATCCAGATCCGCATCTTCGAGGTCATCAACGGCGCGCTCGCGAAAGCGCTGCCGTCGCGCGCGATGGCGGGATTCTCGCATTGGAGCAACCCGATCATCAGCGGCTCGCATCCGCGCACGGGCGGGCGGTTCATCTATTACGATCTGATTTTCGCCGGATATGGCGCGCGCGAAGGCGTCGACGGCATCGAAGGGCTCGCCCCGGTTTTGAACTGCGCCAACATTCCGGTCGAGGTCCACGAGGCCTACAATCCGGTCCTGATCCGCTGCCTTGAAGCCATTCCGGATTCGGGCGGCGCCGGCACGCATCGCGGCGGCTGCGGTGTTCGCAAGGACATCGAGCTGCTCGCCGACGAGGCGACCGTCACGCTTCTCGGCGATCGGCACATGCGGCCGCCCTATGGCCTGTTTGGAGGCGAGCCCGGCGCGCTTGCGCGAACGGTCCTGAATCCCGATGGCGCTGCTGAAGAGTTGTTGTCCAAGCAGACCGCGACCTTGCGCAAAGGTGATGTCCTCAGTCTCAGGCTCGCGGGCGCCGGCGGCTACGGCCCGCCGGGCGGGCGGACCACTTCTGCAATCGAAGAAGATCTTGCCGACGGTTACGTCACCCCGGAAGGCGCCCGTGCGCGTTACGGCCGGACCTAGCCGCCGTCGCTTATCCCCGAAGGAGAACGTCTTGTCCCAATTGCTCGCCAACAGTCCGCATGCCCGCGACATTGCGTCCGTGCTGCACCCCCAGACCAACCTTCGCAAGCACCTCGAGGTCGGTCCCTCGATCATCACGGGCGGCGAGGGCATCTGGGTCACCGATATAAATGGCAAACGGTACATGGAGGCGACCGCGGCGCTGTGGTGTGCCTCCCTCGGGTTCAAGAGCGAGCGGCTGGCAAAAGTCGCCTATGAGGCGATGCGTACGCTTGGCTACTATCAGATCTTCCGTCACGCATCCCACGAACCTGCGATCGATCTCTGTGAGAAGCTGCTGCAGATCGCGCCGGTCCCGATGTCGAAGGTGCTGCTCCAGTGCTCCGGTTCGGAAGCCAACGATACCGCGGTCAAGCTCGTATGGTATCACTGGAATGCCCAGGAGAAGCCGGAAAAGCGCAAGATCATCAGCCGGCTGTCGAGCTATCACGGCTCGACCTGCGTTGCCGTGTGCTTGACCGGAAAGCCCGAATACCACCGGGGATTCGGCTTGCCTTTCGATGGCTTCCTCTACACCGATTGCCCGCACTACTATCGTGACAAACTGGAAGGTGAGAGCGAGGACGCCTTCTCGACCCGGATGGCGGATTCGCTCGAGAAGTTGATCCTCGCCGAAGGGCCGGAAACGATCGCAGCTTTCTGGGCCGATCCGGTCCAGGGCGCGGCGGGCGCGTTGCCGCCACCGGCGGGCTATTTCGAGAAGATTCAGGCGGTGCTGCGCCGCTACGACATCCTGCTGGTCGCCGACGAAGTCATTTGCGGCTTTGGCCGCACCGGGCGGATGTGGGGTTGTGAAACCTACGGAATGGTTCCTGATATCATCACCTGCGCCAAGGCGCTCTCCGCGGCGATGCAGCCGATCTCCGCGGTGTTGATGAACGAGCGCATCTTTCAATCGATGCTGGTGCAGAGCGATCGTCTCGGGTCGTTCGTGCACGGCTACACTTATGCCGGCCATCCCGTTGCTTCGGCGGTGGCACTGGAAGCGCTGCGCATCTACGACGAAATGGATCTGGTCGGCCGGGTGAGGGCGCTCGAGCCGGTATTCCTGCGCGCGTTCGGGGCCTTGACCGACCATCCGCTCGTCGGCGACTTCTCGGGTGTCGGTCTGATCGGGGGTGTCGAGCTCGTGACCGACAAGGCGACGCGGCGCGCGGTCCCGGCAAGCGTCGCGGCGCGCGTCGAATATCATGCGCGGGAGCAGCAGGGCTTGATCTTGCGGCTGGTCGGCAACCGGGTCGCACTGTCGCCCCCGCTGATCATCTCAGCGGATGAGATCGAGGAGATGGCCGCGCGACTGCGCGGTGCACTCGATGCGACCTGGGCCGAGCTGTCGTCCAATTCCGTTGAAATGGCCGTGTGATGGAAGGTATCGCAATGAATGGTGCCAGAGCCGATGCCGAATGGAAGGCAAGGTGCGACCTTGCCGGGCTCTACCGGCTGATCGCTCACTTCCGCATGACGGACCTGATCTACACCCATATCAGCGCGCGGGTGCCCGGTGCCGAAGGCCATTTCCTCATCAACAACTATGGTGTCGCCTTCGACGAGATGCGCGCCTCTGACCTCGTCAAGATCGACTACGACGGCAACATCGTGGACGAGGCCGAGCAGGCCAAGCGGGTCAACAAGGCTGGGTTCGTCATCCACTCCGCGATCCACATGGCCCGCCATGACCTGACCTGCGTGGTGCACACCCACACGGCTGCCGGCATTGCGGTGTCGTGCCAGGAACAGGGCCTGTTGCCGATCAGCCAGCACGCACTGAAATATTACGGCCATATCGGCTATCACGGCTACGAGGGGATCGCGCTCGATCTCGACGAACGCGAGAGCCTTGTTCGCGATCTCGGTCCGCACCGGGCGATGATCCTGCGCAACCACGGCCTGCTTGCCGGAGGACGAACGATTCCCGAGGCTTTCGACCACATCTATTTCCTGGAGCGCGCCTGTCAGGCCCAGATCGCGGCTCAGGCAGGGGGCGGCAAGCTGGTTCTGCCGCCGGAAAGCGTACGGCTGCGAACTGCTGCGCAGTTTCACGACCTTCCCGACGTACCCTTCTATTGCGATCTCGCCTGGGAAGCCGCGCTGCGCGGCTTGCCCGGCGGACCGGCAGCGCATTGTTGCTGATGACCACCGGACTTTGAATGACTGCTTGCGGGCGCAGAGAGGGTCTTCGCAAGAAGACCCCGGCTGAGTTGGATGACGTTGGAAGAATCTGGCTTGCAAAGTCCGGCTACTCGGATTGCAGTTTGGAACAACTGCTCTGGCTCGGCGGTCGATCTTGATCTCCTGATTGGTGAGCGCATTCCAGAGGGCACGGCACTCCTCGCGCGAAAGGGTTTCAGGTCGATTCTCGGGAAGTCGGACAGAAGGGCGACGTTTTCTTTCGTCGCCAACTGGGAGACGGAGGTCGCGAGCACTCCGAAGAAATCGGTGTCGGACAGCCGCTTCAGCAGGTCCTCCGCACCCCGCCGAATTCGTGCCTCAGAAGCCGCACATCGTCGCTGAGGAGGTGACCAAGAGACATCTGGGGCTCTCGCGCGCTGTCGTGGCAAACCGTCCAGCCCGGCGGGCCTGAGGGCATTCCGCGGCGCTGCCATCCCTTCTCGGAATAAGCAAAGACATGGGAGGGCGAATGCATCTCCAATGAGGCCCACACTGGACTCGCGGAGGTCTTTGACTGGGATCCGGGATATGCAAGTCGCGGGAAAAGGCTGAACTGACCCCCCTCGCTTTTTTCGAGCTCCAGAAGCGGAGAAAAAATCGAGGCGAAATTCGAAAGTTCTTTCAGGAGGATGCGGGATCGAGTCGTTCTCAAAACGAAATCGAGTCGTTCTCAAAGTGTCCGCACAGCATTTGCGACCATGCGGAGCGCGCTGCGGAATACGCGATTGGCATCTTATTCGGTTATCTGGCGCCGTGCTTCGTTGACTTGGCGCTGATGGCGAGTTTCTCCGCTCCCTGGGTGCCGTGCTTTTCGAAATCGGCCAAAATGCCCTCGTCGGACAGATCAAGTTTCTTGGAATTCTTCCAGTCACGGCGCGATGTCTTGACGAGCCGTTTCACGACATGCTTGGCGTCGGTCTCGACGGCCAGTTCTCGTCTTGCATCGAAACTGCCCGGTGTGAGGTTGATCGATCCCACAATCGCGCGCTTCTCGTCTGCGAGCAGCATCTTGCCGTGCAGCTTGAGATCCTTGAGTTTATGGACCTTCGCCCCTACGTCGTGCATGATACGAAGACCGCCGACCGCTTCAACTAGTTTGTTCTTCTTCAGCTTGTGGGCGGGGCGGGCCATGATTCGGACGCGAACGCCGCGATTCAGGGCTTGAACCAGCCGCTCGATAATGACCGTGTCCTGATAGCGTTCGTTCTGGATCCAGAGGCTCTTCTTGGCTCCGTCGATGAAAGCCGCAATACGCTCGCGGCCGTCGTTCGGACACCAGATGAGGCGTGATGTGGAATCGGGTTTGAACGGCTTTCGCGACCAATCGGCGTTGAAGCACGCTATCATCTCGGCAACTTCGCGCTTGCTCGTGGTTACGACGGCATAGTCACGGGTTTCCGTGAGGTCTCGCGTCTCCCAGTTGAGGGATTCGACAAAGCCAAATGTATCGTCGATCACCATCGACTTCTGATGCGTCAGCGCAAAAGCTTCGCTGCTGTTCCGGACTTTGACGCCAGCTTTGAGCAATAGCTTGCGAGACTTTTCGTTATCGATTTTCCCGTCGCGTCGCGCTGGGTTTAGCATCACACGGACGTTGACGCCGCGGCGTTTCGCGGCGATCACCGCGCTCAGCAGCGTCGGATCGGTGAACAGAAACATTCGAATGTTGAGGGAATGTACGGCCGCATCGATAGGATCAAGTATTGATTTGGCGGTGTCGTCCGGGAGGACGATTAACCTATGCGACATGGCTTAGACTCCTCAAACTGGCGAAGGCGACTGGCCGATCCGTGCCTATGCCGCGCTGGTCGGTCTTGCGACGGCTGGTTCATACTGGACACGGTGCAATTCGGCGTAGACGCCCCCGCGTGCAACGAGTTCGTCATTTGAGCCTTCTTCGGCCACGACGCCGTCCTTCAGGACGATGATCTTGTCGGCGTCGACGATGGTACTGAGGCGGTGCGCGATCATGATGACCGTACGGCCCTTCATCAGACGTTCCAGGCCCTCGATGACGAGACGCTCGGATTCCGTATCGAGCGCTGCCGTGGGCTCGTCGAGGATCATGATGGGACTGTTGCGAATGACTGCGCGCGCTATGCCGATGCGCTGGCGCTGGCCGCCGGAAAGTGTGTCACCTCGCTCGCCGACAGGGGAGTCGTAGCCGTACGGCATGCGACGAATGAACTCATCCGCGTTGGCAATTGTTGCGGCCGCGATGATCTCTTCATCGGTCGCTCCGGGGCGTCCATAAGCAATGTTCTCGCGAATGGTGCCGCGAAACAGTACTGTTTCCTGCAGCACGAAACCGACCTGGGAACGCAGCGATGCGAGCTTGTACGTGGATACGTCTTGCCCGTCGATCAGCACTCGCCCGCCGGTAGGATCGTAAAATCGGGGAACGAGGCTCAACACCGTCGATTTTCCGGAACCCGTTGGGCCGACAATACCCACGACTTGGCCGGGCTCGATACTGAACGAAACGTTGCGCAATACCGGGGCATCGTCACCGTAGCCGAAGGCGACATGGTCGAAAGTGATGGCGCCCTTGACGCGGCCGGGGTCTGTGGCATCGGCGCGCTCTTGGATGATGTCGTCGGCGGACAGGATGGTTTGGATACGCTCCAGAGCCACCGTCGTCTGCGCGATCGCGCTCGTCATGCTTGCAAGGTCTTTGACCGGTTTGAAAAATTTTGACAGATACGCCAGATACACGGTCAGCGCTCCGGCTGTCATCGTTCCCGCAACGATCAGGGAAGTGCCCTGCCAAAGCACAATCGCTGTACAGATCGCCACCACGATATTGACCATCGGTGACAGCAGCGATTTCACCTTTCGCGCCTTGAGCGCGGCTTCAACGGTCGCGTGGCTCGCGGCCTCCAAATGGGCGACTTCGAGATCCTGCCTTCCAAATGCCTTGACTGCACGAACAGAACCGAGCCCCTCCTGGACGACCGCGACGATGTCGCTCTGTCGCGCACGGACAGTTCGCGTGACTTCCTTCACCGCTTTCTTGAAATGAAAGAGAAACACCACCAGGAAGGGGGTGAAACCGACGGCGATCAGGGTGAAATCCCAATCGAGCCAGAACATCAGCCCGACCATGAAGACGATGGTGATCAGGTCAACGACGATGTCGAGTGTAGATGATGACGCAAAGCTTTGAATCGTCGCAACATCACTGGTGATGGTGGACATCAGCGCGCCAGTCTTGACGTTGTCGTAGTAGCGCAGAGAGAGGCGGTGTAAATGCTCGTAAATGCGAATACGCAAGTCGTTTGCTACCCACTGCCCCACGCTTGTGGTGTAGTAATTGTCGATATAGGTGGCGATCGCTCCGAAGACGGCGATAAACAGGGTCGCGACTCCTGCGAACAGGGCAACACCGAGTGTATGACGTCCAAAGCCGTAATCGTGCGCCCATGCGAGCCAGTACGGAAGCTTGTGGTGTCCGAGGGCGTCGTCGAGCACGAGCTTGAGTGGCCACGGTGCCGCGAGGCTCATGGCGATCTCGACCAGCATTGCGATGAAAACAATGATTAGCCAGCCTCGGTATGGCCGGAGGAGGTCAAGAACCAGGCGGCTCAACCGGCCGCTCTTCGCCGGCTGTGCGTGGGTCGCCTCGTCTACTGAAACGGCGGTCTCCGCGACGGATTTCGGAAGCGGCATTGCTGATCACCTGGTCATGGCGGCCTTCTGGTTCAGCCAAAATTCCACGGTGTTACGTCGCCCGCTATGCAAAATCGGCAGGTCGTGGAGGCCAGATTAGTCGCGTGAGAGAGCTCAAATTCCGATCGGGCAGGACTCCGAGCTTCGGTTCGATATCGTGGGAGTTGTCGTCCCGCGGTCGGATTTTGCATAGACGGCGCCACGCCTGGATAGACATGATTGGCGAAAGCGGTCTCGTCGTGGCCGTTGAGCCAAAACACGAATGAGGATCCAGCAGATGCCCATCTCGATTTCAATGATCGTTCTGAGCTCGCAACTGGTCATGCCGGTGGCTGATGGCGTGCCGAAGTTCGATATCGCGCGGAGTTGCAAGCTCGATGTTGCTGCTACCGTCGGCCTCTCCGTTGATCAGTCGCTAAAGAGCTGCATCTTTGACGAACAGCAGGCTAAGCGGCAGCTCGCCGGCCAGTGGTCGAAATTTCCCGTGCCGAGCCGGGCAAGCTGTGTCTCGCAAGAGAGCGTCGGCGGCACGCCAAGCTACGTCAGCTTGCAGACCTGCCTCCAAATGGGGCAGTGGGTGCGTTAGTAGCTCAACCGTAGTGATCATATTCGCTCAGCGCAATCCGAACTTCACGTGCAAAATCTACCAGCGAGATGGTGAACCCGCCGAGCGAAATCATGAAGAAGATAGCGACCCCTCGCTCGTGCTGTATCTGAAGGAACGCCGTTACAAAAGCGACGATCACGAGAAGCGTCACCGCGATACTTGCGATCACTGCCCAGAAGATCGCCCGATTCATCATCGCCGCGCGCTGCATCAGGCGCGGCAGATCGGCCTTCAGTCGGCACCGGACCGGATCGTCGTCAGATATCCCGTTCAGGATCATCGTGCGGTCAACGATCCGGTTCAGGCGGGAGATCAGAATAGCGATGAAGGCGCCCAGTGCGCCCAACAGGAAGGCGGGGGCCGCTGATTGCGCGATGACATGAGATAGCTGGGTTACGGTTGGCGTATCGGTCAACATTGAGCGGGCTTCCGGTTCACGATCAGGCCGCGTCGTTCAGGCCGCCCAACCTGTTCGCCGTCAAGTAACGCACCATCCGATGGATCGACTATGCAAAATCGGCGTCGTCTGCGTTGCGCCGTCGATTCATTGGGATGGATAATCGGCGTTGCGCGCCGATCGCGGTCCGATTTTGCATAGGCAGATGACGACACCGGTTCGTATAGCTACTCCCGCGCATCGTCTCGAGCAGGGGCTCATCTACAGCAGCGGGCATGCGCGACCCGCGGAGTGATCAATCATGCCCGACCACCGCTTTATCAAAGTTGTAGGTCTCGCCGCGCTGGTGCTCTTGTGCCCGGCGTTTGTCTCGGCACAGCAGCCCCCTCCGGGCGTCCAGGCCGGTATGCTGACCTGCAACCTCGCGCCGAGCATCGGTCTGATTGTCGCCGAGAGCCAGCGGATGAGCTGCCGGTATGCGCCCAACGGGCCTTATCCGCCCGAGGACTATAATGGTGTGCTGAACACGGTCGGGCTCGAACTCGGCATCACCGCAGGCGGAGCCATGGCGTGGGGCGTGTTTGCTCCGACTCAGGGGACGCCGATCGGAGCGTTGGCCGGCGAGTACGTGGGCGCCAGCGGCGACATCGCAGTCGGGGTCGGAGTCGGCGCTAATGTCCTGTTCGGCGGCTCAAATCGTACGATTGCGCTGCAACCCTTGTCGGTCGAGGGGCAGGCGGGTTTGAACGTGTCCCTGGGAGTGTCGGGCCTGACACTCGCTTTAGCGCCCTGACGCCGATGGCAAGCCCCACGATCGCACGGTGGCCACGATGGCTGAGGCTGACGATCGTAGGGGCTGCGACCGCGGGAGTCATAACCGCCGGTTGGCTTTCGTATCGCCACTTCGCCAAGCCAATCGTTTTGACAGTCGCGGCCGGCTCGGTTGATGGCGAGGCGCTGGCGCTGATTTCAGCGGTCGCTGCGCGTCTTACAGCCTCGAACGCACATGTCCGATTGAGAGTGGTAGATAGCGATACCTCCGCCGGAGCATCGGGACTGCTGGCTGCGCACAAGGCCGACCTCGCCGTCGTTCGCGGCGATACCGGCGGCCTGGAGGATGCCAGGAGCGTGCTCCTGCTGACCCACGGCGTGGTTCTGCTCATGGCGCCTTCAGCGGCGAGCGGCGATAGTCTTGGTGAGCTTCGCAATACGACGATCGGCGTCATCGGTGGGGCGATTAACCGGCCGACGGTGGATGCGCTGAAGCAAATTTATCCGTTTGATCGCGCCAACGTCATTTTCCAGGATGTTGCCTTGGCCGACGGTGGGACCGCGCTTTCGTCCGGCCAGGTTCATGCCCTTCTTGCGGTCATCCCGCTGACCGGGAAGTACCTGGCCAAAGTCAGGCAGTTCTTCCGGCAGGACCGGATCAAAGGATCGGCCCCGAAACTGATCGAAATCGAGTCGGCCGGCGCCGTCGCCAACATCGCCCAGTATTACGAAAGTTACGACATCCCAAAGGGAACCTTGCGCGGCGCGCCACCTGTTCCATCTGATGATCTGACGTCGCTTCGCGTTTCGTATTTTCTTGTCGCAAACAAGTCAGTGGGTGACAGTGCCATCACTGACCTGGCCCAGTCCCTGGTCGATGTCCGGAGGGACCTGTTGTCGCAATTTCCTATATTGGCGCAAGCTGCCGCACCGAGCACCGACGCCGATGCGCTGATCCCTATCCATCCGGGAGCTGCGACGTACTACAACGGAAACCAGCAGAGCTTCCTCGATAAGTATGATGACAAGCTCTATTACGGATCGCTGCTGCTGGGCTCCCTGATTTCGATTGTGGTTGCTGCGTGGCGCTTCGCCGGTTCCGGGACCGCCTCCCAAAGCATGCTTGAGCCGCTCTACGAGCTCGGCAATGAGATCAAGGCCGCAGGCAGCGAGAGCGAGTTGGAGCAGATTGAGAAGCGGATCGATTACATTCTGAGGTCGGAAATGGCCCGGAACGCGAGCGGCGAGGGGGCGGACAGCACGGACATGGCCGCGTTAGGCTTGGCGGCCCACAGGCTTCAGTATCTGATGAGCCATCGCAGGATATGTCTTCGCGGTGCCACATCCGCCGAAACAGCGTAATTTTGGCTCCCGCTTCGGCCTTGTCTCCCCCTGACGAACGAGTCTGCCCAGCCAAATCTCGCCATCGCTGGCATAAGGATCACCTTCGCCGTTGCGCCCGTTCAGGGTGGGACCAATTCCCTCTGATAAATGTTTTCGGCATCCCGGCCTTGTTCAGCCCTTCAATGAGTTGATCCCGTTCTTCATCGATATTCGGAGCGATCTTGTGCGTTACCTGGCTAGTGTCGCGGCTCAGGGTGACTCCGCTGTCGAAGAGTATGGTCGCAGACGCGGAATTGATTGCCCTATTTGTTCACCATCCGCCGTGTCGGCGTCACGGTGCTGGTCGGCGCCATCGGCGAGATCGAGAACGTCAGCCAGGTATTCCAGCCCGATGGACGATTTTCGGCGGCGAACTCGCCATAGGCTTTGACGTTGAGATATCCCTGCATGCCCCCAACGGGGAAGAGGTATCCGAGTTGCGGACCAATTCCGAAGACTCGGGATCGAAAACCACCGAGGATGGGATTCTGACCGAAGTCGTCCGTGACCTGCTGATAGGCATATCCCACCAAGCCGACGAAAACCTGCTTGGAAAGAAACTGGGAAACGCCCCAGTCGAGATGGAAATCGATGCCGTTCTGATACTGCGTGTCCTGGTTCTTGAAGTTGTAGGTGAAGCCGGCAACGGCGGAAAACTCCCGACCGGCCGCCGGATTAAAAAATGTGTATCCGCCGCCGCCATCGATTGCGCCATGACCGATGCCAAGGTTGGAGAGGCGTGTAGGATCATAAGCGCCCACCGGGATGTCGCCGGTCACATAGGTCATGAAATTATGTACGCCCGCATTCCATTTCAGCGTGGCTTGCGGATACAGATCTCCCACCGACGTAAGCGAATCGGACAGGCTTCCCGTCCGGGTCGTCGCAAAGGGACCAACCGCCGTGGTGAGCGTTCCGTCGATGCCGGTAGCGGCGCGACCGAACAGGCCGGTAACGCCGATGGCCAGCTGTCCACCCAGGACAGGTGTTGCGAACGTGTAGGTCGGATTGAGCAGCACGAGGTCGGCCTGCGCGTTGAGATTTGCGTTCAGGCTGACATTGATGTTCGCCGGGATCCTTCCAATCTGGATCTGTTTTGCGGCAGCTACCGCGCCGGAAGCTTCGACCGAGGTGTGATAGTAGACCTCGGCCCAGGACCAGCCTGGTACCTGAGGAGTGGCGGCGAGGCTTCCGAACCGACCGGGAAGCCAGTAGGACACCCCGCTTTCGTCCGCGCAGGCCGCCCCGGGCAGCGAAGCAGATATCGCCATGGCGAGGCCGGCGGAGTGTGCAAGCCAATGCACGGCGCCCCGTGTGAAGATATTGCCCGTCATCTGCATGTCTCTCTCAATGCCGTTATGCTCAGAGTCGCGATTGAACTTTGGAATTGCAGCAGTGACTATGCAAAATCGGCCACGTCACGCGCGCCGGCTCTTGCTGTGGCGCTAATGTCACGCTCAGGTTGTCTCCCGATGTGCACGGTAGAAACGCGAATTCTCACACGTAGATATCGGCTCGGTCCTGGTGATCAGCGGTATGGTTCGCGTGCGCTGTGGCAGCCGAAGCGTGCTGCAAGGTCTGAGAGGGGCTTTCGCCAAAGACCTTGCGGTACTCAACCGAAAATCGTCCCAACTCGGCGAAGCCAAAGCAGGTCGCAATCTCCGTTACTGTCGAGAGATGACCATCAGTCGCCATCAGGGCGCGCCTTGCCTGCTTGAGGCGCAGCATTCTCAGATGGCGGCAGGGCGGCAAGCCATGGATTCTGTGAAAAGCTTTGCGAAGGGTCCGCTCGCTGACTGAAAGGGCGGCACACAAGGCCGAAATCTGGATCGGCTCGTCGACTTCCGCGAGTGCGAGAATTTCAGCCTGTTCGACGAGGCCGCGGCACGAATTGTCTCGGGCTGCACGGTTTGATTCCGTCTTGGTTATGGCCGTCATATGAATTGTCATCGTGGCACCCGCACTGCGCAAGAAACACAGCAGATCGTTCTGCCCGGCACCAAAACACCACAGCGCCGCGGCGCGGCCTATTGTCCTTGAGGGCAACGTCAGGTGGTCGGGCTGCCGATCACCCGATCGGTTGGTGCCGGCAGCTTCGATTCTTCCGGTGATAACGGGTCGGCGCCTATGCAAAATCGGACAACAGTCGCCTTTGAGTGACTATGCGACTGACTGCCATCTCGTTTGGAACAACCTTTCCGTCCCTGCCATTGTCGGTTTCTGCATAGCCGCTGCGGATCACGTTCTGCACATTTACCGTTCGTTCGAAGCGTTCGCGCAATCCCGATTCGAAAGAATGGACAGAGCATGAGGAATCGATTTCTTGCAGTTGGTTTAATCGCGCCGCTCATTGTGAGCGGATCTCTGACCAACGCGGACGCTCTACAGCTATTGGGCCAACCTCCGGCGCTTCACGATGCTGTTTCGCCGGGAGCCGAACCTGTCGCCGTTCGGCGGGGTGCCGTCGTCGCGCGTGGGCCGCAGGGAGGTGTGGTCGCCGCCGGCAGGACGACCGTCGTTCGTCCCGGCGTGCGCCCGGTGCATCCAATCGCTCGCCCCGGCGTGCGACCTGTGCATCCGATTGCTCGCCCTGGCGTTCGTCCATGGGTGCGTCCGGCGCGGTATTACTGGCTCCCAGGAGGCGCCATCGCGGCTGGTGCGGCCATCGGCTTTGTCACCGCGGCATCCGTCGGGGCATATGCTGGCATAGCTCCAGGCCCGAATTATTGCTGGTACTATACCGACGCCAGCCGCACCAAGGGCTTCTGGGACGTGTGTCCTTGAGCTGACGTCGCGAAGACGCGCCTTGTCTTGCGGCGATTCGAAGTTGCGATCTCGTCGAAAATCTCGATCAGGGATTTTCGAAGTCCTTTGCCGGCGGCGCGAGCAATCCCGTCTTTTCGGCGATCGAGACGGCCTCCGCAAAAGATCGTACCTGCAGCTTTTCCATCACCATATGCCGATGTGCCTTGATGGTTCGCTCGGATGTACCAAGCTCAAAGGCAATCTGCTTGTTCATCTTGCCCCGAACCATAAGCGCAAAGACTTCGTTTTCCCGAGGTGTCAGGGTTGCGATCAGGGATCTGAGCGAATTGATCTGATCCTGTTGTTGCCTGGTTGCCGCAAATCTGGCCAGCGCGCGACCTATCGCATCCAGCAAGATCTCCTTGGATACGGGTTTCATCAGAAAGTCTTCGGCGCCGGCCTTGATCGCGCGCACGCTGGTGGGAACGTCACCCCGGCCGGTCATGAAGACAATCGGCCAGCCGTGCGACAGCTTCGCGAGCTCTTCCTGGAGTTGCAGTCCATCGAACGACGGCATATTCACATCGAGGAGAATGCAACCGGGCTTGGCAGTCTCGATGCTGCGCAAAAACGAACTTGCGGAGTCATGATCGGCGATCTCGAAGCCGGAAACCTTCAATACACGCGAAATGGCCGCCCGGAACGAGGCGTCGTCATCTACAATATGTATTACGGGTGCACTGGTCATTCTCTCGTTCGGAATCACTTCGGTAGCTGTGATGCAGCAACTGGCGGCGGGCGCTTTAGTTAAGTCAGAAACGATACCAGGCGTCGTCGGGTTATCCGATTGGAAATATAACGCCGAGGGCTGAAACTAGCCAGTCCACGGCAGCAACGCCCAGCAGTATTTTGGCATCCATTATGTGAAGTACGCCGGGGCCCCCGCGCGAAGCGGATCGCGTTGGCTAGAGGTAGGCCGTGTAGGAGCTGACCCAGACCAGAATGGAGGCGAGCAGCCCGATAACGCCCGCATTCGCGGCAAAAGCGGTTGCGCTTCCGGACATCCCGAGCCGGAGCGAGTCGCGGTTCAGCTCGTCGGGAATGGATATCTCTGCCGGAAAGGCCGACGCCCCACCGATCGCATTGGTCCGCGCCAGTGTACCGGATGTCGCAATTTGTCCTTGGCCGATCCCCTTTGGAATTTCAGTGATTTTGGCGCGGTAGATTCGGCCCGGAGCGTTTTCGAACACGATATCGACGGGCACGCCGGCCTTGATCGTCTGGAAGCCGTTCTGTGAAAATACTCCGACAATTGTAATTTCATTCTCGACGACAAACGACATCGTCGAGCGCGCCTGGAGAGCACGATCTCCGACGGTGAGCGCAACAGACGTGACGTAACCGTCGGCCGGCGCGCGAATGCTTGTCTGCGATAGCTCCCAACTGGCATTCTCCAGTTGGGCCAGAATCTGGGCAACGGAGGTGTTCACCCCACCGATTTCCGAATCCAGGGCGAGCTTGGCGCTCTGCTGAGCGGCTTTGGCCACGTTGAGCTGCGCCAGTGACGTTTCGTATTGATTCTGCCGATCCTGTCCCTGGAATTGTGAATTGGCTTCGTCAGCCACGAGTTTCTGAATGTCTGCCAGGCGCTTCGCGCTATACGAAACTTGCGCGGTCAGACCTGCGACATTTGCGGCTGCCTGGTCGTAGTTCGACTTCAGGATCTCGGTTTGCTGTTTGGCGGCAGCAAGCGACGCCTGCAATTGCGTGACCTTGTATTGAAATGGTGCCGGATCAATCTGAAACAGGATGTCTCCTGACTTCACCGCGACGTTCGGCTTTACCGGAATCGCCACCACCTGACCCGTCACATTCGGCGTCACCTCGACCACCCGGCCAGCGACCGTCACCTTGCCCGACGGTGTCAGATAGTTAAACAGCGCGAGGAACGTCGCGAGGATGGACGCGCCGACTAGTATCGAGATCGTTCCCGACAGCCAGCCCCAGCGCACGAGCCTGAACCTGAAGAACACGGCCCACATCGCAGCGATATAGAGGCACAGGATAATGACCACGGCGGAGCCCCATCGTTCGGGTGCGAGATCGCCATTTGCCGGCAATCGATCTATGCGGGCTATGCAAAATCGGCGCGGTGAAAATCTTCGGACCAAACGGTCAGCGTGCTGGTTTTTGCATAGTCGATGCAGCGTGACTTCTCCATGGTGGCCGGCAAGCGAGACCATTCGCCGGAATCATCGTGACCAACAGGGAGAGCGCTATGAGGCAGGCGTCGATACGCAAAGTCGGAGCGTTCAGCCTCGTCGCGGCCGGGCTGGCGTCGGCCCTGATTGTTTCGGGCATGCCAGATGCCCACGCTCAGGAAGATGGCGCGGGAAAACTTCTCAAGGCCATGTCGGACTATGTGGCGAGCCAGAAGACCATATCGGTCACCTACGATTCGGACATCGAAGTCGTCACCTCCACCCTGCAGAAGATTCAGTTCACCAGCTCCGGGCAGGTGCAATTGTTGCGTCCGGACAAGCTCCGCGCCACGCGCACGGGCGGCTATCGCGACGTCGAAGTCGTGTTCGATGGCAAGCTGGTTACCGTGAACGACAAGGATACGAAGAACTACGCTCAGATCGAAGCCGAAGGGACTGCCGACCAACTGATCGACGTGCTGCGCGACAAGAGCGGCGTCGTGGCCCCCGGGGCCGACCTGCTGCTGCCGAACGTGTTCGATGTGATGATGGCGGACGTTGTCGAAGGCACCGTGATCGGAAAGGGCGTCATCGACGGCGTCGAATGCGACCATTTGGCATTCCGCAACGTCGAAACGGATTGGCAGATCTGGGTTGAATCCGGCGCCAGGCCGATCCCGCGCAAATATGTGATCACGAGCAAAGGCGTCGGCGAAGCGCCGCAATACACCCTGCGCATCAAGGAATGGAAGAGCGATCTGCCGGCGGATGCGTTTGCGTTCAAGCCGGAACAGTCCGCCAAGAAGCTGGCCCTGGGTGAACTCGGCGACATCGACGAAGTACCGCACGGCGTCGCCAGCACAGGAGGCAAGAAATGATCCGCATATCGAAAACTCTGGTTCGTCTCTCGACTGTCACGATCGTCGGCGCAGCGGCGCTGTTGTGGAGCGGGCGATCGCCGCTGGACCCGAACGCCGCTCTGGTCTCCTCCGCCGAGGCGAGGATCGGGCGGCCGCTTACGCCGATGAGTTATGCCGGCGTGGCCCGACGGACGACGCGGCGCGCCGTTGCCGTGGGCGCGGTGGCGGCTGGAGCCGCCTATGCTGCGCCGGTCGTGGCGGCACCTGTGCCGGTTGCCGCGCCTCGTTGCGTTCAGGCGGTCGATCCCTACGGACGCATTTACACGCGCTGCTATTAGGGCTGGCGTTGGGCGGCGGGGGCAGTCAACCGCCGTCGACCAATATGTGCGAAGGGCGGACATTCAGGCGAGTCAGGTTTGCCTGTTCTTGCATAGCCAGCCGTCGCACAGGACGCCAACCATTTACCTGTTGCCAAACTCGCTTGACCGCAAGCTGCGAACCGAAAGGAATTGTTCTGATGTTTACAAAACGCGATCTGCTTCGTTCCGCAGCCCTGGCTGCGATCACTGTCACGACGGCGAAAGCTGTTCCGGCAAACGCACAGGCCAAAGCGGAATGGCCCGACATCCGCGAGGCCAAGGCGATCGCCGAGGAAGGTTTCATCTACGGGCTGCCGATCGTAATGAATTACGCGGTCATGTATGAGTATTCAGTCGACAGGAACTCGGGGCAATTCAAGGCGCCGTTCAATCAGATCAATAACGAGGCGAGGGTCTTCACATACAAAGACACGGCCGTCATAACCCCCAACAGCGACACACCGTACTCGGTCGTATGGACCGATCTGCGTGCCGAACCGATCGTGTTTTCGGTGCCGGCTGTCGAGAAGACTCGCTATTATTCGGTGATGCTGTGCGACGGCAACACGTTCAACTACGGATATGTCGGTAGCCGCGCGACCGGCGGCGAGGCCGGTGACTATATGGTGGTCGGTCCCGATTGGAAGGGCGCTACCCCGCCCGGTATCAAGAAGGTCTTCCAGTCCTCGACGCAGTTCTCGATCGTTGTCTACCGCACACAACTTTTCGATGCTGCAGACATGCCGAATGTCGAGAAGATCCAGGCGGGCTACAAAGTGCAGCCCCTGTCGGCCTATCTCAAGCAACCGGCACCGGCCGCCGTACCGGCCATCGACTTTCCCAAAGCCAATGCGGAGTTGGTGAAGAAGAATTTCTTCGAGTACCTCGACTTCGCCTTGCAGTTCGCCCCGGCCGGGCCGGAGGAAACGCAAATTCGCGCCAAGCTCGCCCGAATTGGCGTCGGAGCCGGAAAAACCTTCGACTTCAGGGATCTTCCACTGACGCACAAGATTGAAGTCGGGCTGGGAATGAGAGACGGCGAAGAGAAGGTCGAAAAGTATCTTGCCGGCGGGCAGAAAAATGTAAACGGATGGAAAATCGGATCGCTGTTCGGAGACCGGCAATTCTTCAGCGGCGACTGGTTGAAGCGCGCCGCTGCGGCCAAGGGCGGCATCTACGGCAACGACGCGGTTGAGGCCGTCTATCCGCAGACGAGGACGGTTGCCGATGGCGAGGCCCTCGATGGTTCCAGGCACAGTTACACCCTTACTTTCGCAGCTGGACAATTGCCGCCGGTGAACGCGTTCTGGTCGGTGACGATGTACGACGGCAAGACACAGTTGCTGATCGAAAATCCGATCAACCGCTACCTGATCAACTCGCCGATGCTGTCCGGCATGAAGAAGAATGCCGATGGGTCGCTGACGCTTTACATCCAGAATAAATCGCCGGGCGCCGACAAGGAGGCGAATTGGCTCCCCGCGCCGAACGGAGAAATCTATCTCGTTATGCGTCTGTACTGGCCGAGGCCGGAAGCGCCGTCGGTCCTGCCGGCGGGCGAGGGAACGTGGCAGCCGCCTGGTATCAAGCGGGTCTGATGGCACTTGGACCAATCATGCCGCCCGGAAAGTGACTTGAGCGCGCGGACTCGTGCGGGCCGTTTTTGGCCGGCGCGAGTTCGGGTGTGACTCACAGGCGCCTCCGCAGATAGCAAGGAATGCTTCAACGCTCAGTTGCCGACCTGTGCTCAACTTGCGGGCGCCCGGCAGGAAGACGCGGAGTTGCTCAACACGTCGCAGAGCGGCTGCTGCAGGCCTCGCACGTGAGCATCGTCGCAACGTCAGAGAGCGAAAGAAGCGGGCGAGAAGTCGTTCAGTGCTGCAAGGCCTGGCCCAGCAAGTCGGTCATCGAAGCAATTGCTGTCGTGTTCAAGGGCGTGCGGGCGATGCCTGGTATCAAGACGAAGCCGCAGGCGGGTCTGTACGAAGCCGAATCGGAGGACGTTTCCGTTGGGGGCTGCTAGCGACGTATCATTACACAGCCTTAGCTTTGACGAATATTCTGACACGGTTATCGGAGCGGCGGTGAACTTCCTGCTGACCGGTCCCAGTCAGGCGCCCTGGTCGGTCGGTCATTGCAAATTGGATTCGATCGTCTTGCAATTTGGCGTGGAGGGAGGCTCCAAGATCTTGCACGGAATTTCGCGTTCGGATGCCCTGACCTTTGTTTTTCAGGACCTGAAAATTGCCGATCGCCTGATTTTTGACGGTCATATTCTTCAGCCTCGGGACTTTGTTGTGCTTCCGCCTGCAAGCGATTTTACGTTCGCCTCGTGCGGCATCCATCGATGGATGTCGATTTCGATGCCGGTTGGCCTCTTTGAATCGTTTGCTGTTAAGGCCGACAGAAAATATCTTGCTCAGGTCGAGAAAGAAAAGTGCGTTATTTCGCCTCCGCACCAATTGCTCGGATGTTTGACCGCGGCAGCAGCCAGCACCGCCGTGCTCATACGCCAGAGACAAGCGTCGATGCTCCATGGCGGTGGTATTGCCCGCTTGTTAAACCAATTGATCGCTGCAATTGCGGATTCGGACTACCGAATATGTCTCCCAACAGAGAAGTCACGCTTGTCCAGCGACATCGTGACAAAGGCGTTGAAGTATGCGCGTGGTCAGAAATGGGAAGGGCTTCAGGTTTCTAAGCTGGCCCTCGCGGCTGATGTCACAAGCCGGACGCTGCTGAGGACGTTCCGGCAGCAGCTGGGCGTTGGACCGGCAAGCTACCTTAAGCTACGTCGGCTCAACATGGTTCGCCGTGCGCTCCGCGGAAAATGTGAGCCGTCAGGTAAAATCACAGACATCATGAGCGAGCACGGCGTTACTGAATTCGGTCGGTTTGCCTCTGAATACAAAGCGCTTTTTGGAGAGCGTCCATCGGAGACGGTGGCGAGGTCGAGGCCGCAAAAAGTAGGCTGAGGCGATCCGCTTCAGCCGCAATGTGCAAATTCGGCAAGTGCAGTTCGCGCCGCCGACGAAACAGAGGGGGCGTTACGCTGCAATGTATCGAATTTGCAACGGGCCAGTTTCTTTCGGTTGGTTGTCCGATTTTACATAGCGACCGAAAGTTGACCCAAATACTTTCGGTGCAGGCCCTCAAACTTGCGGCTGATGTGTTTCCAGAGGATTTGAAAAAATGAGAAAGATCGTACTCACGGCTGCGGCCTTCGCTGCATTCGCTGCCCCCGCGTTCGCTGCCGACCTGCCGCAGCGGGCTTACGCCCCGGTCAAGGCTCCCGTAATGGCTGCGGTCTACGACTGGACCGGATTCTACATCGGCGGCAATGGCGGATATGGAACGAGCCGTAACTGCTGGGGTGTCGTACCGGCGGGTGGCGTGGTCATTTCTGACGGTTGCCACAGTCAGTCGGGAGGCGTCATCGGTGGACAGGTGGGCTACCGCTGGCAGGCTGGTCAGTTTGTGTTCGGCCTGGAAGGCCAGGGCGACTGGGCAAGCATGCGCAGTTCACACGTGAGTGTTGTCAATCCGCTTCTTACCGATTCCTCCAAGGTCACTGGCTTGGGCCTTTTCACCGGCCAGATTGGCTACGCCTGGAACGCGGCGTTGCTGTATCTGAAAGGCGGCGCAGCGGTGACGAACAACAATCTGCTTCAAGCGACCACGCCTGGAGGCGTTGGCCTGAACTATGCGACCTCAACCCGCTGGGGCGGCGCCATAGGCGTTGGGTTTGAATACGGCTTCACGCCGAACTGGTCGGCGGCCATTGAATACGATCGCCTGATCATGGGCAATGCGAACAACTCCTTTTCAGTACCGGCAGGTGCTGCTGCTGTGGTCAATCGCATCAGTCAGGATGTGGATTTGGTCACCGTGCGCGTGAACTACAAATTCGGTGGACCCGTCGTCGCGGCATATTGATCGTTGATGGCTAACGCGGGGGCCGGCTTGGCAGTCGGCCCCCGTCCATAAGAGCGCGCCCGCGACTTGATTGAACGGTTCTTCGACAAGATCAAGCGATGTCGGCGAGTTGGAACCTGATACGACAGGTTCGCAGCCTACTATTTGGCGTTCGCCAAATTCGCATCAATCTGAGTCGAGCTACGCGCGATGAGTCCGCGCCCTGGCTCAAACATCCGTCATGAAAAGTCGCCGTGGTTCGGCAAAGCGGACATTCGCACGCTGCGCGGCATGCCGAAGCTGTCGATGGGCCGACAAGACGTGTCGGAGTTCGATGTCTCGTCCGGAGGCGGCCCGCTCAATGTTTTCCGATCGGTTCGTTTTTGCATAGTCGGTGTTTCATCGCGCACCCATAGTGCCTGATAGCGCGACCGATTGCTGATGACATTGGCGGTAACCCGAATCCCAACAGGAGAGGTAGAGATGACGAGTACAAGATTTGTTCAGATGGCTGGGCTGCTCGCCGTGACGGCGATATTGGGCAGCATGGCGACGGCCGGCGCCCAAACTGCACCGGCGCCGTTCGCGTTGAAAACGATTGGCGCGCCGGCCGCCGCAGCCAAGCCTGAGATCGTTCCCTCGCTGTTCGTGCTCAATTCCCGTGCGGCGACGTTGCAGGGCGAGACGCTGGTGCTGACGGGCATTGCCCCGAGCTCCATCATATTTGCCGACCGCCCGGTGCGATCCGCCGGCCACCAGCCCACCGCCGACGTCATCGCGGAATGGGGATCGGGTGACGACAGCTTCACCAAGAATCCTCCGAACGCGACCTTGTCCGTATTCGGCAAGGACGGCGCGGTGAAGGACGCGGTCGTGGTGCTGAAGAATCCGAAGCTGGAGGGTGACAAGCTGACGTTTACCGTTCAGACCCTCGAAGGGGATATTGCCGGCGCGGACGGCGGGGCCGCGCTGTTCATTGACATCATCGGCCGGCCGCTCACGCCGCTGTCGTTTGCCGGTGTCGCACGGCGTACGGCATTCCGGGGCGCGATGTATGCCGGTGCGGTCGGGGCGGCCGCGTATGGAGCGGCTGCCTACTACCATCCGTACGCTTACGCCTATCCCCGTCCGGTCTGCGGCTACTACCCCTATCCGCCCTGTTACTGAGAAGAGAGGCGGCGGGGGAGATGCAGACTCCCCCGCTTCGATTCAGCGACCATGCGACGAGCTCGGCAGGAGAATGGAATGGAGTGCAAGATGTACAGGGCCCTGATTTTCGCAACGATACTGTCCGCGACGACGATTCCGGTTGCCCGCGCTCAGGTTGATTTGAGCACCTATGCCGACGCCAACGGCTTCTTGAATGTGCAGACGCTGACATGCGCTCAACTTGCTGGGACCTGGCAAGGCGATGCCGACCGGCTGACGGCCTGGTATAGCGGCTGGTACAACGGGCTCGCTCGCAAGCATTATATGGATATCGTCAAATCAAAAGAGGCCGAGCATGAGGTCATCGTCTATTGCAAGGCGAACCCCGGTCAATTGATCATCGAGGCCATCGCCGTCGTGTTCAAGGACATGCGGGCGAAGCTGGGGATTGAAATGAAGCCGTGAAATCTCGCGGTTTGATGTTACGACAATCTGGGCGCCCTTGCCGCAGGGCGGATTTTGCATAGTGCCAAAAGGACATCGGTGCAGAACTGTTGTTTGCAAGCCGCGCGCTGGAACCAATTCGATCGCGGCTCGTATCTGATCTGGGATTGCGTTTCTTGCCGAGCGGATAACTGCAAACAGCCAATGATCGTATCGTCATGCGCACCATAGCTGTCGTCGATGACAATCCCAGCATGCTGCAAGGTCTGAACCGCCTTTTGTCGGCCCACGGCTTCCAGGTCAGAACGTTTGCCTCGGCGGAGGCGTTCCTGGAGGCCGATGTCGGGTGCGAGGCGGACTGTTTGCTCCTGGATATTCACCTTGGGGGAATCTCAGGCATCGATCTGCAACGGCAATTGATCGCGTCAGGTAGGGAATTGCCGGTTATTATGATGACGGCCATCGATAATGAGATCACCCGGCAGGAGGCGTTCGACGCGGGTTGCTTTGCGTATTTGAAGAAGCCGTTTCTGTCAAAACTGCTCATCGATGCCATTGGAAGGATTCCTTGAGGAATCGAGCTCGGTTTCTCGACGAGTGCAGGGGGTTGTCGCGGAACTTGATGCTTATAATTACTCTCCCAAGCGCTGGGCAAGCCGAGTAGGATTGGGTTCTCGTCACATTGTGACATCTCGCGTAAACGGCTGCCCTGTCGCATGATAGCTCGAATACTGTTCAACTCGATCGTTCTGCTCCTGGCGATGACCGGTGCGGCGTTCTCCCAGTCTAAGCGGGTGCTGATTGTTCATTCGGTTGGCCGAGATTTTTCGCCGTGGGATGACTACGCAAGAAAGATCCGCGAAGAGTTGAAGCTTCAGTCGAAAGATCCCATCGATATCTTTGAGGTGTCGCTGTCGACGGCCCGCTTCCCCGACGGAAATGAAGACGCCTTTGTCAGCTATTTGAACGCGGTTTTTACCGAGCGCAAACTCGACCTCATCGTGACGATCGGCGGCCCCGCGGCACGATTCTTTCAGCAAAACCGTCAGCGGATTTTTCCTTCGATCCCGGCCTTGTACGCGGCCCTCGCGCAGCGGATGTCGTCGGACGCGCCGGCGACCGATGCAATGGTTTCGGTAACTGTCGATGTATTGAGCACTCCCGACCAGATCCTGAAGCTGGTTCCGGAGACGACCAGGCTCTTCATCGTGATCGGAAGTTCTCCGATCGAGAAGCTATGGCTGGAGGAGATGCGCAAGCTGTTCCAACCGCTGACAAGCCGGATCGACATCACTTATTCCAATGAACTGTCGCTGGAGAAGATCCTTGAGCAGGTGGCTATCCTGCCGCCCCGGACTTTCATCGTCTACGGACAGATGTTGGTGGACGCCGCCGGCGTCGTGCACGAAGGCAATCGAGCCATAGATCGGATACATGCGGTCGCCAATGCGCCAATCTTTTCAGAACAGGACGCGTTCTTCGGCCAGGGGATCATCGGCGGCCGGATGACGAACATATCCGATGTCAGCCGACAGACCGCCGCCGTTGCCGTTCGCATTCTGGGCGGAGAGTCGCCGGGCAGCATCAAAACGCCTCCAATCCCCGCTGCATCGCCGAGATACGACTGGAGAGAGCTGAAGCGCTGGAATATCAGCGAGAGCCAGCTGCCGCCAGGCAGCGAGGTCATGTTTCGCGTTCCGAGTGTGTGGGAGCAGTACCGGCTGCAGGTGTCGGCTGTTACGGCTGCTATCCTGCTGCAGGCCGGTATCATTGGATTGCTGCTGGTCGAGCGGCGCCGGCGCCATGTCGCCCAAGCCGAGGCCAACAGTCGTCGTCAGGAAGTGGTCCGCTTGAACCGCGTTACAACCGCCAGTGTTCTATCGTCGTCCATAGCGCACGAACTTAACCAGCCGCTCGGAGCGATTTTGAGCAATACCGAAGCTGCGCAGGTGCTGCTGAAGGCGAATCCACCGGACGTTGCTCAGCTCGGCGAGATTCTTTCCGATATCGTCCGGGACGAGCAACGGGCCAGCGACATCATCAGCGGACTGCGAAATTTGCTGAACAACAGGACGGAATCCGATTTGCGAACGTTCGATTTGAACGATTCCGTGCGGGACATAGTCAAAATTGTCTCTCCTGAAATCACGAGGCGGGGGGTGAACTTGCGTACCATTCTCACGCCCGAGCCGTTACGGGTGCGGTGTGATCCGATTCATCTGCAGCAGGTCCTCATGAACCTCGTGATGAATGGCGTGGATGCGATGGACGAGGTGATCCCGCGCAATCTTTCGATCCGGACCGCGCTGGCTGACGCTGATGGCATCGAGGTCCAGATATCCGACTCAGGAACGGGTATTCCCGACAGCAAGCTGGCCAGCATCTTCAATGCATTCGTCACAACGAAGCCGCAAGGGACGGGGCTGGGACTCCCGATCGCTCGAACGATCCTTGAAAGCTATGGGGGCGAACTCTGGGCTGAGAACCGCGCCCGCGGGGCCGTGTTTTCTTTTAAGCTTCCGCTGGCCAAGGCTTAGGTAATAAGAGGAGTGGTCACATTCGCCGCACCGATTTGGCCCAGCGTGACGACTTTATCTTTCCATTAATGGCACGAACGGTCGGTCACAGCTCCACTGGTGCGCCAGGACCCTTTCCATCGGAAGGGTACCTCATCGCGAGTCGGGCGCCTTTGATGATTATGGATTTTGATCCACGGACGCAGGCGAGACGACCAAATTGGCAACTTATCCGAGGCGGTTTGAAAAAAACGCCACTTCCCGCCATACAAGAAGTGCCTGATTTTATTGGTGAGCCTTCTTGGACACGTATCGAACTCTTTGTGTAGTGCCGGGAGCGGAACTTCGCGAGACCTTTGAAAAAGTTAAAATGCTTTCAGCGATGTAGCTGACACAGAGGGCGGGATTCCTATGTCCCGGCCCTCTCGATAGTCACTGGATCTTGGTGGATTGCAGGCTAGCGTTTCTTGGTCGTTGCCCGCTTCTTCGGGCCGGCAATCGAGCGTTTGCGTGCTTGGAATGCCGCGCCAGAATCGTAGGGAATCCACCAGGCATGACCTCCTTCGTCGGGGATAGCAGGAAGACGACCGTCAATCTTGTCCGGACTGATTCCCGCCAGGACCTGAAGCACGTCTTCAATGACCCACGGAGACAAGCGGTAATATTGGTGGCCGTAGTGCGTTTCGCCGTTATCGCCTTGGGTCCGCCCCACATCCGAGCAATCTACTGAAGTGACCGTTTTCGGAAGCTTGCCGAGGTCGCGCGGTCCCCAAGCTCCAAGGCGGGGAAAGCCGTTGATGGCATTGCTTGCTGAAAGCGCGAGGTCGCCGCCGTTCTTGTAAACGGGAACCTTCTTGGCAAGCACTATAAGCGGCTTGAGTTCGTTTGCTTTAGATAGGGCATCGTAGTTTTCGTCGGCCGCCATCAGGAATGCGCTTTCAAACAAGGTTTTGCTGCGCTCCTTCGCGGGGATCAACTGTATTGCATTCCTCAGTGCGTAATTGCCCATCGAATGTGCGACAATGTGCAAAACGGGAAGATTCGATTTCGACGCCGCAAGTACGGCAAAGAGCCTCCGGAGAGAATCTGCAATCGCATTCGCGGATTTTGCGGCCGCGTCGCGATCCGCCTTATAGCTGGGAATGTCGACCTTGCCTTGCGAAGGCCATGAGAAGCAGAAGATATCCGCGGCCTTATAGCTGTCCATTACCTGGGCGGCTCGGCTCATCGAATCGAGGAATTTCGAATCGAAGCCTGGGAGCAACACCAAGCCGTACGACGGGTTTCCGACCGTGGTCAGCTCGGCCGCGACGCGATCGCGTGCAAACGACGCTATATCGTTTCCGCTGTGCATATCCGGGCGATAGATTGCTGCGTCGATGGGTGGATCGACTTGTAGGGAATTGGGATCAGGCACCCAACCGCTGTCGGGCAAGTTCGATCGGTGGATGACGTTGATGGATCCAGTGACATAGTGCTTCGGATTATTATCCCGGAATTTTGGGCCGAAGAGTTCGGGCCCTGAGACAGGGTTTCGATTTGTGGCAAATCGGACGCGAATAGTGTCGGGCATGATGGCTTCCTCTGCTGACGAACTTTGAATATCTGGCAACCGTCGAACGCGCCTTAGTTGGCTCGCTGTTTTGCCGTAAATCCGAAGCCACGTAAGCAGCTCCGGATTCGCTTGGCCGCGAGGTGCTATGCGGCGGCGCTATTTACTGCAGCCGGCCTGAAGTACCGGACTAGTTGTGCTTTCGCGGTAGGCAACGAGGACGTTGTCAGGCCAGTCATTCCGGAAGGCATAGGCTGCACCGATCGCCGCGAACCCGGGTTGTTCGGCGAGCGCGCGAGCAAGATCGGCCTGAGATGATCTCGCCGGACTCTTTGCGAAGTCTATCGCCTTGACATTTGGATCATGTAGCGAGCACGCGAGTAGGTTAAGTCCAGGGGCTTGAGCACCACAAGAGCCGGTGACAGTCGGGCTAAATTTGTGTTCGCAAAGTTTGTCCGGCGCGGCCGAATCGATCGAACATGTTCCCACTGGATTGTTGGCTTGAAAAAAGGTGCACGTGAACTTTGCCGCCTGAGCGGGAAGGCTCAAAGCTGTAACGACTGCGACTGCAGCCGGAATAGTGAGCTTATGCATTTTGATCCTCCATGAAAGCCACTTGAGTATGGCGCGGAGGAGCATGCACGGATGGCGTGAGGCGTCCGTCAGACCAGCGCAAGTAAGTCGTGAAAAATGAGAGGCAAGAAAAGAAAATACTGTTTGACTGCGTACGCACAGGGCTCGCCGACGAGGACGTAATGGAGCGGTCGCGGGCAATGTGCTGCGCTGCCACGCAGGGTGTCCTGTCGTTGGGGCGGCTCGCGCAATGCCGATCGCTGCTCGAGCGAAGCAGTTGTTTAACGCGGGATCGACGTTGGTCGCGTCAGCACTTGGGCTGGCAAAGGAAATCGAGCGACGGCTCAACGCCCTCATGACTATTTGTGGTGATCGTCCGAAATGTTCTCAGGATCTCTTGACCGCAGGATATCTGCGTTTCGGGATTTTCGGATCACGAGCCGGCTGGAAGATAAACTTCCCAAGACGCGCCTGATCCGTAGGTGGCACCGGGATGATGACGTCGCCCTCGCCAGACGCAACCGGCGCGACCGTGGTGGCGAGCGCGTCGTAAGTAGGTGAGTTCATTATCTGCAGCTGTTCTGCCGCGTAGCGCACGATCTGCGGCGCAGCGACGCTCGTCCCCCTCATCGCAACGACCGATCCGCTGAACGTTCCTGCGGCAAGCTTACCCCAATGCGCGTCGCCGTCGTCGGCAAAGGCGGAGTTGTCTGGGCCAGGCCGGAGCCTGGTCGGGCCGCTCGATGTGTAATCGGCCGGAGGATGATTGTCGGTCGCTTCCGCAGCCCCAACGACGATCGTGCGACCGGGCGGGTATGTCGCAATCGACGACAGAGTATCCTCGTAGATGATCGGACAACCGGGCGCCTGCCGGCGATAGTCGCCGGTTTTCTCGTCCCGTTCGTATGCGAGGGGATGATCGAGATGCGACTGCCGCCCGCGACGCGGGTATCCGAACGGCGTATCGTCGCGCTGGACATAGAAATGCGCAGCGATCGTTCGCCGGCCCAGATTTTTGACCGACACTCTCCATCGGCCGGACGGTGCCAGATGACGATGTTGATCGTTGCGCGCTGTCGGGTTGATAACAAAAACAAGGCGTTCCCGCGTCTCAAAGGCATCGCAATAGACGCCGGCAATCGCCAGATCATCCACCATGAGTTCATTCATGATCCCTGCCTTGGGGCAGATTGGATAGGGCGCGACACTCTCCGGCGGAGCCAACGTCACTTCGACCGGAAACAGTGAAGGCGAACCGGCTACGTCTTCGAGCCAAATCTCGAGGTAGTTCGAAGTGGCATCGTCTGGAAGGATAACCCATTCCAGAACCTTATGCTTATCGGCATCGAGCTCGATTCTTGCGGTGGCGCGGGCGCGATAGCTATTGCCTGCAGGCAAAACCAGCTGCGTCAACCCCACATGTTTGTTCCGGTATTCGACCAGTTCAGTGAGCGCCTTTTCAATATGCTGCGTGCCATCCTTCGGGCCCGCCCAAAGGCCGTAGCTGAAATTGATGACGAGCGGTACTGCCCGTTTTCGTCTTCCGTCCAACTTGATTCTATCGGCCCAGACCATGATCATTCTGGCAGCTTGCAGCACATAGCTGCCCATGGTGACGCCGGATGTGTCGATGGTCGCTACCGATGGCAACTGAACAGCTAGAATCGGGCGAGCTTGAGGATTGCCGTAACCGCTCGCGAGATCGAGCACGTGGGTCCCGTGCGTGGCACGTGATGCAAGTGGATTGTAGGTATTGTAGCGGAAATCAGTTACGCCGACTGCGCGGTAAATTTCTTCCTCAGTGTCCCAAGTTTTGAGACACTGGTTGATGCTGTCGTTGTCGAGCCGCTTGCCGAACACGACGCCTTTGTCCGGGACGCGAGCGTGCTCGATCTGCTGAATCCATAGCGCTTTGATCCGAGACGCCTGCGGGCCGCTGCGGAACTGTTCGTGCGCAAAAGCAATTCCATCGTCGATGATGCCGATCGCAACTGTTTCGTTCAGCAATAGCGATGGCGGAAATGTTAGCGGCTTGCGTTTGACGCTGCGGTTGTTGAACCTCAGTCCTTCAATTGGAGGGCCGGTATCGATCGTCAAATAAAAGGACGTCTGCCCGTAACCTCCACTCCGCGTATAGACGTACGATTCCAGGCGATAGATGAAAAACTGCATCTGAACGTCTTCAAACGGCGGACCAACTTGATGGCTCGCTATGTCGTCAATCAGGTCACAAAGGTGCTTAAATTCATCATCTGACATGCGAATGGTAAGATAATCCGGCTCAGCACCGTCGTCGGGCAAGCTACCATTCTCGACTGCATCGCGCAGTTCGCAAAGGCTCAGCAAATAGTCACCATTAATTGGAACGACCTGGATTCGAGCAGAGCACCAGCTTTCGCCGTCTTTGGGTGTGATCCTCCGCGTCCGGTATTCCCAGTCTAGATAGGGATCTGGACGTTCGCGGTTGCTCTCACGCCACTCCGCGTTCATGACGCCCTCTTGGGTTTGGAGTGGACCACCAACCTGCATTCCGCGAGCGCTTCATTCCAAAGATATTCCAGCAGGTCTGATTTATCGACATCGAATGGCTTGCCACCTTTGTGGATGATGGCACTATCGTCTCCCTTGCGCTTATAATTCATCGCCAGCACGCTCTTGTAACTGAAGTCGCCTTCGAACCCGCGACCGTCGAAGACGAGCGGCTGCACCGTTCGCTGGCAGAAACGCGCTAGGTAGAATTCGGCCAATGTAACGCCAAGCACCATGCCAGCGACGCTATCAACCGGAAAGTGAACGCCGGCTACAGTGCGGTTGATCGCAATTCGTTCGGCAATTCGCATGAGCTGGACGAAGGTCTGGTCGACGGGTGTGACAGCTTGCTTCGTTTTTTTGGGGTTCCTGGCCGCAACTATCAATCCGTAGAAAACTAAGGCGGCAGCGAATGACTCCGTTGCGTGACCGCTGGGCAGAGAACTGTGGCCTGGTGTTGGAATCATCGGCTGAATCTGTGGTGAGTATTCCGCGGGGCGGCGGCAGGCCAACGCGTGTTTGACCCGCATCTCTATGATTCCAGTTACCTCAAGCACTAGGTTCAATAGCTCGGCCGTCCGCCGCATCCGATTTGGATGCAGAAACCCGACTGATCCCAGAAACGATAGGATATCGGTTATCTCGGATACAATCTCACCGCTACGTTCCATCCGCAGAGCCGCGTAGTTACTCACATATTCAAGCTGAGCGGCGAAATCCCGCTCTTGCGGTCGGAACATGTGGATCAACATATGTCGACTACCCGTTCGACCGCGGTATTCGACCGCGACCGAGTCTTTGCCGTCTTTGCCGCCGTCATCGTATTGGATTCCGGATAGCATCTCGGCTTGCATAGTCCGCAGTCTGACCGGAGTCGACCAGAGATCCAGAGCGGTTTCATCCGCAGGATAGTGTGGCGGTGGCGCATGGATCGAATGCCATGGTCCAACTACACCTTCACGATTGGAAACCAGTGCCCGCGCGCCAGTGAATGAACCGATGCGTGCACCCTCGCCACTTTCACCACTTTCACCACTCTCACCGCTCTCGCCACTTTCACCGCTCTCGCCGCTTAGCCGCGCCATCGGATTCCTCCCTCGCAAAAGCCTATCGGCCGAATATCAAAGCCCTTTCGCGGACAATGTTCGGTTTGGAGGAGCCGAGGGTCAAGGCGGCGGCTCGCGAATTAACGCGATTTCACGCCGATTTCACGTTGACAGTTCTATCGTTCAGAGGTTCACTATCATGGGTTGTATTGGTGTTTTTTGCTGTATCCATTTTTGCGAGGCAGGCGAATCATTCGTCGCGAGCCAACCATAGGAAGTTTAGGCGCAAAGCTGTGTATCCGGCTTGTCGGACCCTTTCGGGTGCACGGGCCGGGCGGTCACGATTGCACACCGAGGGGACGCAAGGCCTGTGCGATCCTCGCGATGTTGGCCTTGTCTCCGGACAACAAGCGCTCGCGCGTCTGGCTGCAGGACAGGTTGTGGGGAAGCCGCGCGGCTGAGCAAGGCGCTGCCAGCTTGCGCCAAAGCCTCTCCGAGATACGCCGGGCGCTGGGAGCGGAGCAGGGCGCTCTCGTCGCAGATCGTTACGTGCTGGCGCTCGATCAAAGCCGGTTCGAGTTAGACATCGATCGACGTGCTTCCGACGGAATGGTGTCTGGATCGGATCTGTTGGAAGGCCTCGATATTGGCGAAGAAGGGTTTGAAGACTGGCTGCGCGGCCAGCGGCAGACGGTAAGCGATCGTTCAACCGCCGCAACGGACGAATGCCGTGTTGTTCAGTCTGCAATTTCCTCTCGTGCAGAACACCCGAGCTATCTTCAAGACCGAGTAGTCATTGTCCGCGGATCGCAAGCTGGTATGCAGGACGTCTCGCTGATCGCAAACAGCCTGCTGGATTCTGTGGCTAAGACGATAACCGAGCTCGGCGCCGCTAAAGTTCTGGATTGCCGTGTAGTCGGTGCTCATATCGAAAATGACGATGATCTTTCGGATTCCCGTGAAACGCTTTCGTTGCGTTCCGACGTGTTTGGATCGGACACCAAGCAAATTGTCAGGCTCGCCCTCTTGCAGCTGCCGAACAATACTCTGTCATGGTCGTCGACAATTCAGCTATCTGGAAACGATGCGCTCGATCTGAACGACCCGAGCATAATGCGATGCATCAATCTGGTGGTCAGCGTCGCGATCGACCACTTCACCAAGGTCCGCTTGAAAGGGTCTGAAAGAACCGCAGCTTCTGCACTATGTCATTCGGGTATCCTTCACCTTTTTCGTTTGGGTAAGATGAATTTTGAGGCAGCTGATAGGCTGTTTGCTAACGCATACGAAATTGAGCGTCGGGGCATCTATCTGGCATGGCGTGCCTATTTAAGGACGTTCTCTCTTGCGGAGCGGCAATATTCTTGTCGCCAAACGATCGAAGCTGAGGCCCTCGATTTCATGCATCGCGCGCTGGAGATGGAGCCGTACAATTCCTATGTGGCGGGGTTAAGTGCGCATGTCCAGACCATGATGCGGCGCTCATATGTTGCCGCGTATGAGTTAGCGGAGCGTAGCATTCAGTTGAACCATGCCAACCCTATTGGCTGGGCTTGCCTCGGGATCGCTAAGAGCTATCTTGGAAAATCCGAGGAAGGCTTTCAGCATACGCTGCTGGCGCGTGCGATTGCGGGCTCGGCACCATTCCGATATCAAATCGATGCGTTAAGTTGTATCGCGGGGACTATCGCGGGCGACCTCGGGAAGGCTATCCATTTGGCTGAGGCGAGCCACGCGTTGGCCCCCAAGTTTGCCCCACCGCTGCGCTATCTGTCTGCGCTCTATGCGCATGAAGGGCAGCACGACCTTTCCGCCGAAATGGTTCGAAGGCTCCAAGCGAGCGAGCCTGATTTTTGTTACGACAAGCTGCGGGACAAATCTTACCCCGCGGCCGGTTTGCATCGAACATCGATCATCGCCTCGTTGCCCCGAGGACAGACTTAACGAATTGGTCTTGCGAAGATCCGCCCAGATAGGACTCGAACAAGAAAGTTGCGACCGATCACCATATTGAGGGCGCAGGTCGAAAGCCGTTTCCCAACTGCTTGTTTGTTAAATGGAAATTCTACGTGGTGGGCCCGGCAGGACTCGAACCTGCAACCAGACCGTTATGAGCGGCCGGCTCTAACCATTGAGCTACAGGCCCCGCCGCGGGACGGCGCGCGAAACTTGCGCGGCCGGCAACGGTGCGCGGTTCGTTTACAGGGATGGAGGCGGGGGTGCAATGCTGGCCTGATCGAGACGGAACGCGGGATTGCGCGGAAAGCGCACGCGGGTCGGACGAGGATAGAATTCGGAATAATCGCATTATGCCCCTGTTTTGCCCGACGAGTCAAAGGGTCTTTGGCGCATGGGCCGGCGCCTCTCTTGGGGCTTCCCTAAGCCTTTGTGATTGCTCAATTCTTCTACTGTGCATGGGGTTGTTTTCGCGCTTTTTGTGTTTGAGAGGCCTGTTGGCCCCTCAAACGTCTTGACGGTGAGTCTTGATCCCGCGGCGGCTACTGCCTAGTCCACCGACACCCCCGCGAACTCCACCACCTTCCGCCATTTCTCCGTCTCGTCCGCGACCAGCTTGCCGAACTCGGCCGGCGTCATCGGCTTGGGGATGCCGCCGGTCTCGGCGAGGCGGGCGACCAGCTTCGGGTCCTTCAGGGCCTCGTTGACGGCCTTGTTGAGGATCTCGACGATCTCGGGCGGCGTGCCCTTCGGCGCGGAGATGCCGTAGAAGCCGACCGATTCGAAGCCGGGCACGGTCTCGGCGATCGCGGGCACGTCGGGCACACCAGGCCAGCGCTGCGGCGAGGTCACGCCGAGGGCGCGGACATTGCCGCCCTTCGCCTGCTCAAGCGCGGACGGCAGATTGTCGAAGATCAGCTGCACCTTGTTGGAGATGATGTCGGGGAAGGCGATCGCCGAGCCGCGATAGGGCACGTGCACCATGTCGCACTTGGTCATCGCCTTGAACAGCTCGGCCGACATGTGCACCGAGGTGCCGTTGCCGGACGAGGCAAACGAGATCTTGCCGGGATTGGCCTTGCAGTAGTCGATGAACTCCTGGACCGTCTTCACCGGCATCGCGTTGGAGACGACCAGCATGTTGGTGAGCTGCATGATGCTGGCCACCGGCACGGTGTCGCGCAGAAAATCGTAAGGCAGCTTCTTGTACAGCGAGGTCGAGATCGCGTTGTTGGGCGCGACGAACAGCAGCGTGTAGCCGTCCGGCGGCGAATTGATCGCGGCGGCGGCCGCGATGTTGCCGCCGGAGCCGGCCTTGTTCTCGACGATGAACTGCTGGCCGAAACGATCCGACAGCCACTGCGCCATGATCCGCGCCACGATGTCGACCGGCCCGCCGGCGGCAAAGCCGATCATCCAGTGCACGGGGCGCTCGGGGTAGCCAGCGGAGGCGGGAGGGGCAGCGCTGAAAAGACCAAAGAGAAAAACCAGCCCGAAAACACTGTTACGCAAAATTCGCAACATGACGCCTCCCATTGTTCTATTGTCGTTGGGTTGCATGCTTTCACAAAATCGGGCCGCTGCCTACTTCGCCGCAAGTCGGTGTTGACGCAGGCCCGCCGGGACCGACCATGAGATTCGCATCTCCTATCCTTCTCGCCGCGGTGCTGCTCGCCAGCCCTGCCGCTGCTCAAACCGGAGGCACGGCCATTCCGACCACGACACTCAGCCTTTCTCTCAGTCTTGGCACCGCGACGCCCGGCGGCGGCTTCCCACTCTATGGCAATGCCTTTGCGCAAGCGATGAACGCGGCTGATGCGCACATCACCATCGCTCCGCGCAACACCAAGGGCAGCAACGAGAACATTCCGCTGCTGGAGAAGGGCGAGCTCGATCTCGCTTTGGTCGCAGGCGAGCCGGCCTATGAGGCCTTCGCCGGCATCGGCCGCGCACCAGTGCGGCTGAAGATTCTGACTGCGATCTATTCCAACCCCGGCATGTTCGTGGTGCGTGCGGACAGTCCGTACAAGACCATCCGCGATCTCGTCGGACAGCCGGTGGCGTTCGGCGCCAAAGGCTCGGGCCTGCCGATCCTGGCGCGCTATGTGCTCGATGGCCTCGGTCTCAAGCAGGACGAGGATTTCAAGGCCATCTATCTCGATCGCGCCGGCGATGGCCCCGCGATGGTCGAGGATGGCCGCGTCGCCGCACTGTGGGGCGCCGGCATCGGCTGGCCCGGTTTCGCCGCGGTGGCATCGAGCGCATCAGGCGCGCGCTTCATCGCGCCGAGCGCCGAAGAGATCACGCGCATCCGCGCCAAGCACGCGTTCCTGAAGCCGATGATCGTGCCCGCCGGCAGCTACCCAAAACAGTCCGAACCGATCGCCTCGCTCGGCTCCTGGAGCTTTGTGCTGACGCGCGAAGATCTGCCCGACGATGTCGCCTATCGCCTGGCGAAGACGCTGCACGGCGCCGAGGCGATGTTCTGCAAGCAGCTCGCGCAGGCCTGCGAGACCACCGCGTCGAACACGGTCGCGGCGGCGCCGAAGCCCGAGCTGATTCATCCCGGCGTGATGAAGTACTTTCGCGAGATCGGGCTGGTGAAGTAGCCACGCACTTACTTCCCTTCTCCCCTTGTGGGAGAAGGTGGCGCGAAGCGCCGGATGAGGGGTATCTATCCGCGAACTCGAAGCTGAAAGACGACTCGCGGAAGCAACCCCTCACCCGGCTTCGCTTCGCGAATCCACCCTCTCCCACAAGGGGAGAGGGTGCACCGTCACCACGGCCTCAGACTCGCCAATCTCACTTCTTCACCATCGCACATGCCGGGTCCGGCGGGCCAAAGGCCTTCTCCCCCGAGATCGTTGTGAGGATCTTGTAGTAGTCCCACGGATATTTGCTCTCTTCCGGCGTCTTCACCTGCACCAGCCAGAGGTCGTGCACCATCAGATTGTCCTCGCGAAGCTTGCCGTTGCGGGCGAAGAAATCCTCGACCGGCTTCTCGCGCATTTTTGCCGCGACCTTGAGCGGGTCGTCGGTGCCGGCTTCCTTGATGGCGTTGAGATAGTGGATCACGCTCGAATAGACGCCGGCCTGCCACATCGACGGCATCTTGTTCATCTTGGCGAAATAGCGCTTCGACCATTCGCGGGTCTTGTCGTCCATGTCCCAATAGAACGACGTCGTCAGCAACAGGCCTTGCGCGGCCTGCAATCCGAGGCCGTGGATGTCGGTGATCAGCGCCAGCAGCGCCGCCATCTGCTGGCCGCCCTTGAACACGCCGAACTCCGAGCCGGTCTTGATCTCGTTCATGTTGTTGGGGGGGCCTGCCGCAATGCCGATGATCTTGGCCTTGGAGGCCTGGGCCTGCAGCACGAACGACGAGAGATCCGGCGTTGCCAGCGGCGGTCGCACCGAGCCCAGCACCTTGCCGCCATTGGCGGTGATGACGCTGGAGGCATCACGTTCGAGGGAGTGGCCGAAAGCGTAATCGTCGGTGATGAAGAACCAGCTGTCACCGCCGCGCTTGACCACCGCGTCCGCCGTGCCGACCGCGAGCGCGCGGGTGTCGAAGACCCACTGCATCGCGTAGGGCGAGCAGAACTTGCCGTGGAAATCGGCGGTGCCGGTGGAGTGGGTGATGAACAGCCGCTTCTTCTCATTGGCGACGTTCTGCACCGCGAGCCCGACCGCGGAGACCGGCACGTCGACGATCAGATCGACCTGGTCGACGTCGTACCAGCGCCGCGCGATCGCGCCGCCGATGTCGGCCTTGAGCTGATGATCGCCGATCACGATGCTGATCGGCTTGCCGAGCACGGTGCCACCGAAATCGTCGATCGCCATCTGCGCCGCCGTCACCGAGCCCTGGCCGGTCGGCGCCGAGGCCGGGCCGTTCATGTCGGTGAGCACGCCGATCTTGACGACGTCGTCGGACACCTGCGCCATTGCGGCGCCCGGCAGCAGCGCCGCCACCAAGGCGGCCGCGACCGGCAGTCCAAATCTCGCTGGATTCACGCTTGTCCTCCCCTGATCCGGCTCGTTGGCCGGTGTTGCTTTTTCCCGGGTACGGCCCGGCTGAATTGGTTTCTTTTGCAACTATTTTGGGGTGGGCGTCAATCTCAGGCCGCGAAGCGGATTTGCCCCGCAGGTGAGGGATCGTAGCCGGTCAGCTCCTCGGCGCGCTGGCGCAGCCGCCGTTCGCTGAGAAACCGGATCAGCGCCTGCATCGGCGGGCGGAAATAGCTGCGCTGCCGCATTGCCAAGTCAAGGTTCTCCCAGACCAGCGGGACGAAATCCAGCCCGGCCGAGCGCGCCGCGGCGCGCGTCGCGATCCCGCAATCGGCTTGTCCAGCGCGGACCATTTCGGAAAGATCCGGCCCGGTGAGGGCCGGCGTCTCCACCCGGCGCAAATCGCGGGTGGTGGCGTCCGTGCGCTTCAGCAGCACGTCGAGCAGCATCTGCGCGCCCGTGCCCTGTTGTCGCATCGCCATTTTGGCGCCGAGTGCGAGCACGTCGGTGAGACTGCGCAGCCGCTTCGGATTACCCGGCGGCAGCACCAAGCCCTGCTCACGGCGCACAAAAGCGACCAGCAGCGCGTCATGCAGGTCCGGCGCGTCCCGCAGCGCCGTCACACTGGCGTCGGAGGCAACATTGCCGGCGGCATCCAGGCTGTGGAAGTGCACTGCCACGGCCGTCACCTCGTCGCGCTGCAGGCGCTCGAGCCCGCGTGCGCTTCCCTCGCTCATCGATCCCAGGCCGGAACCGGATTCGCGCAGGCTCCAATCCAGCAGTTCGTCCTGGCTGCCGCCCATGACGGGTGGCGGCTCCGTGGCCAGCATGCCCGCAGGGCGCGCCAGTCCGGACAGCACCCAGAGATCGAGCTCGTGCCGCGGGAATAGCCACTTCCCGGTCACCTTGCTGCAGGGGATCGCGCCGGTCGTGACAAGTTCGTAGAGCTTGCGTTCGCCAAGTCGGAGGTAATCAGCGGCTTCACTGGTCGTCAGGAATTCCATCCTGCATTCCTATGCAAATTCTTGCTTCTTTTTGGACTTTCGTCGCAGGTGGAATTCTGCATTTCACTTTATGTCCGCCAGGACCATGCCTGATCATCTCGTTGCTTTGCAACACATCCTGAGACGCGATGTGATCTTGGTTGACGATCTTGCGACGCGCGAATGGTGCGGGCCTTGCGACTGCCTCGTTCGTGATTGCAATCAACGTGCCGGTTGATTGATTGCCGAAATTTCCCGAGTGGACCGCCGCAACGCGATCGGCCGCGCGCAGCGAAGCCCGCTGCCGGTAGTGATATGATTTCTGCTCTATCTCTTGGTGTTCCGGCCGGGCTCGCAATCGGCAAACACGTCACGAGTGCGGCGCAATCGATCATCATGATTGCGCACATCAAAGGGAACCAGCCATGGCTGCTCGCCGCCTGCCTATTGGACTAGCGCTTCTTTGCGGCCTTGCTGCGAGTGTTTCGGCCTCGATCGCGGAGGACCGAACTATTGTGCTGGCCTCGACCTCATCGACGCAGGAGTCCGGCCTGCTCGATCATCTTCTGCCGATCTTCCGTGACAAGACCGGCATCGACGTCAAGGTGATTGCGCGGCGCGCCGACGAGGTGCTCGACGGGGCGCGCAAGGGCGAGGCGGATGTCGTGCTGATTCATGCGCGGCCGCAGGAGGAAAAATTCGTCGCCGACGGTTTTGCCGTGAAGCGCCTCGACGTGATGTACAACGATTATGTGCTGGTCGGGCCGAAGAGCGATCCCGCCGGCGTGAAGGGCAAGGACATCGCGACCGCGCTGAAGGCGATCGAGGCCAAGGGTACGCCGTTTGTGACGCGCGGCGATCGCTCCGGCAGCCACGCCGCAGAGCTCGCGCTCTGGATCGTCGCCGGCATCGACATCGCCGCGGCCAAGGGCGCCTGGTATCGTGAGGCCAAAGAGGGCATGGGCGCGGCGCTCGAAGCTGCGCGCGTCGCAAATGCCTATGTGCTGTCGGACCGCGGCAGCTGGATCGCCTTCAGGGAGCGCGGCGACCTCGACATTATCGTCGAAGGCGACAAGCGCTTGCTCAACCAGTACGGCGTGATGCTGGTGAACCCCGAAAAATTTCCAGGCGTGAAGAAGGATCTGGGGCAAAGCTTCGTCGACTGGCTGATCTCGCCGGAGGGACAGGCGGCGATCGCCGGCTACAAGGTCGACGGGCAGCAGCTGTTCTTTCCAAATGCGGACAGATCGGGCGGCTGACATCCGGATCTTCCTGCAGTTGCCAAAGCGGGCGATGCATGGTCCATCATGGCGTATGACCCAGCGCCTGCCGCCATCGCTGACGCCGCTCGACACCGCGCTCGCCGCGTTGCTGAACGAGTTGACGCCGCTTGCACCGGTGGAACTGCCGCTGACCGAAGCGGCCGGCTGCATTGCGGCGGGGGCGCCGCTGCTTGCGGCCCATCCGCCGCACGACACTGCCGCCGCGGACGGATGGGCGTTGCGTGCCAACGATCTCGTCGGTGCGTCCGCCTATTCGCCGCTACATCTGACTCATGTGCCGCCATGGGTCGAGGCCGGCGATGCGATGCCGGAGGGGTGCGACTGTGTGCTCGATGCCGACGCCGTCGAAATATCCGGTCCGCTTGCGCAGGTGCTGGCCGAGGGCGTGCCGGGGCAGGGCATCAGGCGCGCCGGAAGCGACATCGCCGCCGGCACGCCGGCCGGTGCAGAGGGGCATCCGATCGGTCCGGCCGATCTGTTGCTCGCGGATGTCGCGGCGCTGAACAGGCTGAGTGTGCGACGGCCGCGGCTGCGTATCGTCAATGTCCCCGGCGCGTCGACGACGGCGCATATGATCGCCGGGACCGCACGCGGGGCGGGACTGGCCGCGACGGCGCTTGAGGCGGCCGCGCGCGATGAAGCATCGATTGCCGATGCGCTCGATGCTTCCGCCTGCGATCTGCTCCTGATTGTCGGCGGCAGCGGCGTCGGCCGCCATGATGCTGCCGTGACCGCGTTGGGGCGGCGCGGCGAGGTGATCGCCCACGGCATTGCGCTTCAGCCGGGCCGCACCGCCGCGGTCGGGCGGCTTGGACAAGTTCCCGTCCTTGTCTTGCCCGGCTCGCCGGATCATGCGCTCGCGGCATGGCTCGCGCTCGTGCTCCCTCTCGTCGATCGTCTGTCGGCCCGCCGACCGCGCCGGCAGATGACCTTGCCGCTCGCGCGAAAAATCGCGTCCGGCGTCGGCATTGCCGAAATCGCATTGCTGGCCGAGGAACATCAGGCGTGGGTTCCGATAGCGGTGGGCGAATGGTCGTTCAACGCGATCGCCCGTGCGCATGCTTGGCTGATCATTCCCGGCAGCCACGAGGGATTTGCGGCAGGCGCGACCGTCGGTGCTTATCTGATGCGGGAGTGATATGGGTTCCGGCATGACCATGATCCCGCAATCGCAAGACCGCAGCGTGCTCGAACAGGAGCAGTTCCTCAAGATCCTCTCGCGTGAGGAAGCGATGGCGCGGTTCGAGTCGGCTCTGTTCCCACGCGCGATCCCGGGTGAGGCGCGCAGGCTCGGCGCTGCGCTGGGTGGGGCACTTGCCGAAGACGTCACGGCGCCGATCGACGTTCCACCTTTCGACCGTTCCAATGTCGACGGCTTCGCCGTCCGCTCGGCGGACCTCGCTACGGCCGGCGAAGGCGCACCTGTCCGCCTCGTGCTGAACGCCGAGATCATTCACTGCGGCACTGCGCCGACGCTGCAAGTCGCAGCAGGAACCGCGACGCTGATCGCCACCGGAGGCCCGCTGCCGCGTGGTGCCGACGCCGTCGTCATGGTCGAGTATACCCAGCCGACCGGATCTGACGCGATCGAGGTGCGTCGTGCTGTCTCGCCGGGACAGTTCGTGTCCTATGCGGGCTCGGACATCGCGCGCGGCGAGGCGCTACTGCGTGCCGGCACGATCGTCGGATCGCGCGAGATCGGCATGCTGGCGGCCAGCGGCATCGCCGAGGTGAAAGTCGCGCGCAAGCCGCGTGTCGCGGTGATCTCCACCGGCGACGAACTGGTCCAGCCCGGTGAGGCGCTCGCGCGCGCGGAGATCTACGACACCAACGGCGCGATTGTCGCGGCGGCGATTGACGAGAACGGTGGCACGGCAATCTTCCTCGGCGCCATTCCCGACGATGAAACGCAGCTCGAATCCGCGATGCGCCGCGCGCTGGCGGATGCCGACATGCTGGTGCTGTCGGGCGGCACCTCGAAAGGCGCTGGCGATGTGTCCCATCGCATCATCGGCCGGCTCGGTGCGCCGGGCATCATCGCGCATGGCGTTGCGCTCAAGCCCGGCAAGCCGCTCTGCCTTGCGGTTTGCGACGGCAAGCCGGTGGTGATCCTGCCGGGCTTTCCGACCTCGGCGATGTTCACCTTCCACGACATGATCGTGCCGGTGTTGCGCAGGATGGCCGGCCTTCCGCCGCGCTCGGACGCGAAGGTGAATGCGACCGTGCCGGTGCGGATCTCTTCCGAGCTCGGCCGCACCGAATTCGTCATGGTCTCGCTGGTCGAGGGCAATGACGGCCTGATCGCCTATCCCACCGGCAAGGGATCCGGTGCGATCACGTCCTTTGCGCAGGCCGACGGCTTTTTGCGCATCGATGCGCTCGCTGATCAGATGCCGGCGGGGACCGACGCCGAGGTCACGCTGTTCACGCCGCATGTGCGTGTCCCCGATCTCGTTATCGTCGGCAGCCATTGCACCGGCCTCGACCTCGTCACCGCGCAGCTTGCACATGCCGGCATCACCGTGCGCTCGATCGCGGTTGGCAGCCTCGGCGGCCTTGCGGCGGCGAAGCGCGGCGAATGCGATCTGGCGCCGATCCATCTGTTCGACGACAAGAGCGAAAGCTACAACACGCCGTACCTCGTCGAGGGGCTCGAGCTCGTGCCAGGCTGGCGGCGAATGCAGGGTATCGTGTTCCGCAAGGGCGACAAGCGCTTCGAGGGGCTCGGCGCAAAGGAAGCCGTCGCCGCTGCGCTCGCTGATCCCACCTGCATCATGGTCAACCGCAACCAGGGCGCGGGCACGCGCATCCTGATTGACCGGCTGCTCGGCGGTACGCGGCCCGAAGGTTACTGGAACCAGCCGCGCTCGCACAACGCCGTGGCCGCCGCTGTCGCGCAGCACCGCGCCGACTGGGGCATGACCATTGCGCCGGTCGCCCATGCGGTCGGCCTCGGTTTCATTCCGCTGGCGGAAGAGCATTATGATTTCGCGCTGGTGGCGGCGCGCAAGCAGCGTCCGGCGGTGCAGGCTTTTCTCGATGCACTCGGCTCGGACGAAGCGCGCGCGGCGCTGGAGCGAGCGGGCTTTCGGCCTGCGTAGTGTAGACGACGACGCGGCATTCAAGCCACGCGGAGAACAGGGTGGGGGACGCAATGGCAAGGCCGCTTTCGGTTGCGATCGTCGGTGCCGGCATGGGCGGGCTCGCGACCGCCGCGGCGCTCAGGCGCGTCGGCATCAATGTGATGGTCTACGAGCAGGCCTCCCAATTCGCCCGCATCGGCGCCGGCATCCAGATCGGCTGCAACGCCATGAAGGTGTTGCGCGCGCTCGGGCTGGAAGCGCGGATGCGAGCCCAGTCCTTCTATCCACGCTCCTGGAACAACCGCGACTGGAAGAGCGGCGACATCAAGTTCGACATGATCTTTGGCGAGAGCGCCGAAGAGAAATTTGGTGCGCCCTATCTGCTCGCCCATCGCGGCGATCTGCATGCGGCGCTGGCAAGCGTGGTGCCGAGTGAGCTCGTGAAGCTCAATCATAAGCTCGTTGGCCTTGACGAAACCGGCGACGGCGTCCGGCTGAGCTTTGCCGACGGCAGCAGCGCAGTGGCCGATGCCGTGGTCGGCGCGGACGGTGTGCATTCAGCTGTGCGCGACATCCTGTTCGACACCGCGCCCGTCAAATTCACCGGCCGCATCGCTTATCGCACGACCTTTCCCGCTGCGCTGCTCGGCGGCGAGACAATCGACGACTGCACCAAATGGTGGGGCGAGGACCGCCACATCGTGATCTACTACGTCAAGCCCGACCGCAGCGAGGTCTATCTCGTCACCAGCCAGCCCGAGCCGGATTTTCGTATCGAGTCCTGGTCGGCCAAGGGTGACGTGCGCGATCTGCGTGCTTCGTTCGAAGGCTTTCATCCGCAGGTCGGGCAGGTGCTGGCGGCATGCCCCGACGTGCACAAATGGGCGATCATGGATCGCGAGGCGCTCGATCACTGGGCCGACGGCAAGGTGACGCTGCTCGGCGATGCCTGCCATCCGATGACGCCTTACATGGCGCAGGGTGCGGCCATGGCGATCGAGGACGCCGCCGTATTGTCGCGCTGCCTCGACGGTATCGACCGCGACGGTGTCGCAGATGCGTTCCGCCGCTTCGAGACGACACGGAAAGAGCGGACGACACGGGTGCAGGAGACCTCGCGCGCCAACGTCTGGCTCAGGGAGCGGACCGATACGAGCTGGGTCTACGGCTACGACGCCTGGTCGGTGCCGCTGGCGGCTTGAGCTCGATTAAGACGCCTCATCCAGCGCCGCCAGCCGTTCGGCTTCCGCGATATCCTCGACCGTATTGGCATTGAAGAACGGATCGAGCGGCTCGGTCGGCCATGTCACTGTTGCGAGCGGATGGCGCGCAGTCCAGCGATCGATCCTGCGGACGTCCTCGACCACCAGCGCGTGACGCAGTTGCTCGCGCAAATCCACGCGCCAAAGTCCGATCACCGGATGCGTCTGGTCGCCTGATGCCGCAACGGCGAGCTGCGCGTTCTCTTTGCCCCGCGCTTCATGCAGGCGCGCGACGAGATCGCGCGGCAGGAACGGGCAGTCACCGGCGGCGCTGAGCACCCATTCGACCTCCGGCCGGTTCGCCGCGGACCAGTCGAGCGCGGCGAGGATGCCGGCGAGCGGGCCGGGAAAGCCGGGCACGTCGTCGGCGACGACCTGCAAGCCGAATGCGGCGAAGCGCGCGGGATCGCCATTGGCGTTGAGGATCAATCCTTCGCATTGCGGCTTAAGGCGCGCGACTACGCGCTCCAGAATGGTGCGGCCGCCGATGGTGCGCATCGGCTTGTCGCCGCCGCCCATGCGTCGTGCGAGACCGCCGGCGAGCAGCACGCCTTGCGTGGCTGGAAAGTCAGTCGTCACCAGCTTCACCCTTGCGCTTGTGCTTTGCGGACTCTTCCTCGACATAGTCGAGGTTCTGGTCGTAGACGATGCGCTCTTCACCCGCGAGCGCCATGAAGCGTTTTCCGCGTGCACGCCCGACCAGCGTCAAGCCCACCTGTCTTGCAAGATCGACGCCCCAGGCGGTGAAACCGGAGCGCGACACCAGGATCGGAATGCCCATCCGCACCGTCTTGATCACCATCTCCGAGGTAAGGCGCCCCGTGGTGTAGAGGATCTTGTCGCCTGCATCGACGCCGTGGCGGTACATCCAGCCTGCGATCTTGTCGACGGCGTTGTGGCGGCCGACGTCTTCGGTGTAGCAGAGCGGCTCGCCTTCCTTGCACAGCACGCAGCCGTGGATCGCGCCGGCTTCCAGATAGAGGGAGGGCATGGTGTTGATGGTCTGCGTCATCTGGTAGAGCCAGGAGGTGCGCAGCTCAGCCTTCGGCAGCGCGACGCTCTCGACGGCTTCGAGCAGATCGCCGAAGGCGGTGCCCTGCGCGCAGCCCGAGGTCTGGGTCCGCTTCTTCAGCTTGGCTTCGAAATTGGTGTGATGCTCGGTGCGCACCACGACCACCTGGAGGTCGTCGTCGTATTCGACCTCGGTGACCGCGTCATTGTATTTCAGCATGTTCTGGTTCAGCAGATAGCCCAGCGCCAGATATTCCGGGTAGTCGCCGATCGTCATCATGGTGACGATCTCCTGCGAATTCAAATAGAGCGTCAGTGGTCGCTCCATCGGCACCTTGATCTCGACCTTGGCGCCGGACTGGTCGGTCCCGGTCACGCGCTGGGTCAGGCGCGGATCGTCGGGATTTGGGACGATCAGGGGCACCGGGACTTTGTCGATCTTCATCATGGCCGTGACGTTAGCATGACATTCGGGTCAAGCCGATATAAGCATGGCGGGAGAGAGCGCAAAATGCCGCCTCTTTGTCATTGCGAGCGAAGCGAAGCAATCCAGACTATTTCCGCGGCGGCAGTCTGGATTGCTTCGTCGCTACGCTCCTCGCAATGACGAAAGAGAACGGCGGTTCCACAGGACCAGGTCGCTCGCGGAGACGGAGCTGGAATGAAAGTCATCGGCCTTGCAGGCTGGAGCGGTGCGGGCAAGACCACGCTGCTGACGCGGCTGATCCCGCATTTCAATGCGCAGGGCCTGCGGGTCTCTGTCATCAAGCATGCGCATCACCAGTTCGACGTCGATGTGCCCGGCAAGGATTCCTGGCGCCATCGCGAGGCGGGCGCGGCCGAGGTGCTGGTGGCTTCGTCGAACCGCTGGGCGATCATGCACGAGCTGCGCGGCGCGGCCGAGCCGCGGCTGCCGGAACTATTGAGCAAGCTGTCGGCCGTCGATCTCGTCGTGGTGGAAGGTTTCAAGCGTGAGCCGCATCGTAAGATCGAGGTGTATCGCGCCGCCAATGGCAAGCCGCTGCTGTTTCCCGACGATCCCGGCATCGCTGGGATCGCGACCGATATAGCGGTTGACACTCGCCTACCGACTGTCCATCTCGATGATATCGAGGCCGCGGCGGCGCTGCTGCTGCGTGCGGCGATGCCGGTCGAGGAAGCGGTGGCAAAAAGCGCCGCGATGCGCTGACGAGGTACCATGGCGCAACTGTCGGACGATTGTTTTGCCTTCGGCGGACCGATGATGTCGGTCGACGAGGCCGTTGGCCTGATCACGACTCGTGTCAATGCGATCGCCGGTTTCGAAACCGTGGGACTCGTCGATGCGGACGGGCGCGTGCTGGCGCGCGATATCGCGGCACCATTGCCGCTGCCGCCGTTCACCAACTCGGCCGTCGACGGCTATGCCGTGCGCAGCGCCGATCTTCCTGATAGCGCGGAGCAGGCGTTTCCGCTCGACGGCCGCATCCAGGCCGGCGGCCTTGCGCAAGCGTCGATCAAGCCCGGCCACACCGCGCGCATCTTCACGGGTGCGCCGATGCCGCCCGAGGCCGAGACGGTCTTCATGCAGGAGGATGTCTGCATCGACGAGGCCGGCAAGATCGTGCTCCCGCCCGGGCTTAAGCCCGGCGCGAATGTCCGCCCCGCGGGCGAGGACATTCCGCAAGGACACGTCGCGCTGCGCGCCGGCCAGCGCCTGCGGCCGCAGCATGTTGCGCTTGCCGCGGCCTTCGGACTGACCAGGCTCGATGTGGTCAGGCGCATTCGCGTCGCGGTGTTCTCGACCGGCGACGAACTGGCCTCGCCCGGCGAGCCGCGCGCGGCCTCGCAGCTGTTCGATTCCAACCGCTTCATGCTGATGGCAATGCTGCGCCGGCTTGGCTGTGAGGTCAGCGATCTCGGCATCCTGCGGGACGAGCGGGCTTCGCTCGCGAATGGCCTGAAGCAGGTGGCAGGCGGCCATGACCTGATCCTCACCACCGGTGGCGTCTCCACCGGCGAGGAGGATCACGTCAAGGCGGCGGTGGAGAGCATTGGTTCGCTGGTGCTGTGGCGGATGGCGATCAAGCCCGGCCGACCCGTTGCGATGGGCATCATCGGCGGCACGCCGCTGATCGGATTGCCCGGCAATCCCGTTGCGAGCTTTGTCACCTTCGTCCACGTGGTGCGGCCGACCGTGCTGGCGCTGGCAGGCAGTCTGCCGGAGACGCTGTTGCCGATCCCGGTGCGTTCGGCGTTCGCCTACAAGAAGAAGATCGGCCGCCGCGAATATGTTCGCGCCTCGTTGCGGCGCGGAGAGGACGGCGCTCTTGAAGCGGTCAAGTTCCCGCGCGAAGGCGCCGGGCTGTTGTCGTCGCTAGTCGAGACCGATGGCCTGATTGAACTCGGCGAGGACATCATGCGTGTCGAGCCGGGGCAGGGCGTAGGTTTCTTGTCCTATGCCGATCTGCTCTGATGCAGTTGCGTTGACGCCATCGCCTCACCCCGCCATGTTGCGCCCATGACTAGAATGAAGACCAGAACCACGCTCGATCTTACCGGGTTGAAATGCCCGCTACCCGCCCTGAAGACGCGCAAGGCGCTCAAACCGTTACAGCCGGGCGATCAGCTCGAAGTCCACTGCACCGATCCCCTGTCGGTGATTGACATTCCGAACCTGATCCGCGAGACCGGCGACACGGTGGAGATCACCGAGCGCAACGACGCGCGCATCGTGTTCTTGATAGAAAAATCAAATGGTTCGATAGAGGGCGTCAATGGTGCGCTGCGTTCGTGAGAACGTTACCGCGCTGATACCGACCTTTTGTCTATCGACATCGATCATGGCTTCTGCCCAAATTGACTTTCTCCGTGCAGGCGCGGAGGTTGAGTCTTGTCTGCGATACGCGGATCAACGGGCCGCACACGAAGCTTGCACGTCGTATCGGGACAGAGCCCCGCTCGAGGGGTTAACTTTTGGATGTGCGTGACGATCCTGGCGCGCGTCGGATGATTGTGCGGAGCAGCAGGGACAGAGGCTGCACCGCAACGGGCTGAGGACAGGATCTTAGCGGCAGGTTGCTCAGAAGGGCAGCTGAGGGGAGGAATCTATGGCTACTATCGAGAGCGCTGGGACCATTTCGGGCGCTGGCGCGGGTTTTCTTGATCGCGAGCGGACCATCGCAACCGCCGGCTTCAATCGCTGGCTGGTGCCGCCGGCGGCGCTCTGTATCCATCTCTGCATCGGCATGGCTTACGGCTTCTCGGTGTTCTGGCTGCCGCTCTCGCGCGCGGTCGGCTTGACCGCGCCGAAGGCGTGCGCAGACATGTCGCTATTCCAGGAACTGTTCACGACCAGCTGCGACTGGAAGGTCGCCAGCATGGGGTGGATGTACACGCTGTTCTTCGTGCTGCTCGGTATTGCGGCTGCGGTCTGGGGTGGCTGGCTGGAACGCGTGGGTCCGCGCAAGGCCGGCTTCGTCTCGGCGCTGTGCTGGTGCGGCGGCCTCTTCCTCGGTGCCATCGGGGTCTACACCCATCAGCTCTGGCTGCTGTGGCTGGGTTCGGGCGTGATCGGCGGCATCGGTCTTGGCCTTGGCTACATCTCGCCGGTATCGACGCTGGTGAAGTGGTTCCCGGACCGCCGCGGCATGGCGACCGGCATGGCCATCATGGGCTTCGGCGGCGGCGCCATGATCGGCGCGCCGCTGGCGAACCTGCTGATGAACTACTTCAAGACTCCGACCTCGGTCGGCGTCTGGGAGACCTTCGTCGCGATGGGCGTCATCTACTTCGTGTTCATGATGATCGGCGCGTTCCGCTATCGCCTGCCGCCGCCCGGCTGGCAGCCCGAGGGCTGGACCCCGCCGTCCAAGGCCAACGCGATGATTTCGAAGGCCAACGTCCATCTCAACGACGCGCACAAGACACCGCAGTTCTGGCTGATCTGGTGGGTGCTCTGCCTGAACGTGTCGGCGGGTATCGGCGTGATCGGTATGGCCTCGCCGATGTTGCAGGAGATCTTCGCCGGCAAGCTGATCGGCCTGCCGGATGTCGGCTTCAACGCGCTCGATGCCGGGCAGAAGGCGCAGATCGCGGGTATCGCCGCGGGCTTCGCCGGATTGCTGTCGCTGTTCAACATCGGCGGCCGCTTCTTCTGGGCCTCGCTGTCGGACAAGATCGGACGCAAGAACACCTACTATACGTTCTTCATCCTCGGCATCGTGCTCTATGCGTTGGCGCCGACCTTTGCGGCGATGGGCTCGAAGCTGCTGTTCGTGCTCGGCTTCGGCATCATCCTGTCGATGTATGGCGGCGGCTTCGCGACCGTGCCGGCCTATCTCGCCGACATGTTCGGCACGCAGTTTGTGGGCGCCATCCACGGAAGGCTGCTGACGGCATGGTCCACCGCGGGCATTATCGGCCCCGTCGTGGTCAACTATATCCGCGAGTTCCAGCTCGCGGCCGGCGTGCCGCGTGACCAGCTCTACAACACCACCATGTACATCCTGTGCGCGATGCTGATCGCGGGCCTGATCTGCAACTATTTGATCAAGCCGGTCGATCCGAAATGGCACATGAAGGAGGCCGATGTCGCCAAGTTGCAGGCGGCGAGCGCCAGCGCCGCTGCTGCGGGGCCGCACGGTTCCTACGGCATCGGATTTGGCGGGCTTGACGCCAAGGCGGCGCTGTTCTGGGCCTTCGTCGGCGTTCCCCTGCTCTGGGGTGTCTGGAAGACGCTGGAGAGCGCGGTCAAGATCTTCTGATCGCCGTCGAGACAGAAGCGGGACGCTTATCAAAGGCGTCCCGCGGCGTTCGTCCTTTTAGACATCATCGAGAATGGGACTTAGGGGGATTCTGATGCTTCGTACCCGTATCTGCCTTGCCGCCGTGCTGCTGGCCGCAAGCGTTCATGCCGCGTCCGCGCAAACCGCGGCGGCGCCTGCCACCACCGCACCGGCCGCGACCACCGAGGCCAAGCCGGGCAAGATCAAGCTCACCGTGCAGAAGCTGAAGGACATGAAGGCGAAGTGGACCGCCAACAAGCCGAAGCTGAAGGCCTGCCGCACTGACGTGAAGGCCAAGGGCCTGATCGGCGACGACCGCTGGTTCTACATCGAAGAGTGCATGAACAAGACCTGATGCGGGTTCCACGTCGCGTTTGCGTAAGGGGGCGTGGCAGCGCGACTGCCCGCCTCCTAAATGGTTATAGAGACGTTCTAAATTTGCTTGGCGTCTGGTATACCAGAAGCTAGAATCGCCCGGAATGAGACCTGACCGAGGGGATGCGGGCGACGCGATTCCCGAATGTCAGGCCTGGAAATGCGGGTGGATCGCGATGGCAATCTCGCCCTGAGATCATCGCGCTTTTAGGGAGAACGCGGCGTTTCCATGAGCAGCAACGACGACGTTCACAAGGTCAGAGAATTCGAGCATCCGGGGGAGGGGCGCCGGCGCGCCAAATCCACGCCCAAAGGGCGCCAGGTCGATCCGACCGCCGCGCATGAGATCGAGCAGCTGCTTGGCGACCGGCCGCGGCGGCGCGACCTGCTGATCGAATATCTGCACCTGGTCCAGGACAGATATCACCAGATCTCGGCCGCACATCTCGCCGCGCTCGCCGACGAGATGAAGCTTGCGTTTGCCGAAGTATTCGAGACCGCGACGTTCTACGCGCATTTCGACGTGGTAAAGGAAGGCGAGCCCGATATCGCGCCGCTGACGATCCGCGTCTGCGACTCGCTGACCTGCGCAATGCTCGGCGGCGAAAAACTGCTCGCGGATTTGCAAGACGCCGCGGGCCCCGGCATCCGCGTCGTGCGCGCGCCCTGCGTCGGTCGCTGCGACACTGCACCTGCTGCGGAAGTCGGACATAATTTCGTCGACCATGCCACCGTCGCCAACGTGCTGGCCGCAGCGAAGGCCGGCGAGACGCACGCGCATCTGCCCAAATATATCGACTACGACGCCTATGTCGCCGGCGGCGGCTACAAGCTGCTCAATCGCGTGCTATCAGGCGAATTGCCGAAGGACGATCTGCTGAAGGGGCTCGACGACGCCTCGCTGCGCGGCCTCGGCGGCGCCGGCTTCCCGACCGGGCGCAAATGGCGCGCGGTACTCGGCGAGCCCGGTCCGCGGCTGATGGCGATCAACGGCGACGAGGGCGAGCCCGGCACGTTCAAGGATCGCGTCTACCTCGAAAGCGATCCGCATCGTTTCATCGAGGGCATGCTGATCGGTGCGCATGTCGTGCAGGCCTCCGATGTCTACATCTATCTGCGCGACGAATATCCAGCCTCGCGCGAGATTCTCGAGCGCGAGATCGCCAAGCTCCCGCCGGGCGGTCCGACGCTGCACATGCGCCGCGGCGCCGGCGCCTATATCTGCGGCGAGGAATCCTCGCTGCTCGAAAGCATCGAGGGCAAGCGCGGCTTGCCCCGGCACAAGCCGCCTTATCCGTTCCAGGTCGGCCTGTTCGGCTTGCCGACGCTGATCAACAACATCGAGACGCTGTGGTGGGTGCGCGACATCGTCGAGAAGGGCGCCGATTGGTGGAAGGGCCATGGCCGCCATGAGCGTCACGGCCTGCGCAGCTTCTCGGTCTCGGGGCGCGTGAAGAATCCCGGCATGAAGCTCGCGCCTGCGGGCATCACGGTGCGCGAGCTGATCGACGAATATTGCGGCGGCATGGCCGACGGCCATCAGTTCTACGCTTACCTGCCGGGCGGGGCCTCCGGCGGCATTTTGCCGGCGGCGATGGACGACATCCCGCTCGATTTCGGCACGCTGGAGAAATACGGCTGCTTCATCGGCTCGGCCGCGATCGTGATCCTGTCGCAGAAGGACAGCGTGCGCGCGGCGGCGCTGAACCTGATGAAGTTCTTCGAGGACGAGAGCTGCGGCCAGTGCACGCCGTGCCGCGTCGGAACCCAGAAGGCGGCGTTGCTGATGCAGAAGCCGGTCTGGAACCGCGCCCTGCTGGAAGAATTGAGCCAGGCGATGCGCGATGCCTCGATCTGCGGGCTTGGACAGGCGGCATCGAACCCGCTGACCACCGTGATCAAATATTTCCCTGACGAGTTCAAGGAAGCGGCCGAATGACCAAGATTACGTTCGAACTCGACGGCAAGCAGGTCGAGGCCAGTCCCGGCGAGACGATCTGGCAGGTCGCGCACCGCCAGGGTCGCGAGATCCCGCACCTCTGCTATTCGCCGGCGCCCGACTATCGCCCCGACGGCAATTGCCGCGCCTGCATGGTCGAGATCGAGGGCGAGCGCGTGCTTGCGGCATCCTGCAAGCGCACGCCGTCAGTCGGCATGAAGGTGAAGACCGAGAGCGCGCGTGCGGTGTCTGCGCAAAAAATGGTGATGGAGCTGCTCGTCGCCGACCAGCCGGCGCGCGAGACCTCGCACGATCCGGACTCGAAATTCTGGCACTGGGCCGAGACGACCGGCGTCACCGAGAGCCGCTTCCCCGCGGCGGAGCGTTGGGCAACCGACGCCAGCCATCCGGCGATGCGCGTCAATCTCGATGCCTGCATCCAGTGCGGCCTGTGCGTGCGTGCCTGCCGCGAGGTCCAGGTCAACGACGTCATCGGCATGGCTTATCGTAGTCACGGCTCCAAAATCGTGTTCGACTTCGACGATCCCATGGGCGAGTCCACGTGCGTCGCCTGCGGCGAATGCGTGCAGGCCTGTCCGACCGGAGCCCTGATGCCGGCCGTGATGCTCGACGAGAACCAGACCCGCGTCACCTATGCCGACAAGAAGGTGGATTCGCTCTGCCCGTTCTGCGGCGTCGGCTGCCAGGTCACCTACGAGGTCAAGGACGAGAAGGTGATTTATGCGGAAGGCCGCGATGGCCCCGCCAACCACAATCGCCTCTGCGTCAAGGGCCGCTTCGGCTTCGACTACATCCACCATCCGCATCGCCTGACCAAGCCGTTGGTGCGGCTGCCGAATGCGAAGAAGGATTCCAACGACCAAGTCGATCCCGCCAATCCCTTCACCCATTTCCGCGAAGCGTCGTGGGAAGAGGCGCTCGACATCGCCGCCAAGGGTCTCGTCAAGATCCGTGACACCAATGGCGTGAAAGCGCTGGCGGGCTTCGGCTCGGCCAAGGGCTCGAACGAAGAAGCCTATCTGTTCCAGAAGCTGGTGCGCACCGGTTTTGGTTCGAACAATGTCGATCACTGCACACGGCTGTGCCACGCCTCGTCGGTGGCGGCGCTGTTCGAAGGCCTGAGCTCTGGCGCGGTGTCGGCGCCGTTCGCGGCCGCCATGGACGCCGAGGTCATCATCGTGATCGGCGCCAACCCGACCGTGAACCACCCGGTCGCCGCGACCTTTATCAAGAACGCCGTCAAGCAGAACGGCGCAAAACTGTTCGTGATGGATCCGCGCCGGCAGACGCTGTCGCGCCATGCGACCAAGCATCTGCAGTTCAAGCCCGGCTCCGACGTCGCCATGCTGAACGCGATGATCAACACGATCATCACGGAAGGCCTGACCGACGACCAGTACATTGCCGGCTATACCGAGGGCTTCGACGACCTCAAGGAGAAGATCAAGGAGTTCACGCCGGAGAAGATGGAGGCGATCTGCGGCATCCCGGCGCAGACGCTGCGCGAGGTCGCGCGGACCTACGCGCGCGCGAAATCGTCGATCATCTTCTGGGGCATGGGCATCAGCCAGCACGTCCACGGCACCGACAATGCGCGCTGCCTGATTGCGCTGGCGCTGATCACCGGCCAGGTCGGTCGGCCCGGCACCGGCCTGCATCCGCTGCGCGGCCAGAACAACGTGCAGGGCGCCTCCGACGCCGGTCTGATCCCGATGTTCCTGCCGGACTATCAGCCGGTCGGCCGCGACGATTTGCGCGGGGCCTTCGAGAAGCTGTGGGACCAGGACCTCGATCCCGTGCGCGGCCTCACCGTGGTCGAGATCATGAACGCGATCCATGCCGGTGAGATCAAGGGCATGTATATCGAGGGCGAGAATCCCGCGATGTCCGATCCCGATCTCCAGCATGCGCGCCAGGCGCTCGCCATGCTCGATCATCTCGTGGTGCAGGATCTCTTCGTCACCGAGACCGCATTCCATGCCGATGTCATCCTGCCGGCCTCGGCCTTCGCCGAGAAGGAAGGCTCCTTCACCAACACCGACCGGCGCGTGCAGCTCGCGCGCCAGGTGATCAAGCCGCCGGGCGATGCACGGCAGGATCTCTGGATCATCCAGGAGATCGGCAAGCGCATGGGCCTGCCGTGGAATTATGCCGGTCCCGGCGATGTCTTCACCGAGATGGCGCAATTGATGCCGTCGCTGAAGAACATCACCTGGGAGCGGCTGGTGCGCGAAGGCGCGGTGACCTATCCAGTCGACGGTCCCGACATGCCCGGCAACGAGATCATCTTCACCACGGGCTTCCCGACCGCGAGCGGGCGGGGCAAGATCGTGCCGGCTCACGTCATCCCGCCGGACGAGATCCCCGACGACGAGTATCCGATGGTGCTTTCGACTGGCCGCGTACTGGAACACTGGCACACCGGCTCGATGACCCGCCGTGCGCAGGTGCTCGACCAGATCGAGCCGGAGGCGGTCGCGTTCATGAGCCCGAAGGACATGCGGAAGAAGAAGCTCGCCCCCGGCGATTTCATTCGTCTGGAGACCCGCCGCGGTGCGGTCGAGGTCAAGGTCCGCTCCGATCGCGACGTGCCGGAGAACATGGTGTTCATGCCGTTCTGCTATGCCGAGGCGGCTGCGAACCTGCTTACCAATCCGGCGCTCGATCCGTTCGGCAAGATTCCGGAATTCAAGTTCTGCGCGGCGCGGGCAGAGCGCGCGGAGATGAGGGACGCGGCGGAGTAGGGGAAGGCCTCGTCGTCATCGCGCACGAGGCTTGCCACATAAACCGCTGTCATTCCCCGCGGAGGCGGGGAATCCAGTACGCCGCCGCCCATCGATTCAATCATAACTGTCTCGGCGTACTGGATCGCCCGGTCAAGCCGGGCGATCCAGTGGTTGTGTGGTGCCAGCTTGCCCTACCGTCATTGCGAGCGCAGCGAAGCAATCCAGATTGTCTCCGCGGGAAGACTCTGGATTGCTTCGTCGCTTCGCTCCTCGCAATGACGGTGGTAAACGTAGCCGATGTCCAAAGTCACTCCCGCCACACGCGCGCTTACGGCCGCCGGTGTTCCATTCACCGTTCACACCTATGACTACGATCCCGACGCCGAGAGCATCGGCCTTCAGGCAGCCTCTGCGCTCGGCGAAGACCCGGCGCGCGTGTTGAAGACGCTGATGGCGCTGGTCGACGGCAAGCCGGTCTGCGTCATCGTTCCGTCACACCAGGAAGTCTCGATGAAGAAACTCGCTGCCGCGGCCGGCGGCAAGTCGGCGCAGATGATGAAGCCGCCCGAGGCCGAGCGCGTTACCGGCTACAAGGTTGGCGGCATCAGCCCGTTCGGGCAACGCAAGCAGGTAGGCACCGTGATCGAGCAGAGCGCGCTCGCGCATGAGTATGTGTATGTCAATGGCGGCCAGCGTGGACTGCAGGTGCGGCTCAAGCCGGCCGATGTGCGGGACGTGTCGAGGGCGGTCGCCGCGGAATTGGTCGCCTGATCGGCGCGCTCTGCTACTGCTTCTGCAGCAGCTTGAGCCGGCAGCGCAGCGCCTCGCGGATGTGCGCGCGGGCGAGCTGCTCGGCCCTGTCGCCGTCGCGTGCGGCAATCGCGTCGATGATCTTCTGGTGCTCGCCGTGGCTGGTCGAGGGGCGTCCCGTCACCGTGAAGGTGGTCGGACCGAGCAGCGCGATCCAGTCCTGTAGTTCCCGGGAGGCGTTGTCGAGATAGCGGTTGCGCGCGGCGCGGCAGATGGCCTCGTGGAAGGCGCGGTTGAGCCGGGCCATCTCCGCGGCGTCGGTCCCGGACGCCTCGACAAAGGACTGTTCGATATCCCTGAGCGCGTGGACCTCTGGCGCTGAGGCGTGCTCAGCGGCTAGGCGCGCGGCGGCGCCTTCCATGATCTCGCGCATGGCATAGAGCTCGAGCACTTCTGATATGTCGAGGTTGCGCACGATCAGGCCGCGGCCGCCGGCGGGCTCGACGAAGCCGCGCGCCGCGAGGCGGCCGAAGGCTTCGCGAACCGGTGTGCGGCTGACCTTGAGCCGCTGCGCGACCTCTTCCTCGCGCAGGCGGTCGCCGGCGCGGTAGCTGCCGGCCTGGAGCGACTCGCAAAGCGAGCGGAACACGGCTTCGCCCAGTGCGACACCGGCACCGCGCGCGATCAATCCGCCTGCCTTTGCCGGGCGTCTGGCCATGCATCCTCATCGGCCGCCAAGCGCATCCTGCCCATGCAGAGATGCCGCTTGCGCCGGTTTTGTATATCTTTGTATACAAAGGTGCGCAATGGCAGGCCGCATTGACCGGGTCTGCCGGCGGGCAGAATGTCTCTAACTTCGTCGCATCGGGCAGACGGCATGAGCAGCAAATACGACGTGCTGGTGATCGGCGGCGGCAACGCTGCGCTATGTGCGGCGATTAGCGCCCGGCGCGGCGGCGCCTCGGTGCTGGTGCTTGAAGGCGCGCCGAAATTCTATCGCGGTGGTAACACCCGCCACACCCGCAACATGCGTTGCGCCCATGATGCCGCCACCGAGATTCTGACGGGCCCCTATACCGAAGACGAGTTCTGGGAGGATCTGTTACGCGTCACCGGCGGGCAGACCGACGAGGTGCTCGCCCGCCACATGATCCGCGAGTCCAAGGACATCCTGAACTGGATCGTGGAGCAGGGCGTACGCTGGCAACCCTCGCTCGGCGGCACGCTGAGCCTCGGCCGCACCAACTCCTTCTTCCTCGGCGGCGGCCGCGCGATGCTGAATGCACTCTATCTGACTGCCGAGCGGCTTGGCGTCGACGTGGAATACGACGCCGAGGTCACTGACCTCGTGATCGAGGACGGCATGTTCCTCGCAGCTCGCCTCAAGCGGCCGATCAAGGGCGAGACCGAGATCCGCGCGACGTCGCTGGTCGCCGCCGCCGGCGGGTTCGAGGCCAACATCGAGTGGCTGAAGCAATATTGGGGTGAGGCCGCCGACAATTTTCTGATCCGCGGCACGCCCTATAACCGCGGCTCGATCCTGAAGATGCTGCTCGACAAGGGCGTGGAGGAGGTCGGCGATCCCACCCAGTGCCATGCGGTCGCGATCGACGCCCGCGCGCCGAAATTCGACGGCGGCATCATCACGCGCCACGACTCCGTCGTGTTCGGCATCGTCGTCAACAAGCATTCGCAGCGCTTCTACGACGAGGGCGAGGATATCTGGCCGAAGCGCTATGCGATCTGGGGCCGGCTGGTCGCGGCGCAGCCCGACCAGATCGCTTACATCATCTTCGATTCCACTGTCGTCACCAGCTTCATGCCGACGCTGTTCCCACCGATCGCCGGGCAGACGATTGCTGAGCTCGCCGGCAGGCTCGAGCTCGACCCAGTTGCTCTGGAAAAGACGATCACCGAATTCAACGCCGCGGTGCGGCCCGGTACGTTCGATCATACGATCCTGGACGATTGCGTGACCGAAGGCGTTACGCCGCCAAAGACGCATTGGGCACGCCGGATAGAGACGCCGCCCTATCTCGCCTATCCGGTGCGGCCCGGCATCACCTTCACCTATCTCGGCACGCGCGTGACCAAGGAGGCGCGGATGCTGATGGCGGACGGCAAGCCGTCGGCCAACATGTTCGCGGCCGGCGAGATCATGGCCGGCAACGTGCTCGGCAAGGGCTATGCTGCCGGCATGGGCATGACCATCGGCAGCGTGTTCGGGCGGATCGCAGGGCGGGAAGCGGCGCGCCATGCCAAGAACTAGAATGAAGAAAAGATACAGGGAACAACCATGTCACGCATTGCCATTGCTTCGATCACGGCGCTGCTGATCGCCGGCCAGGCCCGCGCCGCCGAGCCGATCACCCTGCGCGACATGGGCTCGTTCCATGTCGGCGGACGCCTTGTCGAAATCTCCGGCAAGCCGGTGAGGGAGGTCGTGTTCGCGCCTGGCGGCGTGCCGGCCAAGGTCGATCCCAACGGCACCTATCAGGTCGAGCAGATGTACGTGCAGTATTTCCTGCCGGCAAACGAGAAGGGCGCCTATCCGCTGCTGATGTGGCATGGCGGTGGACTGACCGGCGTGACTTACGAGACCACGCCTGACGGACGCGAAGGCTGGCTGAATTATTTCCTGCGCAAGGGATGGGCGGTCTACAATTCCGACGCGGTGGAGCGCGGACGCGCAGGCTGGGCGCAATACCCCGATATCTTCAAGGGTGAGCCGGTCTTCCTCACCACGGCCAATCCGTTCGAGCGCTTCCGCATCGGCGATGGGCCGAACTCCTACGATCCCGATCCGGCCAAGCGGAAATTGTTGCCGGGCAACCAGTTTCCGGTCGAAGGCTACGAGAATTTCGTCAAGCAGAACGTGCCGCGCTGGACCACGACTGACGACGCGACCGTCGCCGCCTATATCGCGGAGATCGATCGCGTCGGTCCCTCGGTGATCCTGTTCCATAGCCAGGCTGGCACCTTCGGCTTCAAGGTCGCGCAAGCCCGGCCCGACAAGGTCAAGGCGCTGATCGCAATCGAGCCGGCCGGCATCGGCGATCTCGCCAAGGCAGATGTGCTGAAGAACATTCCGACCCTCATCATCTATGGCGACTATATCGAGCGCGATTCGCGCTGGCCCAAGATCCGCGCCAACGGCATCGCCTTTGCGGACGCCATCAAGGCGGCCGGGGGCAGCGTCGACATCGTCGATCTCCCGCAGGCCGGCATCAAGGGCAATTCGCATATGGTGATGATGGACAAGAACAACCTCGAGGTCGCAGCCCTGATCCAGAAATGGCTCGAGGGCAAAGGCCTGACGAAGTAAAAGCCATGCACGGAACCCAAATTCTGGACGAAGCCGACCGCCTGATGACGGTCTGCAATTCCTGCCGCTACTGCGAGGGTCTTTGCGCGGTATTTCCCGCCATGGAGATGCGGCGCGCCTTCTCCGACGGCGACCTCAACTATCTCGCCAACCTCTGCCATTCCTGCGGCGCCTGCTACGTCGACTGCCAGTTCTCGCCGCCGCATGAATTCAACGTCAACGTCCCGCAGACGCTTGCGATCGCGCGCGCCGAATCCTATGCGGCCTATGCCTGGCCGCAGGCGCTGTCGGGCGCCTTTGCACGCAACGGCCTCGTCATCAGCATCGTTGCCGCGCTCAGCATGGCAGCGTTCATCCTTGGTTTCGCCGCGCTGAACGACCGCGGCGTGCTGTTCGGCGTCCATACCGGGCCGGGCGCGTTCTACAGACTGATGCCGCACAATGCGATGGCCGCGCTGTTCAGCGCCGCATTTCTCTACGCCATCCTCGCGCTGGCCATGAGTGTACGCGCGTTCTGGCGCGACATCGGCACGCCGATCGGCGGCCGGGCCGATGGCGGCTCGATCTTCCAGGCGATCCGCGATGCCGGCGAGCTGCGCTATCTCCATGGCGGCGGCGTCGGCTGCTACAACGAGGACGACAAGCCGACCGACCGGCGCAAGCTTTTCCATCACCTCACATTCTACGGCTTCCTGCTGTGTTTTGCCGCGACGTCGGTCGCAACGCTCTATCACTACCTCTGGGGACGCGAAGCGCCGTATCCGTGGTGGGATCTGCCCGTGGTGCTCGGCACGCTCGGCGGCATCGGCCTCATCGTCGGACCAATCGGGCTGTTTGTCGCGAAGTCACGCCGCGCGCCGGAGCTGCTCGACGAGAGCCGCTACGGCATGGATGTCGGCTTCATCGCCATGCTGTTCCTGACCGGGCTCACCGGCATGCTGCTTCTGATCCTGCGCGAGACTGCTGCGATGGGGCCGCTGCTGGCATTGCACCTTGGCGCGGTGTTCGCGCTGTTCATCACCATGCCCTACGGCAAGTTCGTGCACGGCATCTATCGCTTCGCGGCGCTGGTGCGTTACGCGCAGGAGCGGCCTAGCGAAGCTGGCTCCTGAGAGTCAGACGGTGCGGAATCGGCCTTCGTGCAGGAAGGCGATTGTCTGTGCGATCGCGGCGGAGTGACGCGGCAGCCCGGTGTGGGTCGCCTTCACGACGACATGGTCGGCCATGCCGGCCAGCATCGCGCTTTGCACCGAGACGCGCCCGTCATTCGGCTTCGGCAGGACGAAGAGGCCAGCGACGGGATCGATGAAGCGGTTTCCCGCGATCACGCCGACGGGATAGTCCACGGCGGGCAGGGCGTTCGGCCGGGGCTCGGTCGTGAGCTCGAGCCCCGCAGGCCCGTAGAATGCGCGGTACAGCCGAGATCCACTCAGGAGATCGGCGATTTCACTGCCGCCGTTGGGGGTGCCCAGCATCACGATGCCGGCGAGCCGCGCCGGGCGATATCTGGCGATATAGGCGCGCGCCACGAGGCCGCCCATTGAATGCGCGACGAAGTGCAAGGGTGCGTCGCGCTGAGTGAAGCTCGTGACCGCCGGATGGATGTCGTCCGCCAGGGCCGCGATCGGCTTGCGGCGGCTGGCATAGTCGATGTTGAGCGTTGTGAAGCCGCCCCCCTGAAGCGACCGCTCAAGGCTTTTCATGGATGCCGAGGTGCGCGCGATGCCGTGAAGCAGAACCACTCCCGGGCATCGCGCGTCGCCTGATTGAGGTGCCTCGTGCATCTTGGCTTACGCCACCTCGCGCTCCGGCGCGGACGCCTGCTCGCGGGCCATCGTCGTCGCCGTGACATAGTCGGTCTTGCCGGTGCCGAGCAGCGGCACCTTGTCGACCACCATGATCGCCGCGGGAACGGTTAGCTCAGAGGCGCCGATCGCCTTGGCCTGGGTCTGCATCGCGCTGCGCTCGGCACTCTTCTCCGTGGTCAGCAGCACGATGCGCTCGCCCTTGCGCTGGTCCGGGATCGACACGGCGACCGAGCCGGCCTGCGGCCATAGCGTTGTCGCGATAGCCTCGACCGCCGACAGCGAGACCATTTCGCCGGCGATCTTGGCAAAGCGCTTGGCGCGGCCCTTGATGGTGATGAAGCCGGCGGCGTCGATCGCCACGATGTCGCCGGTGTCGTGCCAGCCCTCGGCTAGCGGTTCGAGCACGCCAGGATTCTCCGCGCGCAAGTAACCGAGCATTACGTTCGGTCCGCGCACCGAGAGGCGTCCGCCTTCCTCGATGCCGGGGACCGGATCGAGCTTGCTTTCCATCAGCGGCGAGAGGCGGCCGACGGTGCCGGGGCGGTTGGCCATCGGCGTGTTCATCGCCAGCACGGGCGCCGTCTCGGTGACGCCATAGCCTTCGAGGATGCGGATGCCGTAGCGCTCCATGAATACTTGCCTCGTGCGGTCCTTGACCGCCTCGGCGCCGGCGATCACGAGGCGTAAGGTGCGGAAGTCGTAGGCATGGGCCGAGCGTGCATAGCCGGTGAGGAACGTGTCTGTGCCGAACAGGATGGTGGCGCCGGTCTGGTAGATCAGCTCGGGCACGATCCGGTAGTGCAGCGGCGAGGGATACATGTAGATCGGAATGCCCGCGAGCAGTGGCATCATCATTCCGCCCGTCAGCCCGAACGAGTGGAACACCGGCAGCACGTTGAACACCTTGTCATTGGCGTTGGCATCGACCCGCGCCAGTGCTTGCGCCGCGTTGGCAAGGATGTTGCGATGGGACAGCACCACACCCTTGGGCGTGCCTTCCGAGCCCGACGTGAACAGCACGACGGCCGGATCGTTGGCCTGGCGGGCAACGCGCGGCGTCGTGCCGGCGAGCAGGCCCTTGATCTTGTCGGCGGTGCCGATCGAGGCGCGGACATCCTCGAGATAGACGACGCGCGCCTCCGCGGAGATTGCGGCCATCAGCTTGTCGAGCTTGCCCTTCTCGATGAAGGCCTTCGAGGTCAGCACGGTCTTGACCTGCGCGGCCTTCATGGCGGCGAGAACATTGACCGGGCCGGCCGAGAAGTTGAGCATCGCCGGGACACGGCCGATGTTCTGCAGTGCCATGAAGACGACGGCGACGCCTGCGGAGTTCGGCAGCAGCACGCCGACATTCTCGCCGACGGAGGTGCCGGTCTCGAGCTTGCGGCTCAGGACCTGCGCGCCGAGGATCAGCTTGCGATAGGTCAGCTGGGTGCCGAGCGCGTCCTCGACGATGACCTTGCCGGTGTCGCGGTCGCGATAGGCGTGTCCGAGCGCTTCGAACAGCGTGTGATCGAGCATGGCATTCTTGACCATCGCGTCGATCATCACGTCCTGGAGCGCGGCGCCAGCGGCATTGCGGCGCGCCTTGCCCTTCAGCGCCGGATCGACCGGAAGCTTGACCGGCGGCAGGATCGTGACCGTCACCCGCGGAAACCACGAGCGCTTGATCTGACTGCTGTTGAGGTAGCTTAGATGCGAGCGCTGCGCGCCTTCGATGCGGACGGGCACGACCACGGCGTCGGCCTTGTCCGCGATCATCGCGGTGCCGTCATAGACCTTCATCAGCGAGCCGGAGACGGTGATGCGTCCCTCCGGGAAGATGACGACTGGTTCGCCGGCGGCGACGAGCTTGATCAGGTCGCGCGCGGCCAGCGGCTTGGTCGGGTCCATGGTGTAGTGCTTGACCACGCGCAGGAACGGCTTGGCCCACCAGGCCTTGGCGATGCCGGTATCCACCGCGAAGCTCGCGTCGATCGGCAGCACGGCGTGCAGCAGCGGGCCGTCGATCAGGCTGACATGGTTGGGCGCGATCAGCATGCGGGTGCCAGGAGGCGGCAGGTTCTCGAGCCCGCGAACCTCGGTGCGGAACAGGGCGCGAAACAGCAGTCCGCCGAAGTCGCGCACGCCCTCCTTGCCCCATTTCGTCAGCACGAACCACACCGCGCCGAAGCTGGCGAGGCCGAGGCCGAAGAAGATCCAGCCGACATGCAATCCGCCCGCCTGGAGCAGCGCGACGAACAGCGAGCCGACCACCATGAAGGCGGCCTGCAGCACGTTGCCGGCGGCGATGATGCGGGCGCGCTCGGACGGAGCCGACCAGGCCTGGACGGCGGCGAACGAGGGGACGACGAACAAGCCGCCGCCGAATGCGAAGGCGACGAAGTCGGCCAGCATGCGCAGTCCCGCGAACGAGGTTGCGAAATCGGCCGCGGTGATCTCGTGACCCTTGCTGGTCACAGCGATGGCCCATGCGAGATCGAGGCCGGCGCAGCCCATGATGATGGCGCCGATCGGCACCAGCGCGAGGTTCGGGCGAACGTGACTCAGGCTGGCCGCGAACAGCGAGCCGATGGCAATGCCGATCGCGAAGGTCGCAAGGCACAGCGTGACCACGCCTTCGGTGCCGCCGACGACCTCCTTGACCAGTGCCGGCAGCAGCGAGAGCACGATGGCGCCGACCAGCCAGAACCAGGAGACGATCACGGTCCCATCCCACAGACGGTGGTCGGCGTGCAACGTCTTGAGCAGGCCGAGCGTCGAGGTCCAGGGATTGGCGTCGACGGGCAGATCGGGCGCGGAGGGTGTTGTCTGCGGGATGCGGGAAGCGAACGCCCAGGACAGCAGGGCCAGCACGACCACGGCCGAAGCGACCCAGCCCATATGCGCGGAGCCGGCCACGAACTGCCCGCCGGCGACGGTACCGAGCAAGATGGCCATGAAGGTCGCGCCTTCGACCAGCGCGTTGCCGGTCGCGAGTTCGCCGAGTTCGAGCTGATCCGGCAGCATCGAGTATTTCACGGGGCCGAACAGGGCGGCGATGATGCCGAACAGCGCGAGCGCTGCGAACAAGAGCGGCACCGAATGCAGGAAGAAGCCGGCGGCGGCAGAGGCCGCAGCAAAAATCTCGGCGAATTTGAGTCGCCTTGCGACGACGGATTTGACGTATTTGTCCGCGAGCTGGCCGCCGAGCCCGGACAGGATGAAATAGGGGAAGATGAAGACGGCGCCAGCCACCGTCACCAGGGCGTCGCCGTGGCCGGTTGCGGCACTGTAAAGCAGGATGATGACGAGTGCGTTCTTGAGCACGTTGTCATTGAGCGCCGAGAAGAATTGCGCCCAGAACAGCGGCGCGAAGCGGCGTGACGACATCAATTCGCTGATCATGATCAGTCCTGTTTTGGAAAAGCAGCCTGAGAGAGTTACGTTGTCGGTAAGGCGTCACGACCGGAATCGTATGGGACGAACAATGGCTGGATGACGACGGTCGCCGGCCTGCTCAGTCCCCTCGGTCCCTCCGATCCTTTTGGTCTCCAAGTGGTCTCGTTAGGTTCGCAAATATCTGGGTCCGGCCGCAGTTCGGGCGCAAAGGCCGCACCTACCGGGTATCGAGCCGGCGATGAGGAAAAGCTGAATCGCACCGCCGAGGGCCTCGGAATCCGTTGCGAATGTCGGGACATGGTAATTCCTTCCTTGCGTCCGGATCTTGCATTCGAGCCGACCGGAACGTGCGGGCTGCGCTTGCCTCAGGTGAGATGGGCGAGGTGGCGAAAGGGCGAGAGGCGACCGAGCAGGCTGAAGCGGCGGCCTTCGCGACGGGTGCGGGAGCGGTTCGCCCGCCACATCCGGAAGGTCGCGCGGCGCTCAGTGAGCACGCCGGCAATGTCGCAGGCATTGGCGATGCGATCGATCGGCGCCATCGCGAGCTTGAGGACGGCTCGGCCGAGGCCTGTCACCAGAGCCGCCGCGTCATCAACAAAAGTCGTGGCAATATCAACAGCGAGGGTTTGCATTTTGCAGGTCTCCAGGTTAATTTGAACAATGTTCACATGAGTAGCTTTAAAATGAACAATGTTCAAGAAGAATCGCTGCGAGACCAAAAAAAGTTTCGAAGGCGGCTCCAGATCCTGGAAATTGCCCGCAGCATTATTGCGGCTAAGGGTTTGAGATCGTTGAAGGTTCGAGACGTTGCGGAAGCTGCCGGCTGCTCGGTCGGCAGCGTCTATAATGAGTTCGGCGACTTCGACGGGGTGATCCTGACCGTCAACCGCGAGACAGTTCAGGCGTTGACGGTGCGGCTCGGCCGAGTTCCGACTGATGATCCTGTCCGCCAGCTCTACGGGCTGGCCGCGACCTATCTCGAATTCTTCGCCGAGCACGCCAACCTGCTGCGGTCGCTGTTCGAGCATCGGATGGAGGACGACCGTCCCTATCCTGACGACATCCTTCAGATGGTGATGGACGCCTTCGCGCTGATGCACCCGCCTTTGGTGCGGCTGCTGCCGGATGCGGATGACGTCAAGATCGCGCTGTTGTCGCGCACGCTGTTTTCAGCGGTGCACGGCATCATCTCGCTCGGCCTCGAGGAACGCATGGTCGCCGTGCCGCCGCAGATGCTGCGCCAGCAGGTCGATCAGTTCGTCGACGTGCATCTTGCGGGTCTCGGAATTCTGCCACTGCCGTGACAGGGGCGGGCGTCACGCGCGCGCGGCTTCGCGCGGCCGTGCTGCGACGAGGACGACGTCCGGCCGCACACTGTCGACCTGAACCCGGTTGCGTCCCTTTTCCTTGGCGCGATAGCAGGCGGCATCCGCGCGCCGCATCGCGTCCTCAAGCGTGGTGTCGCGGTCGGCGATGCAGGTGACGCCGATGCTGGCGGTCACCGCGAAGCAACGATCGTCCCAGGCAAAGCTGAATAGCTCCAGCGATCGCCGCAGCCGCTCGGCGATATCGACGGCGTTTGCGGGCGAGCACTGCGGCAGGATCAGGCCGAATTCGTCGCCGCCGAGCCGGGCCACCAGATCATGCGGCCGCCGGTCCTGTTGCAGCAGGCCGGAGACCTGGCAGAGCAGGCGGTCGCCGGCGAGATGGCCGCAACTGTCGTTGACGTTCTTGAACTGGTCGAGATCGAGCAGGATCAGGGCGAGCGAACCCGCCGCGATATTGTCCAGCTCGCTTTGCAGCCGCGCCTCGAAGGCGCGGCGGTTGGCAAGGCCGGTCAGCCAGTCGTGCGAGGCCTGCCAGGCGAGACGCTCCTTCTCGTCATGCAAGGCATCTTCGAATGCCTGTCGTTGCAACACCAGGCGCCGGGTGTGCCAGATCAGGAGCAGGATCAGCGTCACGGCGGTGGCGATGTTGATGCCGGTCAGTGTCACCTTGATGGCGCGGGAGCCTTCGCCCAGCACTGTGGAGAAGCGGTTGGCGTGCACCGTGAACTGGGCGTTGAGCTCCGAGAGCCGCGACGACAGGACTTGCTGGCGGGCGCTGTCGTGAATGGGGCCCTTCTCCAGCTCGGACCGGATGACCTCGCCGAACACGCTCAGCTCCAGCAGCATGGGGTCGGTGGCGGCCCATTCGCGGATCGCTTCCTCGAGGAAGCTGACGCGGTTGAAATAGCGGAACAGCCAGATCAATCCCGGTACGTCGTCGGGATGGTTGCCGCCTTGCAGGAAGCCGACACGGGCGGCCTCGACGTCGATCGGATCGCGCTCCAGTGCCCAGCGCGCGAACTCGTCGCCGATGGGAACGGCGAGCGAGGCCTGGTATTGCGCGAACTGGCTCTTGTCGCCTGAATGCAGATGGAGATTGAGGAAATAGACCGCGTTCTTTTGCGAGCGCGACCATAGCGCTTCGCCCGCGACATAGGCGCGGACCGACGACATCACCTCGAGGCTGAATCCCGCAATCGCCGCCTGGAGCACGACGACCATCACGAAAGGCGAGACGAGCTTGATGACATGAAGGAAGCTGTGTCCCTTCGTCGACGACGCTGTTCTGCGAAACACCCTACGTTCCCCAAATCGATCAACGATCCCAAACGATCCCAGCGGAGCGTTGCGCCTGCAACGCCAAGTAGAGGAGAAGGTTGCTTAACTCGACCCCAAAGAGGCGGGTGACTCGATCGTAGGGTGAAGGCGTTGTGAAGCGGACGCGCGCAGATCGTTGTAAATGCCGACAAACCGGAACCGGCGCGGTATTGGCGACCCAATACCTCGCGTTCGTATCGCGCGGTTGACCTGATCGATAAAGTTGGGGCCGGTGCTAGACCAGCACCGGCTTGCGTACGCGACCGGCGTCGCCGAACACCCGCAGATAACGCTCGATCTCCGAGGGGAGGCCGGTCGCTTTTTCCGGATTGTCGGAGAGCTTGACGGCCGGATGGCCGTCGGCCGACGACACCTTGCAGACCAGCGAGATCGGATCGAGATTGAACGAGCCGTCCGGGGTACAGCCGACGAAGTCGTTGGTCAGGTTGGTGCCCCAGCCGAAGGAGAGCCGTACCCGTCCGGAGAAATGGTGATAGGTCTCCTCGATCGAGCCGACATCCATCGCGTCGGAGAACACGAGCAGCTTGTCCCGGGGATTGCGGCCCTTCTTCTCCCACCAGGCGATGATCTCCTCGCCGGCCTGGATCGGCGGTGCGCTGTCGGGGCGGAAGCCGGTCCAGTCGGCGACCCATTCCGGCGCATCGCGCAGGAAAGCCTTGGTGCCGAATGCGTCGGGCAGCGCGATCAGGAGGTTGCCGCCATAGGTCTGGCGCCATTGGTCGAGGATGCGATAGGGCGCCCAGCGCAATTCCTCGTCGTCCTTGGCCAGCGCGGCCGCGACCATCGGCAGTTCATGCGCGTTAGTGCCGATGGCCTCGAGGTCGTTGTCCATCGCGAGCAGCACGTTGGAGGTACCGATGAAGGACGAGCCCAAACCTTCCTTCACGGCCTCGACGCACCAGCGCTGCCAGAGGAAGCCATGGCGGCGGCGGGTGCCGAAGTCGGAGAGCCGCAAGTTCTCCAGCTCGCGCAGCCGCTCGACCTTGGTCCACAGCTTTGCCTTGGCGCGGGCATAGAGCACGTCGAGCTCGAAACGGCCGCGGCCCTTGATCGCCGCGCGCGAGCGCAGCTCGTTGAGGATGGCGAGCGCCGGGATCTCCCACATCGTGGTGTGGGTCCACGGCCCGTGGAAATGGATTTCGTACTGGCCCTCGACCTTGCGCAGCTCGTATTCGGGCAGGCGGAATTCGGCCAGCCAGCGGATGAAGTCCGCCGAGAACATGTGGGTCTTGCCGTAGAAAGTGTTACCGGCCAGCCAGATCAGCTCCTTCTTGGTGAAGCGGATGGTGCGGGCGTGGTCGAGCTGGGCGCGCAGCTCGCCCTCGTCGATGATCTCGGCGAGGCGTACATGGCGCGAGCGGTTGATGACCGAGAAGGTCACCTGCCGATTCGGGTAGTCTTCCCGAATCATCTGCAACATCAATAGCTTGTAAAAGTCGGTATCAAGCAGGCTGCGGATGATGGGATCCAGCCGCCAGCTGTGATTGTAGGTCCGGCTCGCAATATCGGTCACTGTCATGGCCGAATTCTAGCGTGGCCGCCCGCGCGCAACCAGTGGGTTTGGCGAAGGGCTGGCCACCGAGCGGTACCGGGCGAGGGTGCAGCCCCCGGGGCCGGGCACGTCAGCCGCGGAGAAATAATTCCCTGGTCCAGCGCAGCGGTGCCTTCAGCCGCCAGGAGGTGAAGCTTCGGACCGCCGCCAGTTGCGCCCGAGCATCGTCCGTCTCCGCCAAGAATCCGTGCCGTTCGGCCGCAATTGACTGGAGTTCGGCCAGGGCCGAATCCCGCTCCGCCGTGACCCAGTCGCGCATCGTCGCGTCCTCCCGCCACAGGCTGAACTGGCGGGCGAACGCCTGGCGAACGGGCGTTCTATCGATCCTGTGATCAAGCGTTCGACGGCGATGCGTCGAGCCATGCGCTGATCCAGCGCCCACTCGCGGAAGCGGCTTGAGGATCGTGTGATTCCACGACCTCGCGCCCCGCTACATCGCGTCGAACTGCCCAGTGAGCGTGACGCGCGGGCCGTGCGTGTAGCGGTCCGGCGTGAGATTATAGCGGGACAAGCCGGCCTCGTTGAACAAATTGATGAATGCATCGAGCCGATAGCCTGCGCCGAGCTTCAAATTCTGCGTCAGCCAATAGGACACGCCGACCTGGATGTCGGCGCTCAGCACGCCGGCAAACAGCCGATCGCTGCTCGTGTCGAGCGTGTCCGTGACTGGGAAGACGACGCCGGAGAGATAGGACGGCGTGACCGAAGACAGGCTCCTCGCGCTGCTGACCGACTGTTGCCGGCCGAGCAGCAAGGCGACGTCGCCTGCATAGTCGAACGACCATTTGCCGGCGAATGGAACCGAGCCTTCGACGCCGATGAGGGGCCCCGCGCCAAGGAAGCTCGCGCGCGTGTCGTACACATTCGAGGTCGTGGCGGAGTAGCCGGTGACTGCAGGAAATCCGGGCACCACGATTGGAGCGAGGCCGCTGAACGTGGCCACCGCAACGTCCGAGTTCGAGCTCCGGGTGACGAATTCGGCAATGCGAACGCCGCCCTTCAACTGAAGTGCGCTTGGCCCGCTGCCGGCGATGTCGCGTCCGACAGCGAGATCGGCGAGCCAGTGCGTTTCCTTGTAGGCCGCGCCATAGGTGGTCGTTGCTGTTGCGCTGGCACCGCCAAAGGCGATGGTTTCCGTGGCCGAGTCCAGGCCGGTGCTCTTGCCTCCCTCGCCGTAGCGGAACTGGCCGCTGATGTGCCAGGGAGACCCGGCGAAGCGATGGTCGAATCCGATGGCGGATTCCCAGCCGACCTTGGGTGTCAGGTCAAATTGGCCGGTGAAGCCGTAAGTACTGGAGATCGGGTCACCACCGCTGAAGATGGCGCCGCCTTCGATCCAGGCTTTGAACAGCGCCGGACCGGCAAGCGGTGGCGCCTTGACCGGGAAGTCAGCGGCATAGGCCTGCAACGGATTCTTGCTCTGCTGCGAAACTGCCGACACGGCGAGGATCGTTGAGTTCTCCTGGTGCGGTCGGGCCGAGGTCCTGGCTGCTTCGACCGCCGTGCGAGCGCCTTGCGATTTCAGCCGCGTATTTTCTTCGATCAGGCGTTGGTTCTCGCGCAACGCGGCGTTTTCCTTGCGGATCGCCGCATTCTGCCGTTCCAGAAATTCGAGGCGGGCATTGACATCTTCGAGCTCTCCGGCAGAGGCGCTTGCCGCCGTCAATGCCGCAGTTGCGCCCAGCATGACTGCAAAAGTCTTTTTCATTGTCTTCACCTCGTCCCACCAGTGGCGGGACCGTGGCGCGGAATCACGGACCTCACATCAACCATACGGTTGAGCGCGGCCGCTCACCGCGTTCGGGGAGACATTTCCGAACTCCGGTGTGGCCAATCGGACGCAGTCGATACGTTCAGCCGCCCGCTGCCGTCGCCGCGACAATCTCGAGCTGGTTCCTGATCCAACGATGGGCCGGGTCCTTCTGATAGCGCTGGTGCCAGACCATGAACATCGGCAGTTCCGCCAGCGTCCGCGTGCGCGAGGCCAGTGGAATTTGCACATGTGTAAAGCCGCGCATCACGCCGGCAGCAAGGAGGCTTGGCATGCTCGCCAGCATCTGCGAGCCGCGCAGGAAAGACGGAACACCGGAAAAGCTCGGCACCGAGATTGCGATGTCGCGATGAAAACCGTTCGCCGCCAGCCGGCGGTCGAAGTCGAGTCGCTCATTATCGGTATAGACGACAGTGATGTGACGTGCCGCGAGATAGGTGCTGCGGCTGGACGGCGCGGTGCGCGCCTTGGGATCGAAGTAGCAGACGTAATGGTCGCTGAGCAGCCGCTTCTGCACGATGTCGACGCCGGACGGCGGCAGCGGCGTGATCAGGAGATCGCAACGGTTCTCGCGCAGCATCGCAGGCGAGGGCGATTGCGAGGGGATCACGCGCAGGTTCAGGCTCCTCACTTGCGCGGCGACATGGCCGAAGAAACGCGGTAGCAGCAGGTCGCGCTGGAAGTCGTTGGCGGCGATCGTCAGCGACAGCTGGGACTGTGCCGGCGCGAAGCTGACGCCTCCGGCGAAGCTGCGCATCTCGTCGATCAGCGCGCGTGCTTTCGCGGCCAATGCTTGCGCATGCGCGGTGGCGACGATGCCGCGGCCGGACTTGGCGAACAGCGGATCGCCGGCGATCCGCCGCAGCTTGTTGAGGCCGTGGCTGACCGCCGATTGCGTCAGGCCGAGCCGCGTTGCCGCCGCCGTCACCGAGCCTTCCTCCAGCACGGCCAGGAACAGTTCGAGCGCATGACCGTCGAGCGCCAAATGATCGATTTCTTTCATGTAATTCATTATAATCGATCTATTTATCTTGAGAATAGCCTGTCCCATGATCTCCCGATAAGCCGCGCACCCGGACCGGGGCGCCACAGGGAGAGACAACGCCGATGAATGCCCAGGCGCCAGCCTTGCAGGATCCCCGCCTCAACCGCCCCGAGCCGTTCACACCCCCGCTCGGCGACGGCGGCTTCTTCCAGCGCGACCGCTCGATCCATCCGCCGGCGCATGCGCCAGGCTATAAATCCTCGGTGCTGCGCTCGCCGCGCCAGGCGCTGCTGTCGATCGAGAACTCGGTCTCGGAGATCACGGGGCCGGTGTTCGGCCACAACGATCTCGGTCCGCTCGACAACGATTTGATCCGCAACTACGCCAAGGACGGCGATCCCGTCGGCGAGCGCATCATCGTCCATGGCCGCGTGCTGGACGAGACCGGCCGCGGCGTGCCGAACACGCTGGTCGAGTTCTGGCAGGCCAATGCCGGCGGGCGTTACCGGCACAAGAAGGACACCTATCTCGCCCCGATCGATCCGAATTTCGGCGGCTGCGGCCGCGCGCTGACCGACGACACCGGCTACTATTACTTCCGCACTGTGAAGCCGGGCCCCTATCCCTGGCGCAACTTCGTCAACAGCTGGCGTCCCGCCCACATCCACTTCTCGGTGTTCGGTTCGGGCTTCGCGCAGCGGCTGATCACGCAGATGTACTTTGAGGGCGATCCCCTCATTCCGGTCTGCCCGATCCTGACGACGATCCCCGACAAGGACGCGCTCGACCGTCTTGTGGCGCCGCTCGACCTCAACGCCTCGACGCCGTTCGATTCGCTCGCCTACCGCTTCGACATCGTGCTGCGCGGCCAGCGCTCCACTTATTTCGAGAACCGCCCGGAGGGGAACTGAGCCCATGCCGCAGCCGCTCAACTATCTCAAGGAAACCGCCTCGCAGACCGCCGGGCCCTACGTCCATATCGGCCTGATTCCGGCCATGGCCGGCTTCGATATCTTCGAGAAGAATTTTTCCAACGTGCTGGTGACGCCGAACACCAGGGGCGAACGGATCACGCTGGAAGGCAAGGTGCTCGACGGCAGCGGCTCGCCGCTGCGTGATGTGCTGCTCGAGATCTGGCAGGCCAATGCGGCCGGCCGCTACAACCATCCGGCCGATCGTTCGGCCGGCGCGCTGGAGCAGGAGTTTCGCGGCTGGGGCCGCGCCGGTTCCGACTTCGACAGCGGGCTCGTGAACTTCGAGACCATCAAGCCCGGTGCCGTCACCGACAAGGCGGGACGCAAATGCGCGCCGCACGTCAATGTCTGGATCGTTGCGCGCGGCATCAACATCGGCCTCAACACCCGGCTCTATTTCTCTGATGAAGAGGCTGCCAACGCCGCCGATCCCGTGCTCAATCTGGTCGAGCCGCCAGTGCGCCGCAAGACGCTGATTGCCACGCGGAGCGAGCGCGGCGGCGAGGTCGTGTATTCCTTCACGATCAATCTGCAGGGGCCGGACGAGACGGTATTCTTCGACGTGTGAGGCTCACATCTCATCGCCATGGAGCTGCGCGCGGAAGGCGCGCGGCGACAGGCCCGTGGCCGCGGCGTAGACGCGGCTGAAATAGGCGGGGTCCTCGAAGCCGAGGGCGTAGGCGATCGTCGAGACCGGCAAGTTTGTATAGACGAGGTTGCGCCGCGCCTCGCGGATCAACCGGTTGAGGATCAGGTGTGAAGCGGTGTCGCCGGTGGCTGCCCGCGTCACCCGGTTGAGATGGGTCGGCGTGATCGAGAGCGCGTCGGCGTAGTCAGCGACGCTCCAGCGTTCCAGATGATGCTGCTCGAGCAGCGCCTCGAAGCGGCGGAACAGCCCGCTTTCCGCCGTGCCATTGCCGCCGCTCTCGCTGGTAAGCGCGCGTGCGACCAGCCCGACCATGGCGGCCGACAGGGCGCGCAACACATGAGCGCGGCCGAAATCGCGGGCGGCGTGCTCGGCGAAAATCTGCTTCATGGTGGTGCGGATCTGCGGTGTGCCCCGCACCACCGCCGATCGCGATAGCGCCCCGCGCAGGCCTTCTGCCGCGAGCAGCGCCTCGTCGAGAATCTCGGCGGCGATGGTCAGCACCCAGCCTTGCGTGTCGGGCACGAAGCGGAAGCCGTGGACGTGTCCGACCGGCACGTTGACGATCTGCATCGGCTTTAGCTGCACCACGCGTCCGTCGAGCGTCGCCTCGCCGCCGCCGCGCTCGATCAGCAGCACCTGGTGCAGCCGGGCGTGCCGGTGCACGGCCAGCGTCCAGTCGTGCAGCACCGAGCGCGACGCGATCGTCTCGCAATGCACGACGTCGGGCAGGTCGCCGGACTCGCCGAAGAGGTTGTAGACCCGGATCGCGGGGGCAGGGGCTGCTGTTCTCATGTTCGAATTGTACAAGACAATGGCGAAAGCCTCCATCGGTTTGCAGCCTCTCATCTGCAAAAAGCGCAGTGACGGGAGGACGCAAAAATGAAAGTTCAGGTCTGCATCATCGGCGGTGGGCCGTCCGGGCTGTTGCTGTCGCAGCTCCTGCACCTCAAGGGTATCGACACCATCGTGCTGGAGAAATACGGCCGCGATCATGTGCTGGCCCGGATCCGCGCCGGCGTGCTCGAGCACGGCTTTGCAAAACTGATGCGCGAGGCGCAATGCGGCGAGCGGATGGACCGCGAGGGCGAGATCCACGGGGGATTCGAGATCGCTCATGACGGCATGCTCTCCCACATCGACCTGCACAAGCATTCCGGCGGCAATTCGGTGCTGGTCTATGGCCAGACCGAGTTGACGCGCGATCTCTACGAGGCGCGCGATCGGCTCGGCGGCAAGGTCGTGCACAACGCGCAGGACGTGACGCCGCATGATCTGACGTCGGACCGGCCATACGTGACCTACCGTTCGAACGACGAGATTGTTCGCGTCGATTGCGACTACGTCGTTGGCGCCGACGGTTTTCACGGCGTCAGCCGCCGGTCGATCCCGAAGGACGTGCTGCGCGAATACGAGAAAGTCTATCCGTTCGGCTGGCTTGGCGTGTTGTCGCGCACGAAGCCGGTGTCGCCTGAGCTGATCTATGCGAAGCACGAGCGCGGCTTTGCGCTGTGTTCTCTGCGTTCGCAGGTGCTGAGCCGCTACTACATCCAGGTTCCGTTGACCGACAAGGTGGAAGAGTGGAGCGACGATTCGTTCTGGGCCGAGCTGAAGCGTCGCCTGCCCGGCGAGGTCGCCCACCGACTGATCACGGGCCCGTCGATCGAAAAGAGCATCGCGCCCTTGCGCAGCTTCGTCGCCGAGCCGATGAGCTATGGCCGCCTGTTTCTCGCAGGCGATGCCGCCCACATCGTGCCGCCGACCGGCGCGCGCGGGCTGAACAGCGCTGCCTCCGACATCTACTATCTCTACCACGCTATGCTCGCGCACTATCAGCGCGGCGACGATTCCGGCCTCGATGGCTATTCCGCCAAGGCGCTGGCACGGATCTGGAAGGCGCAGCGTTTTTCGTGGTGGATGACGATGCTGCTGCATCGCTTTCCCGACCGCCTCGACTATGAGGATCGGCTCCAGCAGACGGAGCTGGAATACCTGCTGTCGTCCGAGACAGCGCAGCGGCTGCTGGCGGAGAATTACGTGGGGTTGCCGTTCTAGCGAGGCGGGGTATCGCAGAGGCGCGGCGACGCTCCGCTACTTCCCTTCCAGGATGTTGACCGGCGTCCAATCCGACGGCGGTGGATTTGCGGCGAGCGCTTTCGCGCGCTTTCCAAATAGCGCTGACGCCGGATCGATTTCCGCCGTTCGCCCGAACGCATCAGCCGCCTTCGCAAACTCCCTTGCGCGCCAGCACGCCAGCCCTTCCGCATACGCTGCGGCGGCCTTCGTCTGCTCGGCGTTCTCCGCGCCCTTCTCTGCGAGCGGCTCGAATACCTTGATCGCCTCACCGCGCCCCATCACCTTGATGGCGTCGAGCTCGCGCCAGGCGAAAGTGTCGCCGGTTTGCGCGACCGTCGTTTCCGAGGCCATGATGGCGGTGCCGTAATATTTGTTGGCGCCCTCGAGCCGCGAGGCGACGTTCACGGTGTCGCTCATCACGGTGTAGTTGAAGCGGCGGCGGGAGCCGATATTGCCGACCACGGCTTCGCCGCTGTTGAGGCCGATGCGGTGCGACAGGCCGTGGCCGGCGAAGGCGGGGTTGTTGGCGTTGAGCTCCGCCAGCTTGTCGTGGCACTTCAGCGCGGCGCGGACGGCGTTGCCCGCGTGGGCGGGATCGTCGGCGGGGGCGCCGAACATGGCGACGATGGAATCGCCGATATATTTGTCGACGTAGCCGCCATGGCCCTCGATGATGTCGGTCATGGCGGAGAGATATTCGTTCATCAGCGTGACCAGCTCGCCCGGTGTCATCGTCTCGGCAATGGACGAGAAGCCGCTGAGGTCGGAGAAAAACATGGTGACGTTGCGCATCTCGCCGCCGAGCGCCGGCATCTTGCCGGAGGCGACCATGGTGTCGATCACCTCGGGCGCGAGATAGAACGCGAAGCTCTTGCGCAGGAAGCGTTCATCGCGATCGGCGAGCACGAAACGGTAGCCGATCATCATCGCGAGCGCGGTGAGGCTTGCGAGCGCAGGCTCGGTCAGCGGCAGCGCCAGCGCGTGAACGAACGCGCCGATGGCCGCGATGGTGTAAGCGGCGGTGAGGATGAACCAGGCGATCATCGCGCCGCCAGGCGCGAGCATGCAGGCCGCGCAGGCGATCACGGCTGCAAATATGATCGTGAGAATGTTCCGCGTGGGAAAGCCGAGCTCGGTGACGGCATCGTGCTCCAGCAGGTTTCGTACGACCGCGGCATGGACGAAGACGCCGGCGATCTCGCTGCGGGCCTTTTGTGCGGAACTTGTCGGCGCAGGCAGGGTGCATCGCGGCGCCGGCGTGCCGTCGTATCCGCCCGACAGGCGCATCGAAGTGAGCTTGCGGTCGTCGAAGGTGAGGATGCTGCCGAGCAGCACGACCTTGCCGTCGAAGGCGCGGCGGAAAAAGTCGGTGTCGCCTTTCTCCACACAGGCTCGCAAATCGGCAAAGGAATAGGCGGGGATGTCGCGGCCCATGCCGCGGAAGTTGAGCGTCAGCGTGTTCGGCACCGCGCTCGGGATGACATGCCCGGACAATGTCGTCTCGCCGGATGGAGCAGTCTCCGGCGTTGCACCAAGCGCGCGCAAGGCAAGCTCGAACGCTATCGCCGGAACCGGCTTACCGTCGATGGAAAAGCTCAGTGGCATCCGTCGGATCACGTCGTCGGCGTCGGTATAGACGTTGAGGGCGCGGATATTGGCTCTCACCGCGAGTTGCTGCGCGCGATCAGGCCGCTCTGGATGGTCATTGCTCAGCCTCTCGCCGAGCAGCAGCTTGCCGCCGTCGGAGAGTTTTCGGAGGGCAATGAGGTAGTCCCGGTCAAATCCCTTCAAGCGGCTGCCGAACGACGCGTCTCCGAAAGGAATTTCCGACTGCTCGATCGAGCTCGGAAAGATGACGTCGAAGCCGATCACTTTGGCGCCGCCGTCGGTGATGCTGCCGAGCACCCGGGCGATCTCGCGCGTCCAGGTCTGCGTCGGCGATCCCTTGAAGGGCGGGGTGTCGTAGGTCTCGCCGTCGATCGCGACCACGACGACCGGCGATGTCGCGGGATCGCGGCTGTCGCCGATGATCTTGCCGCGCAGCGCCGTGAGGATGTCGAGCGAGAGACCTTGCAGCGTCTGAAGCGGCGGAGACGTGAAGACCGCGCCCGCGAGGAGCGCAATCAGGATCGCCGCAACGATGTCCCGCCCACCGATCCGCCGCATCGCCCCTTCGCAAGCCGTTTATTCGAGCCGCAGCAGGCGGCCGACGATCGGCGTCGGCGATGATGTGGCGCTGGCGTCGACCTGGAAGGCATAGCGCTTGGCGCCGAGGATGGCGAGATAGCTGCCGCCCGGGGTCAACGCTTTCCCGGCTTTGGCAAAGTCATAGAACTTGCCGCCGATCATGGTTTCGTTCTTGAGCGGCACGGTGATCGTTGGCTCCTTGCCGTCGGTACGCTCGATCACCAGCGTGCTGCCGCTCTTGGCTTGCACCAGCGGGGCGACGCCGTAGAGCGTCGGCAGCTTGGCCGGTGCGTTCTTGGCGTCCGAGCGCATGGTGCGGAAGGTGGTGGCGGCGCTCTGGTTGGCCTCGCGCTCGGACAGTTTTGCTGCGTTGGTATCGCAGGGCACCTTTTCCCGCTTGACCTCGCCGAGTTGCACGGTGCTCTGCTCGGCGCCGACCAGAACGACGCCTTCGCTGATGGTCTCGCGCAGGCAGGATTTGAGATAGCTGAGCGTGATACTCGCCTTCGGCCCGAGCTTGATGATCTTGCCCGGCGCCACATAGTCCATGAACGCGATGCCGTCGACCTTGCCCTGGACGTCCTCGACGATCGCCGCCGGAGTCTCCGCCAAAGCGGGCGCCGCAACACAGAACGCGCCGACAACGGCGCCAATCAGGCTTCTCATGGGTATTCTCATCCAATTCGACCGATGTATTGCCGGTCCCCGCCCTGATCCGATGCTTAGCAGCGAAGCGCTCAGGCAAGTGTGACCGGAATCACTCTTTATTGTTGGTGCCACTTTAGCAGGAACAGGTTCAACCCGGCGACCGGAGAAAACGGAGCCGCGGCAAGCTGTTGGCCGGATAGATCGAGCTGTTGGCTGGATAAATAATGTCAGGCGGCGGGGACCGCCTCGACCGGACGGCTCTCCACTGCACACTCTATATCAGGAACCAGCGGGGCCTCGGTCTTTTGATATGGAGTCGCCTGTTGCCCAGCGGCGATCTCCACGACGTCGTCCCAGCGCGACAGGAAGGCCTCGACGCAGGCCGGATCGAATTGCCGGCGCTGGTGCTCAACCAGATAGTTGCGCGCCACGTCCAGCGGCATCGGCTCCTTATATGGCCGCCGCGTCGTCAGGGCGTCAAAGACGTCGGCAACCGCGACCACGCGTGCGGCGATCGGGATCTCGTCGGTCCGGAGGCCGTTCGGGTAGCCCGCGCCGTCCCAGCGCTCGTGATGGCCTGCGGCAATTTGCGCGCCGAGCTGGATCAGCTCGCAGCTGGAGTCGGCCAGGATCTTCTCGCCGATCGTGGCGTGGGTGCGGATCACGGCCATCTCCTCGTCGGTCAGCTTGCCGGGCTTGAGCAGGATGTTGTCGGGAATGGCGACCTTGCCGACGTCGTGCAGGGGCGCTGCGAGATAGATGTCGCGGCAGAGCCGGGGCGGCAGACCGAGCTGCTCGGCGATGATGCGGCTGTAGCGGGCGACCCGCAGCGTGTGCTCGCCAGTGTCGTTGTCGCGATATTCGACCGCGAGCGCGAGTCGCAGGATGATCTCTTCCTCGCGCTCGCCGAGCTTGCGTGTCGCGGCCGCGACCTCACTGGCCAAATGGGCGGCGCGATCATTCAGCTTGCGTACGGCTGCACCAAGCTGAATCAAATTCCGCAGGCGCACCGTCATCTCGACGCTCTGCGGCGCCTTCGGCAGGAAATCGGTTGCACCAGCCTGCAGCGCTTCCATCTTGACGTCATCCGTCTGCCGCGACGTGATCATCGCGATCGGGATATCGGCGCAGCCGGGAAGTGTGCGGAGCGTGCGGATGAAGCTGATGCCGTCCATATGCGGCATCTCGTAATCGACTAGCACGAGATCGAACACGCGTTCGCGTGCGCAGGCGAGCGCGTCCACGGGATCGAGAAAGGTGGTGGCTTCGACCAGACCTTCCGCCTCGATATGCCGTTTCAGGAAGTTGAGGACGGAGCGGCTGTCATCAACAAGAAGCGCTTGGGTCAGCATCGGGGCCGGGGCTCTCTTCGCTGGCAAAGGCACGGACCGATTGCATAACCCGCGCAAATTTAACGCGAAGCAAATGCGTATGCCGCCCGGCGTGCCGTGGATATGCGCGTCCAGCATGCGATTTCAGCAGGCTATGCACGTTTGCATGCAGTTGCGCGAAGTCCTTGGGAATGTGACCCGTAGTTGTACGGAGCTCTCTGTTAGGGGTTTGCTCATCCGATTCACGTCAAACGAGTATCGGAATCTTGCAAAGGCGGGGGCAGCGATGGCGCTCAATCCGACGGAGCCGAAGTGGTCGTTGCGGTTGCCCGCCGATTGCAGCATTGCGGCCATTCGTAGCGTCTATGATCTCATTCGCGAGGCGTTTGGTCGCCAGGAGCGGCTCGAGATCGACTGTTCGAGCGTCGACAAGGCCGACGTGACCTCGATCCAGCTTCTGCTGTCGACCGCCAGGACGGGCGAGGCCCAGGGCCGCCCGGTGGTGCTCACCTCATTCTCCCAATCTCTGCGCAACACCCTTCGCCGCGCCGGCTTCGCCAGCGAGGCGATGATCGATCAGCATTTCCTGCAAAAGAAAGATGGCACCTGATGGCCACGATTCTGACCGTCGACGATTCCCCCAGCATCCGGCAGATGATCAAGGTCGTGCTCGAGCCGGCCGGTCACAACGTGATCGAGGCCGGTGACGGCGCGCAAGGGCTCGCCAAGGCGCAGGCCGGCAAGCTCGACCTCGTCATCACCGACCTCAATATGCCCGTCATGAACGGGCTGGAGCTGATCCGGGCGCTGCGCAAGCTGCCGAGCGCGGTCGGCATGCCCATCGTGTTCCTGACCACCGAATCCAACGACACGGTGAAGCAGGAAGCCAAGAGCGCCGGCGCCACCGGCTGGATCACCAAGCCGTTCAAGCCCGAGCAGTTGCTTGCCGTCGTCGGTAAGTTGGTGCGTGCATGAGTGCGATGGACCCAACAGAGGTCTTTCGCCAGGAAGCCAGCGAGCTGTTCGAGGTCCTGGAAGGGGCCCTGCTCGATCTCGGCCAGCGTCCCGACGACCGCGAACTGGTCGATTCCGCCTTCCGCGCCCTGCACACGATCAAGGGGTCGGGCGCCATGTTCGGCTTCGATAAGGTCGCCTCCTTCACCCACGAATTCGAGACCGCCTTCGACCGCGTCCGCAAGGGCGAGATCAAGCCGACCCAGGAGCTGATCTCGGTCGCGCTCGCCGCCAAGGATTACATTCGCGCGTTGATCGAGGATCCGCAGTCGACCGACGACATCATCGGCGAAGCCATTCTCGACGACCTCAGGCGCTACGTGTTCCCCGACCAGGCCGCCGCTCTTGTCGCCGAGATCGCAGTTGCGCCGCCGCTGGCGCCCGCCGAGAGCAAACAGGCCGGCTGGCACCTCTATCTCGAATTCGAATCCCACATCCTGCGCAACGGCTCGAACCCGCTCGACCTGCTGGAAGATCTCTGCAAGCTCGGCCCCTGCTTCGTCGTGCCTGTAACCGACGGCATCCCGTTCCTCGACGAGATGGAGCCGGAAGACTGCTATCTGAAGTGGGACGTCAAGCTGCACGCGGCCTGCGACAAGGATGCGATCGACGACGTCTTCATGTTCGTCTCGGACGAGATGAAGTTGACGCTGTCTCCCCTGGAGCAGGTCGAAGCGCCTGCGCCGATGCCGTTGTTCAATCTCCTCGACGAGGAGCCGGCTCCCATGGCTGAGACGCCTGTGCCGGTGATCGAGGTTGCTACCGCGCCCGTCGCCGCACAGCCCGTCCCAAAGGCGGAGCCCAAATCTGAATCCAAGCCGGAGCCGAAGCCCGAAGCCAAGCGCGACGATCGCGGCATCGCCACCGTCCGCGTTCAGGCCGAGCGCCTCGACGAGTTGATGGACCGGGTCGGCGAGCTCGTCATCGCACAGGCGCGGCTGACCCAGCTCGCGGCCTCCGGTTCCGATCTCTCGATCAAGATGATCGCCGAGGAAATCGAGCGCCTGGCCTCGTCCTTGCGCGACACCACCATGGGCGCGCGCATGGTGCCGATCGGTTCGCTGTTCGGCCGCTTCCGTCGCCTGATCCATGACCTGTCGCGCGATCTGTCCAAGCCCGTCGATTTCGTCACCACGGGCGAAGACACCGAGCTCGACAAGACCATGATCGAGTGTCTCGCCGATCCGCTGGTGCATTTGATCCGTAACGCCATCGACCACGGCATCGAGGATACCGCGACCCGCGCTGCCAACGGCAAGACCGAGCAGGGCCGGATCGAGCTCGCCGCTGTGCATTCCGGCGCGCAGGTGCTCGTCACCGTGAAGGACAATGGCGGCGGTCTCAACACCGCGCGCATCCGTGCGAAGGCGGAAGAGCAGGGGCTGATCGCGGTCGGCGCTGTGCTGACCGATCACGAGATCCACCAGTTCCTGTTCCACCCGGGCTTCTCGACCGCGCAGACCATCTCTGCACTCTCAGGCCGCGGCGTCGGCATGGATGTGGTCAAGCGCACCATCGAGAACATGCGCGGGACGATCGACCTGTCGACGAGGCCCGGTCAGGGCACCACGGTGACGCTCCGTCTGCCGCTGACACTTGCGATCATCGAAGGCCTGCTGATCCGCGTCGGCGAAGGCCGCTACATCATTCCGTTGTCCGCGGTGGAGGAATGCATCGAGCTGACGGCCGAGGACGAGCGCTCACGCGGCCGCAACTTCCTCAACGTGCGCGGCAATCTCGTGCCCTTCCTCAGGCTGCGCGAGATCATGACCGCGTCGGGCACGCCCGACCGGCACCAGAAGACGATCATCATCTCGACCGGCGAGACTCACGTCGGTCTTGTCGCGGACCAGATCATCGGCAACCACCAGACCGTGATCAAGTCGCTCTCCAAGCTGCATTCCGACGTCACGATCTTCTCCGGCGCGACGATCCTGGGTGACGGCACGGCGGCGCTGATCCTCGACGTCGCGCAGCTCGTCGCTCTGGCGCAGTCGAAGGTCGAGAAGCAGCATATCAGCGAGGCGGCGTGATGAACGAAGGTTTGGCAGGCGAACATCAGGCCGACGCAATGCAGGTCGTGATGATTGGCCTCGGCGAGGAGAAATTCGCGCTCGACGCCGGCCTCGTGCGCGAGATCATCGATCCCGTTCCGGTGACCAAGGTCGCGGGCGCGCGGGCCTTCGTTCCCAGCGTCATCAACGTGCGCGGCAACGTCATTCCGCTCGCGGATTTGCGCATCCGATTCGGCATGCCGCAGCTCGCGGACTCCGCCGATACACGCATCGTCGTCATCGAGATCGAGCTCGACGGCGAGCCGGTGTTGGTCGGCGTCACCGCGGACAAGGTCTACGAGGTTACCGAGATCTCGCAGACCGACGTGCAGCAGACGCCGCGCGTCGGCATGCACTGGAAGCCGGAGTTCATTCGCTTCATCGCCAAGTGGCGCGAAGAGTTCGTCATCGTTCCCAACATGGAACGCATTCTGAATTGAAATGAGGTCTCGGGCGAGACTGGGTAGGGGCTGGAAATGAGATTTACTGTCAAGGCAAAGCTTGCCAGCGCGTTCGGTGTGGTCCTGTTGCTCTCGATGGCCGCGGGCGGTCTCGCTTATGTGAAGCTGAGCGAGATGATCGACACCGCCGACAGCCTGATCTCACGGGCGAGCCGGATGGAACACGCGGCCGAGCTCGAGAAGGGCATTCTCCTTCAGGTCCGCGCCGAGAAGAACCTCATCGTGGCTCCCGAGAGCGAAGCGGAGCGCTTCCTTGCCGAAATCGCCAAGCAGCGCGAGAGCCTCCTCAAGCTGAAGGAGGAGATTCACGCGGTGGCTTCGCCTGAGGGCAAGAAGCTCCTTGACGCATTCGGCGCCGCCTATGCGCGCATGAATGCAGCTCAGGATGAAGCCCTCAAGGCCGCCCGAACCGACAAGGCGAAGGCAGCCGAGCGCTCGATGACCGATGTGCGCAAGGCCGTCGGCGAGGCGATGGAGGCTGCCAACGTCTACATTACCAACGTCAAGAAGAACATGGCCGACCAGGGAGCCCAGGCTCACGAGGACGGTAACCGGGCCCACATGATATTGATCTCGGCGGTGCTGGCCTCGCTCGCGATCGGCCTGATTGCGGCGGTCTGGATATCGATCAGCATTTCCCGCGGCCTCGGCCGCGCGGTGGGTCTTGCCGGTGCGGTGGCGGGCGGCGACCTCAGCCAGATGATCAACGTCTCGAGCAATGACGAAATCGGCGATCTCGTCAAATCGCTGAACATGATGGTGGAAAAGCTTCGGCAGGTCGTCGAAGAGGCCCTCACTGCGGCCAGCAACGTTTCCGCCGGCAGCCAGGAGCTCTCGGCGAGCGCCGAGCAGCTCTCGCAGGGCGCCACCGAGCAGGCCTCGTCCGCCGAGGAAGCCTCATCCTCGATGGAGGAGATGGCTTCGAACGTGAAGCAGAACGCCGACAACGCCAACCAGACCGAGAAGATCGCCGCGCAATCGGCCAAGGACGCCGAAGCCAGTGGTGTCGCCGTGGGCCGCGCTGTCAACGCGATGCAGACCATCGCCGAGAAGATCACGATCGTGCAGGAGATCGCGCGCCAGACCGACCTGCTCGCGCTCAACGCAGCGGTTGAGGCCGCGCGGGCCGGCGAGCACGGCAAGGGTTTTGCGGTGGTCGCCTCCGAAGTGCGCAAGCTCGCCGAGCGCAGCCAGGCCGCAGCGGCCGACATCGGGACGCTGTCGACGGAAACCGTCAAGGTCGCCCAGGAAGCCGGCTCCATGCTGTCCAAGCTCGTGCCCGACATTAAGAAGACCGCCGAGCTGGTCCAGGAGATCACCGCGGCCTGCCGCGAGCAGGACGTCGGTTCTGCCCAGATCAACCAGGCGATCCAGCAGCTCGACAAGGTCGGCCAGCAGAACGCCAGCGCCTCCGAGCAGGTGTCCTCGACCTCGGAAGAGCTGGCGTCACAGGCCGAACAGCTCCAGTCGACCATCTCGTTCTTCCGCATCGAGCATGCCGGCCGCGGCGAGCCTGCTGCGGCGGCGCCGATCGATCGCGCCGTCAGCCAGCTGCGCTCCAAGGCGGCACATATGGCGGCCGCAGATCGCGGTGCAAAAAAGCCTGTGCCCGCTCGCAAGCCGGCACGCGCGGTGAAAGTTGCCGGTGGCGGCGGCTTCGCCTTCGACATGCATGACGGCGAAGACGATCGCGACGCCGAATTTCAGCGCTGACCGCAATCTGAAAACCACCTGACCCTGGACTGCATCATGGCCGCAACCTCGCAATATCTGACGCTCGGGCTCGCCGGCGAGACGTTCGGCATCAGCATCCGCAATGTCCGCGAAATTCTCGACATGCGGCCGATCTCGCGGCTCCCGCATGCACCGAGTTTCCTGCTCGGCATGATCGACGTGCGCGGTGCCGGTTATCCGATCGTCGACCTCAGGACCAAGCTCGGCCTGCCGAGCGTCGCTGCGACCGAGGCGACCCGCATCATCATCCTCGACGTGCCGATGAAGGACCGCCTGGTCGGCGTCGGCTTCGTCGCCGATTGCGTGTTCGAGGTCACCGACATCGACGAGCAGGCAATCGAGCCGATCCCCGAGGTCGGCGGCAAATGGCAGTCCGACTATGCCGCCGGCATCGGTCGCAAGGGTGAGAAATTCGTCGTGATCTTCGATCTCGCCAAGCTGATGGCACATGACGAGATTCCGGAAGGACGTAACGCGGCCGCGGATTCATCCCGCGCCGCCTGAGTTTGCAAGTGCGTGGCCAAGCGTAAGCACCCCAATTCGAACCAACGAGACTGACTGACATGAGATTCACCGTCAAAGCCAAGCTTGCGAGCGCCTTCGGCGTCGTCATCCTGCTCTCCATGATCGCCGGCGCGGTCGGCTACATGAAGCTGTCGGACATGGTCAGTACGACCGAGGTCCTCGTCAGCCGGGCGGCCCGCATGGAAAAGGCCGCCGAGTTGAAGGAAGGCATTCTGTTCCTCGTGCGCGCCGAGAAGAACTCGATCCTTGCGGCGAGTGATGCGGAGTATGATCAGTTCGTGGCCGACCTCGCCAAGAGCCGCGAAGCGGTCGCCAAGTCCAAGGACGAGATCACCGCGGCGGCCAGCGAAGGCGGCAAGAAGCTGATGGAGGGTTTCTCCGTCGCATTCGCCAAGCTGAACGCCTATCAGGACGAGACGGTTCGGCTTGCCAAGACGGACAAGACGAAGGCGCTCGACCGCTCCATGCATGACGGCCGCAAGGTCGTTGCGGACGCGCTGGAGGCGGCCGACGGCTACATCAAGAACGTCAGGAAGAACATGGCCGAACAGGCGGAACAGTCCAAGCAGGACGGTGCCCGCGCCGAAATGCTGCTGATGAGCCTGGTCATCGCCTCACTCCTGATCGCCGTTGTTGCGGCGACCTGGATCGCGATGAACATCAGCCGCGCCCTGGCGCAGGCCGTCGGCCTTGCCGACGCCGTTGCGATCGGCGATCTCAGCCACAAGATCGAGTCCTCCAGCAATGACGAGATCGGCGATCTCGTCAAGTCGCTGAACGCGATGACGGTGAACCTGAATGCGACGGCGGCGCTGGCCAACCAGATCGCGCAGGGCGATCTCACGGTCGAAGCCAAGCCGCTCTCGGACAAGGATACGCTCGGCCTCGCGCTCGAGCGCATGGTGGAAAAGCTCCGGCAGATCGTGTCGGAAGCCCTGACCGCGGCGCAGAACGTCTCCGCCGGCAGCCAGGAGCTGTCCGCCAGCGCCGAGCAGCTCTCGCAGGGCGCGACCGAGCAGGCCTCGTCCGCCGAGGAAGCCTCATCCTCGATGGAGGAGATGGCTTCGAACGTGAAGCAGAACGCCGACAACGCCAACCAGACCGAGAAGATCGCCGCGCAGTCCGCCAAGGACGCCGAGGCCAGCGGTGCCGCGGTCGGTCGTGCCGTCAATGCGATGCAGACCATTGCCGAGAAGATCACGATCGTGCAGGAGATCGCGCGCCAGACCGACCTGCTTGCTCTGAACGCGGCCGTCGAGGCCGCGCGCGCGGGCGAGCACGGCAAGGGCTTTGCGGTGGTTGCATCCGAAGTGCGCAAGCTTGCCGAACGCAGCCAGGCGGCCGCGGCCGAGATCGGCACGCTGTCGACCGAAACCGTCAAGGTCGCGCAGGAAGCCGGCAATATGCTGTCCAAGCTCGTCCCTGACATCAAGCGGACGGCAGAGCTCGTCGAGGAGATCACCGCGGCCTGCCGCGAGCAGGACGTCGGTTCGGCCCAGATCAACCAGGCGATCCAGCAGCTCGACAAGGTCGGCCAGCAGAACGCCAGCGCGTCCGAGCAGGTGTCCTCGACCTCCGAGGAGCTCGCCTCGCAGGCCGAGCAGCTCCAGTCGACCATCGCTTACTTCCGCATCGACCACGGCGCAAAGAGCCAGGCGCCGGCACCGATCGACCGCGCGGTCAATCAGCTGCGCGCCAAGGCGGCCACCATGGCTGCGGCCGAGCGTCCGGCCAGGAAGCCGCTGGCCAAATCGGCGCGCGCGATGAAAGCAGCCGCCGGCGGCGGCTTTGCTTTCGACATGAATGATGGCGAGGACGATCGGGACGCCGATTTCCAGCGCTAAGACCCTCTTGGAGATCGGCCCACCCCTCACAGGCGGGCCGATCTTTCGTCAGCGATTGCGTAAACGCGTAGGACTCAAGATGGCCCGATCGGCCCGACATTCAGCGCAGGCGGCCATCCCGGATCGAGGCATTCAGTCATGATGCCCGCCGTGCAGGATACGGCCGTCCATCTGTCGGATCGCCACTTCCGGACCATCGCCGAATTGATCGAGGGCCAGGTCGGCATCAAGCTGCCGCAGGGCAAGCGGCTGATGCTGGAAGGGCGGCTGCACAAGCGGGTGCGCGCGTTGAATTTTTCCGACCTCAACGAATATGTCGACAACCTGTTCGAGGCCGAACATTTCGACACCGAGCTGACCCATCTCATCGACGTGGTGACGACCAACAAGACCGACTTCTTCCGCGAGCCGCAGCATTTCACCTTCATGCGTGACGTCGCGATCCCGGCCCTGCTCAAGCTGCACGGGCGCAAGAGCGCGAACCTGAAGATCTGGAGCTCGGCGAGCTCCACCGGCATGGAGGCCTACACCACCGCGATGGTGCTGGACGACATGACGCGAAACGGCTCGCGGTTCCAGTACCGCGTTCTCGGGACTGATATTTCAACCGCGGTGCTGCGCCTCGCCAAGACCGCGATCTATACGCGTGACGTGCTCGCGCCGGTGCCGGAAGACTTCGTGAATCGATATTTTCTGTCGTCGCGGGACAAGTCGCGCGGCGAAGTTCGGGTGGTGCCGGAGTTGCGGCGCATGACGCATTTCATGCGGATGAACCTCATGGATGCGTCCTATCCCGTCGATCGCGACGTCGACATCATCTTCTGCCGCAACGTCCTGATCTATTTCGAGCGCGAGACGCAGCGCAAGGTGATCGAACAATTGTGCAGCCATTTGCGGCCCGGCGGCTATCTGCTGGTCGGGCATTCGGAATCGATGATTCACAGTGCAGTGCCGGGTTTGAAGCAAGTTCAGCCAACCATTTTCCAGGTCTAGCCGGAGCGCAACCAAAATGCCGAGGGAGAAAGTTCGCGTGCTGATCGTGGACGATTCGGCGTCGGTGCGCCAAATCCTTCAGACGATCCTTTCCGAAGATCCCGACATCGAGGTGATGGCGACTGCCTCCGATCCCTTCGTCGCGGCCCGCCGCCTCGAAAAGGAGCTGCCCAACGTCATCATTCTCGATCTCGAGATGCCGCGCATGGACGGTATGACCTTCCTGCGCAAGATCATGGCGCAGCGTCCGATCCCGGTGATCATCTGTTCCTCGCTAACAGAAGAGGGCTCGAACGTGATGTTCGAAGCGTTCGAGGCGGGTGCGGTGGACATCGTGCCGAAGCCGAAGATCGACACGCGGCAGGCGCTGCTCGAATGCTCGACACGGCTGCGTGAGGCCGTGAAGTCGGCGGCGCGCGCGCGGGTGCGCCCGCGTTCGGAGCGCCGGGTGGTCGAGAAGAAGCTGACGGCCGACGCGATCATCCCGCCGCCGGTGCAGGGCAAGGTCCGGCCAACGACGGAGCGCATCGTGTGCATCGGCGCATCGACGGGCGGCACCGAAGCGCTCAACGACGTCCTCGAGATGCTGCCGCCGCATTGTCCTCCCATCGTCATCGTCCAGCACATGCCTGCCGGTTTCACCGCCGCCTTCGCCAAGCGTCTCGACAGTGTCTGCCAGATCCGGGTCAAGGAGGCGGAGGACGGCGAGCCGGTGCTGCCGGGCTGCGCCTATATCGCGCCCGGCGCCCGTCACATGCTGCTCCAGCGGATCGGCTTGCGTTACCAGATCGCGATCAAGGACGGGCCTCCGGTGTCGCGGCATCGCCCGTCCGTCGACGTGCTGTTTCGCTCGGCCGCCCAGCATGCCGGCGCCAATGCGCTCGGCGTGATCATGACTGGCATGGGCGACGATGGCGCACGCGGCATGCTGGAGATGCGCAGGCTGGGTGCTTCGACGCGGGCGCAGGACGAGGAAAGCTGCGTGGTGTTCGGAATGCCCAAGGAAGCCATTGCCCATGGCGGTGTCGAGAAGGTGGTCTCGCTGCATCATATTCCGCGCGAGATCATGCTCTGGTACCAAGCCGGGCACGTGGCGGCGGTGGGCTGATCGCAAATGTCCGTCATTCCGACCAATACGCTCACTGAAGCGGTCGCCGCGATCGAGGATGTCTCGTCGCGGATCGAGGACGTCTTCGCGCGGGTCGGCCAGGAGCTGGGGCGCGGTCACCTCATCTTCAAGGAGCTGAACCAGGGCCTCGCGACGCTCTCCGAGGAACTCTCCGGCGCCGAGATCGAGGGCGCCGCGACCGCGTTGCAGGAGATCGCCGCGCGGCTCAGCGAGCTCGCGCAGGCGTTGCCGGCCGAGAGCGCGCTGCTCGCGACGATCGGCACCAGCACGACGGAAGCGTCCTCACTGCTCAAGCCGCTGTTCAAGCACATCGGGATGATCACCATCATCGCGCGCAGTGCGCGGATCGAGGCGGCCTCGCTCGACGGTGATCGCGAAGGCTTTCTTGCCTTCACGCAGGAGGCTTACGATCTCGGCAAGGCCGTGCAGCAGTCGATCGAAGGCTGTGCGCGGGACCAGCAGCGCCTCTCGGAGGCGGTCGCCGCCGCGTCCGCCCGGCAGAAAGAGTTCGAGAGCCGCTACGGCAAGCAATTGGTATCGGAGAGTGCCGCGCTAGGCGAGGCCTATTCGGGCCTGCGTGACCAGCGCCGCAACAGCAGTCATCTCGCGGACCTCGCCAGCGCCAGCACAAAGAAGATCGCGGAGGCGGTCGGCGGCGCCATCATTTCGCTTCAGGCTGGCGACAGCACGCGTCAGCGCCTTGAGCATGTCTGTCACGGCCTCGGCCTTGCGTTGGAATCCTCCCCGAGCCTCGTTCCCGAACCTGTTGCGAGCCAGGACGGCGTGCGCGCGATCTGCCAGTTGCAGGCGGCCCTGCTCAGGGACGCCCAGCGCGAGTTCGGCGGCGACATTGGCCAGATCGTCCGCGCGCTGACGGCGATCCTGAACGATGCCGGCAGCGTCGTCGGCCACGGCCGCACGCTGTTCGGAGGCGAGGACGGCGGTTCGTCGTCGTTCCTTGCGCGCATCAAGCAGACACTGGCACATGCCTCGAACCTGATCACCACCTGCGAAGGCGCCGGCCGCGCGGTCGACGAAGCGCTCGCCATCGTCGAGGACACGCTGACGAAATTTCGCCAAGCCATCGCCGGCCTTGCCGAGGCGACTGTCGACATCACGCTGATCGGGATGAATGCCGGTCTCAAGGCGAGCCATCTGGGCAGCCGCGGCAGCGCCTTCGTCGTCATAGCCAACGAACTCAAGGCGACGGCCGACCAGGTTTCGGCGGGAGCTGGGCGCTTGCGGCCCGTGCTCGACGGCATCGAGCGTTCGGCAAAGGAGCTGAAGGAGCTCCGCGTGCAGGGCGACCCCACACAGCTTGCCAAACTCGAGCCGCAGATCCTTCAGGCGCTGCGCGAGGTCGAGGCCGGCAACGAACGGCTTGGCAAGCTGATGAGCCGGCTGGTCGATGAAGGCGCGGAATTCGAGGGCCTGATGAACTCGGCGCAAGGCCTTATGATCGCACTCGGCGAAAGCTCCGCGACCTTGCCCGCGGTTGCCGCGCGGCTCGAGACGGCGAGTGCGGGCGCGCAGCGGCCGCAGCCGGAGGTGCAGGATCAGGCGATGCTCGACGGTCTGTTCGCGCGCTACACGATGGAGCGCGAGCGCGACGTTCACCGGGAATTTTTGCAAATGCTTGGGGTGGCGTCGGTCGCTGCCACGCGCCGCGTCGAAGCGGTCGAGACTGCGGATGACGGCATAGAATTGTTTTGATGTCGCTGCCGGCCTCGTGTGTTGGCGGCAATTCGATGGATTGGGTTTGCAGGGCGTTAACCTTGCCCGCAGGGCTGGCAGTTCGGTCATTGTCGCGCCCCAGAGTTGGTTGCACATACGAGTCAATTTTCACGTCGAGAAATTTTCCCATGCTGAGAGACGGTACATACGCCGCCTGGTTCAGGACTCCCCGTGGCCAGGGCACCGGCGTTGTGGATCTGACCGAGGGCAGGATCTCGGGCAGTGACAGCTTCTTCACCTATGGCGGGTCTTACCGCGTCGATGAGCTGCGCTTCTCGGCTGTGCTGACCGTGAACCGGCATGCGGATGGCCCGCCGAGCGTGTTCGGGCTGGATGAGGTCGAGGTCGACCTTGCCGGTGTGTGCAACGGCTTGGTGGCGACCTGTTCGGGAACGGCCAAGCAAGTGCCCGATGTGAAGTTCGAGGCGACGCTGATCTACAGTCAGGAAGATTCGCCGGCGGCCGACGCCCGATGCGCGGTCGTCAAGCTCAACGCCGACAAATTGCCCAGGGGACTCGACAGCCGTTCACGGCCGCGCCATCCGTTGACGCCGCCCAGACCTCCTTCGTCTTAGTCTTGCGTTGACGCTGTTGCAGCGAGGGCAAGTCGCGCGAGAGTCGCACAACAAAACTTTTAGACATGAAAACCTAATCTGCGGGCGGACAATTGTGGTGGGAAGAACATGCCTCAGATCTGGATGACATACGACGAACTCGCGAGACTTTGTGAGTGCACCAGCAGTGACGCCAGGTTGCGAGCCATCCACTTGTCGCTTGATCGTCGTAAAAGTCGCGACGGAGCGACCCGCGTCAAACTGGACCTGGCGCTGACGGCCAAATTCTTCGCATCGATCCGCGAGGCGGATTTCGATCTCGATAGTGCCATCGGGGCGCTCCAGGCCACGCATCGGCAGATGGCCGAACTCCTGACGCCGAACGAACTCCGTGGCAGGCGCGGGGTGGCCTAAGCCGCCGCGAAGACCGTCACTATTCAGGGATTGTGTCGCGGGAGCCGAGATTGCCGCTATAGTTGTCCCGAATCAGGCATAAATCGGCATCCGGAATTTCGGGCGCGACCAGGGGTTCCAACCCGCACGGGCCTGAGAGCCTGCTGGAGGATGCGATGAGGAAAGCCAACTATCGGGTCTGCGTGATACTGTTGAGGACGGCGACGCTGGGTGGGCTGGTCATCACGACGGTCGCTACGGCAAACGCCGAGGTCGTGAAGCTGCAGGCCGACCTCAAAGGCAGCAATGAGGTGCCTCCGAACAACTCATCCGCGTCGGGCAAGGCAGAAGCGAGCTACGATACCGAGACGAAAGCCCTGACCTATACGGTCACCTATGCCGGCCTGACGGGTCCCGCATTGGGCGCGCATTTCCATGGCCCTAGCGAGGCCGGCAAGAACGCCGGCATCGCCCTGCCATTCAAGACCGTCCAAACCCCGATCCAGGGCAGCGCCACGCTCACGGACGCGCAGGCCGCGGATCTGCTCGCCGGCAAGTGGTACGCGAACATTCATACTGCGATGAATCCCGGTGGTGAGTTGCGCGGGCAGATGATGAAGTAGGGATCGATTCCCTGTGTCGCTGATGACGTGGCTTACGCCTGGGCCGTCTACTTCAGGACGGCGGCCTGGGTAAGAAGGCCAGAATCGTCTGGGCGAGGATGACGCCGACAGTGCCCCCTGCCGCCTTTTGCAGCACGTCGAGGAAGCCCGGATCACGATCGGGCGTCAGCGCCTGCAACAATTCGAGCCCCATTGCGACGGCCACGACGAGAGAGCAGGCCAAAGCGAACCGTCCGGGTAGCAGGAAGGACAGAAGAAAGCCCAACAGGCCATAGGCGCTGAAGCGCTCGATGACGACGACCCAATAGGCTTCGGCATGGCCCATGAGCGCGGGCCTGCCGGCGAGCCTCGCCAAAGTCGCGTAGGCGATGAGGGCGAGGCAGATGGCCGCGGCTGCGATGAGGTGCTTTTGACGCATGGCCCAGCATAGCCGTTTGAGCGCCGTCCCGCTTTGAAAGGCGAGAATATCGTTAAAGCTCCGGTCGATTCTCTGCCCCGGCTATCGAGAATTGTTTCGCGGTGCAGGCCTTTGGCGGGTGTAGCTGCAAACCCTCCCGGCGGAACAATACGGCGTCAAGGGAGGGGCCACGTTAGTCAGTGGATTGGAGAACGTTCGGCTCTGCTGGGTCGGTACCGGTTTTCCGGATTTCCCGATTTGCTCCTCCGCGGCGGAAGAGGCCACGGTCGTCGCGATCACGCACAACAACAGGAATGATTGACGCGCACCCATCAAAAGCAAACGCGATTGGAGGGGCGAAGTTCCTCCCGCGCAGCCATATGAAGACGGACTGCCGTCAAGCGGGCGGTGACTCAAGGCCGCCGAATGGGATTGCAACACGGTCGGTTCGAATCGTTCAATAAGCGGCGTAGAGCCCCAAACGAAATAGCAGCCGTCTTTCCAGGAAGGCAGATTGCGACATTACATCGCATAAGCAGACGACGGATACGAGTACGTTGCCGTCATCCAAGCGGGGAATGGTAGTTCGACTATTGTTTGGCTTGAGGCCCGGTTGGCGGTTCCGTTGCAGTCTGCTGCGCGCGCTGCAATCCATCGATGAGGGCCGCCACGAGCTTGGGGCCGATTGGCACCATGACCAGATCGTTGTCTACCTCCATGCGCAAAATGGTGTCGGTCGACTTCTGATCCCTGATGACGTCCACGCGGCGTGGAACCAGCACAAGCCGCACGGGCGGGCGGGCGGGCTTGGGGGAATCATCTGGCATGGTGGCGGTACCCAATGGCAACGTAAATCAATTTAGCATACCTTTGCCGCTTTCTAGGGGACGACACAATCTTGATTGTCAACCCAAGGCTGGTCAAGCACACTCAAGCGTGTCTTTGGTGACGTCAAGGGTAGCGTGCTGTAACCTTGACGCACGGATTTTGAGTCGAGCGAGAATTGCGAAGCACTGGTACTGATAATTTGTCTGTGGGAGCAATTGCAACGTCAGGGGGCCGATCAAATGGCATCGACCGCTGGATGTCCAGACAACGAGCATGCGCCGGGTGAACGCATCGTGGTTAACGAGGCTGCGGGACGACGTCTCGGCGGCAGGCAAGGCTTGGTTGTTGGTTTTGGTTCTACGCGATCGAGGCTTCGCGTATTGCTCGACGGCTCAAGAGGTCCGATCACCCTGCACGCAACCTTCGTCGATCCGATTGCAGGGCGTCATGTCTCCTAGCGGGAGAGCGCGTTCAACGGCGATGAAAGGGAACCGATTGGCCGTGAGCCGGGCGAAGGGGTCTGCTTGTTCAAATGCGAGTCCTGCTTAATCATTTTTCGAGTGTGAGCTTGTCTTAACGAGACCGTTTTCATCAGACTGTGCCGGCGTAAAGGCACAACAGACATTGAGCGATTCAAATGAGACGAAAGGCGCGCCAGACGGGTCGATCAAAAGCGTTGCGCCATCGGAGCGCAATAGCCGGCAAGGTTCGCGAAGCCGACCAAAGGCTCGATGAATTTCTCATCGGGATATTGGAGGCGCTCCAGTCCGCTGCGGAAAAGGCTGCGGATCCGCATACGAGGGTGAGGCGAAAGCAGAAGTAAAACTTTTGCCCCCGGCCAGCTCATGGGCTGGCTGAGCTGTCCTGGCTTAGGCGACCATCGCTTTGGCCGCGGGGGCTGTCTCCGACCGGCGCCCAACGTGACGCCTTTCCAAAATCTCGATGAATTGTCCGTACGGCAGTGGGGCCGCGACCAGGTAGCCTTGGCCTTCCTCTACGCCGCAGGCCATGAGGGCGCGGACCTGATCCTCGGTCTCGATGCCCTCAGCGACGACGGTCATTTCGAGGTCCTTCGCGAGTGTAACCAACATTTCCACAATCGTCGTGGTCGAGGCGTCGATCGTGATCGTATCGACGAAGAACTTGTCGATCTTGATGGTGTTGGCGCCAAGGCCCTTTAGACGCGATAGACCGCTGTGGCCAACGCCAACGTCGTCGATGGCGACGCGGAAGCCGTAGCCGCGGAGCTCCGCGACCACGGCGGCTGCGTGGGCGAGGTCGTCGAGCTCGTCGCGCTCGGTCACCTCGATCATGATCTGGCGTGTGGAAACCCTCGCCGAAAGAACCGTGCGGCGGAGTATTTCGACGAAGCCGGCGCTGAGCAGGTGCTTTGGCACGACGTTCAACGACAGCTTGAAATCCTTGTTGGCCCGCAGATGCGGCCTAAGATCGGAAAGAGCGCGCTGCAGCAGGTGCCAGGTCATGGCCTGGATACGTCCGCTCGATTCGGCCAGCGGAATGAAATTCATGGGCGGAACCACGGAGCCGTCCGCGCGCTGCCAGCGCGCCAGAATCTCGCAGCCCTTGATCCCGCCCGTCCTCAGATCGAAGATCGGCTGGAAGTAGGGCTTGAACTCGTTGCGGGCGAGCGCGCGATCGAGATCGGCGATCGGTCCCTCCATCCGCCGGCTCCGCGCGAGCAACAGGCCAAAAAGGACGCCGAGCGCGAGCGCGACCGCCATCGCGGGCCAATAGATTTCGGTGTTCCAGTGCGACAGCACCGAGCGTTCGACGCGAATCGTGGTGCGCAAGGGATAGCGCACTGAGGTTTTCTGGAAATCGGTCGGGAACTGGAGCGCCTTGTCCGCATCCAGCGTGAACTCGCCGAGTTTTTCGCCGTTGTTCAGGGCCAGCAGCACTTCGCTATGAGCGCGCAGCTCGGCCGGCATGATGTCGAACAGGCTGGCATTGATGCCGAGGATGGCGACGAACGCCTTCTTCGCGTCGAAGTCTCTCAGCACGCCCAGTGCGTCGCCGCCGAACTGCTCGACACGGAACAGGAACAATTTCTTGTTGTGCGAGGCCAGCATGTCCGCGCGATGGACCCAGCCTTTGTCGAATTCGAGCGTCTCAGAATAGGCCGAGCAGATCACCGAGCCGTCAACGTTGACGAGACGGACGTCCTTTATCGCGGAGCGCTGGTAGACGTGGAGGCGGACCGCCTGCAAGGCGGTCGGATCGCAATTGGCAAGGCCGCGTCCGGCAAGATCGTCGAGACTTGCGGCGGCGAAATCGACTGCGAACTCGGACCGACGCAATACGACCTCGGTCAGTGCGTCGAGCTGGCGTGCCTGCTGATGGTAGATGAAGCCTGTGGCGGCGAGGTGACCCGCCAGACCAAACGCTACCGCGCTCGCAAGGACGAGCACCACCAGCATGAAGTTTGGCCGCCGTAATGTCATCCGGCCCGGGAGGGGGTTAAAAATGGAATGACACGGACCTTATCGCGGCAGGCGCTAAGATTGGGTTTAGCTCGGCCGGGATTTGCGGGGGCAGGAAGGGTGCGAATATGAACGATGTTCTTGCCGGCATCGTGCATACCGGGATCTCTCCAACCCTACATGAGGCGGCTATGCAGTCTCCCCGAGACTGCGCAGGGCGGGAACCGGGCGGATGCCAAAGAGGTCAGTCGCGCTTAGGACATAAGCGCATCCAAAATTCGGTTATTCCGATAAGAAAGCATGAGCGGTGAGCAAAGGGTCGCGGGGCAACGCCGGTCAGAGGCCTTGAAGCCCGGTACGCATCCCCAGTGGGACCTCGGCGGCCGAACCTGCCGACGCTATTCCTTCTTCCCGGCCTTGGACTTGAGGGCAAGGCCAAGGCGCAGTGCCATCCTCTTGATGGCATCGGGTGACCGGCCGAGCTGCTTGGCCGCCTCTTCCAATGTTGTCGAAGACTTTGCCAGCTCCATCAACCGACGGTCTTCCTTGAACGACCAGGGCTTGCGCGCCATAACAATCAAATCCTTCTCGCGACAAACGACAAAGCCGCCAAGCGACCCATGTTCGCTCGACGGCTTTGCTTGGGTGGGGCCGGGCCTTGGGGAAGCCCGGTGCGGAAAGGAATAGGCGATCGGTGCAACTTCGCAACAAACTACGTGGATTAAGCTAACTGCTCAACCTTACCGAGAGGAAATTGGCATCTAAGCCACCGTATGACCACGGCGTTTCGGTGAGCGGGACGGATCGCGCAGACCGATGCCGGTGATGGAGAATGTTCTGTCAGAGGTCGGTGGTCGCAAGGTCCATCAATGCCGATTACAATTCAATATGGACGGCCGGCATACATCATCGAGGCATCGAGAACATGTGGGAGGTGGTTCGGCCACGGCCACGGATAGAAGCGCCGGCAGCCGAAGAGTTTCAGCCTTTATTAACCATCGGGGGCCCATTTTCGGTTTGGGGCATCAAACCCGGAAATTGCACGCATGTTTCAACTTTTCCTGCGGGCTCGCGCCCACAATTTCCTGAGAGACCGTTTAGGCGGGGAGCAGATTTTTCGCGCACGCTCGCCCGAACGTGACACCGAAACGGACATCGCACGTATCGAGGCCATCATGCTGGCGATTGAAGAGGCGCTGCGTGCTGCAGAGCGTGAGCAGTCGGGCCTCTATCGTCGGGTGGAGGATGTGCTGGCGCGGGCGGCCGTAACCTTCGGCAATGGTGATGACGAATATCTCGAGCGAGAGTCTCTGGACAATCACCATCAGGATTTGTTCGACAGAGAGATCCTGAATGGCCAGCGCCGGCTGAAGGAGCTCGGCGCTTCGATCGCTCATTTCAAATTCTTGAAAGCGGCCTTGCAAAGTCGCTTCCCGGAATACAGGCCCCCAGGGAGCCACACCAATTGAGAGCTGAAGCGGCAAACCGAACTCTCTAGCCTGCGATAACCTCAAGCACCGGTTCGCTCAGTCTGGCGAGCTCGGCCGAGATGGCGTGGCTTCTTGGGAGTACACCCGCCGAAAAAGCACGCACATAAGCGAGCCGGGAGGCGATTGGACCGCACACCACCTCGCCCAGCTCGGCCAATGCAGCGACAATTTGCTGTCCCTCAAGGGTGCGCGGATCGACGCGATTGGGAACCAGAAAGGTTGGTACATTCGCGTCGCGCTTGTTGCGCGCAAAAGCAATGGCCGAAATCGTTTCTTCCGTCGCACTCAAATCGAGGCCCGACGGCGTACAGGGGAGAACGACGACATCGGCGACGGCAACTGCGGCCCCCACGGCGTATTCGTGAGGGGGCGTATCAATAATCGTCACGGCGCCTGGAGCTGAACGGATGAGGTTGGCCCAGCGCGCCGCATCACCGTATTGCAACGGCACTTCTGAAACGCGGAAGGGGAGCCGTCCAGGTGCTGCCCATTCCGAGGCGGAGCGTTGCGGGTCGGCATCAATGACGTCCACCAGGATCCCGCGCCGATGCAGGTCGCCGGCCAAGCTTATCGCAATGGTCGTCTTGCCCGCCCCGCCTTTTCGCTGGACGACTGATATTACCGAGCGCATTGGCCTTCTCTCTTGTCGAGCGCTGCGCCCTTTCCGACGATCCTGGTCCATCAATCCAACGAATGATTTTGTCATTCAAGCTTCGGCTGATTGCCAGGGACCAGATTGGCAACGAGGTGTTGCATTCTTGCCTATCGCGCCCTGGCTTCCCCAACGGTTTCGATTGCTGATCATATCGCGGTGCGGCGGAGTGACTCGCCAGAAGTGAGACTTTGCCCTATAAGCCTTGGTTAATATTTTCCTAATCTCGTTTCCGCCGGTTGGGTTGTTAACTGTGGCTGATATTACTGACTACCAGCTTCCGCGAGTAGCGGGCCGCTTTGCCAGGGTTTCGGGCCTGAGACACGGGCTCCCCGGCCATCTGGTCGGGCCTGCCGTATTTGTGGCTGACCTGTGTCTTCTTGTGCTCGCCAGTGTGGCTTCCGCCGTCGGCTATCATCGGGTGATGTTGCAGGAATCCGGTGACATTGCCACCTTCGTCGGGTTGGCTTGCGCGGTCTCTTTCTATCTCTCGATATTCCTGACCTATCGCGGCAACTATTCCGTTAGTCGGCTCATGCGGCCGGTACTGCAGTGCCGTGAGGTCACGCTTGCATGGGGCGCGGTCTTTCTCATGCTGGTGACGCTGGCGTTCCTGCTCAAGGTTGGGCCGAATCTCTCGCGCGGGGCCACTCTTACCTTCTTCTTCACCGGTTGGGTGGCGCTCGTGGGCTGGCGCGCGCTCCTCAGCGTGCAGCTTCATCGAGCGCGCGCCAGGCGAGCGATCGCGCCAAGGCCGGTCGTGGTCATCAGTGATCGGCCAATGGAGGAGACGGCTCCGTATCTGGTCGATCTGACGCTTAACGGGTACGATGTCGCGCGCACGATGATCGTCCCGGCATCCTCGGACCTGGATCATCTTGGCCAGGAGCTGATCCAGGTTGCCAGCCCGGAGTATCGTACCGACAGTTTTTTTCTGCTGATGGACTGGGGGCAACCTGACCGGATCGGCCAGGTTGCGGAGATGCTGCGGGCCCTGCCGCTTCCCGTGCGGCTGTTTCCCGATCCCAAGTTCGTTCGCTTCCTTGGACGGCACCAGCTGTCCGTCGGCGGCGTCTGGGCCACGGAGATACAGCGCGCTCCGTTGAGCGTTGAGGAGCGGTTTGCAAAGCGTGCGCTCGACGTTGTTGTCGCCGCCGCTCTGCTGTTTCTGATGTCGCCGCTGATGCTTGTATCCGCGTTGCTGGTCAAACTCGGTTCGAAGGGCCCGGCTTTCTTCACGCAAACGAGGACGGGCTTTAGTGGTGTACCGTTCAGGATTCTCAAGTTCAGAACCCTCACCACGATGGATGATGGGCCCGTGGTCAGGCAGGTGTCACGCGAAGACGATCGGCTCACACGCGTCGGCTCCGTGCTGCGGCGGACCAGCATTGATGAGCTGCCACAGCTCATCAATATCCTGCGCGGAGAGATGTCTTTGGTCGGCCCGCGACCGCATGCTACCGCCCACACCGATCATTACGGTCAGCTGATTGCAAATTATGCATATCGGCATCACGTCAAGCCAGGCTTGACGGGTTGGGCCCAGGTCAATGGATATCGCGGAGAGACAACCCTTGCTCAGATGAAGGCCCGCGTCGATCACGATCTCTGGTACATCGACAATTGGAGCCTTTGGCTCGATATCAAAATTCTGCTGAAAACCTGTTTCGTCGTGCTCAAATCGTCAGCTTACTAACCTTCGATTTTGGGCGCTTTTCCTCACGGCGTCAACCGCAGGATGTGCGCCGGTTACGCGGACCACGTTAAAGTTCCGTATACATCCACATTTACTATCAGATTTGAATTCTGCCCGGGAACTGAGCATTGCTGCACGCGCGCGCGGCATAGATGCCGTCAAATCGTCCATAACACGTTGTAATTAAACAGAAATTTTTAATAACGCGCTGCACAATTCTAACGATTGACTCTCCGTACTCGTACGGGATAACTAACCAATAGTTAAGCATAAGGGTTTTCCGCCTCTCCTTTGAGCATCGAGGCGGAGCCCCCGGGCGAACGAAATATTGATTTGGAAGTGAGCCTGGGTCTGGCAGGGCCTTCGGTGAAAAAGGGGCAGTAATTATGTCTACCTACGACTATACCGAGACACAATTTAATGCGCTGCTTGCACCGCATGTTGATTCGACCACGCTTACGGCTATTGACAACTATCTGATTTCGAAGGGGTTCTTCCCCACTCCGACTGATACAATCCGGGTTGAGGGCCTCAACGGCTATAATCCGATCGACCCAACGGCGAACGTCCTGATCGAGGGTGACTCGCCTGCGGGCATTACAACGGATGCGAACGATGCCCTGATCGTCGTCGAGCCCGGCGCCAATCTGGTTGTTCACGGAACCCAGTCTGTTGGTATCGTCATTGCTGATGGTGGCCCGGGCAAAGTGGTTCTACAGGACAGCGGCAACGACGTCGTCTGGGGCTCTTCCGGCAACGATACCATCCTGGCTGGTGGCGGCAACGACACGATCTATGGCGGCGATGGAAACAACCTTCTCGTCGGCGGAACTGCCGGTACGAGCTCGATCTATGGCGGCGCCGGCAATGATACGTTCGTGAGCGTCGCCGGTGGCACCAACCACTTCATTGGTGGTGGCGGTAACGATACCTTCTACGGCGGTGCCGGCAACGATACGCTTGAAGCGACAGGCAGCGGTCACAACGTGCTTTACGCCGGATCGGGCAGCCAGACACTTATCGCGGGCAATGGCGGCGATACCTTGTGGGGTGGTGCCGGCAGCGACTCGATGGTCGGCGGTACTGGAAACGACAGCATCGTTTCGCTTGGTTCAGGTAACAACACCCTGATCTCCGGCGGAGGCAACGATGTTCTGACGTCGGCAAGCACCGGCAACGACTCGCTCGTCGGCGGTTCGGGCAGTGCAACGCTCAACGCTGGCTCTGGTGATGACACGCTTGTCGCTGGCTCCGGTGCCAACTTCCTCGACGCTCAATATGGCACTGGCCATTACACTGAGCAGTTGGATGGCAATGATACCCTCTATGCCGGTAACAACACGAACGACATCACCGTGGGTGGCAGCAGCAACCAAGTGGTGTTGTTTGGCGGAACTGACAATGTGACCGTTACGGGCGGCAGCAACACAATTTGGGCTGGTTCCGGCAGCGATACGATCGATGGCAGCGGTTCTAGTGGCGGTAACCTCTACATTACCGGTTCAGGTACCTCGTCCATCACGGGTGGCTCAGGTAACGATCAGTTCGAGGTCACGTCGCTCACGAACAGCACGATCGATGGTGGTGCAGGCAGCAACGTGGCTTACATGGACGGCCTCAATTCGACCGATGTCACCATCAACACTACCGCTGGTGTTACGACGGTCACCGATGGCACTCACACTCTGACCTTGACCGGCGTTCAGGATCTCATCTTCAACGATACCGACTACAAGCCGTCGTAATTGGTTTAACAAACGCATTAAAAACGCCCCCGGTTGGGGGCGTTTTCTTTTGGGCTCGGATCGCTGACGCCATCTGCGCTGAGCTGGTCGAGCGCACAATAATCACAGACCGACCTTGGGAACGTGGATGATCCTATTGTCGCGTCTGGCTGGGCGGAATCACGCGCCGGGCGCGGTCCAGGCCATCGATCAAGGTCGAAACCAGCCGAGGACCGATCGGTACGACATAGGTCGTTTTATCGTCGATTTCCATTTCCAGGAAAGTATCGGGCGAGAGGTGGTCCTTGATGACGGTGATTCTCCGCGGAACCATCGTCATCCGTGATGCATCCCCGAACTGCCGAGCCGTCTGGCTCAATTGAAGGGCGACCTCAGCCAGGACTTCGCGGGAAAACACTGCCTCGATGGTCCCATTTTGATCGGTCTCGATCGGGATCGTAACGTCGTTCCCATCGCCGCTGGCGGCGGCTTGTTGTGTTGCGAGGACGCGGATCGGTCCTGGTATGTCGGGCATCCCTTTGCTCCGGTCTGGTCCGCGGAAGTTTGTGCTGATGCGGGGTTGTTTGTCCATCCCAGCGATGCGCGCTGCAGGCCGGTGGCGTCCCGTCTGCGTCTCAGCGATTGGTAGTGGCGAAATCCATATCCTGCAGCAAAGCCGAGTACCAACAGCCCAAACAAAAATAGCCAAACGATCTCTTGAGTGACCACGACGCGGAATCTCCCCAGCCCAAAGGTCACCTAGGTCGGAGAGCTGACGTAAGCCTTACAGAAAGAGCGACAGTTTGGCTTGGCGATGTCCACCGCGCCGGCTTCCATCGCCCTACGCGCGTATGGACTTGTAGAGACTACTCGATGAAATCGAGCCCGCCATGATGCAATTCGCCCAGGATTTGAGCCTTGTCGGCCTTTGGCATGAGAGCCAGGGCGTAGAAGTCGTAGCAGTTGCCTTTGATGACCAGCACCTCCTCAAAGCGGGCCTCCAGGAGCAAGCGCGCGATCCGTTCTTCCGTGAAGCCGCTATTGTGGGCCATATACAAGTTGCCCTTTTCGATCGACGCTGCGTGTCCATAAATCATGTCGAGGGCGGTAATCGGTCCGAGTGGGGATTGGTAGGCGATTTCCTCTCCGCGCCCATTTGCAACAAGAGCTGCGATCGGCTCCAGATCCGGCGAGGTGATGAGGGCGAATCCGTCGGCCCTCAGGATACGGGCGATGCCACGCAAGGCAGAACGGACGTCATGGGGGTGAAGATGTTCGAGGCTGTGCGAACAGTAAACCGCATCGAAGGTCCTATCGGCAACCTGGCTCAGATCCTCGAGCGAACCCACGATATCCGGGGCGACGCGTGGATCGATGTCCATGCGCACCTCCTGCCAACCGCCATTGCGGAAGGCAAGTTGTAGCCGCTCCGCATTGACGGGCCCGCTTCCGGCGTTGAGGACCTTTTTTACCATTGCATCGAACCTACAAAACGAACGGCTTTTAAATCCTGCTGCTTACCTACAAACACGTTCGCCTACTTCCTTATTCCTTGTTCGACGTCGGTGGAGAGCCGCTACGGATCCTATTTGAATTAAAGAGTGCTCGGTGCGCTCAAGGAAAACTGCGTTAATTTTCAATATCATCGATCAGAATCCGGGTGGGAGCTCGACCGCGGCAGGTGCCAAATTGACGCGGGGCGTGCGAGCGCGCGGAGGCCATGCCAAGGCGGAAAACGGTACTGCGTCGAGCGACAGATTTGGGTTGTAGTAGGGGTCCTCGAGGAGATGCTCTCCCCATTTGTTGCGGAGGTTCCGGAGCTCGCGTTCAAAGCGCGCGGCCTTGTCGCCAACCTGGTCCCGGCCGCGGCTGGCCGATTCGTGATGGTAAAGTCGGGCTGCCGGCGTCCATACGATGCGCTTACCCTGACTGCGCAGCTTCAGACAATAGTCGACGTCGTTGAAGTTCACCGGAAAGCGCACCTCATCCAGGCCCCCCACGGACAAATAGTCGCTGCGACGGGTCAATAGACAGGCTGCCGTGACCGATCCGCATTCGCGCGCAACCTTCAGCATGTCACCATAGCCCGGGTCACTCGCGAGCCGGTCATTGCCGATGTGCTGGGCCCCAAAGCTCGGACCTAGCGCAACGCCGGCGTGCTGGATCATGCCGCTTGGCCACAGGAGCAGCGCACCGACGGCGCCTACGTCGGGTTCCGCAAGGCGGCCCTGCATCTCGGCGAGCCACGCAGTGTCCATCGCCCTGATGTCGTTGTTCAGAAGAAGAATGTCGTCGCTGTCGCAAGCCGCAACAGCGAGATTATTAATGCGTGCGAAGTTGAAGGGGCCGGGGGCAGCGAGCACCTGCGTCCCCTTGTCCCTGAGTGTCTCGAGATAGTCGAGCATGTCGGCATCGCTCGAGTCATTGTCAACGACCAGTACACGCGCGTGCGCCTTGGCGAGCGCAGGCGCGATGCTCGAAAGGCAGGTTTGCAGCAGATCCTTGCGGTTGCGGACCGGAACGATCACCGTGAGCGTACGTGGCCTCGGCTTTCGGGTCACGCGGGCCGCTGGCAACAGCGCGCCCCGCTGGGCGGTCGCCTCGACTACGATCCTGCGACCGGAAAGATGACTATGGCTTGCCTTTGCCAGGAGGCGACCGTGTGCGACCAGATCCAGTGGTGGCATGCGCCCGAGCGGAGTTGGCACATGCGCGACCAGCTCATGGAGTGAAGCGTTATCTTTGTCGAACTGGCTATTGAATAGACGGTAGAGATTGGTTGGACTGGCCTCCAGCGCGGCCTCAACCGATGCACGGTCCATCGCAAATAGTTGCGCGCAATAACCCTGTTCCAGCATCCGTTCATAGTCGAATGCCGGCAGAAGCAACGGCCAACGACGTGCATCCTCGCCATCGATCTCCAGGTCGCAGTAGACAATGTGCGCGTTGGGTATCACGGCAAAGCCGGCAACGAGTTCTGAAAGCGCGGCCGGTTCGAACACCGTTCCGGCCTGTGCGAAGATGACGATCTCCGCGTCACTTGCGTCATGAGCGAGGAAGTCGCGTAGTTCATCCGGATCGAAAGTCCCCGGTCCCTCGATGGGAGGAAGAGCTGCGGCGACCCAGTTGTTGTGTCGCTGCTCATCCAGGCTCTCCAGCGAGATATCCTCATTGTTCCCCGCAATAAGCACTACGGCGGTAGCGCGGTCGGCGGAAGAACCCACCCCAGGAGCAGGCGACTGCGATGTTTCAAAGTCCCAGCGCCTGCGCCAGTCTTCGTAAGACGTAAAGGGTGATGAGGCCGGCAATAGCCGATCGAGCATCCGGCCACGCAGCCGCTCAGACTCTGTCTCGCTAAAGCCAGCGAAAAACCTCTCCACGGCATCCGGAAAGGCTACAAACGTCAAAGGCGCCGCGGTCAACTGCACCTCATCTTCCGTGATGAAGTGGACCCGGCGTACCCGTCCGTCCGCATAGTCGGCCGGCAGATGCAGATCGAAAGCTTTGACCAGGTTGGCGTTGTCGATGCCGCCCACATGAGTGAAGCCACTGGCGCGGGCTTCCGCGACGGGTTCACTGTCGACGACGGCACGGACCATCGGCGACTCGGCTGGTGGGCATCGCACCCATCCCTGAAATCGCAAGCCGCCCCGCCAATCCACGCTGCCGGCGCCACGGCTGTCGGCGATGTTCTCGTGGGCCGCGTCGAGAGAAATCGAACGGCCGATCGCTTCGTCGCTGTTGGCGATTCGGATCTCGGCCAAGTGGCTATCCGCGAGCATCTCCGGGGTCAGTGCGAAACTGAAGCCGTAGCACCCGTCGCCAATGCCTTCAGAAGCGAGTTCCGGGGCGAAGGCGTCGGCACGCACGACGCGCACCGGAACACCGTCGAGTAAAAGTTCGAGCACGAACCGCCGGGCAAGGTCCTTGGAGTCATAGGCAAAACCGGAAAAGCAAGCTTCGGCGCTCCGGCCAAACTGCGTCCGCAGCGAGGCTGCCGTCGTGAAATTCGTACCCCTGCCCACCGGCCGCCGAAATCTCATCACTACCTCACGCTCCAAGCAAGCAGATCCGCGCCTGCCGCGTCCTCGTCGCGCGTGGGCGAAAGTGGCAGGTCCAATTCACCTGCACCATTCATACCGAACGACCAATCGAAGAAGGCAAGGGGGACGTCGACGTCTCTGAAGGCGGCCGCGATCAAAGGATGGCCGAACAAAGGTGCGCGCCGAGCGACCACGAGCCATCCAAGACGATGGTGGATTGCAAGGCTGCCGAGTTCGTTGGCAGCGACGGGTCCGGTGACTACCACATTACCGAACGCCATGAGTGAAAGGTCATTGAATGTCTCGCCCAGCACCACCAGCTTCATCTGCGGTTGATCCTTGCGCATCTGACGAATAATACAGCGCATCAGCGCAAAATCGGCGGGCTGCTGTCCCACCGCGAGCAAGCCGAATGTGTCGCCGCGCTCCGCGATGGCTGTGGGGCGCTGGATGTCGTGGAACACTTCAGCTCTGTCCATCAGTTCGATCCGCCGTGCCAGATGTCTGGGCAGCCGTTGGCGCAACAAGGCCTCAGCCATCGTATCCGGCGCGATGATATGGCTCTCGTGTGTCAGATGTTCCAGCCAGCCATCGAGGGCTTCGCCATCGCACCCGCAGACCTTGCCATTGGCAAGGGCCGGGCACAGTTGGCCTTCCTCATTGAAACCCCCATGGTGGCACCACAGGCCTCCGTCAGCTATCAGCAGGTCAAGGCGTGCGCCTTGACCTGTCAGCTCGCGCGCGAACGGTATTGGCAGGCGAGCTGGATCCGCGACCACGAGGCGGGAGGGAGCCAGTGCGGTTAAGGTCTCTGCCAGCTGCGCAGCATCCGCAGGCAGGCGAAACTCAAGCGATTGCGGAAAGTCGTTTCCTGCATCGCGTAAGGTCAGCATCGCTTCGCCCGGCGTGAGCGTTGCGACCAGCGCTCGCCCGCCGAGTTCGCACGCAAATTTCGATGCAACATCGGCCACCGCGCCAGGACCAGTCATGACAATCGACGTGCCTCTCCTATCGACAGCGAGCTCACGTTCGATCGCCGCGCGGCTTGCCCTGAGCGGATCCTGTGCCTTGAAGGCGGCGCTTTCATTGCGATAGTTCGGAAAGCGCAGGCGAAGCCTTCCGAGATTGAGCACCACCAGGGCGCGCTTTTCGGTCTTGAACGAGGCCGAGCCGGAATGGCCGACATATACCGAAGGGGCACAAACATTGCGAAAACCGTGCTCGCGCGCGCGAAGACAGAGATCTACGTCTTCAAGGTAGCCGCGATGATAATGGTCCGACAATCCGCCGACCGCATCGAGGCAGGCGCGGGTGATATAAAGGCAAAAGCCGATGCCATCCGGCATATCGACGATGCGGCCGGCGTTGACGCGCGCGGCGAATGCATCCAGGCGCGCAACATCCTCATCCGCGGGCAGGGGGTTGGCGGCGAACGCGAGCGGCAGGCTGGTGGCTTCGCCATTGTTGGAGAGTGGCGTGACCGTGCCGATGTCGGGAGCTGCGTGGGCGGCCTTGCTCAGTCGCGTCACGAAGCCCTTTGGCACCACAGTGTCGGCGTTGAGCAGGATCACGTCGCCGGACGGAACGGCACGCAGCGCGCGATTGACGGCCCCGATGAAGCCGAGGTTGTCGGCGTTGCGGATCAGTTGCACGTTCGAGGCTGCTGCAAATGAATCAAGCAGCGAAGCAATACGCCCGTCGGGCGTCGCATCGTCGACCAGAACGACTTTGACCGGATCGCGATCCGCGATTGCTTTCATCAGACTTTCCAGGCAGCGGCGGGTCGCTTCGAAATCGTCATAAACCGGGACGATGACAGTGACCTCAGTGGCACGACCCTTCCCACGGCCGATGGAGTCCTTCGCGAGTCGTACGCTGCGTTTCACCGGACTTGCGGCTAGCGGTGCAGGAAGGACGCTTTGCACGATCACGCGTCGGCCGAGCTTCAGCCTCGCCACCCGGCGTGTCGTTGAAGCAGGAAAGGGTACGTTGAAGCCAGCCGCATGATCGGCCTTGCTTGCCAGGATGTGCTGGGGGTCACTCTCGATCGGATAGGAGACGGCGCCCGCATCACTCTCGATCCGCAAGCTCATGTGCCCGCGGCCCTGCCAGGCGGCCCAGCCCGTGATGCCATCGCCGACGCGGTGGATAGCCCCCACTGCGATCTCACCTTTGGTTTTCAGCTGCGCGATGGCTGCGCCGAGCACCATCATATCGCGGTCGAGTTCGATCAGGCGGCGAGCGGCAGCTTCCCGCTCTCCGTCATCGCCCCATTGCATCAGGCGCCGGTTGGCGGCGAGGTCGTCGGGGGCCAATTCGAGCGCTTTGGCGATGTCCTTGAGCGCTGCGGCCAGAAAGCCGGACCGGTAGGCTATCTCGGCACGGAGTGTATAGTGGCGCGCCTGGGCAACGGGCAGGATACGGCACCGACGATCGGCGTGGCGAAACGCTTCGTCCAGTTCGCCACGAGCCAGGCTCGCGATGGCGGCTCTTTCCAGCGCGGCAGGATGTTGCTCCGGATCGAGGAGGGCTGCAACTCTTTCCGGTACCGCGTCCATCGCCTCTAGCGCTCGCGGTTTGACGCGGCGCGCTTTGGCGATGCGGCTTCGGCTGCCGGTGCGATCCTGTAGAAGTCCATCAGGCGCGGCAGGCAAACCGTCTCGAGATCGTAGCGGCTGACGACGGTTTCTCGGGCGGCGCGGCGCATGCCGGCAAAGCTTCCTGGATTGGCCAGAGCGTCGATCACGCGCTCGGATAGCTGCTCGACATCGAAGAACGGCACCAAAATGCCGTTGCTGCCGTCGATGATCTCGCGCAGCGGAGTAGTATCCGAGCCGATCACCAGGCAGCCCGCGCTCATGGCCTCCAGAAGCGACCACGACAGAACGAAGGGATAGGTGAAATAGATATGCGCGCTCGAGATCTGGAACGCCTTGAGGAAGTCCTCGCGGTTCAGGTCTTCTGTGAAATGAATGCGGCTGGTGTCGACCTTGCCTTCGATTTCGCGGAAGAAGTAGGAGCGCCAGCTATGGCCTTCCGGCGGCGACAGCCCGTAGGAATTGCCGGAGCCGCCGACGATCAGGATCTGGGCCTTCGGCCGGGCCGCTATGATCGCAGGCAATGCGCGCAGGAAACAGTGGAAGCCGCGCAACGGTTCGTGGCTGCGGGTTGCAAAGGTCACGACCTCATCGGCCTTGGTCAGCACCTTGCCCGATCGCAGGGTCAATGCCGCGTCGTCACGCGGTCGGATGGCCTCCGTGTCCACGCCCTCGTGGATCACCTCGATCTTGCTCTGGAATTCGGTCGGATAGGTTGAGCGTTGCCACATCGTCGGCGAAAGGCCTACGTCCGCATCGTCGAGTGCCAGGAGCGTGGCCGCGTTTTTCAGATGAATGCGGACGTGGCCGTCGACGCCCATGTCGGGGAATTCGGGATCGAATCCTACGTCCTGCCCATTGGCGCGATAGTAGAACTCGCAATAGGCGACGATGCGGGCCTCGGGAAACAGCGGGCGCAAGGGCAACATCTCACCCCAGCCGGGATGGGCGACGACGAGGTCCGGAATGAAACCCTGTTGCTTCAAATTGGAGGCGGCATAGAGCACCTGTTCGGCCCGGCGGCATTCGGCCTCAAAACGTCGCGAAAACGGATGCGCCGCGGCCAATTCGCCTTCGGGGATCATGTACTTCTTTAATGAGACGCCCGGCACCGCGCGTGCGGTCGGCGACCCGATCGCCGCCATCTGAATGTCGTCCCGGCCGGAAAGCGCTTTGGACAGCGGAAAGAACTGCGCGGGAAAATTGTTATGAACAAAAAGAATTTTCTGCATGGGTCCTTCGCGGCGGCCTCCGATCACCAGTCCTAGCACTGGAATCGTTACCGTGCAGAGCTGACACAATTTAACGCTAAAATCGGTCTGTTTGCCAACGTCTGGTCTGCATATTGCTTTACAAGCGGTGTGTTCGCTATGATGAGCCGCAAGTTTCCGGGGGCTACAATGAATTCGACGTCACTGCGGAAGTTGCTTGATCTGCAGAAGGGCCTGTTCCTGATCCGATACGACTCGGCCGAAGACGCCGGGCAGCCGCCAAAGGTCAGCCTGTCGGCCGATCGCCAGAGTGCTGACTCGATTGAATTCCTGTTGCCTCCCGACGTTGAGGAACCGGTATTATGGTCGCCGGGCGCCAGTATTGTAGTTCGTACGTCAGGTTCAGCCCGCCTTCAGGTCGAGGTGAGCGCGCGTTCGGCGGGAGGATCGCTCGGGGCACGGATCCAGTCGGCATCGCTCTCCACGGATCCGCTTGGCCTGGCGGCGCTGGAAGATGCGCCGGTTGATCTCTCAGGTTTTCGCTTGCTCGGTCATCTCGCGGGCCGCGGTGATACACTTGTGGGGCTCGGCGAATGGCTCGGTGGTCCCATGGCGCCGACCCGGATCGAGGGCGTCGGCATTGATTGGTCTGGGCGGCCTCAGAACTTTGGATTTCGTCATTCTGTTCGCATGGGAGGGACTGGCGAGGCCAAGGTATCAGAATTCGTTGAGGCCGGCGGATATTCCGGAACCCGTGGTCGGGCGATGCCCCTCGTCGGGGCGACATTCGAAGTTTTTGGCGTTGCAGCGCAGCACTATGAAATCATTGCGGATGCGATATTTTTGGGATCACCGCAGATGAAGGTCGCAGGTAGCCGCGTGGTGATCTCTGGCCCCACGGGCCGCGAGCCTTTGGTGGGCCTCCGATTGCAGATTTCTTCGACAAAGCGCGATGTTGAACGAGCTAGGGTGGCTTCTGCTCCGCTTGGAGCGCCTAGCCCAGATATCCCTCAAGAAGCGGCACAGAAGCCGATGGTGCGTGGGGGCGGCAGTCGTGTGCGCGTTTTTCGTAGCCGAGCAGCGGCAAAGCCCTGAATTGTGGTCTTCTTTGTGCGTTGCGGTGCAGTTGTCGGTTTGCTCCGAGGTCCCAATGGGCGCCGAATAATATATCGTAATTTCAGCGAGTTGCGCTTCTGCTCGCCTTAACCTCACCTCCGGCTACCGCAATTTAAGGATTGGTTTTCAGCCCTCAAAGGGCTACACTTTGAGTGTATTTTGCATTGCACAAGACGCGGCCGGTTGTCGCTGCTTGAACACGCACAGAGGTTTGCATGGCTATGAGCGTTTCGTCAGTCGAGACCGCGGATGGTTCCAATATTCCGGTGGAGGGAAACGAACCGAGCGGACTAGCGGCGCTGGTGATCGTGGCCCGTCAGCATGGCTTACACCTTACCGTTTCGCAGCTTATCCATGACAACGTGCTCAGTGGTGGCGAAGTTACGTCAGCCGATATTGTCAGATGTGCCAACAGTTCCGGAATGAGGGCCAAGATCGTTCGGCTCGACTGGGAAGGGCTTAGCCATCTAAAAAAGGCACTCCCCGTAATTCTGTCACTCAAGGACGGCAGCAAGATGGTCATGCTGCGCCGTGAGGGCGACGAAAATAATCCTCGGGTCGTTCTTCGAGATCCGAACGTTGGCGAAGACGCTCTTCTGGTGATTGATCGGGGCCGCCTGGAGGATGTCTGGACCGGCGAGGTCGTTCTGGCCAAGCGCGATTACGATATCTCCGATGAGACTCAGCCCTTCAGCTTTGGCTTTATCACGGCCTTGATTTTTCGCGAGCGACGTATTGTGCGGGACGTTGCCGTCGCTGCGCTGGTGCTCGGTTTTCTCGCGCTGGCGCCGATCATGTTTTGGCGCCTCATGTCGGACAAGGTCATCTATTATAAGGCATTCAGCACGCTCTACGTTCTGTGTCTCGCGATGGTTGTGATTATCGCATTTGAGACCATGTTCTTTTTCCTCCGCCAGTACATGGTCCATAACTTGACCGCGCGGTTGGACGTAAAGCTTTCTACCTACGTGTTCGAGAAAGTCCTAAATCTTCCTATCGATTTCTTTGAGCGTACACAAATCGGCCTAATCGCGCACGATATGCGCGAGGTCTACAAGGTTCGAACATTTTTGATGGGACAACTATTTGGGACGATCTTGGACTCGGCTACATTGTTTTTCTTTTTGCCAGTGATGTTCTTTTTTAGTCCTCTAATGACGTCTATGGTCCTAGCAATTTCTGGACTTATAGTTGGTTGGCTACTGCTGATGCTGCCGCGTTATCGGAAGGTGCACGGGGCCGTAGTGGCAGCCGAGAGCCGGCAAGGCGCCTTCATGGTGCAAAATTTTAGCGGTATCAGGACTGTCAAATCTCTAGCGTTGGATGCACGTCAAAAACATATTTGGGACGTTCATGTTGCTCGGGTCGCCAAGGCACGCTTCGCTGAAGGACTGACGGCTGTGACTATCCAGTCCGTTGTGCGACCGCTCGAACGGTTAGCAGTAAGTGCCCCATTTGCTGTGGGTGTCTATCTGGCGCTTAGCTCGACAGACACGGTATATGTCGGCGCTCTATTCGCCTTTCTGATTTTATCTCAACGGGTTGCGTCGCCGTTGATGCAGATGGCTCAACTTGTCAATCAATTTGATGAAGCTCGGCTAGCTGTCGCGATTGTCGGAGATTTGGTCAACCAACCTCCAGAAGAGGGGCGTTCTGGACATGGTGTGCGCTCACTTTTACTGGGCAATGTCGAATTTTCCAATGTGACGTTTAAGTACAAGGGCGCTGTTTCGCCGGCGTTAAATGGGGTCTCTTTTGAAATTCCCACTGGAACGACGCTTGGCGTGATGGGTAAGTCTGGCTCAGGTAAGACCACTATTACGCGCCTTTTGCAACGGCTGCACTCAGACTACGGCGGACTAATTAAGATCGATGGCATCGACGTTCGCGAATACGATGTCGATCATCTCCGGCGCAATATCGGAGTCGTCCTGCAGGAGAATTTCTTATTCAGCGGTACAATTCGCGAGAATATTGCGGCAGCCAAGCCGGATGCGACCTTTGATGACGTTGTTCGAGCAGCGCGGCTGGCGGGGGCAGAAGAATTCATCGATAAGCTGCCCCGCGGGTACGAAACCTACATCTACGAGGGGTCGACTAATCTGTCAGGCGGACAGCGTCAGCGTTTGGCGATCGCGCGCGCCTTGATTGTCGATCCGCCAATTCTGATCCTCGACGAGGCAACGAGCGCCCTTGATGCCGAAAGCGAGGCGATCGTGAACGCGAATATTTCACGGATCGCGCACGGGCGGACGTTGATTATTATTTCGCACAGGCTCTCGTCGTTAGTCGATTGCGATGCGATCCTGGTTCTCAACCGGGGGTCGGTGGACGACGTCGGTCGTCATGAAGAACTGCTCGCACGCAATGAAATATACGGCAGCCTATGGCATCAACAAAACAGGCACACGATGACAGCGCGCCGTCCCCGCCCAAATTATGGAGGGCCGACCCTTGTCTCGTAATGCCCCCGCCCTCAACACTGTTCGGCGGTTCCAGTCCGAGACAGACGAAATCCGGGAGGCCCCCGAACCGATTGCTTCCCGTTTGACTCTCTGGGTTTTGGTGGCCTTCCTCGCGTCGATGATCGCGATTATGTGCCTAACGCGGCTTGATCGGGTTGTGACCAGCAGCGGCGGCAAGATCGCGCCGCTCGACCAGATTAACGTGCTGCAGGCGCTTGACCCATCAATTATCAAGACGATCGATGTGCGCGAGGGTGAACAGGTTGCGGCTGGCCAGCTTTTAGCTACTCTTGATGCTACCTTCGCATCCGCCGACGTTACTCAGTATAAGCGGCAAGTAGCGAGCCTCGAGGCGCAAGTATTGCGCGACAAGGCGGAGCTGAGCAATGCTCCGTTAGTGTTTCCCGATCGCTCTGATGTGGATTTCGGCAATTATGCCGCTTTGCAGAAGGCCTTTTACCAACAGCGCAAGGCTCAATACGACGCTCAGGTCGCAAGCTTCGAATCCAAGATCAGTCAGACCGAAGCGACGATCCAAAAGCTGCAGAAAGACGACGAGCGATATGCGCAGCGCGACGACGTCTTACAGAAGATCGAGTCGATGCGTACGTCATTGGCCGAGAGCGGCAGCGGGTCGAAGCTAAACCTCTATATTTCGCAGGATGCTCGTCTCGAGCTGCTGCGCCAGATGGACAATACGCATAATAGCCTCTTGGAATCTCGACACTTGCTCGAATCGCTGAAGGCTGATCGCAGGGCCTTCATCGAGCAATGGAATGCTCAGCTTAGCCAGGATTTGGTGACCACGCAGAATTCACTTGATGGCGCGATGGCTTCTTATGACAAGGCCGTGAAGCATCAGGATTTGGTGCGCCTGACAGCGGACGAGCCATCTGTCGTATTGACCTTGGCAAAGCTCTCTGTCGGCTCCGTGCTCAAGCAGGGAGATCCCTTTATCACATTGATGCCGTTGAAGACGCGGCTTGAGGCTGAGATCAAGATTGCGTCCAGGGATGTCGGATTTATACGACCCGATGATAATTGTACCCTTAAGATCGACGCATTCAATTTTGTTGAACATGGTACTGCGGACGGAAAGATCCGCTGGATCAGTGAGGGTGCTTTCACCACCGACGACAATGGGCAGCCCGTTGACGCTTACTACAAGGCACGCTGTTCGGTCGACCGAACCGAATTCAGGGGCGTGCCCGACAATTTTCGCCTGATACCTGGCATGACTCTCACCGGTGACGTTCATGTTGGTACCCGGTCAGTAGCAATGTATGTCATCGGGGACATGCTCAAGGGCCTTGGTCAGGCCATGCGCGAGCCTTGATGAGCGCTGGCATGGCCGGACCGAAATTGCTGCGTCGGATAGGGCTGTGGACGTCACGGCGTCCCCTGGACCTACTTAACCGTGGGAATGCTGCGCTAGATAGCGGAGCGTTCTGGGACGCTTTCGATGCGTGGCGGTCCGCTGCGAAAGTTGGGTCAGCTGAAGCCGCATTTCGAATCGCGCAACTCTACATGCGGGGGCAGGGTGTCGCGCGATCAATCCCTGATGCGGTTTGCTGGTACGAGAAGGCCGCGGAAGCTGGCTATATTGAAGCTTCCCTTCAGTTGGGTAGGATCCTGCTCGACGGCGCTGCCGTAGGTCTCGGACCGAACTCGTCAGAAGCTTGGTGTAGAGCCGTCGAGAGTAGGAAGGGCGATGAGGGGGGAATCGCCAGAGTGATTTTCCCCCGCGGGCTATCTGTAGAGAAGCAACCAGAACGAGGCTTTGCCTGGATCGCTATCGCAGCTTCGGCCGGCAATCCGGAGGCTCAAGCGCTTCTAGCAGACTTGTTGCGGCAGGGGCGCGGTTGTGAACGGAACTTGGCCACGGCCAGGGAATGGTATGAGAAGGCCGCCGAACAGAACTTCGCAGGTGGCGAATTCGGGCTTGGCGATATCTTTTACCAGGGTCTTGGCGTTCCGAAGGATCCCGACGTTGCTGTGGCTTGGTATCGTAAGGCAGCTGAAAAGGGGCATGTTCGCGCTCAGGTAGCGCTCGGTTTTCTATATCTGAAGGGAGACGGGGTTTCGCGGGACAGCACAGAGGCTGCGCGCCTCTTTGCAGAAGCTGCCCGGCACGACGACGTGACCGCGCTCTACAATATCGGACTGATGTACCTTCGCGGCGAAAGCTTGCCGAAATCGGTCGATAAGGCGGAAACGGCGCTCCGCAAGGCAGCTCGGCGGGGGCATCTGCCATCGATCTTGGCACTCGGCGAACTTTATTCCCAAGGCGTAGCCACCGAGCCGGACCTGCGAGAAGCCGCACATTGGTATATTCAGGCTGCCGAGCGTGGTGACGTTCAGGCGCAATTCCTAACCGGCCGTTTCTATGCAAACGGCAGCGTGGTGTCGCCCAGTGTCCGTGAAGCCGCCAAGTGGTTCTTGCGCGCCGCTGAAAATGGTCACGCTACAGCCGCCTACAATGCTGCCGTGTTCTATCTCAATGGAACCGGCATAGTGCGCGACGTTGCAGCTGCGCTCAAATGGTTCGAGTTTGCCGCCAACGCGGGCATCGGAGCTGCGCAAATGCAGCTAGGACGGCTATATTCCGCTGGTCAAGTGGTAGACCGCGATCCAGCCCTCGCTGAGCTTTGGCTAAAGAAGGCCGCAAGTGGCGGTGACCCGGAAGCCAAAGTTGCGTACGCAATGTTTCTCCTTCAATCGGACAGGGCGGAGCAAGCACGGAGCTCGGCGGTGGACTTACTAAACCAAGCGAGCAGCATGGGTCATCCACCAGCGAGCCTGCAACTCGGAAATTTGTATGCGGGTCGGTTTGGCGGACCGATCGCGTTACCCGAGGCGCTAGCTTGCTATTCGCGCGCTGCTGAATCTGGCATGCCTGATGCGATGCTGGCATTGGGTGCACTATACCTCGATAGTCGCAATAACAACCAAGACGGAGTAAAGGCGGCGTTCTGGTTCGAAAAGGCGGCTGAGGCTGGTCAAGTGCTCGCGCAATTTCAGCTTGCGGTGATGTACTGTACCGGCAACGGTGTTGAGAAAAATCTGGAGCGAGGTGTTGGCTGGTATGACGCCGCCGCGCACCAAGGTCATCTACTTGCTCAGTACAATCTCGCGGTGATGCTCTCAAAAGGGCAGGGGTGCGATCCAGATCTTGAACGGGCTGCCGAATGGTTGGGAAGGGCGGCCGAAGGCGGTATGCCCGAGGCGCAAGTCGCATTGGGGGACGCGATCCTAACGGGGCGCGGGATAGCGAAAGACTTACCCGCTGCGATTTCCTGGTACGATAAAGCTGCTGAACAGGGAAGTGAAGCCGCTCGGCAGCGTTTAAACTCTATCGCGGCGCCATCCATCCCCGCACCTACTTAGAACGAAATCATGCGCGTCGTTCAATCCTGACGCTCGCAGTTCGATCAATGTGTCTTCACTGCAAAGGGGGGATTTGCATCGCGGAGAGATTCCAGCGTCCCCAGCATCTTCCGCAGTCTGGACCAATCGGCGTTCCGAAGGTCATAAAATTACCGTCCGCGAGGAGATCACCTTCAATGGTTCCCGTTACTCCTAAGTTATGAATGTAGCCTCCAAGACATCCAGGAACACACAATATTCTTGGGTCCTTCCAATCAGAACCATTGTCGGACGAAAGCTCAACGATTGCTGAGTTTACGGAGTGAGCATCGCGAATGTAGAAAATTCTGTAAAGCTTGGCGCGATTGTCCCATTTGACGTCCACCGACCAAGTATTCGTGATCGAGGTGGGCTTAAGATCGGTCCAACTCGTCGGATTTCCAGCTTCCCCATGGAGCAGGCGGGGGCAGGGGCGATCGCAGGCGCTGTCGTCAGTGTACCAAATCTCAAGTCTGCCATTCCTGACGAGTACTGACTGCTGTCCGGCGCCATAAAAGCCGGAGTGCTCCGGCCGCGCCCGATAGGGTTGAATAATCGGCACCGGGTCTGGTGCATCAGTCTCCCAAGTTTGCCGTTTGGTCCACTTGGCATAGGGACCCTCGAGCCTACGAGACCTGGCGACGAAAATTTCGGTCTGCACATCACGGCCAGAGCCCGAGTAAAACAGATAATAGTACAAAGTGTTGTCTACCGGGTCCCGAAAGGAAACCACAGAAGGATCGCAAGCTGCGCGTTCGATATCGTGGTTTGAAGCGGAGAGCAGAATGTGTGGCGACGTCCAAAGCTTTCCGTCAACGCTTGTCGTGTAGCGGATGTCGTCCCAATACCCTCCATGCCCGGTGCTACAAAACCAAGCATGGAATACACCCCCGGATTGTATGAGTGCCGCACCATATGAGTAAGTAATACCGAGGGATCGAGAATCGACGATCTTCCAAGGCCGAAGAGCCGTTTCAGAGCCTGCAGAATCACAAATTGCCAATGACGCGGCACTCACGATCAGCCAAAAAGCGACCGTGGCTCTCTGCCGGCGTTTCCCAAGCCTCAAGGCTTTGCCTAGCAGCCAGCGTTTACGCAAAGACATGAAGTTCTTCTTTAGGGCATCCCGTCGCTTGACCAGAGTACCATTTCTGGGCAAGTTTTGCGCTATTGTTGCGGTGCAAGATTGGCGCATGATTTTGGCACCGATGTGAAGTCGAGTTTGTTTTAAAGGAGCACGCTGGGGCAATGCTGTCTATATTGGTAATTTCCCGCTCGGAGGAACGGCTTTACAAGTTATTTCAGTCCATATCTCACAGCAAAGTTGCTGAAGATGTCGAGGTCCTCGTTTCCTGGAATGGAAAGGGAGAGCCTCCAAGCTTTGAGGGCCGCTTAAACGATCTGCGGATCTATTATTATATTCAGCGTCCGTACAATTTTGCAAAGAATAACAATTCACTGGCTAAGCATGCTTCAGGCGACAAGATCCTCTTCCTGAACGATGATATGATTCTCGATGAGGATTGTCTGGCGCGCGCGATCGCTGAAATCAACAAGCCCGAAATAGGAATTGTTGGTGCCAATCTGCGGTACGAAAACAACAAAATTCAGCATGCTGGCATTCGGTTTCGCGATGGGCACACGCCGTATCATGAGTTCAAGCATGACGTCGATTACCGAGATCCCCGGGTCATTAGTGACAAATTTGTTCCCGCGGTGACTGGCGCCTTCATACTGATGCGTCGGGCTGAATTCCTGAGCATCAAGTTTGATGAGAAGTTCGAAGTTGCTGGTGAGGATATCGCCCTCTGCCTCGAATATCGTCACCGCTTCAAGCGGGGTGCGCTGTATTGCGGTTCAGCTACCGCTGTTCACTATGAAAACGCAACCCGGAGAGAGACGAATGAACGCGACACGCCTCAAGGTGACAGGGAGCTAATCAAAAAATACGCGGAGCGCGATGTCGCTGGCGTTCCACTAACGGAGGTGCGGCGGCCCCGGGTTCGAATAGTGACCGAGAAAGAAGGTTGGATCATGCACCGCAAGGCGCTTGAGATCCAGGTCGGTATGGGCGATCAATACGTTAAGATCAATCAGGATTGGCCGGACGCCGAAATTCACTATTACATCAATTATGGCTACATCAATAAACGCCCTTCCAAGGGTCTTTTTCTGGCTAACTTCACACACTACGATCCCGACAGCTTGGCGGAGAAATTCGTCGAGACTGCGCATGGCGTTGATCATTGTGTGTCCGTGTCAAAGCTCACGACACAGAAGTTACTCGAGCTGGGCGTGCCGTCTGACAAAATCACTACGATTGTCGTGGGCGCAGACCATCGATTTACACCCAAGCTCCTGCTCGGAATAGCCGGGCGTCCCTACAAGGGAGGCCGTAAGGGAGAGGACCTGATCCAGGCCATTTTGGCTGACGAAGAGCTCATGGCGAAATGTCAGCTCGTCGCCATGAATTCTGATTGGAAGTTGCCGACGATTCAGTGCTCTGACACGGCTGACTTCTATCGCGCGCTCGACTATCTGCTTATTACGGCGAGGATAGAGGGGGGGCCTGTTCCGTTTATGGAGGCTCTGGCTTGCGGCACGCTAGCGATCGCACCGGCAATTGGTGTTGTTCCGGAGTTTCCGCACGTGCCCTATGAGGTGGGTTCGTTCTCCTCCCTGAAGAGCACGATCAATGCACTTTATGAGGACCTCAAGCTCGCCAAGGGACAGGTTGCGAAAACCATGTTTGGCGTGAATTGGGGGGGGTGGTCAGTCCGGCACGAGAAAATGTTTCGGCGGCTGATGCTGTCAGCTCCGTTGAGTTGAGCTTATCGCATCGCGGGGATGGTCTCATGACTAACGAGAAGCAAGTATTGGGCAAGATCGGCGCGGCGCGCCTTTTCAATCAAAAATGGTATGAGAAGACAGTCGGAAAGACGTTTGAGACGGCGGAGCTCGCTCTCGCGGATTTCGCGAAATCCATCGCGACTGAGGATCGAGATCCCAATCCTCTGTTCAACTCCAAGTTCTATCGTTCGCTTTATGCAGCGGAAATTCCGAATGGAATGTCGGCGATCGAGCATTATCTGGTCGAGGGGGCGACCCGCGATCATCAATTCCATCCGGCAATTGATGTGCGTTGGGTTAAGTTGCAACTTCAAGCGCGTGGCGTCTCGGACGATGTCCTGGCCGCGTTGTTACACAAATGTTCTGCGCTCGAACTCGATCCTCATCCCTGCTTTTCAGTGCGATTCTACTTTCGTCGTTATCCTGAACTGCTGAGCAGGCGCGCTCATCCGATCATTCACTACCTGGAAAACGGGGCGCGTGAAGGCAGATCTCCGCATCCGCTTTTTTGGCCAAACTGGGTTCAGCACTGTGTCTCCGCAAAGCAGCCTATCAGTGTCTTCGATTTCGTCTCCGACGAGCGCCATGCCAAGCTCGATCCGAATCCCTATTTTGATGCTCAGTTCTATCTGGCTCAGAATCCGGATGTTGCGGCCGCTAAACTCAATCCACTTCAACATTATCTGCAATATGGATGGATCGAGGGAAGGAGTCCGCATCCAGATCTCGACATCAATTGGTTCAAAACTCACTACGAGCTGCAGTTGCGGGTACTCAGGAGCGATCCTCTCAGCTTCATCGTGTCTAACGATAACGGCAGGATCAACGTGAATGGCAACGGCCTTTCGTTGAGATTCAAGAAAGGGACCGAAGCCGCATCGGTTCAGGACCATCGACGCAAGCAGTTCGGTCTTCAGACGTCTGTCTCGTCTTCCGGGCGCAAGAGAGTTGCGTTCTTTAGTCATAATCTTCGGTTCCAAGGGGCGCAAAACAGTCTTTTTGAGCTCGCTCAGGGTGTCAACACGCTGCCGGACCACGAAGTCGTCGTGCTTGCGCCGGATCAGGGGCCTCTCAGGGAGGCCTATGCGGCAGCAGGGATAAATGTGCAGCAGTATAGGCTGCCAGTTCGCGGAATGGAGAGTGCGTCGGAATACGAGAAGGTGTGGAAGAAGTTCCGAGAACAAATCGCTGCGCTCGAGCCGGATATCGTCCACTGTAATACGGTTCAAACCTATCATGCCATTGCCGCCGCCTCCGAACTCGGCATTCCATCACTCTGGAACATTAGGGAAAGCGAGCCCCCAAAGTCTCATTATGATGGGCTTTACCCGTCTGCGGCTCCGAAGCTCGATCTGGCGATAAGCTCGCACGGGCTGATGGTCTTCGTTGCGGAGTCAACGGCCGAGCTTTGGAAGTCCGAGTTTCCCGAGATACGATATCGCGTGATTCAGAACGGCATTAATTATGATCGCATTGCCGCGTCGTGCATTAATTTGCCGCGGTCACACGCTCGCAAACTGCTCGGGATTGGTGATGATGATGTGGTCTTCGTCAACGTCGGGACCTGGACCGAGCGCAAGGGGCAGATGGACCTGGTGAAGGCCCTCCAGAAAGTCAGCCCAAGGCATTGGAACAGGATCATTGCAGTTCTCGTCGGCGCGAACCAGTCTGGCTATGCTAGCGAGGTGCGGTCGGCGATTGCTGAGTTGCCTGCAGCGCTGGCTACCCGGCTGAGAGTGGTTGATGAGACGGCCGGTACGGGGGAAAGGCTCAAGGCTCTTGCGGCGTACCGGGCCTCGGATGTGTTTGTCATGACATCGCGGATCGAAAGCTATCCGCGGGTTGTCAACGAAGCCCTGTTTTTTGGCATGCCCGTGCTGTCGACGCGATGCTTCGGCACTGTAGAGCAGATAACTGAAGCGGAGAATGGCTTCTTCTATCAAGCAGGTGACGAGGCCGGGCTCGCTATGGCGATGTCGCGCTTGTTGAGCGACGCCACGCTTAGGACAGAAATGTCCAGCAACGCAAAGTATTCAGCGCATCACAAGGTGGTTCAATACAGGCAGATGATCGAGCTCTACCGTCGATGCTACTCTACTATTTTTGAAGCTCGTAATCCCACGAAGGCAGCGGCTTAGTCTGACAACGCCTTGCTGTCCCTGGTCGTTTCGTCATGGCGAGAAAACGTCTAGCAAGAAACAGGTTTGCGTTCTAACCTACTGATAAAGCTAATAATTTTTTATGATCAAGATGTCATGGGCATTTGAGATAGGGCGCAGGATATCGCGCAACTGTTTCGACTGCTGCTTCGGCGAGATGTGAACAATGATTGTTAGCAGGAGAAAGGCGGCACTTCGCTGCTTTCGCTTATCTCGGTGATTCGAGCATCAAAGGAGCTTCGTTCGCAGATAATCGGCGCAGCGGATGTGAACGGGCTTCGATCGCTGGAAGAGCTGGCAGCGCTTCCTCGGAAAGTCTTCCACACTAGCGGCAAAGTCAGCCCAATCGGTGGCTAGCGACCGTTCAGATCGTCTTCTCAATTGGCGGGTTCGACGGAAGATTAGGGAGTATGCTCGACGAACGATGGATCGAACTCAACCTTAAGGCCGCCAAAGCTCGGCTCGTAAGAGGGCGCGTTCTTGAAGGCAGCGAATCGCTGTTTCTGAAGGAGCGAACTTGTGCCTTGAAGGGGCGAGTGAACGGCCCCAGACACCATCGAAGGGGTGGACCTCTATATTCCCAATGAGCTAAATCGCCGGCGATGACCTATTTTTTAGGTTGTGCAGCTGATCAGGTTTCCATGCACAACCTTGGTTTCTATTTTCTCGGAGCTGCAATCGCCAGCGTGCTTGCGATCCTGTTTTTCACGCGGAACACGCCGGGCCACAGGAAAATTATTTTTCTTCTGCTGTCTCCCGCCATCATTGCTCTTGTCTCAGTCGCGCTGCTCAGCATCTTGGCGAGGGTGATCTAATACCACTTGCTCTGCGCCGCGGACGAGCACGCCGATAGCTGTGCTACCCCGACCGACCATGTCAGAAGTCCTATTGGACGAGTTAACCTCAAGGCCAGCCGGTATATTGCATTGCGGCGCATGACCTGCAATCTTGTGCCGGACAAAGGAGGAGATTGATCTTGAGTATTTGGAAGAAAAAGCGTCGCTCTTTTGCCCCGCCTGCCCAACCGAATCCCAGCATAGCTACCAAAAAAGTGAAGGAAATTACAGAAATGGACGACAGCCGCTTTGAAGTTCCCGCTGCTATTCTTACCGCAGCGATCGTTGCCAAGAGCAGCCTTGAAGGCGAGCAGCTAGTGGACATGGCCGCCAAGCTTCAGCGCCGATTTTTTAAGTCGCTCAAACAGGCTAGGAAGCTCGACGCGCAAGAAGAGTGATTTAAGCTCAAACCATCCCCCTTCGGCGCTTCATTATTTCTTTGACCCGCCCGTGCGCAGCGACCCTATCATGGTTTTTCGAGTAGAAGCTGAAGAATTGCTCGACCAGGCCAGCCGGCGTGTAGAGGCGCTGGCTGGTCACTTTAAAGCCAAGCCTATTGGTATCTGAGAACTCGATGTTGGCGCCGCGAAAAAACTTAGCCCGAGGGAACGTCATCCTTTCTGCACGATAGATATATTCGTTTTCAGTATATGCCGCGCTGTTCAAATCCAAATCGCGAAAAAACTCCGGCTCGCCTGGCACCAGACCATTACCTAACCTAGCAAGAACTCGAACCGCCACCTCACTCATCACCAAAGCAGAAGGGTGATTCATGACATAGAAGAGTCGCTGTTCGCGAAACCGACCTTCTATGAAGTCGCTAATCGCAATATCGCAATAGGACTCACGCTCCCGCAAGTCACGAAACGCCCTCTCGATTGATTGCGAATACCAAGCCTCGTCAAGGTCGGACGCCCCGGCAAGAAGCGCGGCCGCCCGACTCACTTCCCAACCCTGCATGTAAGCGAACAGCACCTTGTCGCTGTGATAATCAAGCAGTGGTCCGGTAAAGTTGCTGTACTCGGCATCCCGCAAGACGTCGAAATCGGGACTGTAGCCGGCGAAGTAAGCATTCGGCCAAACGATAAGGCGGTCACCAAACCGAGATCGGAGATAAGCAGACCGGACGTATTCAATATGGTATGAATCGGACACGTATTGAGCGATCACCCAGTCGCAACCTTCGACCGCTTTCTCAAAGAGCTTTGGATCAGCTTGCATCTGGTGCACGGCCGGCAACGGATCGTACTGAAGATCGCCGTGGTAGGCCTGAAGCAGCGGCGCCAACGAGGCAATCTGGCAATTACCGATTATGCAAACCTTCATCTTTCCGAAACCTTAGCTTAGTAAGCTTTGAGATTGTCCTTTTTTCCTCCTAAAGTCCAGAGGGTTACCAGGTTTCAGCCATGTCCGAAAAACAAATTATCCGGGAAGATGTCATCGGCGAGATCGGATCCGCAATTGCCGCAGCCGTAAAGCGCACGCCAAAAACGAACGATCAAATTGATTGGTGAAATCACAAGGGCTGACCGTTGCCGGTCACGCGCTGTCCGTTGTTGGTGACAAATTCCCAATGAGTGCCTTGGGACAGCGAGAGCGAACGCAGACACCCCCGCTGTCCCAAGGACAGAGGTCACCAATTTTTCGCGCGTAAGCATCAGAGCTGGACGGCGTACACGATGATCCGCCGCGGCACCGCAAGAAAGGCCGCGCCGCCGCTGGTTACGAGGTACATCCAGAGGCTGGATTTGCCGCTGGCGAGCTTCAAGTCTTGCTGATCGATCGGTTGCGCCTTGATGTAGCAGGTCGAGCCCAGATCCACCGGCGTGCCGATCGTGATCCTGCCGCGATAGGCGTCGAGATCCGTGGCGCCGTTGAGGGTCCACGCGCCGTTGTCGGCGATCGCGCTGGGCGGCGTCACGGAATAGAACTGCGCGTGGTAACCGCCCTCGCCAGACAGCAGCGCCGTCTCGTCGATCTTAAGAATAACGTCGAGGATTCGGATCAGTGAGCCAGGTGGTACCGGCCGGCCGTCCTTATCAACGAACACGAGCTCTGTGGCGTCGCGATCACGTCGCCGGCGCTGTACGCGGCAGGTGTGAATGTCGCGCTGGCTGTAGTGCCGCTCGGGTGGATGTCCATCGCCTGAGTTCCTTACAGGAAGCTGCCGCCAACGCGATCTTCGAGCTCATTTTTCGCGACGATCGTGGATCGTCAGCGTATCGAGCTTCACGCAATCTCGCGCTTACCCACATCGCTCGTTCGCATATTGCCATATTATACAAGTTTGAAAAACCAAGATCAGCTTATTAAAAATTTGTGGAGTTCGGCCTGATCTATTTCGAGTGCATAAACGCACTTGCCCCGGGCATCTTTCGTAATGATCCATCGGCCGTCGGGGCTAATTGCCGGATGAGCTTCGTAAGGTTGGATACTCTTGCCGCTGTTGACCTCGTTGGTCGCTCGAAACACAAATTCACGTTCGCCGTTGGACATGTTGATGACGGAGATGTCCGAATAGACAAATGAGCTGTTCGATTTTGTCCAGTCAGAAGCAGCCCTTGTGCATACATCAAATCGGTGCTCGTCCAGACCGGCTTCGCCCAAAGTTGATGCAACTGCCCAACGTCCGTCGCTGCTTATGTTGCAATGACTGTCGCGGTTTGATTCGCTTATGAGTTTCGCGTGTCCATCGAAATCGATCGAAAAGATTCCCCGCGGGGAAGCGGAGCTGTCCGCATAAGCCACCACAACGACTCCAAGTTGATCGAACCGGGCTCTCTCGTGACCCAATTCGTATCTCGTACCGTCGGGACGTGCTTGATCGAATATACATACCGGGTCGGGATGATGAACCTCATGCCAGACCCAAATGCGGCGTCGCGAATGTGGTGAGCCATCGCTGAATACGATCCAGGAAGGGTCAAATGGAGAAAAGTGTGCATGATCTATCGGCCAACTGGCTTCGAAAACTTTTCGAACCGATCCGGTTGCTACGTCAATCATATCCAAACGGTATTGGCTGCTGGTAGGGGTTGAATATCGGCAGACGAGGGCGGTCCTCCCGTCCGGAGAAATGTCGCAGTCAGCGAGCGCTCTCCAGCCCGTCCAGCTTGTTACAACGCGGTGCGACTTGGTTCGAGCATCAATAACCACAAGACGATCGAAAAATGGTACCACGATGGTGCTGTCACCGCCGATTGCGTAGTACAATCGCGGATCTTCAAGTTCGGTAATGAATTCGACCGTGCCGCTATCCGGGTTGAAGGCGAAATAAGATGTTTCCCGACTGCCTTCCTCATGTTTTGCAAGCAGACAGACGTTGTCCTTCAAGAAACCGTTTGAGTGCGGGTATGTAAAATAGGTGTTTGTCGGTGAAGCCACGGAGCGCTTGATAATCCTCTGCGTTGTTTCGTAGCGGCATTTGGCGCCCGCCGGCCCGACCAGCGAGAGCCCAATTGATGTTGAGGCTAAGGCTAGAAAGCTTCGTCTTGATATCTCCATGGTGCATGCTCAAGGAAAGTTAGGTATTGAGGGGTCTGAATTGCGAGCGCTTGTCTTGTACCACAATTCTTGCTGTTTATTCTTGGAAGTAAATATAGAACTAGAAGTGTCAAAATTCGTCGGGACAAGCTGATGAAAAAAACGTCAATCATAGTCACGGGTTGTGCAGGCTTTGTTGGACATTCGGTGTCGAAATGCTTTCTCGATCGCCGCTTCGATGTGATCGGTATAGATAACTTGATCCCGTACTACGATGTCAATTTGAAGTTACGTCGGCTGCACGAGCTTGGAGAATATGCAAACTTCGATTTTCACGAAATTGATATTGCTTCAAGTTCAGCGGTTCGCGCCATCTTCGAATTGGCGCGGCCCAAACTTGTCGTCCACCTCGCTGCTCAGGCTGGAGTTCGGTATTCGCTCGATAATCCCGAAGCATACACCAATTCCAATGTGGCTGGCTTCCTCTCCATCCTGGAAGCGTGTCGTCATCATCCGGTCGAGCATTTGATCTATGCGTCGTCTTCATCCGTTTACGGGGCCAACACAAAGGTCCCCTTCCACGAATCCGATCCCGTGGAAAGGCCCGTCTCGCTCTATGCGGCGACAAAACGTGCCAATGAGCTGATGGCGCAGACTTACAGCCATTTGTTTCGGATCCCCGCAACGGGCTTACGCTTCTTCACGGTCTACGGGCCCTGGGGACGTCCAGACATGGCCTATTTCAAGTTCACAGACGCGATCATTCGTGACCAACCGATAGACGTATACAATAATGGCGAGCTCTGGCGAGACTTCACGTATATTCGCGAGGTAGTGGAAGCCATTTGGCGGTTGTCCGACCGTCCGCCGGCTGACAGTGTCGGAGAGCCGCGGGCGGGGCGGCCGGACGTCTCCGTCCCTCACCAAGTCTTCAATATTGGCAATCATACTCCGGTGAAGCTCGCCCGCTTCATAGAAGTTCTGGAGAGCCTTATTGGCAAAATGGCCATAAAGCGCTTCTTGCCAATGCAGCCGGGCGATGTCGTCCGCACGTTTGCCGACGTAAATGCGTTGCGAGAGGCCGTCGAATTTGCTCCGAACACCTCTATAGAGGCAGGACTGGCTGAGTTTGTGAAGTGGTATCGGGCCTATTACGAGTGCTGACAAGTTCGGCCTGTAGAGTCGAGAAGCTAGACGATGCTTTATAAAAATCGCGCATCTCGCTATGTTCAACTCGAGATCCTGGTCTCCATCTTTAAACCTCGCCTGATCGTCGAGGTTGGAACCAACCGGGGCGATAGTGCAATTCTGATGTGCGAGGAGGCGCTCAAGCACAGGCGCGATGTACGCTATGTCGGTTACGACGTGTTCGATACGATGGACGAGGCCTTTCATCGCGAAGCGCTAAACGGAAAGGGCTTCTTCCGGCGTGCGGAGGTTGTGCGCAGGCTTGAGCAGCTTGTGCAAAAGCACCCCGGTTTCAGCTTCGAACTCGTCGAGGGACAGACAATCGACACGCTGCACGGGCGGCAAGTCCGAGCGGATCTCGCGTTTATTGATGGCGACCATCGCCGAGAGACGATCTACAACGATTATTTGGCGGTCCGCTCGAGTAAACTGACTATTTTCGATGACTATTATGACGTAAGCCAGGAGCCGGGGCGATCACTGGTCGGAAAGTTCGGCTGCAATTCCGTTGTTGAGGGGCTGCCGAATTTAACCATTCTGCCAGTTTCCGATGATTTCCCTGCGACGGGTCAAATTCGAATGGCGATGGTCGAGCAGGGTGGCAGCGTCTTCAGAACGCTGTTGGACCGCTTCCGGGTACGCTAGGGCTTAGACTTTGAGAATGGAAGCTCGAGCCCATATTCGGATAATTTTGCACCGAACTGAGGGATGGGGATGTAAGAAGCACTGGCAAAGCGCTGATAATATTGCTCGGGCGTCTCCAGCAGATAGCGTGCGACATGGAATCCCGGCCGCTGATCCGCGATGTATTTCTTGATGGTGTCAGGTTCAAAATCCGAAATCGTCTGTACAATCTTTTGTCGTGCATGCTCGCGCATGAGCTCAAGCGGCTTATAGTGGTAGTGCACGTAGACTATTGGCGTCCGAACTCGTTCAACGCTATGCATGGCGGTGCCGACGTGAAAGCCTCGATCAAGATCGCGGCAAGCTCCCTTTGCATAAAAGCACTTCCGTTGATCCGGCGATGGCCGGAACATGCCGGGCTTGATAGGGCTATTGTCATAAGCCCCTTTTATCATGAGTGTATGGGGCGACTGGGCAAACGGAAGCAGGGCTTGGGTGATGTCATTCGGTTCGAATGAGAGTTTGTCATCATCTCCAACTCTTCCAACGAATTCATCACAATCGAGGGGAAAATAGAAGTCTGCCGGATCGCTTTGATCCATCGACCTGATCAGCGAAGAGAAAAGGCGTCCCTTTCCATCGAAATCAGCAAAGGTGCTCTTGCCAAGATCGACGTGCACCCCTCGCTCTTGCATCTCCAGCAGCACCTTGTGGACCTTCGGCGAGGATGATCCATTATCGAAGACGTAGAGATTTTCGTAACCGAACGTCGTGCCATGATAGACGATCCAGGGTTCGACCAGATCATCCTCATTCTTCAACATCATCAGACAACGAATTCGCAACTGCATTGGTCCTTAAGCCCACTCAACCACGTCGGATCGAAGGCTCTTATATGTTGGGGATTGAATGGTGTGGGAAATCTTCACACTGCCTCGCTGTTCCTCGCCCGTGGTGTTGTACTGTTGATGGTCCTTAGCGCGATTCCCGATCGTTAGGAATGTGGTTAAATTTGTTAAGGATAAGCGCCGAGCGACAAGGCTCTGTAGAAGATAACCCTTGAGAGGCGCTTTCAATCCGTGTTGCGTTGCAACAAAATGCGCCTTGGAGATAATTGCTTGATTAGTGTGCACATCGATGAGTGTAGGGTATCTCTAGATAGGCGCTGCGTCGCCATCCGCGGGTGGTGCGTTGATTTACTTCAGCCCATCCTGAGAGCCTATCTCCTCTCCTCGAAGAGTAAAGCAGCTCAAAAGGTAACCCTTTCCTTTCATCCGCGAGGAGACGTAAACGCGTCGGTAGCCTCCTTGTTGGGCCAGGCAGAGGATGGGTTTGGCAATTGCTGGTATGGTCTTTCATGCTTCTTCGAATTTGAGAAGCCACTCCCCGTAGCTGATCGCCTACTTTTAGAACTGCATGATGCATCAGGCCATGTTGAAGTCCATCCCGTTGCCGAGCGCAGCTCTACAGCAAGCGGGGAAGTTGGGAGCAACAATTGGCAGCAGCGTGCGGCCGGTTGTTTGATCAACTGCGACACGGTGGCTCAGAGTGAGGGAATTGTCCGTGCAAGTGGATGGCTGTTTTACGAAAAGCCGCTGCGGGCTGTGTATGTTGTTTCGGGCGATCTGACGCGGCAGCTCCGACCCGCGGAACTGACATTTACTCCTCGGCCGGACGTATGTGCTCACCTGGAGCTCATTCAAGGTGATCCAAGGGTCTGTGGATGGATCTTCAACGCGTTCGCGGGCGACCGCCGGGCCGATATCATCTGGTTCCTTTTCGACGACGATACCTCGACCTCCCTGGCGCTTGATACCTTGCTGTTGGATCCACATCGGCGCGCCGTGGTCCCATCAGCCGGATTGTCACCTGAGGTCGATCGACTGCGCTCGTTTGTCGCATATCAGTCGCAGCTTGGGACCAAGGCCGGGGCGACCTCGAAACTCGGGGCGAAGTTAATCGACCATATGGTCTGCATCGACGGAGGAGACGATTTCGACGACTTCGATTTGATCTGGTGGTGCCAAACCTTGGAGCAAATGAAGGGCGCGAACGTTGTGGTATCTCTGCCAAGCAAAACGATTGCGCGACTGCTTTCGCTGGCTCGTTACTTTGACATATCCACCCGTGGTATCCACCTCGTAGCTGCCGGCGCACTTGTCGATGTCGAAGTTTTGCCTAGTGCCGATCGATATACCGTGTGCGGTAAACGTTCAAAGCTGGTCGCCCCCCTGGACGTCGAGTTGGTTGAAAGCGAAAGCGCTGCCCTCTTATCCGCCTCTCATGCCGTTTTCGATACGGTTGTGTTTGAACGCATCAACGTTATGGCGGGAGATGGCTTCGGCGTTGTCAAACCACAATCGGTACCTCATTCTGGCTATCCCAAGGGATTAGTTTTGCCTGCCGGCGCTGTGTCCTTCAAGGCGAGTTTTCTGAGCAGCTGCTCGGAATTTTTCGAACTCGGAACGCGCTTTGGTTGGATGGCTTCACTGGCCAATTTGCGCGCAGACCGAGATCAATTATGGGAGCTTCCGATAGTAGAGGGATCTGACCGAATTGCTTACATCGGAGAGTCGAACGATTGGAGCGAAAGTCGAGCGCTCAATCAGCTTTATATCTCAGTTTCCTCGACGCGCGCGGGGCGAATATGAGTCAGCTCAGCATTGAGCACGCGGATACGATATTTTCGAGCCATATTCCGGTCGCGGGAACTGATTTCTGCCTTGCAATAACGCACGAGAGGAATGGGCAGCAAGGTCTTTTATACGTCCGTGATCATGTCGCTTATTTTAACATATGGGTAAACCCGACCACGTTCTCCGGGGAAGGGCTCACAGATCTTCTTGACTTCATGCGATCCCTTTTAATGAAGCAATCTTTTGCGCAGGTGAGGGTTAGGGGAGCGCTCGTATTGCCTTTCTCGCATCTAATCGCGCTCAAGCTTTTGTTGCGATCGGCTAGTTTCGAAATCAGCTTTGACGAAGGTGAACATGAATGTCTAAGAAATGGATCTTTCGTTGCGTTTGACGGGACGCCTTGCGATGGGGCTCACCCCGTCAAATGCAGCAAATGTTTATATGGCGTCTTTAGTGCGACGGAATTGAATGCGCGGTCCGCGCGAATTGCTCAGTTTGTGAACGCGCTCGAGTGAGGCAAATGGATTCGAATCTGGGCTTGTTGGCGGCATTTCAAGACCTCGTTCGCCGCAAGACATTCTTCGACGCGGAGTTGACCTACCTTGAATGGATGATGTCCCGTGAGAAAGTCATTTCACAACGTCGACAGCGCGCTCTTGTGGAGAAGTTTGAAAGATTTCCGTTATTTTCAATCATAATTCCGACGTTCAATCCGGATCCTGAGTTTTTTCTGGCTTGTGTACGGTCTATCTACTTCCAAGGTTACGACCGATGGGAGGTGTGTATCTGCGACGACGCGTCCAACTCTGTTGATGTTGAACGTCTGCTTGATCAAATGCCAGGTGACTTTCGATCGAGAGTCAAATTGGTCAGGAACGATTTTAATCGTCACATCTCCTATTCAACCAACCGAGCCATCGAGGTAGCTGAAGGCGATTATTGCGTCTTGCTAGATCATGATGACAAGCTGCAAACTGATGCCTTGTTTCTTCTGGCCCTTTGTCTCAATCAAAAGCCTTATGGGTTTATTTATTCAGACGAAGATAAAATTGATGAGTCTGATAGGCGGTTTGCTCCTTGTTTCAAACCGGATTTGGATAGGATACTCCTACTTGCTACGAACTATATTTGCCATCTGAGTTGCATCGAAACCCGGCTTGTTCAGGCGGTCGGTGGTATGCGTGAGGGTTTTGAGGGATCCCAAGATCACGACCTGATCATTAGGTGTCTCGACCAATTGCCGGACGATCAGGTATTTCACATCCCGCGGATACTATATCATTGGCGGCAAAGTGCATCGTCAACGGCGGCAGACCCTGCGGCGAAGCCATACACGTGGCTTGCTGGCCAACGTGCGGTTTCAGAAAGTCGGCTTGTTTCAGAGTCGCATGGCGAAGTGGAAAAAGGTCCGTTTCCCAATACTTACCGAGTGAGGTGGCCGGCCCCGGCTGTACAGCCCCTGCTCTCAGTCATTATCCCGACGAAGGACTCGGTGGCGTCGCTTCGTTTGGCCATCCAAGCTGTCAGAGAACAAAGTTATCCAAATATCGAGCTGATTGTCTGCGCTAACAACCCTTCAACAGACGATGCGATGCGTTATCATCATGAGCTGGGTGCGGCCGGTTTAGCTCGGATCATTGATTGTGGGGGGCCATTCAATTTCTCGGCAATTTGCAATCGCGGGGCGAGGCTCGCCCAAGGATCCATTTACTTGTTTCTAAACGATGACGCAGCTCCGATAGGGTCTGACTGCTTGGCGGAAATGGTAAGCTGGACGAGTCAAGAAGTTGTCGGCTGTGTGGGGGGGAAGCTCATGTATCCTGACGAAACCGTACAGCATGCGGGCGTCATCCTCGGAATTGGCGGAAATGCCTCGCACGTATACAAGGGCCTTCCCCGTAAAAATCCTGGATATTTTGGCCGACTTCAACTGCATCAGGAATACAGCGCTTTGACGGCAGCCGCGATGATGGTCCGCGCGGCTACGTTCCGTGCGGTCGCCGGCTTCGACGAGGTGGCATTTCCGGTAGCATATAATGACGTCGATTTTTGTTTGAGAGTCATGGGACTCGGGTTGCGGAATGTCTACGTGCCGTCGTGTGAATTTTGGCACGATGAATCAAAGTCGAGGGGGTCAGATCTTAGACCTGACCGAAAATCGGATTTTGTATGCGAATTTTCTCACCTATTTGGTCGCTGGAGGGAGAAGCTTCTTCAAGACCCTCACTTCAACATCAATTGCCGGCTGAACGTAGAAGACTGGCAAGCAATGCCATGACATCATTATAGCTCGTTGTTAGCTGGGCTCGTATTCGTAGTTTTGAATAAGATTATTTATCTCTTCGTAGGACAATGCCGAGTCACGGCGAGGTACGAAGAAGGCCAAAGATTCGATCTCGCTTATCTTCTTCGCAAACTTTTCTACGACGTGGTAGTGCTTCCGCGTGTAGTCATGGATCGCAATAATCGCATTCGGACAAGCCTGAACAGCTCTTAGGAAACACGCCACGCGAAAGCGCCCATCCACTAGCACCATGTCTGCTTCGCCCGCTGCTGTCGTTTCAAAAACTTTCGATGAGTAAAGAGGCCATAGGTGCCGTTTTGATTGGTCGATTGGATAGCCCCATTCCTTCGTAGGGCCGATATCGACCAGGATGAGCCCGAGCTTGGACCTGTTCTCGCCAGCTTCTCGTGAGACTCGATCTAGCCACTCTGAAGAAGAATCGACAACGATAGCCCAATCCTTGGGCGATTTCAGGGCGAGGATTGTGGATCCTCCAGCTCCGAACTCCAAATACTTCCGCGAACAAGTCAAGAAGGAGGCAAGAAGTGTTGCCTCTGTTATCGTCATGCCTACCTGCATATCAAACTCCGAGACTGAAATTGAGTTCGTCGACAGTGGCGGTTGCGCCGTAAGTCAAAGCGTCTTGGTTGCCGTGGCTCGTGATGAGTTGAGCTTGGATGATGCTGGACTACCGTGTCCACCAATTCCGCGTCATGTCTTGATACTGCTTTCGCTTCTTTTCGTTTGTCGTTCATTGGGCCAAAGCTGAATGCTTTGAGCTAAATTCGGCGCGAATTTTTATTGGAAGACAATCAGGAGGCCGCGACCTCGGCGAGGCAGCGATGCCAACTCTCGGGAACTATTAAGAGCATTATCTCTCTACTATTGGCCATGCTCCAGAGTATTATTGGTGAAGTCCCACGCGCTTTGCCTTATACCCGCGGTCCAGGATCGTTCGCCACCAAGGCTCCTGCTGGATATACCACCGCACCGTCTTCTCGATGCCGCTCTCGAAATTTTCCTCGGCACTCCAGCCGAGTTCGCGCTCGAGCTTCGAGGCGTCGATGGCGTAGCGGCGATCGTGGCCGGGGCGGTCGGTGACGAACGAGATCAGGCGGCGGTGCGGGCCGTCGGCGCTCGGGGCGACGTCATCGAGTAGGTCGCAGATCGTCTCCACCACATGCAGGTTGGTGCGCTCGTTGCGGCCGCCGACATTGTAGGTTTCGCCAACTTGGCCGCGCTCCAGCACTAGCGTCAACGCCTTGGCATGATCTTCGACATAAAGCCAATCCCGTATATTCTTGCCGTCGCCATAGACCGGTAGTTTTTCGCCGGCCAATCCCTTGATGATCATGTGCGGGATCAGCTTCTCCGGGAAGTGATACGGCCCGTAATTGTTGGAGCAGTTGGTCACCATGGTCGGCAGATCATAGGTCTCCCGCCAGGCGCGTACCAGATGGTCGGATGATGCCTTGCTTGCCGAATAAGGCGAGTTCGGCGCATACGCCGTGGTCTCGGTGAACAGGCCCTCCTCGCCGAGTGAGCCGAACACCTCGTCGGTCGAGATGTGCAGGAAGCGGAAGCGGTCGCGCGTCTCGCCGGATAGCGTGCGCCAATGGCGCAAAGTCTCCTGGAGGATCGTGAAGGTGCCGACGATGTTGGTCTGGACAAATTCGCCCGGCCCGTCGATGGAGCGATCGACATGGCTTTCGGCTGCGAGGTTCATCACCGCATCCGGCTGGTATTTTTCGAACAGTTTGCGCAGGCCTGCTGCGTCACAGATGCACTGTTTCTCAAACGAATAGTGCGGGTTACCCTCTGTGCCGGGAAGGGACTCGAGATTCGCAGCGTAGGTCAGTTTGTCGATGTTAACTACCCGCGCGTGAGTATCGCGAAGTAGGTGCCGCGCCACTGCCGATCCGATGAAGCCGGCGCCGCCGGTGACAAAGATCGTGGAGCCCTTGAAACGCATTGACCTCGTCTCCGTTGGATAGGTCAGCGCATCAAGGCGTAGGAGCGCGCGACCGATTTCAGATATTCACCATAACTGCTTTTGGCCGACTTCTCAGCGGCCTTCTCGAACTGCGGCAGTGAAATGTAGCCCTGCCGCAGCGCGATCTCTTCGGGGCAGGCGATGCGCAGTCCCTGGCGTTGCTCCAGGATCTGCACGAAGTGGCTGGCCTCGACCAGCGAGGCGTGCGTGCCGGTGTCGAGCCATGCAAAGCCGCGGCCGAGCACCTCGACAAACAAGTCGCCGCGCTCGAGATAGGCGTTATTGACGGAGGTGATTTCGATTTCGCCGCGCGCCGACGGCTTCACGTTGGCGGCGATGTCGAGCACGTCGTTGTCGTAGAAATAGAGTCCCGTCACGGCCACGTTCGACTTCGGCTGCTTCGGCTTTTCTTCGATCGACAAGGCGCGACCGGAGTGGTCGAGCTCGACCACGCCATATTGCTCCGGCTCATTGACCACATAGCCGAACACGGTCGCGCCCTTCTTGCGGAACGAGGCGCTCGAGAGCATGCCCGGAAGCCCGTGACCATAGAAGATGTTGTCGCCCAGGATCAGCGCGACGGAATCGGAGCCTACGAACTCGCGCCCGACGATGAACGCGTCCGCCAAGCCGCGCGGCGTCTCCTGGGTGGCGTAGGCAAAGCGCAGTCCGATCTCGGAACCGTCGCCGAGCAGCCGCTGGAATAGCGGCTTGTCCTGCGGAGTGGAGATAATAAGGATGTCCCGGATGCCTGACAGCATCAGCGTCGACAACGGATAATAGATCATCGGTTTGTCGAAGACGGGCAAAAGCTGTTTCGACACCACCGTCGTCACCGGGTAAAGGCGCGAGCCGGTGCCCCCGGCGAGAATGATCCCCTTCATAGCCCCTCACAAATTTACCGTTTTAGAAAGTAGCAGATAGCGTGCACTGCACAAGTTTGTTATAGAGGTAGAGTAAATTGACGACGCCGAGGTGGTGGCGCTAAAAATGAATGTAGTAAAGACAGATATTCCAGAAGTTCTGATTATTGAACCTAAACTATTTGGCGATCAGCGGGGCTTCTTTCTGGAGACCTACCAGTTCCAGCGCTACGTGGAGGCGGGTATTGCGCGGCCGTTCGTGCAGGATAACATGTCCCGCTCGAGCTATGGCGTGCTCCGTGGTCTGCATCTGCAAAATCCCTTCACCCAAGGTAAACTAGTCAGCGCAATGCGCGGCCGTGTCCTCGACGTTGCAGTCGATGTCCGCGTCGGAAGCCCGAATTTTGGGCGGCACGTTGCCGTTGAATTGAGCGAAGAGAACCGTCGTCAGTTGTGGGTCCCTAGGGGCTTTGCCCACGGCTTCGTAGTGCTCTCCGAGACGGCCGACTTCTTTTACAAATGCGATGACCTCTACAGCCCGAAGGATGAGGTCTCCATCCGCTGGAATGATCCCGCGATAGGGATCAAATGGGGTGTCGACCAACCCTCGCTCTCGGCAAAGGACGCTGACGCCCCGCTGCTGGCGGATGTCAAGAATCTTCCGCTCTATGGTCAAATCTGATGCGCATCCTTCTGACTGGAACTGCAGGGCAGGTGGGAGGAGCGCTTCTTCCGCTGCTTCGAGACAAGCATACGGTCATTGCCCCAGCCGTTGAGGAGTTCGATCTCTCCAAGCCAGCTTCCCTCTTGAGCAAGCTTGATGCCTACCAGCCTGATTTCATCATCAACCCCGCAGCTTATACCGCCGTTGACAAGGCCGAAGACGAAGCCGCGCTCGCCTTCCTAGTCAACGGCGATGCGCCAGCCGCGCTCGCCCACTGGGCCGCTGTGCACGTCGTGCCGATCGTTCATTTCTCGACCGACTACGTCTTTGACGGCAGCGCGCGTGCTGTCTGGCGTGAAGACGATCCAACGGGCCCGCTTTCGGTCTATGGTCGGAGCAAGCTTGCGGGTGAGAGCGCGGTTCGAAGTGCCGGCGGTCCGCACCTGGTCGTACGGACTGCATGGGTCTATGCCGCGCAAGGCGCGAATTTTATGCGCACCATGATCCGCCTTGCCAAGGAACGAGAGTCGCTTCGGGTGGTCTCGGATCAATTTGGAACACCAACGACGGCGCGTACAATCGCGTCGACGCTTGTTCAGATTTTGCAGGATGGCGAGTCAGGCCTGCCCGAAGTCTTCGCGCGCGCAAAGGGTCTCGTTCACCTCACCAATTCGGGTGAGACCAGCTGGCATGGTTTTGCCAGCGCAATCGTGGAAGGATTGCGGTCCCGGGGTACGCCGCTGAAGGCGGCCGAGGTCATCCCGATCGCCACAAAGGATTACCCGACCAAGGCAACGCGACCTACCAGTTCTAGGCTGGATCTGGCCCGGCTTAGGGAGGCGTATGGTCTCGTAACTCCGAGTTGGGAAGACGGGTTGGTAGAAGAGCTGGACGCGTTTCTCACGCTCGAAAGAGACCCGCCATAGGTTTGTTTGACTGTCCGATTGATACTCTCGATTTGGTTGTTGTACTGGTGGTTGACGATGGGTAGGCGTATCACTCCCGTGATCATGTGCGGCGGCGTAGGCACGCGCCTGTGGCCGGCTTCGCGCGAGGTGCGCCCGAAACAGTTCCTGCCGCTGTTCGGCACGCGCTCGACCTTCCAGGACACGCTGCTGCGCGTCTCGGATGCCGCGCTGTTCGATCGTCCTGTTGTCATCACCAATGCGTCCTATCGCTTCATGGTGCTGGAGCAACTCGCCGAGATCGGCATCGAAGCCGACGTGATCCTCGAGCCGATGCGGCGTGACTCCGGGCCTGCGATCGCTGCGGGCGCGGTGTTTGCGCAGAACCGCGCGAGTGACGCCATCGTGCTCGCGCTCGCCGCCGACCATGTGGTGCGGGACAATGCCGCCTTCGTCGCCGCGTGCCGTGAAGGCCTCACGGCCGCGAGCGCCGGGCGCATCGTCACCTTCGGCGTCAAGCCGGAGCGGCCGGCGACCGAATACGGCTATATCAGCCCGGGCGAGGTGATCTCCGGCACGGTGCACGCGGTCGTGCGCTTCGTCGAGAAGCCGGATGCGGTGAAGGCGGCGGACTACGTCAGTTCGGGCTATCTCTGGAACAGCGGCAACTTCATGTTTCCGGCGACCCTGCTGCTCGATGAATATCGGAACGTGGATGCTGCGAGCGTGCAGGCGGTCTCCGATGCGGTCACCAATGCCGGTCACGATCTCGGCTTCGTGACGCTGGAGCCGCAGGCATTCGGCGCGGCGAAGGCGATCTCGATCGACTATGCGGTGATGGAGAAGACCTCGCGCGCAGCGGTGGTGCCGGTGTCCTGCGGCTGGTCCGACGTCGGCTCCTGGCACGCGGTGTGGGAGCTGTCGGAGAAGGACGCGCAAGGCAACGCTTCGCATGGCAGCGCGGTGTTCGAGGACTCCCGCAATTGCAACGTCACCACCGATGCCGCGCTGGTCGCGCTCGAAGGCGTCGACGATCTCGTCGTGGTGGCGACGGCGGATGCCATTCTCGTCTCGCGCCAGAAGGATGCCAATGGCCTGAAGCGTCTCGTGACCAAGCTGAAGACGGTCGCACCGAAGGTCACCGAGGAGCATCTGAAGGTGCATCGGCCCTGGGGCAGTTATCAGTCGGTCGACAATGGAGAGCGCCATCAGGTCAAGCGCATCGTGGTCAAGCCCGGCGGGCGGCTGTCGCTGCAGAAGCACCATCATCGTGCCGAGCACTGGATCGTGGTCCGCGGCACGGCCCGCGTCACCGTCAACGAGACCGTCAAGACCGTGCACGAGAACGAGTCCATCTACATCCCGATGGGCGCGGTGCACCGGATGGAGAACCCCGGCAAGATCATGCTGGAGCTGATCGAGGTCCAGACCGGCTCCTATCTCGGGGAAGACGACATCATCCGGATTGAAGACGACTATCAGCGGAACTAATCAGAGAAGTGCGCGGCGCGCGGGCATAAGAGTTCTAGCACTAATCAAGGGGTTTTTCATGCACATCGCGATGATCGGCACGGGCTATGTCGGACTGGTGTCCGGAGCCTGCTTTGCGGATTTCGGTCACGACGTCACCTGCGTCGACAAGGACGAGAAGAAGATCGCGGCGCTTCATCGCGGTGAGATTCCGATCTACGAGCCGGGCCTCGATGAACTGGTTGCGACCAACGTCAAGGCCAAGCGCTTGAGCTTCACCACCGATCTGTCCGCGCCGGTGGCGGATGCCGACGCCGTGTTCATCGCGGTTGGCACGCCCTCCCGCCGCGGCGATGGTCACGCCGACCTCTCCTACGTCTACGCCGCCGCGCGCGAGATTGCGCAATCGCTCTCGGGCTTCACCGTCGTGGTGACGAAATCCACCGTTCCGGTCGGTACCGGCGACGAGGTCGAGCGCATCATCCGCGAGACCAATCCCAAGGCCGACGTCGTGGTCGCCTCCAACCCCGAATTCCTGCGCGAAGGCGCTGCGATCCGCGACTTCAAGTTCCCCGACCGCATCGTGGTCGGCACCTCCGACGAGCGCGGCCGTAAGGTGATGAGCGACATCTATCGCCCGCTGTCGCTCAACCAGGCGCCGCTGATGTTCACGGAACGCCGCACCGCCGAGATGATCAAATACGCGGCGAACGCGTTCCTCGCGACCAAGATCACCTTCATCAACGAGATCGCGGACCTTTCCGAAAAGGTCGGTGCCAACGTGCAGGAGGTTGCCCGCGGCATCGGTCTCGACAACCGCATCGGCACCAAATTCCTGCATGCGGGCCCGGGCTTCGGCGGCTCGTGCTTTCCGAAGGACACCAAGGCGCTGATCAAGATTGCGCAGGACTATGACGTGAGCTTGCGCATCGTCGAATCCGTGCTGGCGGTCAACGAGAACCGCAAGCGCGCGATGGCGCGCAAGGTGAGCCAGGCGCTCGGCGGCTCGCTGCGCGGCAAGACCATCGCGGTGCTCGGCCTCACCTTCAAGCCCGACACCGACGACATGCGCGACGCGCCGTCGATCCCGCTGGTCACCGGCCTGCTCGATATGGGCGCGAAGGTAAAGGCTTACGATCCCGTCGGCATGGAGCAGGCCAAGGGCGAGCTGCCGACCATCACCTACTGCGAAGACGCCTATGCCTGCGCGACTGGCGCGGATGCCGTCGTCATCGTCACCGAATGGGTGCAGTTCCGCGCGCTCGATCTCGACCGGCTGAAGAGCGTCATGGCGCAGCCCATCATTGTCGACCTCCGCAACATCTATCGTCCCGAGGACATGCAAGCAGCAGGCTTCGTCTACGAGAGCATCGGGCGCGTTGCGGCTCGCCCAACGGATTGATCATTAGGCTCGACCTGGGGATCGAAGCCGCGTGAGAGGGTTGGTGGATGCACATCTCTGTTGGCTAAGCTACTGCCTGGTTGTGCACGGCGGAGCCACCATGAGCTGTGAGCGCCGCAGACCTTCAATGAGCGCGGTTACCAACTTTGGCCCAAGTGGTAAGACGAAGACTTCGCCATTGATCGCCAGATGCAGAAGCGTATCGACGTTATTCGCGGCCTTGGTTATGTCGATCCGCTGCGGGACAACGAGTCGAGCCTGCGACCTCTTTGCGTGACGAACTTGCATTTTCGGTCTTCCGTATAGATGTCGATCCTCGGCTATTAGCAGTTGCGAGAATGGCTAGGTGATCACGGTCACTTGAGGCTATTTCAGCGGACAATGTTGAGACATGCGGTAAGAAATTCGCCTTCTCTATGCCGTAATCCGACCGCGTGGACACGATTGGCGCAAGCTAACAGTTTTGGCTTTTGCACCCGAATTGGGTCATTCGCTCCTCTCAGTTGGTGGATAGAGCGCCGCAAGACGGTCCAGCGGCATCGTTCGTTCAGAGGCGTTGAGGAGGCGCCGGCTCGCCACGCGTTCAAGCTGCCAATCAGGTCGATCGAATTGGTCGCCGGCCCAAATTTGTGGACACGTCTTACCAGACCGGTCGAATACCCAAACAAAATAGTAGTCGTCTTCCATGGATGCCGTTTTGAACGATGCCGCTTTGGTTCGTCCACTCCCTCAGCGGGCAGGACAGGCGCGAACAAGCTTCGCGGCGAGTCTGAGCGCGCACAGCTTCAGTTAGGCTTGCCGCATAATCTCTGCGAGACTGCTCGGGAGCTGTCCGGCCGCCAGTCTTGCCTGCGCGCCCAAAATGAGAGCGACGCTTGTGGCGTCGACGATCTCTGTGCTGAGACACATACTTACGGCTTGCGAAAACGGAATTCGCTGTTGGGCAATGCTCTCCTCTTGCGCCGGTGCAGGGCTCCCCTCGCGAAGCTGCCAAGCAATAAAGCACGGGGCAAGCTCGTTGGTCACTCCGGGTGATGCTGTAAGATCACAAAGGTGAAGCCACTCGTCTGCCTGGTAACCAGTTTCTTCCATGAGCTCCTGCTTCGCGCCGTCGAGCGGATCGGTTCCGAGCGGGATTCCACCGCGAACGCATTCCCAAGTGTAGCAGTTGAGCGGATAGCGAAATTGGCCGACGATTGTCGTGAAGCCATGGCTGTCGATGGGAAGGACCGCCACGCCTCTGAATTTGACCTGGATCCAGACGTAGGGATGCGTCTTGCCGCTGCGATGGCGTACAGTGTCGTGGCGAGCGATATAGTAAGGACAGTCAAAAGCGATTTCGGAATTCAATTGCTGCCACGGATTGGATTCGTCCATCACACTCGCGAGCTCCTGTTTTTGGCTTTTATGGAAGCAAAGCCAATGTCGAGCTGCAAGCCTTTTGCGGGTTCATGGGGGCGTCTTTGTGCGCAGAAAAAAGCCCGCTCTGCGAGCGGGCTCAGCTAATCGTCTCGTATCCAATGGTGGTGAATAGGATCCAGCAACTGCGAGAAGGCTCGTCAGTTGGGCGCGCGGGAGCCAGATTTCGGCGCAACATGCCAAGCAGCTCGAGACTTGATGTCACATCGGATCGGCTGTCTGGCTTCGTCTCGTGGTTGGGACATAACTATGTGATGGAATTCCATGGAAATAATGATCAGCGCGCAGCCCGTAGCGACTATGCGCTCCGGGTGCTTACCGAACTAGTTGTCGGCACCCAATCCTCGCGTCGGTCTGGGTGAGCTGCTGCGGACACCGAGATTAGGTGTTTCATGAAGCCGGAGGTGGGCGATGAAGAGACGGAAGTTTAGTCGCGAGTTCAAGATCGAGGCAGTCAAGCTGGTCAGGGAACGCGGGGTGTCGGTGGCGCAAGCCAGCCGCGATCTGGACGTTCATGAGAACGTTCTGCGCAAGTGGGTGAAGGAGTTTGGCTCCGACCCGGCGCAGGCGTTTCCCGGCCACGGGCAGATGAGGCCTGAGCAGCTAGAGATCGAGCGGCTTCGTCACGAGGTTGCCAAATTGAAGGCCGAGCGGGATATCCTAAAAAAGGCCGCAGCCTTCTTCGCGATGGAAGCGACATGAAGTTCGTCTTCATCGCGGAGCACCGGGCGATCTGGCCGGTGGCATGGCTATGCGATGCGCTGGGGGTGTCGCGGTCGGGCTTCCATGCCTGGCTGAACCGCTCTCCCAGCGCCAGAGCCAGATCCCGCAGCGACGAAGAACTCGGCGCCAAGGTCAAAGTCAGCTTCATCGCGCGACCGCACCTATGGTGGGCGCCGGGTGTGGCGCGATCTGCTCGCCGATGGGGCGAACTGTGGCCTGCACCAGATCGAGCGGCTGATGCGCCTACAGGGCTTGCGGGCACGCCCGCGTCGGCGGCGCTTGCCAAAGGATAACGGCGACCGGCAGCTCGAGACGGTGCCGGCGAACCTGCTGGACCGACAGTTTGCTGCCGAGCGGCCTCAGTGACGAGGTCTATTCGCCTTGATCGGGCAAATAGCCGTGAACACTGTTTGCGCTCAGGATCAGAAGGGCCGCGAGCACCTCAACTTCCGCATTGGGGGGCAATCTAATAGATCGCGACTATTGCGGGAAATGTCGCAGGGCAAGAGAAGTAAGCATCTGAGTTGTTTGTCTTTTTCGAAGGCTGGCCTCTTGTTCGTAAACGCGACGGCAGATAACGGCAGAAGAAGAGAAATCGTCGATTTGCGGTTGCGGCACCGCGGCAACAGCCGCAAGGAATCCAAGCGAAGGCCCACTGCCGGCTATACACAGGGCCGCCATCCAGTTAATTATTCCAGCTGATTGATGGCCGAGGGGCGGTTGGGGGAATCGAGATGCGTGGACTGTTCGTTGCCATATTGCTGGCCGTGACGTGTTTCGTTTCCGGGACAGTTTCGTCTGTGTCTGCCGCCGACAAGAGCGTCGAGGTCCGTCATCGTGACGGCACTTATGTCAAAATGCGACATGCGCATCGCTATCTACGATGCCCCGATGCTTACTCCTGCTATCCGCTTTATGGTGCGTATGGTCCGTACGGTGGCCGGCCGTATTGGTCCGCTTATTCGGGCTTCGTCCCGGAAGAGTACCGCTGAACCGACAAGTCGAGCTGTTTTCAGGTTAACGCGCGCGGATCCAGTGCCGCGGGCGCTTTCGTTCGAGGCCAAGGCGAGCGCTGCGCATCGGCGAATTGTCATTTTGGGTGGATCGATTCTGCCGGCATCTGTCATTGCGGACAGATCGCATTTCCAAGAGTTGGACAGCTTCTATCGTTCATTCACATAAAGCCTCGTTCACTATTATTGCGTGCAATACCGCGGCTCCCCGACGTGAAAAGTGTAGTCTACATCACAGCGCAGAGATGCGAAGCCGGTTAGCTTGGCGCTCGGGGCCCCTGCGGGTCGGCTGGCCGAGTAATTTTACGAAGTCGTGAACCCTGAGGGTGAACTTCCCGAAAAGTCGTAGAGACTAATCTGCGGGCACGATGAATATTGTGGGACGCTTGGTGTTTACGTTGACGATAGAAATTTGTCGAACCGTGTTATTCATCTGCGTCATGCGCGCAACTTTCGACGTGAAATGTTTTTCAAGCAAATGGGCCTGCCGGGGCCGCTAGGTTTTCAGACTCCGGATTGCAGCCATGCATGCCATGTATAGCGCAGTGGGCATGTCACATGCGCGTCGTTGCGACCCGGATAAGAGAGGTTGGCGCGACCCTTGCTGTGCAAGGTGAGCTTTGATCTCTCGTGAATGGGGGCGTGCTAATGAGCGACAGAACTGTGCCGGAACGGATCAACGAGTTCCTTATTCGTTGTGCTGGACGGGCTTATTGCGATCATTGCATTCAGGAACGGCTTGGACTTCGCTGGCGCCAGCAGGTGCAACTCGTGACGGCGACGTTAGGGGTAACGTCCGGATATCGCCGAAGCACAGCTGAATGCTGCACATGCCTCGACACCAAGCACGTCACGAGCTTCATCGGATCGACCCGGTCTGCCAGCGCGAACACTACGTTGACTTTGCCGAAAGCAATGGAGGCGAAGGAGTTCCCGTTGAAACGCGTGCCGTCAGGTGACGCGCGCGCCGGAGGTTCGTCTCCGGCGCAAGCCGCCAGAAGTGCCGACAACTGATGCCGAGCTAGCTAGGCCTGCATCTTGCCGACCGTGGACCAGAAGGTCGATTTCCGCGGTGACTGTATCCGCACCCACTGATAGGGCGATTTGGTCCAGACCTTGACGTCCTGAAACAGGCTGTCGGCGACAACGTCACCCGTCTTGCTCCTCACCACCAGAACGAGGTGATGCTCACCCCAGGTCGTGATGACTTCCGCCAGCAGAAGCGTATGGGCCGGCCAGCCGCGCGCGATCAATTCATGGCGTTTCGTTACCGCGTAGTCGTTGCAGTCGCCCGTCTTGGGTGAAATGACCCAGCGTTCTTCGGCAACGCCGGCCAGGTTAGGTTCGAAACGGATGGATTCGTTGATCTCGCGATTGATCTCGCGCAGCTCACGCCAGCGCGCCTCAGTGAGTGCGATCGGACCTGGACGAAAGCGGTTGCGCGAGGTCGAGCAATCGGATGGATATTGCAGACAAAAGCGCGTGTGCGCGAATGGCGCAAGCGTTGGCCCGGTCAGTGCGATCTTCTGCAACTGGCCCCGCAGCATGTTCGGCAGGCCGACAAAACCCGCATGCGCCTGCTGCGCCAGACAAGCCGCGCCCAGAATGGCGATGGCGCTAATCGCTTTGATGATCCGACGCATGAAATCCCCCGTCATGTCCCTTCGTTATGCGGACTAGTACAGGGAAAGGTTTTCGGACCGATTGGGCAGCGCGTCGCAAGTTAAGTTGAATTTGCGCCAACCTGTCGAGACCTTGGTAACCATGACGGGTTGGCGCAACCCCGGCCGTCTTGATCGGCTTGATTCAGCCAGCAATCACGCGGGGCCCAAAACGCTTTGAAGCGCTTATGCATCCCCGCCCCGGGGACAAGTCGGCGCAAGTCGCCGGCCACGCGTTGTGAGGCGCTGCGCAAAAGCGGGGCTCAATCTCGCAATATGCTTGCCGGGTGATTAGCTTTCTCTCATCAAGTGTTAATGATGGGCCGCATGCGGCAACCTCCTGGATGATTAAGGACGTGATCGCGAACGTCGCCAGCGGGTTGATCGGTGATGCGTGGGGTGTGGAGTGACATGGTTGACCTGACGACGAATCTTGCGCGGCCCCGGCTTCCGGACGGAGTGCGTGTCTATGCCGTCGGCGATATCCATGGCTGTGCCGATCTCCTGGAGAGTGTCTTTGCCCGCATCGATGCTGACCGGGGTGTCTCTACTGCGCCACGATGCATCGAAGTCTATCTCGGCGACATGATCGATCGCGGCAGCGATTCACGGCGGGTCATCGAGCTCTTGATCGAACGAGCCGAGAAGTTCGAGGTCGTTTGCCTCAAGGGCAATCACGAGGAGCTGGCGCTTCAGTTCCTGGGCTCGCCTCAGCTGTTTACCGACTGGGCCGGACTCGGTGGTCGCGAAACGCTGCTATCCTATGGATTGGTGCCGTTGGTGCGTCAGCCCGACGAAATGGAGGCACTCGCCAACGCCTTTGGCGCCGCCCTCCCGCCGGCGCATCGGAGCTTCCTCCTCGGCTTGCCCGCCTTCTTCACCAGCGGCGATTTTCTGTTCGTCCATGCTGGTGTCAAGCCGGGGGTCCCCCTCAACCGTCAACGGGAGTCCGACCTGCTTTGGATCAGGGAAGAGTTTCTCAGCTGGGATGCCCCCTTTGAGAAGATGATCGTCCACGGGCACACCCCCGTCCTGGAACCCGATTTCCGGGACAACCGCGTCAACATCGATACGGGGGCCTATGCCACGGGGCGGTTGACCTGCCTCAGGATCGAAGGGAGCACGCTTAAGGTCGTCTAGCGCCGGTCCCGAGAGACTCGCCTTGGTTGCATGCCGATTGATCGAAGCGTCGCGTTTTTGGGCGATTTTCTGCGGTGCAACGTGGCAAGAATGTCACATCCGTCAAGGGCTTCGCGACGATCCCGGCCGTTTCATATTGCGTCGTTGGAATCCATGGTATGCAATTTGAAGCAGGCGGGGACTGGGGAATAAATGTTTCGAGCGCGTTGCAAAAACTGGCTCATTTTAGCCATTGCGGGGCTTGCGCTTGCAGGCTGCTCGGCAATGCCTGCCACCGGTCCGTCGAGTTCGGATGTCAAATCCGCCGCCGCGAAAAATCCAGACAGTCTTCCTTACGCACTCATACCCCTTACCTCGGGGGCCATTGGCGTGCTGTCTGAGGCAACGCCCCGCTTGTTCTTCGGCAACACCGGGCGTCATTCGCCTCGCGAGATCCGGTTTGGAGTGGGCGACGTCGTCAGCGTGACCATTTTCGAGGCGGCAGCAGGCGGGTTGTTCATCCCCCGTGAGGCCGGCGTTCGTCCCGGTAACTTTATTACGTTGCCGAACCAGTCCGTCGACAGTGCGGGCAACATTTCGGTGCCCTTCGCGGGCGCGATTGCGGCCAAAAACCGTACCCCTAGCGAAGTTCAGCAGACCATCGTGGATCGCCTCAAGAATCGAGCGATCGAGCCTCAGGCTGTTGTTGCGCTTGTCGATCAAAAGACGTCCTTGGTCAGCGTCCTGGGTGAGGTCAACAGTCCGAGCCGCTTCCCGCTTACCGCCGCGGGTGATCGCATTCTGGATGCGATTGCCCGTGCGGGTGGTCCGAAGGGGCAGGGTTTCGACACCTGGGTCATGCTTGAGCGTAGCGGTCAGCGGATGACGGTTCCGTTTGGCGCGCTGGTATATGAGCCCAATAACAACGGCTACGTCGACGCCAACGATACGATCTATGTCTACCGCGAGCCGCAGACCTTTGTGGTGTTCGGGGCCTCCGGTCAGCAGGGCCAGTTCAACTTCGAGGCCTGGCGAATTTCGCTTGCTGAGGCCATGGCAAAGGCTGGCGGTCTCAACGACTCTCTGGCCGATCCAGCTTCAGTCTTCGTCTATCGTGGCGAAAGCCGTGACGTCGCCGAAAAGCTCGGTATTGACGTGACGAAGTTCAGCACGCCTCTGATCCCGGTCGTGTATGTGGTCAACCTGCGCGATCCGGCCACCTACTTCCTCGCCACCAAGATGCAGATCCGCAACAAGGACGTCCTCTACGCCTCGAACGCGACGGCGGTAGAGACCGCGAAGATCCTGCAGTTCATCCGACTGGTGAACGCAACGGTTAACGACCCGATCGTGACCGCCACGAACGCCTATACACTCAGGGGCGCAATCCGCGGCACGTCTGCAGCCACCACGTCCTCGGCGACGTCGCCCTGATGCGACGTCTTCAGGCTTGCTAGTTGGTCGAAGCGGGCGGTTCTGTTCGGCTTTCGCGGTTCTTTGCGATGCAGACGGTATTTTCGTCGTTGTCCTTCCTTGCATTGTCTTGCGTGTTAATAGGAGCTCCGCTGTTTGTGGGCTCGACTGCTCCGGTCACCATTGCGCTTTGGTGCATCGTGCTTGCGACGGGGCTGGCCTCAGCTGACATGGCGCCGCTGCGTCGCGAGCAGCGACGATGGGTTTGGCTGGTCGTTCTTATCGTTGCCGCCTATGCCGCTGTGGTGCTCGCTCAAACGCTATCGCCGGACCTGACCAATCTGCCGTCCCATCCCGTTTGGGCGAAGGCGTCGGCTCTTTTGGGACAACAGCTTTCGCCGTCTGTATCGATCGTTCGCGAGCAGCCGCTATTCGCGATCGGCTCTCCGATGGCAGCGCTGATGGCGGGGTTGCTGGGCTATGTCGTCGGTGCAGACCGGAGGCGGGCCCAAAAGGTGCTCGAGGTCATAGCCTTGTCGGGTGCAAGTCTGGCTCTCTTCGCCATCATTTCTCACCTGATCAACCCTGCGAAGCTGTTCTGGTGGGACAAGTTTGCCTATGCGGGAGTTCTGACCACCCCCTTCGTCAATCGCAACGCTGCGGCGCTGTACTACGGCGTTTGCAGTATCGTCGGCGCCATGCTGTTTTGGCAGATGCTCCGTCCGCGCCTGCCAGCCGGCAAGATGAGCTTCTCGGCGCTCATCGAGGCCCTACCGGGGATCTTGCATTTTCAGGGCATGGTTCTGGCCGTACCGCCGGTCCTTTGCCTAACCGCGGTTCTGCTGACCGCCTCCCGGGCCGGGACAGTCCTGGCCCTGGTTGGGCAGGTTCTGGCTTTTACCTTGTATTTCTGGCGTAACCTGTCGCGAAGGGGCGGTCCTGTCGTCACGCTGATGCTTGGGGGCCTGATCGCCTTGATCATGCTCCAGACGCTCAGCGGCAGCGCCGGGAGCCGCTTCAACGAGCATGGTCTGGTCGATGAGGGACGCCTGGACACCTATCGATCGACCTTTCGAATGATTGCGGACTTTCCCTGGCTTGGGGTCGGATTGGGTGGATTTCCTTTCGCTTTTCCGCTCTACCGGACTGGGAGTGTTTGGGGAGTCTGGGATCGGGCCCACAACATCTTGCTGGAAATCGCGGCCGAAGGCGGTATTCCGTTGGCACTTATCGTCGTGTTGGCCTGGCTATTGGTCCTGCTTCTGCTCATCCAGGGAATCCGGCGTCGGCGCCGGGATACCGTTTACCCGGTCGTTGCACTGACAGCCGCAACCGTGGCGCTGGTTCACGCAATGATCGACTTTTCCCTCCAGATTCCGGGCTTTTCCCTGCCGACAATGACGCTGGTCGGGGTCGGCGCCGCCCAGTCGTTCGCCACCCGCAAGGCGGAAAGTGGTAGGCTGAGCGGCGGACGTCCCGTCGAGATGGCTAATTAACCGTTAACGGCAATTCGTCTGATAAGTATTGGTGGCCGCAAGCTCCGCGTGCTAGTTTGCAATGCAAGAGTAGAAGGAGAGTTCACATGTGGTTTGTTAGCGGACGCCTGCCGCTTGCCGCGTGCTTGTTTGTGGCATGCGCGAGCCTTGACGGCGTTGCCTTCGCTGCGACGTGCTACGATCCCAACCAGCAGCTTCCGGCAAGTGCAGTGACTTCTTTCCTGAGCGGGCCCACGTCTGCACTGACCGGTGCGCCGCAGGGAGGTGGGGGACTGATCTCTCAGATCCGCGATCTCATCGCGACCGACTCCCGAACTTTGCCGGCTGTTCTGGACCTATTGAGCGGTGCCAACGACGCCCAGAAAAGCGCAATTGCGTCAGGTCTCGCCCAGGCGGCACGCATTTGTGTCAGCAAAGATCAGGATTATTATACCTCTCTGCAAACCGAAATCGCCAAGAGGGGCGAGCAGGATCCCGCATTCAGGGTGCTCTACGCCTCGGCCAACGGAGACTTTGGAACAGGTGCAGGTGGAGCGGGCGCAGGCGGTTCTCCAGGCGCTTCGGGAGGTGCCACCTCCGGAACGGCGACGACGGGCTTCGGGACCGGGGGGGCTGAGGGCATTAACGGGAACGGCGTGAATACCGGCAATTTTACCTATTCGTCGTCGGTCAGCGGTGTGAACAACTCGAGTACGTCGGTTAGTCCGTAAGTTAATTATCAACTCAGTAGGTTTGGTAAGATATCATCCTCGCGTCGACCAAGAGGCGCGAGCGGCAAGAGGATGATATGATAAGCGCTGCCTCGTTCCGCTGGCCATGCGCGGGAGGCGGTAGGGCTTTTCTTTTGCCAGGAAATTCATGCTTTACGTCAATCCTGCATCCAAACTGACGCAACCTGACGGACACGCCCAGCGCAACGCCAGTAATGGCGTTGCCGACATGATCGGTTTTGCCCGAAGGCAATCGACCATTATCATTGCCGTCTCGCTTGCCTGTCTCGCCGCAGGCGTCCTTTACCTGGTCAATACGCCGCCCAGCTTCACGGCCCAGGCGACGATGATCATCGACACCCGCAAGAACAATGTCTTCCAGCAGCAATTGCTGATCGGCGACAGTCCCGTGGATTCGTCCATGGTCGAAAGTCAGGTCGAGGTGTTGCGATCGGAGAACATCGCCTCCGCCGTGATCAAGCAGCTTCGGCTGACCGATGATCCCGAGTTTGTGGGCCCCGGAGGCGGTCTTCTTGGAGGTCTCGTCAGCACGGTTTCCGGCTTTCTGGATTCGGATGCGCCACGCTCGCAGACGGCGCTCAATCGACGTGCGGTCGAGGCCTTTGCCAACCGTCTGAGCGTCAAGCGGGTTGGTTTGACCTATATCATCGAGATCGCCTTTACCTCGAATGATCCCGCCAAGGCGGCGCAAATCGCCAATGTCGTGGCCGACGCCTATATCAACGATCAGCTCAACGCCAAGTACCAGGCCACTCAGCGCGCCAGCGTGTGGCTTCAGGAGAGAATTGCCGAACTGCGCAAACAGTCTTCGACTGCCGAGCGTGCCGTCGTCGATTTCCGCACGAAGAACAACCTGGTCAATACCGGTGGCCGGTTGATCAACGAGCAGCAGCTGAGCGAGGTGAACACGCAGCTCATCCTGTCCCGTGGCCTGACCGCTGAGGCGAAGGCCCGCCTCGATCGCATCAATGATATCGTCAAGGCCGAGCCGGATGCGACCGTTACAGACACGCTGAAAAACGAAGTCATCACCAAGCTCCGACAGCAATATCTGGAACTCAAGGGTCGCGAATCCGAATGGTCCGCGCGTTATGGCGCGCAACACCAGGCCACCGTTCAGTTGCGCAACCAGATGCAGGAATTGCGTCGTTCTATCGGCGACGAATTGCAGCGCATAGCCCAGACCTACAGGAGCGACTACGAGATCGCAAAGCAGCGCGAGCTGGCGCTTGAAAAGGGTTTGAGCGACGCGGTGTCCGATACCCAAGTCACTGATCAAGCCCAGATCATGCTCCGTGATCTGGAGAGTTCGTCGCAAACTTATCGGACGCTCTACAACAACTTCCTGCAGCGCTATACGGAATCGGTCCAGCAGCAGTCGTTCCCGATCACGGAGGCACGCGTGATTACCGCGGCTTCGCCACCTCTGACGAAGAGCAAGCCGAAGACGACGCTGACCTTGTTGGTCGCGAGCTTCCTGGGGCTCGGTCTCGCGATGTTGGTGGGGCGGCTGCGTGACTTGTCGGACCGCTCGTTCCGTACCAGTGACCAGGTTGAAACGATCCTCGGTCTCAACTGTATCGGCATTCTGCCGCTGCTACCGCGGCAGCCTGCGGCAACGGACGGATTGCTTCCTGTTCCAGCGAATTCGGGTGGGACGCATGTGATCGATCACGGATCCGAGGTGTTCTCCGAAATCGTCAACGCACCGTTCTCCCGGTTCACGGAAGGCGTCCGCGCGCTCAAGGTCGCTGCAGATCTGGCGAACATCAACCGCGCCAAGCGAGTTGTCGGCGTGACATCGACCCTTCCCAATGAAGGAAAGTCGACCATTGCGGCCTCGCTTGCGCAACTGATTGCGCAGAGCGGGGCCCGCGTGCTTCTGATCGATGCCGATCTTCGCAATCCGTCGCTCACGCGCAGGATCACGCCGCAGGCGACGTTTGGCCTGCTCGAACATATTCAGGGCACCAAATCGTTCGATGAGGTGATCTGGACCGAGCCCGTTACGAAGCTCGATTTCATGCCGGCTGTCGTCGGCAGCAAGATCGCCCACACGAACGAGATCCTGTCGTCCCAATCGATGGAAGCACTTTTTGATCGGCTCAAATCGGTTTACGATTACATCGTCGTGGATCTGTCCCCGATCGCCCCTGTCGTCGACGTTCGGACCACGGCCGCACTGATCGATTCGTATATCTATGTGGTTGAGTGGGGCCGCACCCGCGTGGACGCCGTCTCGCATGCACTGGCCGATGCCAAGAACGTTCATGAGAAGCTGGCCGGTATCGTGCTCAACAAGGCCAATTTCTCGACCTTGAGCCGGTACGAATCGCACAAGGGCAGCTACTATCATAACAAATACTATTCGCGTTATCGCGAAGAGTGACGGCCGTGCCCGCGTGGTTCGTCAGGGTTGTTGCACTCTGCCTTGCGCTTGCGTCTTTCGCATGGGGATGTGTGATGCTTCCCGTCTTTTGGCGCAGTAGGGCGATCGAAGCGACCGCGGATCTGATTATTCAGGGCTACCAATTTTCGACCTCCGAGGTCGCCTCAGAGGTCGCCAAGGTGGAGTCGTACGGGCCAGTCTCCAAGGCGTCTGTCAGGCGCAGTCTCGCCGTTCTCAAACTGCGTCTTGTTGAAGATGCTCTTGCGCAAGGCGATCGTCTCTCGCTCGACCGGCGCTTCGGAGAGCTGAAGCGCAGCGTGCTCGAGCTCTTCGAGGTGGATCCGTCTGATTCATTTTTCTGGATGATTTACTACTGGAGCCAGCTGACGACAGAGGGCTTTACGCCCTCTACACTGAGTTTTCTCGAGTTCTCATACGACCTCGGCCCAAATGAGGGCTGGATTGCGATCAAGCGCAACCGCCTGGCGCTTGCCGTCATGTCGCAGCTTTCGGATCGCATGACAAAGCGCGTGGTGGACGAGTTCGCCGGAATGGTGGCTTCGGGTCTGATCGTCGACGCGGCTGCCAGCGTCAACGCCGCAAGCGCGCCGGTGAGGTCCAGGCTCCTCGCCGGGCTTGTGGCAGCGCCGATCGCCGAGCGTGAGCGACTTGCGCGCTATTTCAGCGACACTGGGATAGAGGTCGAAGTCCCCGGCGTGCGGTTGCCGGAGAAACGGTTTTACTGAAGGTGGAGGCGTCGAGGTTATCTACTACCCCGCCTCGGCGTTCCCGCTAAATTTCGCCGGCCGTCCCCAGAATACCCGGTCGATTGCGTAGGCCAGGATCAGCGGGCCGATGCAGAAGAGGAAGAAATCCAGGATCTTGTATCCGCCATCTCTCGCCCACTGCAGCAGCAGCCCCACCATCCAAAAGTAGGCGCAGTAGAAGTACATCGATATGCCTGGTTGGCAAAACCGTCGAAACATGGCGCCGAAAAACCAGCCGCATAGACCGAGCGTGGCCACGACGCCCGCGTAGCCGAGACTGATCCAGCCGTCGCCAACGAGGGATGCAGTACGGGAAACGAAGTGCCCATAGGCGGAAAGATTGACCCACTGCACCGGCGACCCCACCGGTTTGTCCGGCCAGATCATCCGTGGAATGGGCTGGGTGAAAATGCCGAGATATTGCGTGAAGTAGGAATACGTTCCGCTGACCGCGGGGACTTTGGCGATGACGTAGGATAGAAAATCGAAATTGGCGAAGTCCGGATGGGCGCCGAACGATGATTTCGCAATATCGAAGCTGAATTCGATCTCGCCGGTCGTCAGGAACTTGATCAGGCTATCGCGATTTTGTCCAATCATCACGAACAGCGCAAGCACGATCACCATGCCGGCGTAGTGAGCTGAAGTGAACGCGCGACGCCGGTGGATGTAAAGCGTCATCATGCTGGCGACCAGCGTCGAAATCACGATCTCCCACCTCTCGCCGAGTTGCAGGGCGACCAGGGCGCAAAAGAAGATGGCAAGATAGGACCACCAGCGACCGCGCGTCATGTGGATCAGCAGTGCAGCAAACGGGAAGGCGAAGTTGCGTGCGTTGACAACATAGGCGGTCGTGTCGGCAAATAGCTTCTGCCCCGTCGCCGGGTCGATCGTCATGTTGATCTCGCCCAATTCCTGGAACACCGTGACGCCATAGGTCTGGCGCATGGTAAGTGCGAGGAACAACGAATAGAAGATCAACGGCGACAACAAAACAAACGCGACCAGAAAGGAGCGCGCCTCGGATTGCGAGAGGCGAATATAGTCGAATGTGGGTTCGGTGGGCTTGAAGTCGAGGGCGAGCAGGTAGGCCATAACGAAGCTGACAAGGCCAACGTCTGCAACAAAGAGAGTTTGTACAAACTCCCCTTCGGTCGGCATGAACATCATGAACTCGAATTCGGAGCGCAGGTCGAACAGATGGACGATCAACGGGCGCTGCACGAAAACGATGAAGTGAAAGGCCAGATACAGGAATAGGCCCGAATAGATGTTGAGGTAGCTCCTGGCGTTCAGGCCGACGACCAGCCCGATGAACAGGATGACGTGCAGCGCAAGCGCAATTTCGATCATTTCGTCTTTCCCGCACCAATCGGTCGCGCGCGGCCGCGCTGGGCTTGCGTCACGGTAGTGGTACCTCGCCTGAGAAATAATTAAAGTTGCCTATCTGGCCCAGCTTTGTAATAGGAAATTCAAGCTGCTTCCGGGCCATTTCCCGACCCTCGTCGCTGACGGTGATCGTCACTTTGCCTTCCACGAGATCGAACCGATGGTGCTGGACGCCAGCTGACAAGGTGGCCAACTGCCGGTGCCCGTCCGCTGCGATTTCGACCGTCAGGGGCCGGGGCAGAAAAGCCGTCACGTAGATTCCATCCACAAGGTCCTCCGATCCCTTCGGACGGCCCTGTTCACCTGTGTCGGGCGACACGATGCCATAGGCAGACTTCGGGTGAGGGCGGTAGAAATAGTAGATCGACGGATGCTCGATCGCCGGACGCCGGGATGTGGTGAACCAGTCGATGAAAAAGCGACTTGCCTTCAGGAAGGCCTCGTGGCTCAGCAATGGGCCCCAGCCGTAATTCCAAAGGTCCTGTTGTTTGATCTCGCCATAGGGGGCGACATAGGTGGATTCGCCCCAATCGTTCCAGGTGACGATTTCGACCCAGTTCGCTCCTGATTCGATAGCCGCTGTCCATTGCGCCGCCATACCCTCGAACCCCCCGCTCTCGAATAGTCGGAAATTGCCGCGCAGGCCGCGATAATACGGGCTGATACCAATCATGGAGACCTTGCCGGCGAGCTTGCTGCGCTCGGCGACCAGGCGGCCATCCGTTGGCGGCTTGCGGTATCCGAGATCAGGACCGAACACGAAGTAGCCGTCAATCTCCGGATGGTCTCGATAAAGGTCGTCGAGGAACTGGGCGGTCGGATGGCTGTGGTTCTGTGCCCAGATGCGCTCCGAGGGATATTGGTAGTTGGGAACGAGGAATGGCTTTACTCCCGCGCCTGAGAGGCGTTGGACCAAGCGGGCGCCCCATTCGGGGGCGCCCGAATAGGTGCTCACGACCGGGCGTCCGTTGACGCGGAGATAGGCCTGGCTTCGGGACAATTCGGTGAGCATGGTCGCGCTGTCTTCAACCGGCGCATCGTCGAAAGACAGAAAGAGCTTGAATGGCTGGCTGCTCAGCTCGGCTGCCTTGAAGATCCGCCGGCTAACGTCGAGATAGTGAGGCTCCCGCGACCAGCCCGGCACATTCAGAACAAAGCCATCGATTCCGGAAGCCCGCGCGGCCGCGATTTCGTGAGCGAAATCTTCGACGGTCGAGCCGAGCCCTTTCGCCGGACAGCAAACCATATAATGGGCAAAGACCATTTTGGGTACGGTGATCTGCTGGTCCGCCCGGATCGCGTGGCTGGATGCGGCCAGTGCCAGGATCGTCACGATGATAAGGCGCCGGATGTTCGTCAGCATGGTCGGTGAAACAATCGAGATAGGAATGGTCGTTGAATTCGTCCCGGGACAGTGGTTTGAGTGTTTGGCACGAATCTTCTAGCTTTTCGAGAAACAGGGACGCCGCGGCGGCGAACAGGACGTGAGCCTTGGAAAGCGCAACGTGGTAATTGCCGCTGCATTTCCGCCGCCGCTGCACGGTTTGTCGAAGATCTCCGACTCAGTTGCCTCTGATCTTGCAGGGCTGGCCGATGTGCATCGCTATGACCTCTCGGCGCGCTCGCTGGCTCGCTCCCCAACCTATCATTGGCGCAGGTTCTTGTCCGTTGTCATTGCAGGTGCGGGGGTCCTGCGCAATGGGCTGCGCTCCAATCCAGCCGTCTACATTCCTGCCGATGGCGGCTTTGGTCTGGTCTACACGTTCATCCTGACCGTGCTCGCCCGGATCTCGGGACAGACTATCTTCATTCATCACCACTCCTTCTCCGCAATCGACCGGCAGCAATGGCTGATGAAGGCGCTGGTCGTGGTTGCGGGAGAGGGCGCCTTCCACGTATTTCTTTGCGGAGTCATGCAGCACCGGTTTCGCGCGCAGTATTCTGGTCGATGGAAGGGGCTCATCTCATCAAACGCCGTTCATCTTGCCGCAGCCGCCCAATTGCCGGACGGCGGCGGAGAGGCCGTCAGGCTTGGTCTCCTGAGCAATCTCACCCGCGATAAAGGCCTCTATGCGTTTCTCGACGTGCTACGGGCCTGTGTTGCGCGAGGCATTCCGGTTCAAGGCCTGCTCGCGGGACCCGTCGAGGACAAGGACGATGCCGCGGCGGTCGAGCGTGCAAGGTTGGAGTTCGGCGAGCTGCTCACTTATTTCGGTCCGCTCTATGGCGCCGACAAGGACCGCTTCCTGTCAGGGCTTGACGTGTTCGTTTTTCCGACAAGCTATCGCAACGAAGCGCAGCCAAACGTCGTGTTCGAAGCCATGTCCGCGGGCGCCGCCGTGATGGTGTTCACCCGAGGGTGCCTGAGCGAAGATGTCAGCCCTGAATGCGGCCTCCTGATCGATCCCGCTGCTGATTTCGTAACGGCCGCCTGCACGCAGATTGCGAATTGGAGCGAGGATCGCGCAGCGCTTCTGGCCGCCAGGGCTGCATCACGGGGACGGTTTGTTGAGCGCAAGGAGCGGGCCGTTGAAGGGTATCGGCACCTGCTTTATGCCATTGCCGATTGCGAACCTCCGGCTGCTTCAAGGATCACATCGGCCTCTCCTGATTGACGCGTCTGTTTGCGGCGTAGGTTCGGCGATAGGCTTCTGCGATCTTCAGAGCTGTATCGGCCATATTCGGGAAGGTGTCACGGCTTGCGATGGCGCCTTGTCGCAGACTCTGCCGCAGGGAAGGCGACGCGTAGGCCTGATGGATGGCCTCGGCGATCGCTTCCGGCGAACGGACCGGTACGACGAAGCCGTTGACGCCGGGCTTAATCACGTCCTTGGCGCCGACGTGCTCGGTGACGACGGCCGGCAAACCGCAGGCAAGTCCCTCCGTCACCACGAAGCCGAAGCCGTCCTGGACCGATGGCAATACCGCGAGGGAGCTCTCCTGGTAGAGGCGGACAAGATCGCTGCGCCCAAGGGGACCAAGGTATTTGAACAGCCCCTCATAGGGTTTCAGGACTTCCCTCATTTCCTGCCTGATGGTACCGGCAAAGACGAGTTCTGCGCCTTTCAGCTTGAGCGCTTTCCAGGCTTCCAGCAGATAGATGTGCCCCTTGATCGGGTTCAGCTCCGCGACACAAAGCACACGAAAAGGCGCGTCCTTTGCGGGAGCTTGCGCCGGCGCGAACGTCTCGAGATCGGTCGGGAGCGGAATCACGTCGATACGGTCAGCGGGGAAGCCTGCCGCAACGAAGCTCTCACGGACGAGGCTGGAGAGGCAGTAGATTCGATCGCAAAGCGCGATCTCGGCGAGTGTGTCTGCGACCTCGGACAGAAACGGAGCTTGCGGAATCGATAGATGCTCGAGTTCGAGCCGCATTTCGCGTTCGAAGAAGTGCGGATGGCAGACGATCGGATGGCCGAGGATCGCCGCGCCTTCCTTCTTGGCTCGTTGCAGAAGGCTGAGCGCCTTGCCCTGAAGCACGGCGTGCACAACGTCGCAGGGCCGCCAGGCGGCGTGAGCGGAAGCGCGCCATAGCTTGTCATAGAGCGGATAGATCGTATTGGCGAAAGCGTGATGGAGATATCTTGCGTGAAATTGCAGCAGATACTCCTTCAGGAAGAGGTTTTGCGCCTGGGACGTCTCGATCTGTAGCCGCGCTGCATCGTTCGACAGCCGCGAGGCGTAGTAGACGCGCTGCAGATGTGCCACCTTGTTCAGTTCGGGAACAAGCTGAAGCTGTTTGAAATCTCCACAGACTGCAATATTGACCGTTGGCTGGAAATCCTCAGCCATGGTGCTTCCTCTCGGCAACGAGAGACCCGAGTTGCCTTTCAAATTCGCCCAGGATGGAGTCCTTGCGCCAACGCTCACATGCCAGCGCCCGTCCTCGTTCTCCCATGCGCGCACGCATGCCGTCACTTCGAGCCAGTTGTAAGATCGCTGCGGATAGTGCCTGCCGGTCCGACGATGAGACGGCAATTCCGGCGCCTTCGATCTCGGTCGCGAGCTGGGTGCCCGGCTCCGCTATCGCCACGGCCGGTCGACCGGATGCCAGGATGGGGGCGAGTTTGGACGGAAGCATGAGATCCGCGACCTGGGCGCGTTGCGGGATTAAGTGGATGTCCGCGGTGGCGAGCAGCTCTCGCATCCGCTCGTTCGGCTGGAGATCGAGAAACTTCACATTGGAAAGGGGCGCCGAGAGGTGTACGAGGTGCTTCAGCAGCGCTCCGCCACCGCAAAAGACAAAGACGATCTCGGGCGCCTTGTCCTCGAGCACAGCTGCCGCTTCGGCGAGACTCTCGATACCTTGCTTGGCCGCGATACTGCCGGAATAAAGAGCGATGACGTGCTTGTCCGACAGGCCGAGTTGCTTGCGGTAGTCCGTCATGCGATCAGCAGGGCTGATTGCTTCCGTGTCGACCCAGTTGCGAAATTCGATGCTCCTTTCGCGGGAAGCGCCCTTGTCGTGCAGCCGGTCCATCATGCGCGGCGAAATTGTTGAGACTCGATCGAAGCGGCGAAGGATATTGGATTCGACGCTCATTGCAGAGCGCCGCAGGGCATTGCCCGCAAGCATGCCCAGTTCAAAGGCCGCGTCCAGCTCGAAATCCTGGATGTGAAGCCAGCTGGCGGTTCCGAACATCCGCGATACAGCGAGCGCCGCCGGGGCGATCAGGAATGACGGCGTAACTGCAAGCAGGACGTCCGGCTTGAGGCGATATGCGGACATCGCCAATTTCGGCGCGCTCGACATTGCGAATGAAGCGTGGCTCAGGATTCGGCCGGTTTTGCCGGTCGGGGTTTGGCGAGGCAAGTACAGCGGGCAATGGCAGATCTGAACCTGTTTCCTGATCTCGTGCTGATAGGATCGGCTATCGTAGCCCTCGGCGAGCTTCCAGGTTGGATAGTAGGGATGCGCCGTGACCACCTCGACGGTGTGACCGCGCCCTGCCAACCACTCGCACAGCTCGCTGGAGTATTTTCCGATTCCGGTCAGCTCAGGAGCGTAATTGAGGCCATACGCCAGAATCTTCATGGAAAAGAACGAGTCCCCCGAACGCGATGTGCTTAAAAGCCAGTTGCTTGCGGCCGTGCGCTCGGGCCAATGTGGTTAATCCTTGCATCTTTGCCCCAACCACCGCCGAACGATCAGTATAAATCTCATCTTTAGACGCTATGCTCTATTAACGAAACAGCCGTTTCAGAACATCATGAACGGCATTTGAGGTCGGCCTCCGGCTGGTTTGCGAGAGCATTTTGAAGATGCCAAATGACGACGTCCGCGTTCAGGATCTTTCCAGGTTTACCAATCCGCAAGGGTTTCGCGGCCGGTCGGCGCTCTTCGTGCAGTTGTGGTGGATTGTCGAGGCGCTCCTGGTTCGGCCGACGCCGCAGATATTCTTTGCGTGGCGACGGTTCATCCTGCGGCTATTCGGCGCCAGGATCGGGCCGGGCGTATTGATCAGGCCCTCCGTGCGGATCGTTTACCCCTGGAAGGTCTCGATCGGCGCGAATTCCTGGATCGGAGACGATGTCAATCTCTACAGCCTGGGCGAGATCGACATCGGGCACGACGTGGTGGTGTCGCAAGGAACTTATGTGTGCACCGGTTCACACGATCACCTGAGGGCTGATTTCTCGATCTTCGCGCGTCCGATCGTCATCGAGCCCGAGGTCTGGGTTGCTGCGCAATGCTTCATCGCGCCTGGCGTCAGGATCGGCCGCGGGGCGGTCGCGCAGGCCCGCGCCGTCGTGATGCGTGACGTCGCGCCCATGACAATCGTGGGCGGCCATCCTGCCGTCGTGATCGGGTCGCGCCTTCCCCGCAAGGAGATCTAGACGCGTGCCGCCGGCGGGCGGCTCACCTGGAAGCGTGCCTGACAGTCAATCCGGCCAGCGTACGATGCCCGGTAATCACTCCGCCGATTTCGGGCAAGAGCAGGCAGAGTCCGATGACCCAGAGTTGACCTGAGGCAGGCAGCAGGAAGATCGCGGCGGACATGCCGAGGGCGAGGCCGATGGCATAGCCGAACGAAATAAGCCCCACACGGTTGAGCGCGCTCGCTGCGAGCAGCATGCCGTCAAAATAACATCCAAGTAGCGCGACCAGTGCGAGAGCGAACATCAGCTCCCAGTCCAACGCGATATGTCCGCCGGTCCAGCGTGGAATGATCACGGGGGCCAGCAGCAGCTCCGCAACGAGAAGGATCGCGGCGAGCGACGTGGCGTTCCGGAGCATTTTAAGAATCAGATGACGAACGTTCTGGATGTCGCCTCCGGCCCACATCCGACCGACTTCCACCTGGGTGGCCTGCGAGGTCATGGTGGCGAGGTTTCTCGCGGTCTTGGTGTATGTCGCCATCACGCCGAACGTGGCCAGCGCGATTGGTCCGAGGCTGTGCGATATCAACAGGCGCGGCACGTACACACCCAGAATGTTGACGCAGATGAAGATCACGAAAAAGCCTGCGGCCGGCCTGCAGATGCGCGCCAGAATGTCGAAGTCGAAGTTGGTCCAAGAGAGTGAAAGCCACGTCGCTTTCCGTGTCGTCCAGATCAGATGGAGCACCACGTTGAGTGTGGCTCCCGCCAGCATCAGCGCAGCCACGACCAGGGGGCCCGCGCCTGAACGAAGCGCCAGGCCGATGCAGATGAGTTCGATCGTCTTGGAGACTGCGGCGATTGCGTTCGGCAGGGCTGCGCCCTGTGCCGCTGATAGGGTGCCGGCGAGCGGCTCGCTGAGGAAGGTGATAAGCGTTGCGCCGCCGAGCATGACGACGAGCAACTTTGGTTCGGGCATGTCGTCGAGCGATATTCCGGCCAATGCCCGCAGGTCGGCCAGGGCCAGCGCGAGACCCAGGACGGCAACACCGACCACAATGCTGGCTGTGAGGGTGACGAGGGAGGTGGCGATGGTCCGAGACGCCTTTTCAAACTCGCCACGCGTCGATTGCAGAATGACCTCGGCTGCGGCCGCCTGTCCGACACCGACATTGGCCAGTGCCCCAAAGCCTGCCAGCGCAGCCAGCGCCAGCCACTCGCCATAGGATCGCGCGCCCCAGCTCGAGAGAAAGAGAGGAACCAGAATGAGCTGTTCGGCGACCCGGACCGTCCGGGCGAACACAAAGGCAGCAAACGCGCTGCGGATTCTCCGCCGGACGGCGACAAAGCTAAGAGTGACGGTTGTCATTGCGGCCTGGGCCCGAAAATTCCAACGACCTTAATCCAAATTCGTTAAATTCAGCGAATCCCAAGCCAGGTTTGGTAGCTTGAGCGCCAGTTGCCCAAAAGATGCCTTTGCCAGATTTGCTGTTGTCTCGATAGAGCGGAAATAGAAGGTTAACCTGAAATCGATGCATCCCCTTTCGCTTCTCAAGAATACCCTGGTCCCGGGAGGCCGGAGCCCGCGCCGAGTCAGGTTCGGGTTGTATAGCGGTATCACGCTCGACATGGACCTTCGTTCACAAACTCAGATGCTGCTTGGCCTCTGGGAACGTGAGACCTATTCCTTCGTACGCTCGGCGGGCGTCAGTGCGAACTGGTTCATCGATATCGGGGCGGGAAGTGGCGAGATGTCACTCTACTTCCTTCGCAAGCCCGGTCCCATCAAGGTTGTCGCCGTCGAGCCAAATCCTGCGGAGGTTGAGGCGTTCCGGCATCATCTCCAGCTCAATGGGCTTTCGCCCGATGCCTGCCAAATCCTCAACAAGGAGGTCGGCGGCCATAGCGGGGCTGTGTCGCTCGCAGATCTGCTCCGCCCCTTGCAGGGAAGGGGCTTCATCAAGATCGACGTCGACGGTGCTGAGATGGAAGTTCTCCGCAGTGCCGGAAAACTGCTCGATGCAGGGCAGATCGCCATGCTGATCGAAACACATTCCGCGCAGCTAGAGTCCGATTGCAGGGCTTGGCTGGACGAGCGCGGCTACAGGACATCGATCATAGACAACGCCTGGTGGCGACGGGTGCTGCCTGATGGGCGCGTGATCGCGCATAATCGCTGGCTGGCAGCCGCGCGGTAGCCAGAGCATGATCCGGAAGAGTGCGCAGCGGTCTTCCGAAAAGATCATGCCAGAAGCATGAGCCAGTGCACGATGATGCTTCATCGTGAGTCGATGTCGGCATTCTGTGCGCCATCGGCCATCACGTTCCGCACCTCTTTACGAATCCTTAACCTGTCCTGCGAGGCCGCCTCATGGCAGCAGCTCTCTTCAGCCGGGCCTTGAGGTTCGGGGGCCATCATCGCGACCCGGTATCGGGTTGCGGCGCTGATTCTCGCGCGCCCGATTGCGGTCTGGATCGCCTGCTGGCTCGCCGTTCGTCAGGACGCGGGAACCACCACGCCGGTCTGGCTGGTCGGCCGAGAGCTCAGCTATCTTGCGGCGGCTTCCCGGCCGTATGGAACCAGCCGCCGCTTGCCCGGGCTCGAGTCTCAAATCTCGGTAATTTAATACCGAAAAGCTCCGATTTGCCTGCGGATCGCATAAGATGCGAAGCTTGGTGTGCTTAACCGTGCCTTGCGAGGACTTGTCTTCGGAAGTTGCAGGAGAAGGCTGTTGGAACGGCGGTTTGGATGACGTCAGGCTCACTTCAGAGGTCGGTCAAGGAGATCGCCACGGCACACCCGGAGGTCGAGTTTGCGCTTGTGCTCGCCCGAACGATCGACTCCTTGCAGGCGGATCCTGAGCAGCTTCGAAGTGCAGTCTACGACCTCGCGCGGCACAAACTCGAGCAGCTCTCTCACGATGACCCCGCCGAAAAGGATCGCCTGTTGCAGGCGCTCGAGGTGGCGATTGCGGGTGTTGAGGCCCATACTAGGAACAATCCTGTCCAACCGGCCGCATTGCCGCCGCCGCGCCCGGTCCGGCTGCAGCATGATGACGGGCTGATTGCCGCCGCTGACATTGAGCATGTGGCGCCGCGGAGTGGGTTCGGCTGGAGCGCTGTCGCCTCATCACCGGCCGTGCCGTCCGGCCGCAGACGTTCGAGATGGTCGTCGTCAACGCCGTTGCGCTATCTCGCGATGTTGGTTTTCCTTGTCGGTGTCGTTGGGCTTATTGTGGCGCAACGCCGTGGATGGGCGCCGCCATCGTTCGAAAAGTTCGCGTCGCGCTATTGGGCCGTGCGGGTGCACGAGACGCCGGTTTCGCAGGATACGAATACGGGCGCTGTTAGTGTGGCGCAGATAAAGCCGGAGCCCGTGCGCAAAGTGGATCCTCTGCTTCCGACAGCTTACGGCGTCTATGCGATCAGCGGGGAGCATCTGCACGAGCTGCAGTCGTTGCAGGGACGGGTCCCCGATCCCCGCGTGGCCATTTCCGCGGCGATCTTGAAGCCCAGCGAGACGATGTTGCCGGAAGGACTGGTTCGTTTCGTCGTGTTCCGAAGGGAAACGACGGCGAGTGACTCATCCGACCCGATCGAATTGCGCGTAGTAGCCCAGGTCAGGCAGGCCACGAATTTCGATGGATCGGGAAAGCCGGTCGTCTCCAGCGAGAAGACCTGGGTCATTCGCAACATCTCGCTCCCCTACCATGCTGCTCCGCTGAAGGACGAGCCGGGCATGTATCAGGTGCTTCCGCGCGATCCGAACCTCGCTCTGTCTCCAGGTCGGTATGTGCTGGCACTGAACGGTCTGGCCTTCGATTTCACGGTTGAAGGGAAGATTATGGACAAGCGACAGTGCCTGGAGCAGATCGTCGCTGCGAATGGCGTATTCTATTCGGAGTGCCAAAAACCATGAGTTTGTTCTTGAAAGTATGAATGCCTCCGCTCGCGTGGTTGCGATGACCACGTCCGGGAGCGACACCAGCGTCAAGCACCGGGTCAATTTGAGAGGCTACTCATGCGAAACCAATCCGCAGCTGCGCTTTTCATCGTTCTGCTATGGTCAACAACAGCTTCGGCAGAGCCGACTTGTCGCGAGCAAAAATCGCCGACTGACCGCCTTACTTGCTACGACAAGCTTTATCCACCCGCCAAGCAAGAGGCCAAGCCAACGATCAAATCGACGGCGGATTTCTATAGTGGCGAGGAAGAAACGATGAAACAAAAACTGAAGCCTATTTGCAGAGGTTGCTAGCTGCATGGCATCAGCGCCCCCCACCCCTGAAAGAGCTAACCAGCAGCCTTGAGGAGTAAGTAGGCGTGTCCTCACCAAGATCGCCTGCAGTTTTGCTCGCTCGAATTTGCGCGACGCGACCCTTCGCGCCTCAGTCGCTGGCGAAGGGGGCAGGTCGCACCAGTGTGGGCTTGACCCGGCGACCATGATCATCCGAACTGAGCCACGTGGTCGCGGCGTTGGTCCGTCGTTTTGCGAGGCGAAGGCTTCGGGCGCGAAGAGTGTCGTCGTCCGGGACACCGACACTCCGCTGTCGATGACATGGTGGATGCCTGCGTGTCTCTGATAAAGACTTATTCCGGTGCCGAGCTGGATGCGGCGTCAAGACGCATCTAAAGAGCAAAACAGCTCGTCATTGCCGCGAGGCACGAAATCGCAACCATGCGGATCGGGCGGGGCTAGTGTCCGGCCCCTGGACATCTTTCCCCTCGTCCTCCCGAAAGAGCGATGGAACAACCAGCGCCGTACAGACATAGCCGAGCTGAAGCAGGCACGCGGACGAGACAACCCAGAGTAGCGCAGATCCCGCGGTTTCGCCTCCAAACAGAGAGGCAGAAGCCACAACCGCCGAGCCGACAAAAATTACGGGTAAAAGTATGATAAATCGGAACCGAATCCCGAGAACCATCCCGATTAGAAACGCAGCCAGTGCCAACGTCGTCAAAGCGATGTCCTCTAATTGCTCGACTTAGTTCTTAATATCCGTGGCCTAATAATGGCTTAAGTCAGAAGCCCAACTTTTCTCGATGGGTGTGGTCAAGCCTGTATTGGCACATCTGTTTTGTTCGTCGATCCCGCCTGGCGGTGTGCCCGAACGAAATTTCGCTGCAGTGCTGTTATCGAGCGCCCCTTCGCAAACGAACCGGCAAAGAGAGAAGTTCAGCTTAAAAAGCGTGGTGGCTGGCGAACGCGATCGTCCTGACGCGGCACGGCGCAAACCCAGTGGACAAAGTGCCAAAGTCGCCTCGAAGCTGAGCTGCTGGTCTTCATCGACGAGACCTGGACCCGAAGAGGCATGACGCACTTGCGGGGACGGGCCCCGCGCGGGCAGTCCCTTCAAAGGAACGATCTGCACGGACAACCAGCAAGTGCTCGCCGCATCTAAACTGCGAGCATTCTCTCCCCTTGGATGCTCATGAGAGTTAGATTGCCTGTCGCGTAGGCGCCGGTATCGATGTTGACACGGTTTGCCAGGACTTCGGCGGCGCGGACCGGAGTGTGACCATGGACAATATACTTGCCGAAAAGCCTATCGCTTTGCAGGAATTCTTCACGAATCCAGAGCAGGTCGCTTTCTCTTTGCTCAGCCAGAGGTACGCCTGGTCGAACTCCGGCGTGGACAAAGAAGAAGTCTCCACAGGTAAAGCTCAGCCGCAAATCGTCCAGGAACTCGAGATGCTCAGTCGGCATTGCACGGATCAAATCGCGCAAAATCGAGGCGGGATCGTCACGCTTTAGATCTGGGGGCGGGAGCCCATAAGACATTAGCGTTTGGGTGCCGCCAACGCGAATCCAATGTTCGAACAAGGTCGGGTCTTTGAAAACCCTCACCAGAAATGCCTCGTGGTTTCCTTTGAGGAAAACGGTGTTCCCCTGCCGGCTTCGCTTGATCAAGATATCGATGGTGGAGCGCGTGTCCGGGCCCCGATCGATATAGTCGCCCATGAACACCTCGATCGCAAGGCGCGGCCGACTGTGGGCAATGTCGGCGTCGATCACCCGCAGCATGGGCTTGAGCAAATGCGAGCAGCCATGAATATCCGAAATCGCGTAGATCCGAATACCGTCCGGCAGTCGCGGCTTATGAATTGGCCGGTGTGATCGGGCAAGAGATATCATGGCGCGTGTACTCGGTAGGTCGTAGGGATAGCTTCGCAGAAGTCGGTCCGCGTCCGGAGAAAATAGAATGGCAGCTGCTTTCCCTTGACGCCTGATTGCGCCCAAGGCGGGGCATGAATCCACATGCTTCTTAGTTGTCGGCCCCAGTTGAGCACAGGCAAGTTCACCAAGCTACGTCGCCAACATGCTCCTGCGCATGATGAGCGTTGGCTAAGTCAAGCATGAGCGAGCCTGGACCAAGCGGATTGCCGAAACTCGCGTCAAGCGGGAGAAGCCCGGCTTGCTCGATTAGTTGACGCATTCTTCGTGCCGTCGTCGAGGTCTGTTCGATCTTCGCCGCGAAGCGGCCTCGCCAGGCGGGCAGAATAAGGTGGCATCGGTTCATACCGCCAGCATACGATTTCCCTGGATGCTCATCATTGTGAGATTGCCCGTCGCATAGGCGCCCGTATCGATATTGACGCGGTTCGCCAAGAATTCGGCGCTCCGGACGGGCGTATGGCCATGGACGATATATTTGCTGAACTGTTCCTCGCTCCGCAGGAACTCTTCGCGAATCCAAAGCAGATCGCGTTCGGTCTGCTCGGCCAAGGGAACGCCGGGGCGAACGCCGGCGTGGACAAAGAAGAAATCTCCGCACGTAAAGCTCAGCCGCAAATTGTCCAGGAATTCCAAATGCTCGGTCGGCATCGCGCGAATTAGGTCGCGCAATATCGATGCTGGCTCGTCCCGCTTCAGATCCGGGGGCGCAAGCCCGTAGGACATCAAGGTCTGGGTTCCGCCGATGCCAAGCCAATCTTCGAACAATGAGGGGTCTTCAAAAACCCTCACCAGAAATGCCTCGTGGTTTCCCTTAAGGAAGACTGTGTTACCCCGGCGACTTCGCTCGATCAGGATGTCGAGGGTCGAGCGCGTGTCCGGACCGCGATCGATGTAGTCGCCCATGAAGACCTCGATCGCATAGCGCGGCCGACTATGGGTGACGTCGGCATCGATCACGCGCAACATGGGTTCGAGCAGGCGCGCGCAGCCGTGAATATCCGAGATCGCATAGATGCGGACTCCTTCTGGCAATTGCGGCTTGTGAATTGGCAGGCGTTGTCGGGCAAGAGATATCATGGTGCGCTGCCGATCGGGTGATCACTAAAGTGTCCCAGGATCAAGGACCCCAGAGGAGGTCTATCCAACGCGGGCATCGTGGGCGTCTCGCCTTTCTCCTGCGTGATCGCGAAAAAAGAAGGGTACGGCATTTCTTCCGCACGGCACCAGCGAGCCAAGTCCGTTTGAATTGCATCGCTGGTGTGAGAAGTACGGCAAAGATGCATGCCTCGACGAAAATCCGTGATACATCCGCAGATGGCATTTCATCGAAATTCTCGTAATTGCTCCGCTGTGTTCTTTCCATGAGGATGTGGCGCCTCAATGCTGAGCTGAAATGTGTTCACTCTAACTCCCATGCGCCAGATTCAATGCGAAACCTGATTCAAAATAGGGCAGCGCGTTCGTGCATGTGTCAGCACTGTGACGACATTTTAAGCGCGTCGAATCCGAGATGCGCATTTCAACAGACTGCTGTCATCCTTGCACTGCAAAAGTTTTGCGTGCAGCGCCACAATGTCGCTGCGATCACTCAACACCTTTGACGTGGGGAAGTGACGAGTCTTCAGCATCACGATGAGCGTCAGACACTCTCTCGATACGCAGAGGTTCGAATGGCTGTTGCAACTTATGGTTCTGAAGGCGCTCATGCGCTGTTATCTGCGCGTGGCGGTGCTCTTCAGAGGCCGTTTCAGATCGTGATCATCGCGGCAGACTTTCTGCTGATCATGTTGTGTTACGTGGTCGGAGCTTCCCTATATGGCGCGGCAGTTGCTTCAACTGCCGACGGCGCTTCGGTCGGCGCGGGATTTTTTGTCGGCGTCGTATTCGTCACGGTCGCCTATTTTCGGGACGTCTATTCCACGCACCGCTTGCTCAATCTTATTTGGCAGCTACGAAAAGTGCTCTTGATTTGGCTGACGTCGCTGACAATCCTGGCCGTTGCGGCTTTCCTGCTGAAATCGACGGACAATCTGTCCCGCGGCACTGTCATCGTCTTCGCCGCGATCGGCGGAGTTGGCTTGATCAGTCTCCGCTTCGCCTGGCAAGCCGTGTTCGGTACGAGCTTTGCGAGAAGTCGGCTGGTCGATCGCAAGGTGATCCTGCTCAGCCTGAAGCCCCTCGATTTCACCTCCAGCCGTTTCAAGGACTTGCGACGGAACGGTTTCGACGTCATTCGCCATTTCGTGCTCGGGGTCGAACACGACGATGGCCACTGGGAACGACAAATTCGAGATGTCATCCGCCAGTCGCGCTCGGCTGATGTCGACGAATACCTGCTGGCGATCGACTGGAATGAGCTCCCGATGCTTCGAAAGCTCGGGCCATATTTACGAGCCGTGCCGCAGCCGATACGCCTGCTGCCGGACGATCCGATCGCCGATCTGGTGGCGCGCCCTTTCCTCCCGGTCAGCGGGACAGTGGCGGTTGAAATTCAACGACCGCCTCTGAGCGTCCTCGAACGGTTGCAAAAGCGCTGTCTTGACATCGGAGTGGCTGTGTTTGCGCTCGTGGTGCTGACGCCGCTGCTACTGACCGTGGCCGTGCTGATCAAGCTGGACTCTCCGGGAACCGTCATCTTTCGGCAGTCCCGCCGCGGATTCAACGGCAAGCCGTTCGAGATCTGGAAATTTCGGACCATGACCGTGAGCGAGAATGGGCAGACGATTACCCAGGCAACCAAGAGGGATGTGCGGGTCACCAAGATCGGGCGCTTCCTTCGCATGACGAGCATCGACGAATTGCCGCAGCTTTGGAACGTGCTGCGCGGCGACATGTCTCTCGTGGGGCCGCGTCCGCATGCACTCGCCCACGACAATTACTACGACGAGCTCATCAGCAAGTATGTCTACCGCCATCACATGAAGCCGGGGTTGACCGGCTGGGCTCAGGTCAACGGGTTCCGGGGAGAAACGCCGACGATCGATCTGATGGAAAAGCGGGTTGAGTACGACGTCTGGTACGTCGGCAACTGGAGCATTTGGCTCGATCTGAAGATCATGGCGCGGACTGTATCGGCAGTCATGTTCCAGGAAGCCTATTAGGTCCGGGTTCCTCAAGGGAACCAGCTAACCATAGAGTGCGCGTTGACGGCTTAAGTTTGGTCTCGCGATGACTTCCTGAAGAACCGAACGATCGCGTCGCGCAGCGCAAGCAGCGGTGGGACAAGGACGAAGAAGGCTCCCATCGCGACGGACACCACGACGTGACGGAGCGAGAAGGGCTCGTCCTGCTCCAGCTCAGTTCGGCTTGGATCGATAGGCGCGCGCGAAAGGGTTGTCGCCATAGGCGCCACCCGCCGACGCGGCTTGCGCGGGGGGATCACGATCAACACGAACAGGATGTTGAGCAGAACCCAGATAGTCAAAATCGTGAGGATGATCAGCATCCAGAACCACCGAAAATGAACGTTAAGTATGCGCTCAGGTTAGCCTTTGGGAACCGAGAAGGAAAGATGCCCAACAATTCGGCAGTTTAAGGCCAGTTGGGTCGGTCCTTCTTGTGGACGAACGGGCGCAGGCAATGGCGCACTGTCCTAGCCGTCACGCTCTTCGTCAATCCTTGCTTTGGGCTAGGGCAATGATCACAATTTGTGGATTCCGGACGAATACGGAGATCGAGCGGCCGGCCAGGCCGGCACGCTCGTCCAAGTTCTCTCGGTCCTGCATCCGCTCGCGCAGACCGCCGCCTGACAGATTCCGTTACGTGCAGCAGGTCACTGGGTCGGGATCCGTTGCTCCAGGCAACGCGAGGCCCAGAGGCGTAGGGCGTAACTCTTCGCCGGTGACATCGCCTCAGGCATGTTCGACGTAGTAGCTGTTATGGTGCTTGCCCTTATAGGCCTCGATGCGCTTGAGCATCTTCGGGTTGGCGCGATTGAGCACGGCGCCAAGCAACTTCTTCTGAAGGACTTCCGACCCGGAAACCGATTCCTGAAGAGCGCTTCGCGTGGTCTGGCCCCATTCGATCACATAGACCATCGCATCGATGAGATGACTGGCGGCCTTGGAGTCCGCCACCGGCATCACCGGAGCAAGATCAATCACGACGTACTCGTAGTTTTCCTTCAGCACCTTGAGGAGGTCGCCCATTGCTTTCGATGCAATGATGTCGGCCGAATTGACCATGCGGGAGGCAACGATCGATGGCAGGAAGTCGAGCCCCGTTTCCTTGCTTCGTTGGACATGATAGCCGAGGCTGCTCGGATCGCTGAGAGCCTCGACAAGTCCGGTCTTTGCGTTGGGCGCGAGTTCGCGTGTGAGCGAGCGGGTATGCAAATCGCCGTCAATCAGGATGGTGGGATGCCCGGTCAGGGCTATCAATTGGGCGAAATTGGCGGCAACAGTCGTTTTTCCTTCCCTGGGCAGCGACGACACGATGCCGATCACCTTGATTTCCCGGGTCAGGCGCGCAACGTCGATTGAGACCTTGATGTTGCGCAGCGTTTCCGCAAACCGCGAAAATGGATGATCGACGACGTAGCGGGACAATGCGGGCGCGCCGGCCTTGGCGGACGTCGAAAGCAACGCGCCGGCCCTCGTTACCGGACGAATGTCGGGCAGGACACCAAGGCACTTCACGCCGAGTTCATCCTCGACTTCGCCGGGGGTCCGCAGGACGTCGCTCAGCAGCTCACGCGCAAATGCGGCCCCGAAGCCGAGGCAGAGGCCGCCCACCAGACCACCCACCAGCGCCAGGACGGTGCGCGGAGAACTTTTGCGATCGGGCTTGGTTGCAGTGCTGATGATGCGCGCTTCGCTGATCGGGAAGCTCTGGTTCTGCGTAGTGCTTTGCAATTTCTCGAGGAAGTTGTTGTAGAGATTGCGATATGTATCGGCGGCGCTCTCGAGATCGCGCAGCTGGACCTCCGCCTGACCTGTGTGACCGGCCTGGGCCACGAGGTCCTTTAAGCTCTTGTCGAGCGATGCTTCCCGGCTCTTTGCGATCTCATAGTCGCTGCGATAGGCGTCCCTAATCCGGTGCAGCTCGTCGGCGATATTCTTGCGCAGCTCATCCATCTTGCTGGCCAGGTTGACCGCCGCAAGATGAGTTTTGCCGTAGCGCTTGGACAAGTCGGCATAGTCGGCCGCGATGTCAAGATATTGCGCGCGCAGGCGGGTGATGACCGAGTTGTTGAGAGCATCGGTCACCGTCGATTGCGTGACGTCCTGACCGGATATCGCCTCGATTCGATCGAGGCGAGCCTTGGCCTCGGCCGTTGCCGCCCGCGCCTGAACCAGCTGCGTATTCAGGTCTGACAGCTGCTGTTCAGACATCAGGCCCCGACTGGTTCCGACAATGTTGTGCTCGGCCTTGAAGGTTTGCACGGCGCGATCGCTGGCTGTTGCCTGCTCACTCAGCTCGATGCTCCTCTGCTGGAGCCATTCGCTCGCCCGTTTGGTGGACTGATACTTGGCCTCCAGGGCTCCAACGATGTAGGCGTCGGCGATGGCATTGGAGATCTTGACGGCCTTGTCCGGTGTCCGCGCGCGATAGTTGAGGGACAGAACATACGTGGTCAGAACGCGTTCTACTCTCAGATTCTTCTGAACCAGCTCGACCGCAGCATGTTCGATCCGCTCCTGGGTCGGCGGTTCGCCGGATTCGAACAACGACATCACCTTGCCAAGGATGGCTGTAAGGAGGCCAGGAGCTGAACCATTAAACTCGGGATCGTCCGTCAAATGCAGACGGCGAACGACCGAAAGGATCAAATCGTCCGAGTTGATCACCTCGACCTGGCTGTCGACGAAGCCGGTATCGATGAGCGCGGTATTAGAACCGCTGTCCTTGTCCAGAACCTGGGCCTGCCGCGTATCCATCATGATACGGGTGTTCGCCGTATACATTGGTTGCGCCAGGACCACGTAGACCAGCACCAGAGCCAGCGAAACTCCGACCGTCACGGCGACGAGCGGCCATTGGCGGCGCAGGACGTCGGCCACGCGCTCGAAGCTGAGGACCGCGCCGCCGAACTCGATGCCGAACCTGTGTCCCGACTGGAACTGTTCTCTGGGCTGATACATTTGCAAATTCACTGCCTTTGACGATCACGGATCAATACGGAATGGGAACGGGCTTGAACGGGTCAGTCAGCTTGGTCTTCCATTCGCCTTCGAGAAGAGTTCCGCCGCGAGACGGTTGTGCTGCGCCCTTGTCTTGCGATTGCGCCTGGACGCCGGAGTCATCTTCTCCCGCCGCCGAATAGCCTGCCTGTACGGAGAGATCGCCTATTCGCTGCGTGAAATCCTTGATCTTGCGCGCCGCGGCCGGCTTCGTCGATGTGCAGCGTCCTTCCGCAATCCGGAGCGCCGCGCCGATCGACGAACGATCGGTTGACGTCGACTCGGAAATGAGCGTCTGCACGGACGGCAATACCGAGGGATTTGTCGCGATATAGATGGACAGGCGGGCTCTCAGCTTCTCCTTGTCGTTGCGCAGCCGTTCCAGGAGCGAGGACGGCGACTTAACGAACGCGTCGAGTTCGGGTTGCGGGGCGCGGTCTGAGAAGTCGATGCACTGGGCGTGGCAGGCCCCGATGCTCAACGCGATCAGAGAAGAAGCGGCCAAGACAATGGATAGCCATCTCGGCTTGGTACAAAGATGCGTTAGTCCGCAGCTCATCCGTGTCCCTTCGTTCCTGTTGCAAGAAGAAAACAGGCGGATCTTGGCGAGTAACTGTGTCAATTTTTGTGCGATGCAAAAGTTGGTTCCTTCAATCGCGTCGATTGCATGCGCTGCCTGATTTTCAGACGGTTGTATGAGAGATGGCTTGCAATGCCTGCGAGGTCGGCAATCTGGCGCTCACGAATTTTGCAGTGTGAGAATGTATGAGGCGATAATCGGACATCACTCGTCGCAAAAGTGACACAGGCTTTCGTGCGCGAGATTGTTCCAGCGACACATGAGCGCGGGCCAGCGATGTCATCCGTATGGATCGCATCGTAACAATGCCCGGTTTCGCGCATGGTTTGCACGCAAATGTTCGCAACGATCTGCATCCGAGAAGATTCGCGCGTTGCCTTGCATGCGCTAAAAACAAAAATGGCGTGAACTTGTCGCTTGCGTGTCGAAACGATCTTTGAGCGATGAATTTGTCGTCGGCTGTCATGCGTCCGACGCGAGTCCGCAATCGTGAAGATTGAAAGCGCGCGAGAGCTGATACACAGTGCTGCGGTGCAATAGCTTGGGAATGTTGATGTGACGGAGCTGATTCATCGTGAGAAGGCGCATGTCCTGCCGCTCGACAGTATCCGGGGCATTGCCGCGACGTCGGTGGTGATTCACCATCTGCTGCTGATGCCGACGTTCCTTGCTGCGTTTCCGCACAACGCGTGGATCAACTGCTCGTTCTTCAGAAGCGCGTGGCTGCTGGTCGATTTGTTCTTCGTTCTCAGCGGCATCGTGATGTCGCTCAGCTATGTCGAGAGCGGCTTCGGGCGATTTTCGCTGCGTGAGTTCATGGTGCGGCGTCTGGCGCGGGTCTATCCGCTGCACATCGTCATGCTGATCGCAAATCTTCTGTTCCGCCTCCTGCGCATCGGCCTGGTGATGGCGGGCGTGGTGGTCGCCGCGCCGGCGGCCTTCGAGGTGAACAACGCCTATTCCTTCGTTCTCAACGTTCTGCTGCTCCACTCGATGGGGTTCATCGACTATCTCAGCTGGAATGCGCCGAGCTGGAGCATCAGCGTCGAGTTCTACACCTATCTGGTGTTCGGCCTGATCGTGCTGCTCTCCCAACGCGTGCGGTCGCTGACTCTGTTCTATGTTCTCTGTGGTCTGCTTGCGGTGGCAAGCCTGGTCTTCATCATCTTCGGGCTCGACAAGAGGAGCCTCGGGCTCCAGACCGATTTCGGCATCCTGCGCTGCTTCGTCAGCTTCTTTCTCGGCGTGCTGACGGTGAGGATTGTCGATCGCCTGCCCGGCAAGCCGGGCCCTGCCGTGCAGGGTGCGTTGCAGCTCGTCGCCATGATTGCCAGCATCGTTCTGGTCAGCCTGGCGGAGACCAACCCTGCGGCAACGTTCCTCGCACCGGTGACGTTCGCGGTCTTTCTCGGCAGCCTGTTGGCCTTTCCGGACGCGCAGCTGGTGCCGCGGATTCTGGTCGCCAAGCCGCTGGTCTGGCTCGGGCGCCGCTCTTATTCCATCTATATGGTGCACGCGCTCGTGGTGCTCCTCGCCGAGTATTTCGTGCGGGCGGTCGGAATGGGGCGGATCGCCGCGCTCGACGCGATCTGGCCGGGCCTGCCGGCGACGCTGAACCTCGTCGTCGGGCTGGCCGCCGTGCTGATCGTTTCGCATTTCACGTATCTCTATGTCGAGATTCCCGGCGGCAAGCTGCTGCGAAATGCGCTTGGAAGCCGCCGGGAATTCTCGCCGTCTCCCGCACGCTCGGCGCGGCTGAGCAACTGAGCCCGGTATGAGCATTCTCGCGCTGCATAGGCCGAAAATCACGCTGATCAGCCTCAACATCGAGGCGCTCGCGCTCGCGGTCTATCTGGTCCGCGACGCCTTCGGCGGCGTGATGCGCTATTATACCAGCATCTATCACGTGGATGCGCTGTGGTATCTGCCCGACGGCGTTGCGCTCCTCTGCCTTGCCCAGTTCTTTGTCCATTGTGTCTTGCGCAATCGCAGCACCCTGGCCCTGCTGGTGCTCGTTCAGATCATGCTGTCGCTCGTGCTCGGCTACTTCATGATGGGAACGGCCAACGCCGCGATCTCGTCGTTCAAGATGATGCTGCCGGTGTTCGTTGGATTCTGCTTTTGCGATTCGAGCCTGGGCTCGTACCGAAAGCTGCTGTCGGTGATCGCCGCAACCTTCTATCTCTCGGTGATCGGCGTTCTCCTGACGAAGTTCTACCTGATGCCCTGGGTGGGCTATAAGTACGAGTCCTTCGGCGCCGTGCGCGAGGCCGGTCGACTCTGGTGGGCTTATGGCGGCGACGATCAGCGCTTGATGGGCTTTGCAGCCGACAACACCATGGCCGCCTTCTTCATCCTCGTGTCGTTCGCAATCACGTCGATTCGCATGAGCACGTTGTGGTGCCTCGTGTTCGGCTCCCTTGCGATCTACACCATTCGCCTGACCACCAGCAAGACGACCATGATCGTTCTCGTCCTCTATTTGATTTTGCTGGTGTTCGTGCGGATGCTGCCGGAGAAATCGCGCTTTCCGGCGATCAGATCCATCGCGCAATGGTCTTTCGCCGCGATCTTCGTGCCGTTCTTCATGATTGTGCTCGCTTCGGGGACCGCGGCGGTGCCGCACTCGACCCTGTTCAGCATTCTCGATCGCATCAACAACAGCTGGCAGCTGCCCTTTGTCTATATGAGCCAGCTCATGCCGATTGGTCTGGTGACCGGGTGCGGTGCGGGCTGTTTCAACTACCCGCAGAAGCTGTTCTCGCCGCTCGCCGCCTTTTGGGTTCCTGTCGACAATTTCTATATCGGGACCTACCTGATGTTCGGGCTGCCGTTCGTCGCGTTCATGGTGATGGTGTTCCGGGCGACATTCGGGGCAACCGATGTGTACAAGCTGACGCTGATCTTCGTGGTCAATTTGTTCACGATCACCGTCCTGAACTACGGCCCGGCGTCGGGGCTCCTGATCATCGCCTTGAGCTTCAGCGAGGTGTTCTCGAAGCGCGCCGCCTCTGCACGGGCGGCTGCCGCCCCGACAATCCCAATGCCGAGGCCGGTGCGGTCAGTGGACGGCTTCGGCGCGGACATACCAGAGGCGGCGGGCAGGACCAGGTGAGAACGAATGATGCATAAACGGCTCGCATTCATCGATACGCTGCGCGGCATCGCCGTGCTGTCGGTGCTGGTCCAGCACGTGCTGGAGGTGATCGTGCAGAAACACCCGACCGGCGCGTATTACTGGCCCATTCACGACGTGATCGGCTACTACATGAATTTCGGCCGGTTCGGCGTTGTGCTGTTCTTCTTCGTCAGCGGCTTCGTCATTCCGTTCAGTTTCCCTGATAGCGCGACGCCTGTGCGGGATTTTGCGATCAGCCGCTTCTTTCGGCTCTACCCGGCCTACTGGACCTCGCTGCTGGTCGGGCTGGTGACGATGCAGATGCTGGAAGCGAAGGTCTATCCGCTGTCGCAGGTCGTCGTGAACGTGACGATGTTGCAGACCTTCGTGAACGTCCCAAATCTCTGGGTGTTCTACTGGACGCTGGCAATCGAGCTGTTGTTCTACGTCGGATGTACCGCTCTCTTTGCGATGGGGCTACTGAACCGCCGCTTCACCGCGGTGACGATCGTCGTTGCTGCCGCGCTGATCGGGATCACAGCCGCGCTTCTGATCGAGAACAGGACGGTCTCGTCGTTGATGGAGGTCGGGTTGAACCTCTCGGCCATGTTCCTCGGCAAGGTCATTCGTGACGCGGTGATCGGCGGCAAGCTTCGATGGTCCCACGTGACCGTCTGCACGCTTCTCTATGCCATCTTCGCCATCACGCTGGCCGACCGGCGGTTCGGCGGCGTCTATCAGGAGAACTTCTTCTACACCTACTCGATCGGGCTGGCCTATGTCTTCGCTGCGCTCGTCTTCATCGTCTTTGCCGTCTTCGGCGAGAGGCTGGCATGGCGTCCCGTGGCGTTCGTCGGTGTGATCAGCTATTCGGTCTACCTGATGTCGCCGTTCGTGATCGTCTGGGTCCACAAATTCGTCTGGCTCGGCGACGGACCGCTGGGGTGGTCGATCTTCATGGCCCTGATCGTGGCCTTGTCGATCCTCGTCAGCTGGATGACATTCGCGTTCGTCGAGAAGCCTAGCATCTCCTTCGGGCAGAAGTTTCGCTCGGCGCGGAGGAAGCCGGTCGTTCTCGATCCGGCGCTCAGCACGCAGGGTGCAGCGGAGTGATCAAGGCACCGCACCAGCACGGCGCCGCGTATGACGGATCGTTCGTCCCGTCGGTCCAGGGACTTCGGGGCATCGCGGCGCTGAGCGTGCTGATGGACCATTTCTACGACATGCCGAAGGGCGGCATGTACGACATCCCGAATCCCGGCTTCCTGCCACCGCTCTGGCCCTGGCTGCAATCGACGATCAATGTCGGCGGGCACGGCGTCGAGCTGTTCTTCATGATCAGCGGCTTCCTGATTCCGGCGAGCCTTGTGCGTCATGGCTCGGTGGGGCGGTTCTTCTTCGATCGAATCCTGCGCATCATGCCGGTGTTCGTCGTCCTGCACCTTGCCCTGTTCGTGGTCGGACCGATCGTCGGCTACAAGTTCTTCCGCGGCATCGATCTGGCCAGCTTTGCTGCGATCTTCTCGGCGAATCTGTTCTTCGTGCAGGATGTGCTGGGCTTGCCCATTGCCCAGCAGAATGCATGGACATTGACCTATGAGTGGGCGTTCTACATCTGGTTTGCGCTGACGTTCTCGATGCTGCGTTTCGGGGGGCGGTTGTTGGCGGCGCCGCTGCTCCTGCTCGGGATGGCGTGCCTCCTGCATTGGCCGATCACGGCGTTCTTCTGCATCGGAATGCTGTTCAGCGCCACCGGCTTTCGTATCTCCATTCCGGGACCCGCCGGCCTGATCGCTGGCCTGGCCTGTGGCGCGGCGATGTACGCCAGCCTCGTGCTATTCCACCCGTTCGTGGCCCTCATTCCCGGTCTTGTGCTGTTCGGTATGGTGCTGGCCCCGGACTCGGGGCTTGCCAAGGCTCTGAGCACACCAGCCCTGCAATATGTCGGCAAGATCAGCTACAGCCTCTATCTCGTGCATCCCTTTGTGCTGTTTCCCTTGCAGATGATCGGGCTGAAGCTCGTCGCAGCCGGCGTCGACCGTTGGTTATTGTGGGCAGGCTTCATCGTGCTCGGCCTGTTGATGTCGCTGGTCGCGAGTGCGATCAGCTACGATCTGATCGAGGTCAGGCTGAGGCGTCTGCTGGATGGCGCGGTTCGCGCCACGCTGTTTCGACCGCTGAGCAAGATGGAGCAGTCTGTCTAATAGATCATGATTGGCTCACTGTGCGGCCGGCGAGCTGATAATAGGCGGGTAACAGTCCTTCGGCGATGCGGTCCCAGTTCAGCAGACCGGTAGCGGTTTGGTGTGCACCCTCGGTCAATCTCGCAACGAGCGATGGGGAGGTCAGGACGCGTTCGAGCGCATCGGCCAATGCGACGGCATCACCGGGAGGGACCAGGAGCCCGTTGACGCCGTCAGTCACGACGTCAGGGATTCCGCCGGTCGCGCTTGCGACGACTGGGCGGCAATTGCCATAGGCGGACGCCAGCACGCCGCTTTGCGACGCATCCTTGTAGGGCAGGGCAACCACGGTCGCGGACTGAAACAGCCGTCCGGTATCCTGCGGAGAGATGTAGGCGTTGATCGTCTTGACGGTCGGCATCGATTCCATCCGCGCGCCGAGACGCGTCATCTCGGGACCGCGGCCGGCGACGATTGCTTCGTGCGCCACCCCGCGCTGGGCCAGAAGGTCGAGCGCATCGATGAAGACATCCAGGCCCTTGTAGGCCCACATTCGTCCAAAAAACAGGATGCGGGCGGGTTCTGGCTCTGTCACCGCGCTTTGCGCCGGCGGAACCATGAGCACGCCATGCATACTGGACAGGACCCGGCCCTTGAAGTCGGGCGAGGCGCGATGGAAATCACCGACACAGCTTTGGCCGTGCATCGTGACGAGCGAGGCCGATGCGCGCATATGCCCACGCCAGGCATCTTCGCGCGGCGAGGTGCCTGAACCGCCTTCCGAATGTGGAATGGCGTCATGCACGGTCAGCGCCAGTGGAATTCCGAGCGGTCGCAGGAGCTGGATCAGCCTGGATGTGTAGATCTCGGGAACTTCGTGACAATGAATTACGTCTGGACGAAACGAAATTATGTCGAGGAAGGAAGCCGGAATGCCGAGCGCGCCGCCGCGGCGCAGGCTGAGGTCGCGGATGCGCGTATTGAAGGGCGCTGCAACCGCGATGTCACCCAATTCCCATTGCTGGTTGGCATCCTTGCGATTGAGCACGAGACGGACGTCGCAATGATGCGCCAATCCCGACGCGAGGCGGTAGGAATATTCTGCAAAATGCGGGGCGTAGATCGCGACACGCAAGCGTCTGTTGCTGCGACTGGCAGGCGGAGTAGGCGAATTTGTCAAGGCATCCATCTTGCATCACATCGCTGAGAACCACTGAAGTGTAGTCCACGATTTGAACTCACTTCTACTCTAAATCGGATTTCTCGATGGCACTCGCTGATTGCCATCACGTCGTCGCAATGTCGCGAGCATTTGGTCGCCGAAGCGATCGCGGAAGTGGACACATCGCAAGTGGCCATCGATCGTCACTCCATAGCGGGTGATTGTGGTTGGATCTGTCGGAATTGGGTCGATTTGTTGATGAACGTCACGAAGTCCGGACAACATCAGGTCGTGGTCGCCTTGCTATGGTCGCTTGCCCAGAATTGGGGCGGCCGCGCATTGTCGTTCGTCTTGTTCCTGGTCCTGGCGCGGCTGCTCGATCCATCGGATTTCGGCCTCGCCGCGCTGGTCGCCTTCATCCTGCTGCTTCTGAGCTCGATCTCGGAGTTTGGATTCGGTGACGCATTGATTCAGCGGCGCACGCTCGAGCCTGCCGATGTGACGCTGCCCTTTTTTTGCTCATTCGCGGCTTCAGCCATTCTGGCGGTGTCGATCAGTCTGCTTGCAACGCATATCGAACGCTGGCTCGACGTGAAGGGGCTCGCGCCGCTGTTGACGGCCGCGAGCCTGTCGCTTCCGATCGGCACGGCGACACTGTTCCAGGAAGCGCTGTACAAGCGCCAGATGGATTTCCGCGTGCTTGCCGTCAGGACCATGGTGGCGACCGCCATTTCCGGCGTCGTCGGGATTGCCTGCGCCTATGCCGGCTTTGGTGCGCTTAGCCTCGTCATCCAGGTGGTGGTTCAGAGTGCAATCAGCGGCCTGTGGCTCTGGAGCCAGCCGCGATGGCTGCCGATGCGGGGCTACGACCTCAAGAGTTTTGCCGAGCTCTCCGGCTACAGCGTCCACGTGGTGTTGAACAGGCTGCTTGATTTCGCCATCGTCCGTACCATCGACATGATCATCCTGTCCCTCTATGGCGTGGCGGCGCTCGGAATCTACACGGTTGGCGCGCGGGTCTATATCATCCTGATGCAATTGCTGACCCAGGCCGTCATGGACGTCGCGCTGAGCGCGCTGTCCCGGATTGCTCACGAGCGCGATCGCATTGCGGGCGCTTATCTGCGCAGCGTCAGTCTCGGTGCGCTGGTCGGCTCTCCGGTCTTCGTGCTGCTCGCGGCGATCGCACCGGAGTTCTCCCTGCTGCTGTTCGGAGCGAAATGGAGCGGCAGTGAAGCGGTGATGCGGCCGTTGATGCTGATTGGCGCAATTCAGACGGTGCAGTTCGTCAACAGCGCTTATTTCGGCGCCCTGGGCAAGCCTAACTACGTCTTCCTGCTGAACATCCTGAAGTTCTGCACGGTCGTGCCTGCCATGTTCCTGCTTCCGTCCCACGACATAGGCCAGCTCGCCACGATATTCGCCTTTGCGCAGCTCGTGGTGACACCGGTGACTTTCGCGCTGGCGCTCCGGCTGCTGGGTTTGAGCTGGAGTCAGTTTCTGCGGCCGATCGCCGGCTGCCTTTGCGCCATTGTCCTGGCCTATGGGGCGGTCGTGCTGTGCCGTGAGGCGACCCCGAATCTGAACCCCTATTTGCGGATGGGGCTGCTGTCGTCGTGCTTCGGAGCGACGTATCTGGTGAGTATCCTGCTGTTCTGGCGGAAGCAGCTCTTCTCCCTGATCGATTTCGTCGTGAAGCGCGGTGCGGCCGCTTAATGAAGACGTGGAGGATGTCGTGAAGCAATTGATCCCCGTGCCCGTCCGCAGGCACCTCCGAGGCTGGCTCAACAGCGCGAAGAATACACCCTTTGCAGTCGATCTGCTCGAGCTGCGCAGGTGGCAGATTGCGAGGAAGGACGTCGGCGTCAACGCCGCGCCGCGCAACGATCCGCGGCGGCTCGTTCTGCTGCCGTCCGATCCCTGGAGCATCCATCAATCGCGCGGCGATGAGGCGATGATCGAGGCGGCGGCCGGCGAGGTCAAGCGAACCTATCCGGACGTCGAGATCCACATCGTCACCGCAACTGCGGCGGCCAGCGCCGACGTGCGCGCCATGGGCTACAAGCCGCTGGAGATCTGGAGGCAGCCGTTTTCCTACGAGACGGTGGCGCGGGAGTTGTCCCTGATCCGGCCGGACTTCGGACTGGTGTTGGGGGCCGATGTGCTTGACGGCTATTATTCTCCGGTGGACGCCGCGCGCATGCTGCTCGTTGCCGACCTGATGGCGGCGTTCGGCGCCAAGGTGAGCGTACTCGGCTTCAGTTTCAATTCCCGGCCGGCGAGGGCGCTGCGCGAAGTGTTTCGATTGCTGGATCCGGGCGTGGTCCTGAATCTGCGCGATGCGATATCCCTCCGTCGTTTCGACGACTTCGCTCAGAAGCGCGCGCGTCTCGTCGCCGACGCAGCGTTCATGCTGACGCCGCGCACCGAGACCGCCTCGGTAAAGCAGATTGCAGCCACGATCGCGCGGCAGCGTGAGCAGGGTCGCAAGGTCTTCGTTTTCAACATCCATCCGATGTTGTTCAAGAAGCCGGAGCCCGCCAAGCTCCAGCAGATGATCGAGCTTGCGGCGGGGGCCATGGAGCGCCTGACGCGGGAGCACAACGTGAGCTGGTTGTTGCTCGCGCACGACTATCGCCCCGGCATCGCCGACGACAATTGTCTTCGGCCGCTGGCCGATCGGCTTCGCACCACGCTTGGCGAGCACGTACATCATGTCGAGCTGGTTCTGTCGGCTGGCGAGATCAAGGCCGTGGTTGGTCTGGTCGACGGCGTGATCACCGGCCGCATGCATTTGGCGATTGCTGCGCTGGGGCAGGGAACGCCCGTCGCGGCGATCACCTACCAGGACAAGTTCCAGGGCCTGTTCGCGCATTTTGGCGTCAGCGAATCCCTGCTGCTATCGCCGGCCCAGTTCCTCGTCGCGGACAGTTTTGAGAGGTTTCTGCTGCATTTCTTCGGCACGTACCAAGCCGCCGGCGAGCAGGTGCGCCAGGTGCTGCCGGGCGTCATGGAGCTGTCCCGTGCCAACATTGCGCCGCTGCTGGGCGAGGGCGCAGCGATGCGGATCGTGCAGGAGGCCGGCGGGAGGGTCGCCTGAGCGCCTTGCAGGCGTCAGTTGGTTGCCTGCTCCGTGTTGTCGAAACGCAGTGGTGTTTCGACGGGCTGAGCCTTGCGTGCGGGCATGGATCCGGCGTCGGCCCAGCGATTGATCAGGCGCCGCGTGGGGTTTTCGAAATAGGCGTAGGTGCGATCTGCGATGATCGTCAGCACCGCGCAGCAGGCCAGGGCGAACAGGCCGAACTGGTCCGTGCGCAGTCCGAGTGCGGTCCACAACGGCTTGAACGCACCGATGAGAACGGCATCGTGCAGCATGTAGATTGCATATGACGTGTTGCCGAGCCGTCCGAGCAGCCGCGCGCCCGGGACTTTGGCGAAGGCGCTTTCGCCCACAGCGGTGAGGAGGATGGCGCCGGAGAACAGCAGAATGGCCAGATCTGGCTTGGCGAAGACGTTGAGCACGAGCACGGAGACGGCGAACATGGCGATGCCGGCGAACACGACCCGCTTGTCCCGGTAAGGCGGCGACAGGCGGAACAGAATGGCGAGCAGAATGCCGTTCAGGAAGCTCGGCAGCGCACGGAGCATGCCGTAGTCGTAATTGGCCCCGTACATCTGCGATCGTTCCTGCCAGATCGGCAGATGGCCATGCGCCAGGACCAGATAGAGAACCGCGACGATCGCTGCCAGCACCACCGGCTTGACCTTGCGGGCGAGCAGCATCAGCAGCGGAAAGATCAGATAGCAGAAGAATTCGGCGCTGATCGACCAGGACGGCGAGTTGAAGCTGAGGTGATCGCTGACGCCCCAAGCCTGGACCAGAAAGAGGTTGTACAGGAAGTCTAGCGGGGTCGACCTTGCCGTGCGCTCCAGGCCGACGCCGATGAGCAGCACGAAGATGAGCAGGCTCAGCAGATGCAGGGGATAGATCCGCGCAATGCGGCGGATCATGAAGCGGGAGTAGCCGCGCACGCCACGTGCGTCCGACGGATAGGAATATGAGATCACGAAGCCCGACAAGATGAAGAACATGTCGACGAAAAGGCCATAGGACCCGTTCCAGGCCGGCGAGATGCCCTGATCAATGGTCTTCAGATGGAAGATGAAAACGCCGAGCGCGGCAACGAAGCGGTAGAAGTCGAGAACGACAAAACGTCTTGCTTCACTGACTTCCATCGGGCGTCGAATTCCTTGCGGCGGTGGCTCCTTCTAGAGATCAATTGTGACGCAAGTTCGCTGCGTCCGATCGACCGACACGGCGCAGTTGCAGATCAGCTCGCTTGGAATGGCGGACCTGGCCAGCTTCGCACAAAACTGAATCATCAAAGCGCAGGCGCCTGCCTCTCGGTGAGGCAGGCGCCTAGCTAATTTACAAGGCAGGGGCCTGCCTTGGCCGGTCCCGCATGACGATCTGCGGCGATCAGACGAACACGAAGTCGTGGCTCGTCAGGCTGCTCACATAGACGTTCTTCAGCAGGATCGAATCGCTCTCCGACAGCGTGATGACGGCGTTGTTGCCGGACTGCGTGATCTGCAGATGGCCGTAGTCCGCAGCCAGCAGTTTCGAGATCGCGATCGTGTCGTGATTGGTGGCATCGCCGGCATGGAAGTTCAGGATCTGGTCCTGGCCGTGATCGTAGGCGACGGTCGTCGAGCCTGGCGCCGTCGAGAACACGTCGTTGCCGGCCCCGCCCTGGATGGTCACGCCGCTCGCGACGGCCGTGACGTTGTGCGTGCCGTCGGTCTTGGTGTCGTCGAAGTACTGCAGCGCGCTGGCCGCATTGTAGTGCTCGTGCTGCGTCGTGCCGGTCTGTCCGTTGAAGTTGAACAGGAAGACGTCCTTGCTGCCGTCGGCGTTGTTGGCGACCTCCTGGGTCTTGGTGCCGGAGCTGTCGTAGATGTCGGTCAGCTTGCTGCCGTCATTGTTGACGATTTGGGTGTAGTCCAGCGTGCCGTCGGCGTGGGTCCGGGTGAGGGCCACGATGTTCCCGGATGCATCGAGGTGCTGATGCTGGGTGGTGTAGGATTGTCCGGTGATGTTGAAGCCCCAATTGTCGGATGTGCCGTCGGCGTTCTTGATGTAGGCGGCGGTTTTCACGCCGCCGGTATAGACGGTCGTCGAACTGTAGCCGTCGAGCTTCGTCGTGACCTCGCTGGTCAGGACCCCCTTGGAATCATACCAGTCCGAGGTCTTGGTGCCGTCGGCGGTCTGCGCCAGCGTGAAGGCCAGGCTGTTGTCGGCATGGGTGCGCACGATGCTGGTGAGGAAGCCCGTCGTATCGTAAGCGTCGTGCTCGGTCGTATAGGTCTGGCCGACGATGTTGAACAGGAACACGTCCTTCGAACCGTTGGCGTGATAGTCGGTTTCCGTCGTCTTGATGCCGGATGCATCGTAGTTGGTGACGACGCTGCTGCCGTCGCTGTTGATTACCTGGGTGTAGTCGAGCGAGCCGTCGGCATGGGAACGGACAACCTCGGTCGTGTTTCCGGATGGGTCGAGGTGCTGATGCTGCGTCGTATAGCTCTGGCCGGTGATGTTGTAGCTGTAATTGTCGTGGCTCTGATCGGCATTGGTGATGTAGAGCGCGGTTTTAACTCCGCTGGTGTACACCGTCGTCGCATTGTAGCCGCTCGGCTTCTGAAGGACCTCGCTGGTGAGAACGCCGCTGGCGTCGTACCAGTCCGTCGTCTTGATCCCGTCGCTGCTCTGCACCAGCCGGAAGGCGAGGCTGCCGTCGGCGTGGCTGCGCACCAGCGTGGTGAGGAAGCCGGTCGTATCGTAGATGTCGTGCTCGCTGGTGTAGTTCTGACCGGTGATGTTGAAGAGGAAGACATCCTTGCTGCCGTCGGCGCGAGTGTCGGTTTCCCTCGTCCGCGCTCCCGCGGCATCGTAATTGGTGACGACGCTGCTGCCGTCGGCATTGATGACCTGCGTATAGTCTAGCGTGCCGTCGGCATGCTTGCGGGTCACGGCCGTGACCTTGCCGGACGGATCGACGTGCTGGATCAGCGTGGTGTAGCTCTGGCCGGTGACGCCATAGGCGTAATTGTCCTGGCTACCGTCGGCATTCTTGACATAGGCGTTGGTCTTGACGCCGTTGCTGTAGAGCGTGGTCGAGGTAAAGCCGTCGGCCTTCTGAACGACCTCGCTGGTGAGGCTGCCGGCGGCATTGTACCAATCGGTCGTCTTGGTGCCGTCGGCCGTCTGGACCAGCTTGAAGGCGGGGCTGCCGTCGCTGTGCAGGCGCGTCAGCGTGGTGAGGAAGCCGGTCGCGTCATAGACGTCGTGCTCGGTCGTGTAGGTCTGGCCCTTGATGTTGTAAGTCCAGACGTCCTTGCTGTGGTCGGCATGATAGGTCGTCTCGACCAGCTTGACCCCCGTGGCGCTGTACGTGGTGATCACGCTGCTGCCGTCGCTGTTGAAGACCTGGGTCGAATCCAGCGAACCGTCGGCATGGGTACGGGTCACCGAAGTGACCTTCCCCGTCGAATCAAGATGCTGGACCTGGGTCGTGTAGGTCTGTCCCTTGATGTTGTAGGTATAGTTGTCCTGGGAATGATCGGCATTCTTGACGTAGGCGGCGGTCTTCACGCCGCTCGTATAGAGCGTGGTGGAGTAATAGCCATCGGACTTCTGGACGACTTCGTTCAGAAGAGTTCCGGCCGTGTTGTAGGTGTCGGTGGTCCTGGTTGCGTCGGTGCCGATATGAACGAATTTCGTCTTCACACCGGCGGTGTAGCTGATCAGGTCCTGGGAACCATCGGTGTAGACGACGGTGGTCGAGGTCGGCTGCCCGCTTGAATTGAGGCCGGTGTCAGACTTCGAGAGGAGCTTTCCGCTCGCGTCGTAAGTCTTCGTGTTGGTCCAGGTCGCGGCCGAGTTCGTCACCGAGAACGAGTATCCGTCCTGGATCTTGGAGAGGGCGCTGCCGTAATGAGCGATGATGTAATCCATGGTCGCCGTCGAGGCGACCGGCAGGACGTGCGAGTCGGTCAGCGTGATGGTCTGCAGCGCCGTCGACGTGCTGAGGTCGGACAGTTGCGGTACGATCTCGGCAGCCGTACCGCTGACACTGGTCCTTGTGTCCGGCGGAGTTCCGGTGGTGGCAGGCGCATCGATCTCGATGATCAGCGGGTGATCGCTGACCGGAATGGTGATCGTGCTGACGTCGGTGTAGCTGGCGATCGCCGTGGTTCCCGTCAGCGTATCGTAAACCTTCACCGTATGGTGCACGGCGCCGAGGTTCACCGTGACCGTCTGGGCCGTGTTGGCGACTTCGGTATCGGTGGCGTCGTTCCAGAGTTTCGGCTCGGCCCACACGACCAACTCGTAGGCACCGTTGCTCTTGCCGAGCACCATGCTGTTGCCCGAGGCCGGCATGTTGCTCAGGGTGTAGTTCAACGGATCAGTAGGCTGCTGACTACCCTTGCCGTCATCGGCCAGAATGGTCGTCAAGTTGTGGATCGCGGTCGCGGCGAGCTTGGGCGTCCCGTCGGAATTGAACAGTCCGAAATTGGCTTCGGGATTGGTGTTGCTCGCGGACGAGTCGCGGTCGAACAATTCGTACAGATAAGTCGCGCTCACGCCGGCCTTGTAGGCATCGACCAGGGTGTTCAGGATCGACTTGGCCTGCACCGTCTCGTTGACACCGAGATATTGGGTGTTGGCTTGCGTGGTGTAGCCGGTTTCCGTGATGACGACGGGCTTTCCTGGTGCCGCGGTCGAGACGGCGCTCAGTGTTGCCGCAAGTGAGCTGCTGGGTGTCAGGCTGGTGCTGACATAGGCGTGCGCGTTGGCGTAGTCGACCGAGCCCGACATGTTGCCGAGCTGGCTGTAACCCTGGGGATCGTTGTAGGCCAATGACAGATTGTAGACGGGGATGCTGGCGAGCGCGGCATCGGCATTGACGGCCTGATAGAGCGCACTCTGGAACTGAGCGGCGGCCGTGAGGCTCGAGCTACCGTTGTAGCTGAATGGCTGGTGATTGGCCTCGTTGAGTCCCTCGATGGCGCTGATGCTGCCCGGATGGCTCGCCACGAATTTCTCGAGCGACACGATGTAGTTCTGCAGTCCGGTCGTGCCGGTCTGGGGCAGGGCGGACGACACCAGGAAGTCGAACTTGTAGCCGGCGGCGGCCAGACCCTCGATGACAGGTTGCGCAGCCGGGCTGGTTCCCATCGCGTCGCGGAGATGGGTGACGCCGAGATACTTGAGGTCATCGACCATCATGGCGAGGTTGTTGTAGTCGGTCCACCCGAAGCCGGCATGCGTATTGACGCCGATGGAGTTGATGAAGCCGCTGGCGGAAAGGACGGTTTGATCTGACGACATTTCACACTCGAATTTCAGCGCGAGCAAAATTGCTCGCAGGGATTTGCGTTCAGTCTTCTCTGTCGAGTGTGAATTTCAGATAAAAATCGAAGCTACAAATCGCTGGCGAAGCGGGGTTCCTTGTGCAGGAACAGGCTTGCTCATGTGCAGCACAATATCGATCTGATGCCGGCGTACGATGGCGTGAGGAAGGCGCTTTCGAGATTTCCACGCTCTGCGCTGCTGAATGAATGCGCAGTTCGCGCGACTTTCGCTCCACGCATCGGACTTTGGCCGAGCGGTGCAACCTGCTCGCAGCACAATTGGGGGATAACGTTGTCGTCCTGTCTGCTGTTCGCGTCGAATTATCCCGCCTCTTATGCAATCTCATTCGTCCGACTGCACGAGGCGGGTGCATCTGCCTTTTCTGTAGGCGGGTAGATGGAGTAATTTTATCGTCATGGTTGTGTCATGCTCAGGCATGGCGCAAACCGCCGCTTGACATGACAGGGGTGACCGGCGGTTCCGCGTCAGAGCCGGAGACCGGCGGAGTCAGCCGCGGCGCGCCAACATGAGAAAGTCCCCGCGCCAGCCGATCGTGGCCGTTGCGATCGCAGCGATTGCGATCTTGCCGGCAAGCCATGCCGCCGGCTCCGTTGGCATGGAGCCGAGCGATCCGATCAGGATCGCGGCCACCAGCGCCTGCATGACCAGCGACCAGCGCGGGAATGCCTCGAATCGCAGGGTCGGGCCGAGGGCGACCAGAATCGTGGCGAGCGTTGCGGCCGCGGCGCAGCCGACCGCCCCTCGCGGCGACAGTCCGGCCAGCACCGCGACCAGGGACGAGGCCACGACGATCGCAAGCTGGCTGGCCGCGACGACGACGAGCCTGGTCGCAAGCTTCTCCAGATGGGGAACGACCGCGATGGTCGCCTGCAGATGGGTATGCAGGAAATAGAAGGCGGCGACCGTGGGCGCCGTCTCGAGGAATCCAGCGAGGCTCTCCTGCGGGACCAGGATACGGGCTGCATCCGGGATGAAGCCGACCAGACCGCCGAGCAGCACCAGGGTCGTGCAGATCATGAATTCGAACATCCGCCGGGCCGATTGGACCGATTTTGCGACGGTCCCATTTTCGAAGTCGTTGACCACCTCGGGATAGCTCACAGTGTGGATGGCCGCGTTGAGCACCCAGAAGGGACGTTGCAGCAAATCGAGCGCGATCGAAAATCCGGCCCCGGCCCCCGTCGCACCCAACCGGCCAATGACAATGACACGAAGCAGCACCGGCACCGACAGATGGATGACCGACGCGCCCGCCGCGAGCATGCCGTAGCGGGAGAACTCCTTCCAGTCAGCGAGCGTCGTGCGCAGCGACACGCGCTCCAATGGCGTGCGATAGGCGACCAGCGCGGCGAGGAGGCCCAGAGCGTGCCCCGACGCGATCCCTGATAGCGCAGCTTCGGCCGTTCCTGAAATCACACCTCCAGCAGCGGCCCCGGTCAAAAGCGCGGTGGCGCGCAGCGCAAGAAGAAGAGACGCGACGCCCAGCCGGTCAGACAGACGCACCGAGAGGAAATAGAGGTCGGCCAAGCCCTGAAGGACGGATATGCCGAGGCCAAGCGCGATGATCCCGGTCGGAAGAGCGCTGGCCAGAGAGGCACAGCTCCCGACCACGATGAGTGCTCCGGCACTCGTCAGACCCGCTGCAAACAGCGACCATCTCAGCCGGGGCGTTTCGTTCTCCCGGGCGGCGGCCAGAAAGCGCAGCCCGGCGAGCTGGAGCCACTCGAACGTCAGGACGCAGAGCAATTGGCTCGAGGCGAGTGCGAGGGAGAAGTTGGTGTAGTCGGCCGCAGGCAGCAGATGGCTGATCGCGAAGATCAGGACGATCGCCGCGGCGCTCTGATAGAAATAGCCCGCGATCGCGAAGAGGCGTGTCATCTCGGAATGAGGCGTTCCTTGCCCACCGTCGGTCCTTGCGGCGCCTCCGCCGTCGCGGCATGCAGGCGGGACATCCGCTGTTGACGCAATTGTTCATACAGGTTCTTGTATGAAGACAGCACGTCGGCAAAAATCCACTTGTTGGTATCTGCGATGAGGCGCCGGCTGATCTCGTCGATCTTCTGTGGATCCGCCGCGACTGCGAGCATGCTCTTGGCCAGGGATTGCGGATCGGCTTCGGTGAGCCAGCCGGTCACGCCGTGCTCAATGACTTCAGGCATGCCGCCAAAGCGCGTCCCGAGCAGCGGCCTGCCGGCGGCCTTGGCGTCTGCGACGACGAGCGGGCCGGGATCGTGCCAGATTGATGGGGCGACCACCACGTCGACCTGCTTGTAGAAATCATCCGGCACCACGAAGCCCATGAACTCGATTCGCGCATCCGGCGCGAGCGCCCTGAGGCGTCGTTTCTCCTCGTCGCTAACACGACCTGCGATCAACATCCGAATGCGGTCACGGGGCAGCAGAGCAAGCGCCCGCATCAGATTCTCGATGCCCTTTTCCTCCGTGAGACGGCCGATGAATCCGAACGTTACTTCCGTGGTGCAGACCGGACGCGGATAGGGCGCACGCGGTGGCTCGGTCGAAGCATTGCGGATTACGGTGCGAATTGGCGTCTCGGCGAACATGCCCATGTCGGTATGAATAGACAGGACGCGTTCACTCACGCCGACTACGGCGCTGAGCCAATGCGTGGCACGTTTGCGGTGAAAGGTCAGAATTCCGCAGCTCGTGCAGGTGTGTTCGCAAGAGCGTCCCGTCTCAAAGCGAGAGCAGCGCGGACAGGTCAGATAATAGTCGTGAAGCGTATGGAGTACGGGAACGCCGAGCTGGGCGGCAACGCGCCAGATCGCGGTCGTCAGGCCCGACAAGTTGTTGGAATGCAATACGTCGGGCTTGAATGCCCGGACACGCTCCGCAATCAACGGGGCTTGCATCTGCCAGTCGTCGACGGCGTGCCAGATGCTGCGCAGCGCGAGGTTCTTCCGCTCGGCGAAGGGCAGATAGATGTTCCGCACCGGCGAGGAATAAACGTTGATGCCGTTGCAGCTTTCGCGCGCCTGCCCAGGCGAGGACGCGGCCCGTATCACCTCCACCTCGTCACCGCGCTGGACCAGGCCTTCGGCGAAACGCCGCGCGAAGATCTCTGCACCCCCAACGATCTTCGGGGCCTGAGGCGTCGGATAAAGCGTGGACGTCAAAAGAACTTTCATCGCGTCAACCTCATGCCTGCAAAAATTGCGTTTACCGCGCCGGCCTTATCTCCAGGACGGGAACGGCACTGTCATTGGCTGCAATCAGGACCGGTGTGCTCGAGACCGGGATCCAGACGCCGGAGGCAGGTCTTGCCGCTGAGTCGCACGGCGTTGCAAAGCTTGCACCTTGCGGATCGCCCTTGAGCCGGATTTCGTAGCGCCGGTCCGGAGTCTCGGACCAGACCGCAACTCTGCCGCCGGACGTCGTTGATGCATTGATCGACACGACGCCGCTGGCGAGCTCTCGTCGCTCCGCGCCCAGGCTGGAGCGAATGAAGGCCCAGGCTCCCTGAGCCGCGCAGGCAACCGGCTTCGGCGAATTGTCGAAACGATAGAGGCCGAAATTGTCCTCGAGCTCCGACGGATTCTTCCCACTGTCCTTGAGCTCGTAGATCCACATCCCCTTCAGCCAGCGTGCGGCGGTCGACGCCCACAGGATCAGCTGGGCCGTATTGTCCGCTTGAGCCTGCTCGCTGACGCCACATTTGTTGGTCGCAGTGGTCCAGCCGGTCTCGGTGACATAGACAGGGAAGTCGACGTTTCCGCTGGCCTGGCCGACGAGGCGGTGAAACGCCGTGAGCCGGTCGATGACCTCAGCCGAGGTGCGCTTGGATGGTCCCATGCAGAAATTGTACAGATGGATCGATGCGCCGTCGGCATATTGGAGAATGCCGGTCTGGAGCATCTTCTCCGTCCACGTCCAACCCGGATCGTCGCCGAGCGCGCCGATCAAGAAAGGTGCATTCGGCGCGACCCGCTTGACCGCCGGTCGCGTGACCTCGGCAAGCGCCCGATAGTTTTCGGGTGAGAATGCGGGATCTTTCTTCGCCGCAAGGTTCCATTCATTCCACAGTTCGAACACCGGATGCTGCGGCAACACCGATTGCGCCGCTGCTGCAGCATAGTCGGAAAACCGCTGCCGGGCTTCGTCGGTCGTTGGAGGGGAGGAATTCGGGACGAGATGATGACCGAATGCGAGAATGAGGAGGGGGCGGGCGACGCCGGACCTGACTTGCGCCTCGAGCCTACTGAGCCGCGGAGTGAAGCCCATCCGGCGTCCAGCCAGCTCGAAATCGGACCAGGGAAAATCATCGCGGAAGGCGTTGAAGCCCAGTTGCTTGATCTGGGCGATGTTCTCCGAAGGCGCATATCCGCGCGCGCTGACCGGGCCACCAAGCCCCTGATGGGTGCCGACACCGAGCAGGAATCGAGCATCCAGCGGTTGAGCTTGCTGAGCACAGACAGGGGCCGACAGAAGAACGGATGCGATGATGATGCTTGTGAGGCGGAGGGTATCGCGAACCAAGATGCGTGGCAGTGTCATCGGCTAGATCATGCTCGAGAGTAATGCGTTCGCGGTGACACCAAATCCGGTCCATGACATTGCCATCGCGATCTCCTGCGTCTGCGAGGGCAAGCGTGGACCATCAGAAATTCTTGGAGAGATCCGATTGCAACCCCGCCTCGGCCTCGATCGGTGTCCGGTTGTCCTGGAGGAGCTCGGCGTAGACCTGCTGCAATTGTCCATGCGTCTTCTGAACGTCATAAAGCTGCTTGAACCGATCGTAGCCGCGCTGCCCCAACACTTTGAGATCGAGATCGAGCGCTCGTCGGAAACCTTCGACGAGCGGTTGAATGGCGACGGGCTCGCAAAGCACGCCGGTAACGCCATCGACGACGATCTCGGGTAGTGCTCCGCTGCGGAAGGCCAGGATCGGCTTGGCTGCGCGCATCGCTTCCAGGGCAACGAGGCCGAAGGCTTCCCATCGTGACGGGATCACGACGAGATCGGCGGCCTCGAGCTGGGTCTCGATGGTCGGGCGGTCCAGCCATCCCAGCAAGGACACGTTGGTTGGGACGGAAGGGCCTTCGAACTTATTGACGACGGAGGCGCCGACGATGCGGACGTCCAGGACGTCCTCAAGCAGCCGTGCGGCTTCGATCAGGAGATCGAAGCCCTTCTGCCGGTCCAGGCGCCCGATGAACAGGACCTTGATCTTCTTGGACGTCCAATCTGCCGCGACGGGGTGCGGCGTGCGGCTCTTCGATATGCCGTTGTGGACGAGGGTAAGGCGCTCGGCAGGAATTCCAGCGCGGACCGCTTCGTTGAACTCGTCGCCGGAGATGCAGATGATTCGGTCGGAGGTGCGCGCTAAAAGATTCTCCGCTGCCCTCGTCACGAGATGACTGAGGCGGCCGGTCTCGCGTGAAAACGCCCATCCGTGTGGACAATAGACCACACGCGGCCCTTCGGAACGGGCCGCCAGCGCGGGGCGAAGCACCAGACCTGCAAACGAGGAGTGCAGATGCACCACGTCCGGCCGAAAGGCATCCAGCGCTTGCATGCTGGCGCGCAGCATCTGAAACAGCCCGGAAATGCTGCGGCCCGACCGTTCGAACGTCGTGATCTGGCTGTCATCTATCGCGGCGAGGTCATGACGATGATCGGAGGGCACCACGTAGTGAACGTTCTCGATCCCGAAGCTTGCCTGTTGCTCCGGGTGCAGCTCGTTCAGGTAGCTTGCGATTCCGCCGCGGATCGTCTCGGCGACGTGCAGCACCTTCATCGTTTGCCTTGCGTAGGGCTGCGTGGGAGAGCCGGACATCGTGGATCCTCATTCTGAGCTCGCTGATGCGAACAGAGTTCCTCGAATACGTAGCGATATTGGGGCAGGGATGTGGTGATCTTGCGCCAAGATCTTTGGTGGGAGATTCTCGCAAGACCGAAAAAATTTTCATGGAACTATGCATGGGGCCGCGAGTTGCAAACTGTTTGTGCAAAACCATTGCGCGCGACAGGGAGTTTCTTCGAATTTCAGGTGGCGCTGGCGATGTTTGCCGGCCCAGCGAGATGATCGAGCAGGGCTTTCGCCGACTTCGTCCACGAATAGAATGCCACGCGATCCTGCTGCCTCATGCGTTCCTGATCAGAGATTGCGCCGGCCGCCAATCTTTCGAGCATAAGCTGCTTCAGCGCTTCGGCATCGTTGGCGCGAAAATACGCAGCCGCGTCACCGCACGTCTCCACGACGGCATCAGCTGTTGAGGCGATGACCGGACAACCGAAGATCATGGCTTCGAGCGGTGGCACGCCGAACCCTTCGTAAAGCGAAGGGAACACGAATGCCGACGCATGCGCATAAAGGGCTGCGATCTCACTGTCCGTCAGACGCCCGGCCAGCAGCAGGCCGGAAGTGCCTTCGCCCGAATTGTCCTGAAATACCTTGCTGTTGTCGCCACCGACGATGACCAGAGGAACGTCGGCCCGGTCAAGCAACCGGAGGGCGCGGATCGCGACAGAAAGATTCTTGTTCTTGGTCCTCGAGCCTACGTAGAGAAAGAATTTTTGCGACTGGACGCCGAGCCGGTCAATAATGCCGGGATCTGGCTTCGTCTTTGCGAAATGTTCTGCGCTGTTGGGGAAGACCGGGATCTCCGTTGCCGATAGTTTCAACACCTCGGCAAGTTCTCTGCGGGAAAAGGCCGATACGGTTGCAACGATTGCGTGCCGGGCGAGTAGCCGGTCCATCGTTCGGTGGACTGCCATATATCGCCAGTTGAAGAAGTCGGGCCTGCGAAAGACCTGCGCGTCGTGGATGACGACAAGGTGGTCGCGGTGGAGCACTGGGCCGGAATTGGCGAGGCTCAAGAGACGCGTGCCGGCGGCAGCGCGTGCTAAATCGATTTGATCCCACGCGTGTCCCTTCAATGTTCCGACTTGTTTGATTTGAATGTGGCGAAGTTCAGTCAGCTTTTGCGCGCCGGGCGGTACGAAAATTTTCCACTCTGCGTCCAAGAGTTGTCGTGGGGCCTCCCCGTTCGTGAGCAGGTGATCCATCGCTTTGACCATTTCGGCGGCGTAGCGCTGAACACCCGTTAGCGACTGTGACAGGAACCGACCGTTGATGGAGACTTTCAAAGCTGACCCTATTTGCTACGCGTCATCGCCCGCGCTTGCCTTAAGACTGAGCAGTCGCGCCGATCATACGATGTATTGCATATGTGACGCTTAAGTTAGAGCATTTGCAGCCGATAGCATGCGGCCATGCACGATGCCATCATGTTCCTGTCCATTTCGATGCGCTCGCTCGGAGCCGCTTGGTCATGACGGTTGTCGCAATCGTGTTGGACTTGCCTCTCATGTCTTGGTCTGGCATTCCTATGCGAATGGATGCGTTGATACTCTTGCGGCCGGTGATCGTTACTGGCGCTGCCGGCTTTGTCGGAATGCATGTTTGTGAGCGGCCGTTGATGCGCGGTAGCGCTTGTATTCGACGAGGTCTGGCCCGACCGCGTCGTGCATCTGGCGCGCAGCCCGACATGCGCGTGATCGACGCTCCCATCACCAGCAACCGCGTCAATTATGACGGTCTTGTCACTGTGCTCGAACCGGCCTGCATGGCCGGGAGTATCGCGTCTACGCCTTGTCGAACTCGGTGTATAGCGCAGACTACGTCCTGCCGCATTCGACCGAGCATTCCGCGAAGCAGCCGGTCAGCCCTTTCGCCGCGAACGTCCGGCGCGACATCGGCTTCGCGCCATCGACGCCGCTCGTCGAGACCCTGGAACGCTTCGTTCAATGATATCGACAGTATCACCATGTATAACCCCTCGCGTGAGTAGCTCGCCAATGTCCTCAAAAATCATCCCCCTGATCATGTGCGGCGGTGCCGGCACGCGGCTGTGGCCGGCCTCGCGCGAGGTGCGCCCCAAGCAATTCCTGCCGCTGTTCGGCACACGCTCGACCTTCCAGGACACGCTGCTGCGCGTCTCGGACGCCGCGCTGTTCGACCGCCCGATCGTCATCACCAACGCATCCTATCGCTTCATGGTGCTGGAGCAGCTCGCCGAGATCGGCATCGAGGCCGACGTGATCCTCGAGCCGATGCGCCGCGATTCCGGTCCCGCGATCGCAGCCGGCGCGGTGTTCGCGCAGAACCGCGCCAGCGATGCGATCGTGCTCGCGCTCGCAGCCGACCACGTCGTGCAGGACAACGCCGCCTTCGTCGCCGCCTGCCGTGAGGGCCTCACTGCCGCCAGCGCCGGGCGCATCGTCACCTTCGGCGTCAAGCCGGAACGGCCGGCGACCGAATACGGCTATATCAGCCCGGGCGAGGTGATATCAGGCGCGGTGCACGCGGTCGCGCGCTTCGTCGAGAAGCCGGATGCGGTGAAGGCCGCTGATTACGTCAGTTCGGGCTACTTCTGGAACAGCGGCAACTTCATGTTCCCGGCAACCGTTCTGCTCGACGAATACCGCAGGGTCGATGCGGCAAGCGTGGAGGCGATCGCCGATGCCGTCACCAATGCCGGCCGCGACCTCGGCTTCGTGACGCTGGAGCCGCAGGCGTTCGGCTCCGCCAAGGCGATCTCGATCGACTATGCGGTGATGGAGAAGACCTCGCGCGCAGCGGTGGTGCCGGTGTCCTGCGGCTGGTCCGACGTCGGCTCCTGGCACGCGGTGTGGGAGCTGTCCGACAAGGACGCGCAGGGCAACGCGTCGCACGGCGCCGCCGTGTTCGAAGACTCCCGCAATTGCAACGTCACCACCGATGCCGCGCTGGTCGCGCTCGAAGGCGTCGACGATCTCGTCGTGGTCGCCACCGCAGACGCGGTGCTGGTTTCGCGCCAGAAGGATGCCAACGGCCTGAAGCGCCTCGTGACGAAGCTGAAGACGGTCGCGCCGAAAGTGACCGAGGAGCATCTCAAGGTGCACCGGCCCTGGGGCAGCTATCAGTCGGTCGACAATGGCGAGCGCCACCAGGTCAAGCGCATCGTGGTGAAGCCGGGCGGGCGGCTGTCGCTGCAGAAGCACCATCATCGTGCCGAGCACTGGATCGTGGTCCGCGGCGCGGCCCGCGTCACCGTCAACGAGACCGTCAAGACCGTGCACGAGAACGAGTCTATCTACATCCCGATGGGCGCGGTGCACCGGATGGAGAACCCCGGCAAGATCATGCTGGAGCTGATCGAGGTCCAGACTGGAAGCTATCTCGGGGAAGACGACATCATCCGGATTGAAGACGACTACAAGCGAAGTTAGGCCGCTTGTAGTCGTCTTGTGGTCGCGTACGACGCAGCGGCCAGAGTTGTTCGGTCGCGGCTATATCGTCTGATTGTACTCGCCGACTTCGGGATGGGTGCGCAGCACGCTGTTCACCATCTCGAACATGTCGTGCATGCGCTGCTCGGAGACCGGGCTCTCGACCACGACCACGAGCTCGGGCTTGTTGGATGAGGCGCGCACCAGGCCCCAGCTGCCGTCCTCGACCGTGACGCGGACACCATTGACGGTGACGAGGTCGCGGATCGCCTGTCCCCCGATCTTGGCACCCTTGGCTTGCAAGCCCTCGAAATGCTTCACCACCTGGTCGATGACGCCGTATTTGACCTCGTCGGCGCAATGCGGCGACATGGTCGGCGACGACCAGGTCTTCGGCAGCGCGTTCTTCAGGTCCGCCATCGACTTGCCGGGGGCGCGGTCGAGCATGTCGCAGATCGCGAGCGCCGAGACGAGGCCATCGTCATAGCCGCGTCCATACGGCTTGTTGAAGAAGAAGTGGCCCGACTTCTCGAAGCCGGCGAGCGCGCCTGTCTCGTGGGTGCGGCGCTTCATGTAGGAATGGCCGGTCTTCCAATAGGTGGTCCTGGCGCCCTGCTTCTGCAGCACCGGATCGGTAATGAAGAGGCCGGTCGATTTCACGTCGACGATGAAGTGCGCGTCCTTGTGGATCGCCGACATGTCGCGCGCCAGCATCACGCCGACCTTGTCGGCAAAAATCTCCTCGCCGGTATTGTCGACGACGCCGCAGCGGTCGCCGTCGCCGTCGAAGCCGAGCCCGACATCGGCCTTGTGCTGCAGCACCGCGTCGCGGATCGCGTGCAGCATCTCCATGTCTTCCGGATTCGGATTGTATTTCGGGAAGGTGTGGTCGAGCTCGGTGTCGAGTGGGATCAGCTCGCAGCCGATCGCCTCCAGCACCTGCGGCGCGAATGCGCCGGCCGTGCCGTTGCCGCAGGCCGCGACGACCTTCAACTTGCGCTTCAGCTTCGGACGGTTGGTGAGGTCGGCGATATAGCGCGCCGGATAATTTTCGTGGAACTGGTAGGAGCCGCCGGCCTTGTTCTTGAATTCGGCGTTGAGGACGATCTCCTTCAGTCGCGTCATCTCGTCAGGGCCGAAGGTCAGCGGACGGTTGGCGCCCATCTTCACGCCGGTCCAGCCATTGTCGTTATGCGAGGCCGTGACCATGGCGCAGCAGGGCACGTCGAGGTCGAACTGCGCAAAATAGGCCATGGGCGTCACCGCAAGCCCGATGTCGTGAACCTTGCAGCCGGCCGCCATCAGGCCGGAGATCAGCGCGTATTTGATCGAGGCGGAATAGCCGCGGAAATCGTGGCCGGTCACGATCTCCTGGCTAACCCCGAGCTCGGCGATCAGCGCGCCCAGGCCCATGCCGAGCGCCTGCACACCCATCAGGTTGATTTCCTTCTGGAACAGCCAGCGCGCGTCGTATTCGCGGAAACCCGTTGCCTTCACCATCGGCTCGGATTCGAAGGCGTAGGTGTTGGGCAGCAAGACGGATTTCGGCTTGGGGAACATGGAGACGGTCTCGTGAAACTGGCGGGAATTGATGCAGCCTTAGCGAACGTCAGGCCGTGGCGGAAGGCGGGATTGGCGCCTTATGGATGATAATTGCGGCAGTTTAGTAACGGGGAAAAACTCATAGATTTGATGCCCCATCTTGCAGTAGCTGTCATCAGGGTCGTGAGACTGTTGCGGCCCGCTCGGAACGGCGCCTCACGGGATGCCCATTGGCGGCGTGGCAACACACCTCCCTGGATATGCCTTGAGAACGGATGACGGATCGGGCGATTTTGGTCACGGGAGCCGCCGGCTGATATCGGGGCTACTTCAAGGTTTAATGGTCATGATCGACGACACGCACACCCTCCGTACCACCAGTCTCACCGCGACCATCAAGGCACACGGCGCCGAACTCTGCTCACTGACGGACGGCAGCGGCACCGAATTCATCTGGCAGGCAGGTCCCGCCTGGCAACGCCATGCGCCGCTGCTGTTTCCGATCGTCGGGCGCCTCGCCAATGACGAAATGCGGCACCGGGGCAAGACCTACCGGATGACCCAGCACGGTTTTGCGCGCGACAGCCGTTTTGCGTGGGCGGAGCGCAATGAGAGCAGCTGTGCCCTGGTGCTCGAGGACAGCGAAGCGACGCGCGCGCTCTATCCGTTCGCGTTCCGGCTCACGGCCACCTACACGCTTGACGCCGCCGGTCTCGATCTCTCGCTCACGGTCGTCAACACCGGCAGCGAGACATTGCCGGTGTCGCTCGGCGGCCATCCCGCCTTCAACTGGCCGCTTCAGGCCGGCGTGCCGAAACAGAGCTACGCGCTGACGTTCACGGACGAGGAGCCGTCTCCGGTTCGCCGTGTCGAGGGTGGACTGTTGCTCGCCGCAACGGATCCGAGCCCCGTCCGGGGCACCGTGCTTCCCCTGTCGGAATCGCTTTTCACCAACGACGCCGTCATCCTCGATCCCGTCAACAGCCATGCGGTCCGCTATGCGGCCGGGCAGGGCGCCGGTCCCTGGCTCAAGATGTCATGGCGCGGCTTTCGCGAGCTCGGCGTCTGGTCAAAACCATCAGGCGCGCCGTTCCTCTGCATCGAGCCCTGGCGCGGCTATGCCAGCCCCAAGGATTTCGACGGCGAGTTCAGCGACAAGCCGGGCCTGATGCACATCGCGGCCGGCGCGGAAGAGGAGCTGTCGTACCGGATCGAGGTGGGATCGTCCTGAGGCCGGATCGACTTTGAACGAATGACCCTCAGACCTCGATCCGCGTGAGGTCCTCGCCGAGCACGACGGGACCCGAATAGTCCTTCCGGACATCCGCGAGCAGCGCGTTCAACATGGCATCGTCGGTACGCGGCCGGTGATGGGTCAGTGCGAGCTTTTTGACGCCGGCCTTGGCGGCGACCTTGCCGACGGTGTCGCCGCAGGCGATCGTGTATTTCGCAAGCCGGCGCAAATGCTCGTTGTTGATCTCCGGCGTCGCGAGAAAACAGACCTGGACGAGCAGGTCGGCGCCCTCAGCCAGCCGCTCGAGACCGGGGCAGGGGACCGTGTCACCGGAAATCGCGATGACCTTGCCCTCTGCCTCGAAGCGGTAGCCGAGACACATCCAGCGCGCGAGAAACGCCGGCGACATGTCGAGGCCGTCGCCATGCGAGACGAGCTCGGCGCTGATCTTCCAGCGTCCGGTGTCGAGAACGGGACCCGGAATGATGTCCGTTGCGACCACCGGCTTCCAGCCGCCGAATGTCGGCTCACCCTGATCGCGCCAGGCGATGTCCTTGTCGTAGACCTGCGTGACCAGCGTGTTGACGAGCCGTTCGGTATCCGGCGGTCCATAGATGTGCAGATCGTCCTTGCGCCCGTGCATCCACGAATTCAGCATCACGTCGTAGAGGTCGCCGATATGGTCGAAGTGATGATGGGTGAGAAAGACCGTGTTGATGGCGCCGAGCGGCACGCCCGCCTTGCTGAGCTGCACCATGACGCCGCGGCCGGCGTCGAACAGGATGTTCTCCTCGCCGAGCCTGATCAGCGTGGTCGTCGCCATGCGGCGCGGGTCCGGGCGCGGGCCGCCGGTGCCGAGCAATATGACTTCCATGGCGTCTACTCCAGGATGAAGCCGGCCGAAGAGTAGATTCGAAGATGGCGGCGAGGCAAGCCGCATCAGCCCTTGCGGTCAGCGCATGCCCGTCGCGGGGGCCGCGATCGTCGGCTGGATAATGGAGCGGCTTGATCCGGAAGATGTCAGCCGATGCGCGAGGTCCTGCGCGCGCCGCTCGACCAGGTGCCATGTCGCGCGCGCGACGAGATAGCTGAGCGCAGCGACGGCCACATAGGCGATCAGCAGCGAGACCAGTCCATCCGCGAGCGGCCAGATCTGGCGCAGGCCAAAGATCACCGCGAAATGCGACAAATACATCGAGTAGGAATTGCGGCCGAGCGCCTCGAGCGGTTGCAGGCGGATCGCGAAACGAATGCAGCCGGCAACACCCGCTCCGAGCACGAGGTTGATCATCAGATAGTTGAACTCATGCGAGCCGGTCGCGCGATCGGCGATGAAGGACAGGGCGGTGAAGGCGGCGAAGATCGCCGCATCCGATTTGGCAAAGCCGTCACGCAGCGAGAAGAATAGCGCGCAGCCGACGAGGAAGACCGGAAGCTGGTTCAGGAAGCTGAGATGCAGCGCGTTCCAGACGAAGGCCTCGTGGCCGGGTCCGTAATAGGCCGAGAACAACATGTAGGCCCAGGGCTTGAACAGGCAGACATTGACGAGATGCAGCGCGATCGCCAGTGCGAGATAGAGATAGCGGCGCGATCCGAAGGCCGAGATCACGAACGGGAACACCAGGTAGAAAGTCATCTCCGCCGCGATCGACCAGTCGCCCGGCACCACGCTGTTGACGCTGTCAGGCCAGAAGCCGTGCAGGAAGGTTGCGGTCAGGATCACCTGGAGCGGCCCGATGCCGTCAGGTGCGTTGTAGCTCGGGCCCGTGCCGTTGATGACGAGGTAGAGCGGGATCGCGAGCCAGAACAGCGGTGCGATGCGTATGAAGCGGCGGATGTAGAATTTGCGCGTCGGGTTCGTTTCGCTGCGCTGGGTCCACATCAGGCACATCGTCATGGCGCTGACGAAATAGAACACGTTGACGCCGGTCCAGCCGCACATGAGGGCGAAGTCGACGGCATGGATGTTCGACGGAAAAGATTGTGAAACGTGAATTGCCATCACGCCGACGATGGCGAGCCCGCGCAGGAAGTCGAGGCTGTGCGAACGACTGCGGTGCGTCGCTCCGTCCTCAGTTCGACCTCCAGCCAACCGGGCTTGCCCCTGCATCACGCCTGCTCCGTGGTTTCCCATCCGCGAGTGCGGACCATAGAGGCGTGGCCGGCTTTTCCGAAGCCGAAGGCTTTCTTTACGTTAACCGGCGGTTGAATCCGGAGCCGGATGTACGGAATTGGCGGTGTCGAGCCGGCGTTGCGGCACCCGCGCGGGCCAGGCCGGCATGATGATGCACGGGATGAGAATTGTGGGGCAATTCATACTTAATACTTCGAGACTGTGACCAATATTGTTTGGGCAGCACAACACGCCTAGTATCCAGCAGGCAATTTCGGGGGCTCGAACCAGTCGTGAATGTTCGTTCACAGGACGGCGCCTTGCGCGACGACTTGAATTTTCAGGCCGCTCCGCAGGCACACAGGACATCCAACATCGTGGCTGATTCCGGACGTCAGGACGTGCGTCCGGCGGGCCGTGAGCGGCTGATCGTCGTCGAGGACGATCCGGTGACGCGGACAATGCTGGTCGGCTATTTCAGCGAGAACAACTTTGACGTGGTCGGCGCCGGCTCCTGTGCGGAATGCCGCCAGGCGCTGCGCGGGCGTGCCGACCTCGTCTTCCTCGACGTGCAATTGCCCGACGGCGACGGTTTTGAGCTCGCCAAGGAGATCCAGGCGACCAGCAACGCCGGCATCATCTTCGTGACCCGCCGCGACACCGACGTCGATCGCATCCTCGGCCTCGAGATCGCCGGCGACCATTATGTCACCAAGCCGATCAATTTGCGCGACCTGCTCGCGCGCGCGCGCAGCGTGCTGCGCCGGCGCTCGATCGATCGCAAGGCGGCGCGCAACCATAATTCGATCGCCTTCGGCGACTGGATCATCGACCTGACGCGGCGCGAGCTGCTCGGCAGCGACGGCAAGCCGGTGTCGCTGACGCGCGCCGAATTCGATCTGCTCGCGGCGCTGGTCGGCGCCGACGGCAGGCCGCTCAGCCGCGACTATCTGATCGAGGTCGTCAGCAACCGCCAGGCCGAGGTCGATATCCGCACCGTCGATGCGCTGGTGGCGCGGCTGCGCCGCAAGCTCGTCGGCAGTGGCACGCCCGTGATCGCGACGGTGACAGGCGTCGGCTACAAGCTCGCGCTCAGCGAGCGGCTCTAGGCGCGTGCGCCCAAGACGGTGCGGCGCCGGCTGGTTCAGCCGCTGAAGCCGACGACGAGCCGGATGGCGATGAAGGTGGACGTGGCCACGGCGGCGGTCGCAAAGATTGCGAATAAAACTCTCAAACTGTTGTGCATGATCTCTATTCGGGTTTACGCAAAAAAAACTGTTGATCCAATTGCTACGTCCGCCGCGAAAAACAGGCGCCCGCAGTTTTCCATCGACGGTGACAGGCTCGTCAAGGGTCGTGATGTCCGCCCAATAGCGAACGGTCTTGTCAGCGCGATGCTACGCTTTTCCACCTCGCTTCGATACGCGCTTTAATGAGGCTGATCCGGGCTTCGTGCGCGGCCCAATAGGCGCGGCTGGCGGCTGCCGTGCCCTGGCGGTAGCGTGCATAGACGTCCTTGGGCTGTGTCGGCGCTTTCTGATTTCGGACTGATTTCGTCGTCGGGGCCGGTGTCGCAGCTGCCTCCGGCGGCGGTGCCGGAGGCAGCGCGGCCACAGCTTGCGTTAACGCGGCCGAATTCATTGCGACAAGGCGGTTGCGGGCGCGATTGCAATAGACTTGTGAACGCGGGGTCATGATCTCCTCGCCGTGGCCCGCCCGATATTTCATCAGCGCGCGACAAAGGTCACCACCGGCCAGGCGCCATGCGCGGCTGAGATAAAGCACACCATAATGGATGTTGAGATCCGGCTCCGCGAGCTCGGCATTGCTGCCGCGGAACCCGAGCATCGCCGCGGTTTCGGGCCGCACCTGCATCAGGCCGATCTCGCCGACGCTGCCGACGACGGCCGAGTTGTACCCGCTTTCGACGAAGACGACCGCCTCGGCGATGTCGGCAGGCAGACTGGTCTTGGCGGTTTCTCGTTCGATGATTTTCCGGATCTCGGCCCGGGAGGCCGGCGTCTCACCCGCGCCGATGTCAGCATTCCTGCTGGAAATGGCCGACGTCGTGTCCGCGTCGTTCAAGCCGTCATCCCCGGCATGGGCGCAGTTCGATGCGAGCCCGAGCACGACGATCGCGACGTGTCTCCAAGCCGTGTTGAACTTGAGGTGTGCCGGATCCCACAGCATGGGCCCGTGATATCTCTTTCGAGTTAACAACCAATTTGCCGTGCGCCGCGGTCGTGGCCCGCAGATGGCAGGTCGGCAGGCCATGGCGCAGTGTCGCTAGCGCGCGCGGGCGCTCTGGTCCGTTAACGTCCTTTGCGCAGGTCCGGCCAGCCGGTCGTCGACCGCATAGAGCGTGCAGGTCGGCGACCATTTCATGCAGGCGCTGAGCGAATCGCGCTGGGCGTCGTCGGCGGTGGTCCGGCCCGAACGCCAGCCGTAACCGCCGTTCGGCGACACCGCAAACGCCTTGTGCGGCATCGTGCTGGCGAGATAGCGCGTGAACTCGGCGCGCGCGGCCTCGTTGAGCTGGCCCGGCGGCGGCAGCGGGTCGGGTGGGCTCAGGATGTCGTGGCCGAGCCCGCGCTCGCGCAGGAAGGCGTCGAGATACGGCGTCCATTGCGGGCGCGCGACGACCGAGTAGAGATAATGGCCGTCGTCACCATAGGGCGGCGCGGCAATGAACTTCGCGTTGCCGCCATTGCCGCGAAACCCGTCATAGAGCCGGCGCGCCAGATCAGGACCGAAGAACAGATCATTGGTCGCATAGACCCACAGCATCGGCACGCGCGAGGTCTTACCGAAGCTGGCGAAGGCCTGCACCAGCCCATCCTCGTTGCAGACGTCGTCGTCATCGCGCGAGCCACGGCCGCCGGCAAAGCTGATCGCGGCGACGAGACCGGAAGGTGCCTGCGCCGTCAGCGCGACTGTGGCGAGGCCGCCGGCGGAATGGCCGGCGGCGATCATGCCTGATGTCGTGACGTCGGACCTGCGTCCCATCGCATCGATCGCTGCGCGCAAATCCGCAACTGCAACGGCCGTCGCAGGCAAATAGGCGGCATTGGCGCAGCCGCCGACGCTGTCGACGCGCCCGCCGGGCGAAGTGCCGTAGCCGCGCCGCATCACGATCAGTGCTGCAAAGCCGCGCCGGGCATATTCCAGCGCGATGCCATAATATTTGTGCGCCGACATCGTCGCGCGGTCCTCGAAACTGCGCGGCGAGCCATGGCTGAGCAGCGCCAACGGATAACGCTGCGTCCCCGTCGGTCGCACCAGGAACGCCTCCAGCCCCTGCGGCCCGGCCTCCGTCATGGGGATGCGGAGGTCCTCGGTATAGAACTCCGCAGCGCGCGCCGGCGCGCTGGCCAGGATGAGGCCGGCGATCAGCAGAAGCAGCTTGCGCGGGAGGATCATGGGACGATTCGAAAAGCCTCGATGGTGGCGGAGCATAGCACGATCCCGGGTTACAACCCCCGTCGCGGTCGGCCCAAGGAACGCCATCCCCATCAGCTGTGTTGTGCCCTTGGCGGATGCCCGGCCGATGCTATGCTGCTCCGCAATCTCTGCGACAGAACGAGGATCTTTCAGTGGCTGATGTTCATCCCGCGGCGGGTAAATTGGTCTCGCCGGACGCGCTCACCGACATTCCGCGGCTGGTGACGGCCTATTTCGCCGGCAAGCCCGATGTTGCGGACCCCGCGCAGCGGGTGGCGTTCGGCACCTCCGGCCATCGCGGCACTTCGCTCAAGAACACGTTCAACGAGGGCCACATCCTCGCGACCACGCAGGCCATTTGTGACTACCGACAGGAAAAGGGGCTGACCGGCCCGCTCTTCATCGGCATCGATACCCATGCGCTGGCCGAGCCGGCGCTGGTGAGCGCCGTCGAGGTGTTCGCGGCCAACGGCGTCGACATCATGATCGACAAGGACGGTGGCTACACGCCGACGCCTGTGATCTCGCACGCGATCCTGACCTACAACAAGGGCCGCACTGGCGGCCTTGCCGACGGCGTCGTCGTCACGCCGTCGCACAATCCGCCGGAGGACGGCGGCTACAAATACAACCCGCCGCATGGCGGGCCGGCCGACACCGACGTCACCGGCATCGTCGAGAAGCGCGCCAACGCCTATCTCGCCGACGGCCTCAAGGGCGTGAAGCGTATCGACTATGCCAAGGCGCGTAAGTCCGCGAACGTCCACGCCTACGACTTCATTACGCCCTACGTCGCCGATCTCGGCAATGTCGTCGATCTCGATCTCGTCAAATCGGCCGGCATCAATATCGGCATCGATCCGCTCGGCGGCGCCGCCGTGCACTACTGGCATCCGATCATCGCGCGCTATGGCCTGAAGGCCACTGTCGTGAACGAGGCGATCGATCCGACCTTCCGCTTCATGACAGTCGACTGGGACGGCAAGATCCGCATGGACTGCTCCTCGCCCTACGCGATGGCGAGCCTGATCGCGATGCGCGACCGCTTCGACGTCGCCTTCGCCAACGACACCGATGCCGACCGCCACGGCATCGTCACGCGCACCGGCGGGCTGATGAACCCCAACCACTATCTGGCCACCGCGACCTCCTATCTGTTCGCGCACCGCCCGAACTGGGGCAAGGACGCCGCGATCGGCAAGACCGTGGTGTCGAGCTCGATCATCGACCGCGTCGCCAAAAAGCTCGGCCGCAAGCTGGTGGAGACGCCGGTCGGCTTCAAATGGTTCGTCGACGGCCTCCTCACGGGCGGCTTCGGCTTCGGCGGCGAGGAGAGTGCAGGGGCCTCGTTCCTGCGCCGCGATGGCGGGGTGTGGACCACCGACAAGGACGGCATCATCCTCGGCCTGCTCGCCGCCGAGATCATGGCGAAGACCGGCCGCGACCCCAGCCAGCTCTTCGGTGATCTCACCGCCGAGTTAGGGGTGCCCCACTACGCGCGCATCGACGTCGCCGCCACCGCGCCACAGAAGAACATTTTGAAATCAGTCACGCCCGAGCAGCTCGGCCTGAAGGATCTCGCCGGCGATCCGGTTCGCGCGACGCTGAGCAAGGCGCCCGGCAACGGCCAGCCGTTCGGTGGCATCAAGGTCGAGACTGATTTCGGCTGGTTCGCCGCGCGGCCGTCCGGCACGGAGGACGTCTACAAGATCTACGCCGAAAGCTTCCGCAGCACCGAGCACCTGAAGCGGATTCAGGACGAAGCCCAGGCGGGGCTGAAGAAGGTCTTTGGGGCGTAGCTGCCGAGCCAAAGCGCTGCTCTCGCTGCCCTCCGGGGGGAGGTACTCGCAGTATCAACAGGTGTCATCACCCGCGAAAGCGGGTGATCCAGTACGCCGTGACGCCAATTGAGTGAACCAATGACCGCCACGGCGTGCTGGATTCCCAGCTTTCGCGGGGAATGACAGCGAGGCTAAGTCTGTATACATATCGACGGATTTAGGTATTATAATACGCCAAATTCGGCCTTGAACGATTCCGTCTCTCCGCTATTGTATACATAGAGCATACAAAAGCCTTGGGAGATCGCCGGTGACAAAACCCTTCCCGATGAACGCCTGGTACGCCGCCGCCTGGGATGCCGAGGTGAAGCCGGCGCTGCTGCCGCGGACGATCTGCGGCAAGCACGTCGTGATGTACCGCAAGGCCGATGGCTCTGTGACCGCGCTGGAGGATGCCTGCTGGCATCGCCTGGTGCCGCTGTCGAAGGGCCGGCTCGAGGGCGACACCGTCGTCTGCGGCTATCACGGCCTCAAATACAACGCGCAGGGCCGCTGCACCTTCATGCCCTCGCAGGAGACCATCAACCCGTCGGCCTGCGTGCGCGCCTATCCCGTGGTCGAGCGTCACCGCTACATCTGGCTCTGGATGGGCGATCCCGCGCTGGCCGATCCCGCGCTGGTCCCCGACATGCACTGGAATCACGATCCGGCCTGGGCCGGCGACGGCAAGACCATCCGCGTCAATTGCGACTACCGCCTCGTGCTCGACAATCTCATGGACCTCACCCACGAGACCTTCGTGCACGGCTCCTCGATCGGCAACGACGCCGTGGCGGAGGCGCCGTTCGACGTCACCCATGGCGAGAAGACGGTCACGGTGACGCGCTGGATGCGCGGCATCGAGGCGCCGCCGTTCTGGGCGAAACAACTCGGCAAGTCCGGCCTGGTCGACCGCTGGCAGATCATCCGCTTCGAGGCTCCCTGCACCATCGCCATCGACGTCGGCGTGGCGCCAACAGGCACCGGCGCGCCGGAAGGCGACCGCTCGCAGGGCGTCAATGGCTTCGTGCTCAACACCATCACGCCCGAGACCGAGAAGACCTGCCACTATTTCTGGGCCTTCGTCCGCAACTACCAGATCGGCGAGCAGCGCATCACCACCGAGATCCGCGAAGGCGTCTCCGGTATCTTCCACGAGGACGAGCTGATCCTCGAAGCGCAGCAGCGCGCGATGGACGAGAACCCCGACCGCATCTTCTACAATCTCAACATCGACGCCGGTGCGATGTGGACGCGCAAGCTGATCGACAGAATGGTGGCGAAGGAAAACACGCCGCAGCAGCTTCAGGCCGCGGAGTAAGTCGACATGGCCGAGCGCGAGGTCGATCGCTCCGTCTCGCAGACGGTGAAGGCGCAGCTCGCGCTGCGCGACCAGATCCTGTCGGGATCATTGCGTCCGGGCGAGCGCATCTCCGAGCTTCAGGCGGTGGAGACCACCGGCGCCTCGCGCACGCCGGTGCGCATGGCGCTGGTGCGGCTGGAGGAGGAGGGCCTGCTGGAAGCCATCCCCTCCGGCGGCTTCATGGTGAAGGCGTTCTCCGAGCGCGACATCTCCGATTCCATCGAGCTGCGCGGCACACTGGAAGGCCTCGCCGCGCGCTTTGCCGCCGAGCGCGGCGTGTCCGCGCGCGAGCTCGAGTCGCTGAAGGAATGCCTTGCCGCGATCGACGAGCTGCTGCGCCAGGTGCCGATCTCGGTCGATGCCTTCTCGTCCTATGTCACGCTGAACGCGCGCTTTCACGCACTCCTCACCGAATTGTCGCGCAGCCCGCCTTTGATCCGTCAGATCGACCGTGCCTCGGCGTTGCCGTTTGCTTCCCCAAGCGGTTTTGTGATGGCGCAATCGGCGCTGCCCGAGGCGCAGCAGATCCTGATCATCGGGCAGGAGCATCATCGCGTCGTGATCGACGCGATCGAGAACCGCGAAGGCGCGCGCGCCGAGGCCGTGATGCGCGAGCACGCGCGGCTCGCCGTGCGCAATTTGCGGCTCGCACTGCGCAACCGCACCCATCTCGACCTCTTGCCGGCGCTCGCGCTGATCAAGACCGCAACCGATTGAGGGCAGTCACCATGCGCTTTATCGAAACCTGGATTCCGGCGACGCTTGTCTCGACGCGCGATCTTGCCCCCGGCATCCGCGAATTCCTGATCCTGCCGGATCAGTTCGACGGCGCAGCCTATCCGGTCGGCAGCCACATCAATGTCAGCGTCACCATCGACGGCCTGCCGGAGACGCGGTCCTATTCGCTGGTCGGCGAAGCCACCTCGCGCGGCCTCAAAATCGCGGTGCGCCGCGCCGAGGATTCCCGCGGCGGCTCGCGTTACATGTGGTCTTTGCAGCCGGGCGCGCGGCTCGATATCACGCAGCCAGCTTCGCTGCTCGCGGTGGACTGGGCACGTCAAAACTATTGCCTGATCGCCGGCGGCATCGGCATCACGCCGATCCTGGGCGCGGCGCAAGCGCTGGCGCGGCGCGGGGCCGATGTCACCCTGCATTATGCCGTGCGCTCACGCACTGAGGCCGCCTATCTCGACGATCTCTCAGGGATGCTCGGTGAGCGCCTTGTGGTTCATGCCAGCGATGAAGGCCGCCGGCTCGATCTCGACGCGCTGTTCGCCTCACTGCCGCATGGCGCGCTGGCGCTGTTCTGCGGCCCGATGCGGCTGCTGGATGCCGCGCGCCACGCCTGGATCGGCGCCGGCCATCCGCTCCCAGATCTCCGCTACGAGACTTTCGGCTCCAGCGGCACGCTGCCGACCGAAACGTTTCGCGTGCGCTTGAAGGGCTCGAACGTCGAGCTCGAAATCCCCCGCGAGCGCTCGATGCTGGATGTGCTCAACGCCAGCGGTCACGACGTGATGTACGATTGCAAGCGCGGCGAATGCGGCCTCTGCGCCATCGACGTCGTCGCCGTCGACGGCGAGATCGACCACCGCGATGTCTTCTTCAGCGACCATCAGAAGCAAAGCAACCAGAAGATCTGCGCCTGCGTTTCACGTGCACGGGGTACGATCACGGTGGATACGCTGCTCCGCGCGGATGCGGTGTGAGGCGGCGCCTCGGGAGACGGCAGCAAGGAAGGATGGCGGCAGAAAAACTACGCCGCAAAAGTCGCCCGATACTTCTTCGTGTTCAGCAGCGCCAGCACGCCATCGGCCGACACCGGCCGGCTGATCAGATAGCCCTGCACCTCGTCGCAGCTGAACTGCCTGAGATATTCGAGCTGATCGGCAGTCTCGACGCCCTCCGCGACCACGCCGATATTGAGGTCCCGCGCCAGCGAGATCACCGATTTTACGATCGCGGCGCAGTCGGGCTGCACCAGCATGTCGCGGATGAAGGACTGGTCGATCTTGATGCGGCTGAACGGCAGCTTGCGCAGATAAGTCAGTGACGAAAAGCCGGTGCCGAAATCGTCGAGCGCGACCGTCGCGCCGAGTTCCAGCAGCGCGTTGAGGATCGACGCGGCCGAGCCGTATTTCGACAGCAGCATCGATTCCGTAATCTCGATCTCCAGCCGGTGCGGGGCGACCTTTGCGTCCGCAAGCGCCTGCACGATGGTCTGGAGGATGCCGGCGTTGTGAAACTGCGCCGCGGAGAAGTTTACGGCGACCCTGATCTCCTCCGGCCAGTCCGCCAGCGTCGCGCAGGCGCGCCTGATCACCCATTCGCCGATCTCGTGGATCAGCCCGGTCTCCTCGGCGATTCCGATGAACTCGCTCGGCGGCACCAATCCGCGTGAGGGATGCTGCCAGCGCAGCAGTGCCTCGAAGCCGGTGATGCGGTTGTTGTCGAGATCGAGGAATGGCTGGAACGCGAGGAACAGCTCGTCGCGCGCGACCGCGCCTTCGAGGTCTGCCTGCAACGCCTTGCGGTCGCGCGAGGCCCTGTCGTCGGCTTCCTCGAAGAAGCAGACCGTGCCGGGTCCGGCCTTCTTGGCGCGATAGAGCGCGGCGTCGGCGTTCTTCATGACGTCGAGCGGCGTGTTGCCGTCACGCGGCGCCAGCACGATGCCGACACTGGTTGCGCCGACGATCTCGCACCCCTCGATCAGGAACGGTTCGGCGAAGGCCGTGACGAAGCGCTCGGCAATCTCGAGCGCATCCTCGGGGCGCGCCAGATTGGCCATCACCAGAGCGAACTCGTCGCCGCCGATCCGAGCGACGTGCTCGGCCGCGCGCGTGCAGCGCTGCAGCCGGTTTGCGACCTGGACCAGGAATTCATCGCCGGCGGGATGGCCGAACTTGTCGTTGACCTCCTTGAAGCGGTCGAGGTCGAGCAGCAGCACCGCGAACTCTTCGCCCGACAGCGCGAGGCGCCTGAGCGCGGCATCGAGTGTCTCGTTGAAGGCGAAGCGGTTGGGCAGCAGCGTCAGCGGATCCTGCCGCACCGTGCGCTCGGCCTCGACCTGCCGGATCACGCGCCGCGCAAACGACAGCGAATTGACGAACACCGCGCGGAGCAACACGGTTCCGTAGACCGCCACCAGGATCGCCACCAGCACATAGGCGGGATCGCCGTCGCGGCCGAGGCAGATCGCGATGCCGATGAAGATGGGGGTCGTGAAGGCAATCGCTGCGATCGGGAGGGTCGCGAAGGCCAGCGCACCGCCGGCCAGCATGCCGGAGCAGAGGCAGGTGATGACGAGCTGGCCGCCGGTCGCGGCGTTCGCGAAGAAGGCAACGGGCACGATGCCCCAGGCCGCTCCGAGCACGAAGGCATTGCGCACCAGCCGGTGCACGGCGCGCTGCGAGACGAATTGCGGCTTGGTGATGCGGCGCGAGGCGTGGGATTGCAGCCCGAACGCGATCGCGGCACCGGCGACGACGACCGCCCAGATCAGGGCAAGCTTCCAGTCCGGCGAATGCCACAGCGCAATCGCCAGCACGATGGCGTTGCAGGCATTGGCGAGCATGATGCCGACCGAATAGCCGAGCACCAGCGCCATCTGTTCGGCGCGGATATGGCCAGCCATCGCGTCGTCGGTTGCGGGACCGCCGAACGCCGACAGATCGCCGGCGAACAGCCGCGCGAAATAGCTGGTCAGTTGAGTCCGCATTCCAGAGCCTAGCAGCTTGGGCCGTTCGTCCGGCTCGATCGGGAGAATTCTCCGCAAACCTTTGACGAACTATGAATTATCCTTGGCTGCTGCGATCGCCGCGACCACTTCTGCGTGTTCAATCCGGAGTATCGATAACAAATCGATACAAATGCGGCGCGCTGCGTTACGGCTGTAACGGGGAGAGTGTTCGCGATCACCTCCGCTGTCATGCCCCGGTCAAGCCGGGCGATGACGCCAGTGTCCGGGACGCGCGTTCTGCGTCCCAACTGCATCCGCAATAGAACCGTTCTTCAGACCAGCCCCTGTTCGTCCAGGAAACGCGCGAGCGCATCGGTCTGCTGCGCGCCGACGAAGGCGCCGACGTAGCCGTCTGGACGCACCAGCACCCAGTCCCCGGGCGAGACGGCATATGCACCGCGGAAGTGCTGGCCTTCATCGATCAGCTCGCCGTCCGGGCCGATACAGTGGATATGCAGTCCCGTGCGTGCCGGCACGGCTCCGCGTTTCACCCGATAGCCAAGCAGTGTCCAGTGCGGGCCCTTGAGCAGCTCGAACAGGCGCATGGACTGTCCGGCCGCACCGCGCAGCGGTGCATCCGGTGCACGATCTCCCGCGAGCAAACCTGCCGCGCGCTCCGGCTGCTCGAGCGCCAGCGGCGATCCGGGATAGCCGATGTCGAGTTGCTGCACCTCGCGGCCGCGCTTCAGCTCGCCGCGCTTGGCGGCTTCCAGCAATTCGGTGGCAAGGCCAAGCATGCTTGCAGCGACGGGACGGCGTTCGCTCTCATAGCTGTCGAGCAGAATCGCGGAGGCCCCGCCGATCACCGCGGCGAGCTTCCAGCCGAGATTGTAGGCATCCTGCACGCTGGTATTGAGGCCCTGTCCTCCGGTCGGGGGATGAATGTGAGCCGCATCGCCGATCAGGAACGCGCGGCCGTCTCTGTAGTGATCGGCGAGACGCGCGTTCATCTGATAGGCCGAGGCCCAATGCACGGCGTGAACGCGAATGTCGCGGCGCCCGGTGCGCTCGGCGATCATCTTCGAAAGTCCTTCCGCCGACAGATCGACCTCGCCTTCGAGCGGGACCGGCGCCTGCAACTGAAAGAGCTCCGTTCCGGCCAGTGGACACAGCGCGATCTGGCGATCCATCGCGCCATCGTTGAAGCGGTGCCATGCCGTGCGGTCGAGGCCCGTCAGGACAACATCGGCGACGACGGCGCGCACGCCGAGCGTCTTGCCGGGAAAGCCGATATCGAGTGCGTGACGCACGAAGCTGCGGCCGCCATCGGCGCCGACGAGGTAGCGCACCCGTATCGTCTCCTCGCCGGTCCCGCCTGACAGACGCGCGGTCACGCCGTCCTCGTCCTGCGCGAGGCCGACCAGTTCGCAGCCGAACTCCACCCTTTGTCCGAGTTCGCGCAGGCGTTCGCGCATCACGCCCTCGGTCAGGAATTGCGGGATCATCAGTGCCGTGTGGTAGGGCTCGGCGGGCGTCGGATCGATGCGCTCGACGACATCGGACTCGGTGAAGCTGCCATCGCCGCTGTATTTGCGCTCCGGCGGGTAAAGGCCGCCGGCCGCCACGATGCGGTCGAGGATGCCGAGATCCTCAAAGATCTCCTGGGTGCGCGGCTGGATGCCCTTGCCGCGGGAGCCGTGGAACGGAGCGTCTTTCGTCTCGATCAGCCGAAAGGATACGCCCCGCCGTGCAAGATCGATGGCGAGCGTGAGGCCGGCCGCACCCGCTCCGCAGATCAGGACGTCCGCCGTGAATTGCTTTGTCATGGGTCCCTCAATATGTGTAATATGCACACATTAGGGCGAGGGCAGTCGGGATGTCAAGAAGAGTGCAAAATACACATATTAAAAAGCAGGTCCGTTCGCTTCACGAGGCGTTGATCGACATCATCAGCGTCATCAACCGCAAGCAGGGTGACGAGATGATGATCCGCGAAGCCGGCATCTCGCTCGATCGCGCCCTGTTTCCACTGCTGGTCGGTATCGAGCGCCGCGGCCCGATCGGCGTCGTCGATCTCGCCGACCGGATGGGGCGGGACTACACGACAGTGAGCCGGCAGGTCGCGAAGCTGGAAAGCCTGGGCTTGGTCAGGCGCCACGCCAGCGAAGCCGACCGCCGCGTCAGCGAGGCCACGGTCACGCCGAGCGGCAAGGCCATGACGGACGCGGTGGATCGGGCGCGCGAACGGATCGTCGGCGGGATGTTTGCAAGCTGGGACGATCGGGATGTCGAAGATCTCGTGCGCTTGATGCGCAAGCTCGCAGACGCGATGATCGCGCCGGGCGACCCAACCTAGAATTGATTCCGAAAGCGCTGCCTGATGAGCAAGACCAATCGCGTGCTGTTTCTCTGCACCGGCAATTATTATCGAAGCCGCTATGCCGAGGAGATTTTCAACCATCGCGCCCGGCTGGAGGGACTTGGGTGGCTTTCGTTCTCGCGTGCCGTGGCCGAAAAACTCTCGCCTGAGAACGTCGGGCCGATTTCGCCCCATGCGCTGCACGCCCTGCAAGCGAAGGGCATCGAAGCGGGAGGCGCTGCGCGGCTTCCGATATTGTGCACGCTCGCCGACTTCGCAGACACGGATCTCGTGGTCGCGCTGAAGGAGGCCGAGCATCGTCCCATGATCGAGCTTCGCTTTTCGGCGGTCGCCGATCGCATCGAATATTGGGACGTGGATGATATCGAATTCCTCGATCCCCGGACGGCGCTCGGCAAGATCGACGAACTGGTACGCGGGCTGATCGGGCGCCTGAAAATCTAGTGCCCCAGCTGTAGAACCGCTCCTCGATCAACTGATCGGCCCGCCAAGTCTTTCACGCTGTCTCATCCAGCGCACAAATGCGCTCCCGTCGCAGCCTCGCGCGTCGAAATATGATGGCTGGTATCAGATTGCCGCGCAGTGTTGCCTATTGGACATAGTGCGAACTTAAGGTTCCATTTACTCTATCTAGACGCGAATTTTGGAATTTGGAATTGCCGGTGGTTGGAATGGGAATGAAGCGTCTGCTGCTCGCGACCTCGGCACTGGCGAGCTGTCTGTTTGCAATTCCGGCTCAGGCCCAATCGATCTGGGGCGGCGCGGGCAGCACCACCACCACAGGCTTTTACAATCTCTTCACCAACTGGTCCAACGGCACGCCGCCCACGGCTGCCGGTGAGTCCGCCCAATTCGGCGATGGCGGCGCGGGCCCGGCGAGTACGGCGATCAACACGGGCGGCGGCGTGATCGCGCCGGATTCGTGGACATTCACTGCAACGTCCCAGAGCTACACGATTTCGGGCTCGACCGTGAACTTCAACGGCGCCGGGCCGAACCTCGTCAACAACGCCAATGCCGGCCAGTCCATCTCGATCAGCAACAACATGACCGGCGCGGGAATTTCGCAGGCCGGCGCCAGCACGCTGACGCTGAGCGGGACCAATTCGTTCACCACGACCAGCATCACCGCCGGCACGCTCGTGAACAGCGGCTCGCTCACCTCGACCATCACCAACAGCGCGACCTTCACGAACAGCAACAACGTCGTTGGTGACATCACCAACTCCGGCATCTTCGGCAACAATGGCACCGTGACGGGTGCGCTCAGCCAGTCGGCGGGAAGCACGACCAACGCAGGAACCATCACCAGCACGGTCTCTCTGACGGGCGGCTCGATCACCAACAACGTCGGCGGCCAGATCCAGGGCGCGACCACCAACAACGGCGGCACGGTGACCAACTACGCCACCATGGCCGGCGTGACCAACACCTCCGGCACGTTCAATAACTACAACGGCGGTACGATCACGACGCTGAACAACAACGGCGGTAGCGCCATCAATGCGACCGGCGCGACGATCTCCGGCGCCGCGACCATGTCGGCGGGCAGCTTGGGGAACTACGGTACGATCGCCGGCACGCTCGACATGACGGGCGGCAGCCTGATCAACGGCGTTCACGGGCAGATCCAGGGCACCACCACCAACAACGGCGGCGACGCCAGCAACTACGACTCCATGGCCGGCGTGATCAACACGTCCGGAACATTCACCAATTACTACATCGGTTCGATCACGACACTGAACAACAATGGTGGGACCTTCGACAACAATGGAACGATTTCCGGCGCCGTGACGGTCTCGGCCGGCACCCTCACGAACGTCGGTTCTTATGCCCAAATCCAGGGCGCGACCACCAACAACGGCGGCACCGTGATCAACAGCTTCGCCACGATGGCCGGCGTGACCAACACGTCCGGAACGTTCAACAACAACAACGGTGGTTCGATCACGACGCTCAACAACAATGGCGGCACCTTCGCGAATGCGAGCGGCGCGACGGTCTCCGGCGCCGCGACGGTCTCCGCGGGCACCGTGACCAACGCTGGCACCTTCTCCAGCACGCTCGGCCTGACCGGCGGCACGTTCACCAACAACGTCGGCGGCCAGGTCCAGGGTGCCACGACCAACAACGGCGGCACGGTGAACAACAACGCCACGATGGCCGGCGTGACCAACACCTCCGGAACGTTCAGGAACAACAACAACGCCACGATCACGACGCTGACCAACGATGGCGGCACCTTCCAGAACGATGATCAGGGCAGGGTCACTGGCGCCGCGACCATATCTTCAGGCATCGTGCAGAATGCCGGCACGTTTGCGAGCACCCTCGGACTGACGGGCGGCTCATTCCTCAATGCCGGCACCGCCTTTGTCCAGGGCGCGACGACGAACAACGGCGGCACGGTGACCAACTTCGGCCAGATGGCCGGTGTGACCAACACGTCCGGAACGTTCAACAACAACGGCGGTTCGATCACGACGCTGACCAACAACGGCGGCACCTTCAACAATACCGGCACGATCAGCGGGGCGGCGACGATCTCCGGCGGCACGGTGTTCGTGACCGGCAGCGGCACCATCGGCGGCGCGGTGAGCCTCACCAACGCGGCGGGAACGCTCGACATCTCCGGCGTCACCACGGGTCTTTCGATCACCGATTTCTCGGGCGTCAGCGGCAGCACCGTGAAGCTCGGCGCCAAGGATTTGACGATTGCGGGCGGCACGCAGGTCTTTGCCGGCGCCATCCAGGGCAGCGGCAATCTGATCATTTCCAGTGGCGTCTCCGAGGCGCTGACGGGCACCAGCAGCTACACCGGGACGACCACGGTCGACGGCGGCCTGCTCAAGGTCGATGGCTCGATTGCCACCTCGTCGATGACGACCTTGAACGGCGGCTCAATCCTGGGTGTCGGCACCGTCGGGAATCTCACCGTCAATGGGGGCGTCTTCACGCCCGGCGGAGGCACGGTCGGCGGATCCATGACGGTTTCCGGAAGCCTCGTCATGGCCGCCGCTTCGACGTATCTCGTGGAAGTGACGCCGGCGACGTCCACCTCTGGCATCGTCACCGGCAATGCGAATCTCGGTGGCGCGATCCTGGGTGCGAACTTTGCAGCCGGCAGCTATGTCGCGAAGCAATACACGGTCCTGTCCGCCGGCAGCATCACCGGCGCGTTCGATCCCACCGTCTCGACCCTTGGTCTGCCCGCGGGCTTCAGCACCAGCATCAGCTATGACGCAGGCCACACCCACGCGTATCTGAACCTGATCCTGAACTTTGCGCCGCCGTCGGGCAACCTGAACGTCAACCAGCAGAACGTCGGCAATACGATCGTCAACTTCTTCAACACCACCGGCGGGATCCCGATGGCGTTTGGCAGCCTGACGCCGTCAGGGCTGACGCAACTCTCCGGCGAGGTCGGCAGCGCGCCGCAACAGTCGACGTTCAACGCCATGACCCAGTTCATGGGTGTGATGACGGACCCCTTCGTTGCTGGTCGCGGCGATCCCGTCAGCGCCGGCGGTGCGCCGAATGCCTATGCCGATGACAGCATGGCTTACGCGGCGACCGGGAAGGGCCGTGCGGCCAGTGCACGCGATGCCTTCGCCGCCTACACCAAGGCCCCCGTCGCGCCGTCCTTCGCGCAGCGCTGGAGCGTCTGGGCGGCCGGCTTCGGTGGCTCGCAGCAGACCGACGGCAGTTCGGCGCTCGGCTCCAACACCACCACCAGCAGCCTCTATGCGACCGCGGTCGGTGCGGATTATCGCCTGTCGCGCGACACGCTGCTCGGCTTCGCGCTCGCCGGTGGCGGCACCAATTTCTCCGTGGCGGGCAATCTCGGCGGCGGCCGCTCGGACCTGTTCCAGGCCGGCGCCTTCTTCCGTCACAACGCGGGACCGGCCTACATCACCGGCGCGCTGGCCTATGGCTGGCAGGACATCACCACCGATCGCACCGTCACCGTTGCCGGCGTCGATCGCCTGCGCGCCGAGTTCAACGCCAATACATATTCGGGCCGGCTCGAGGGCGGCTATCGTTTCGTCTCGCAGGGCATCGGCCTGACGCCGTATGCGGCGGCGCAGGTCACCGCGTTCGACCTGCCGGCCTATGCCGAACAGGCGATCTCAGGCAGCAACCAGTTCGCGCTCGCCTATGGCGCCAAGAGCGTCACCGACACCCGCAGCGAGCTCGGCCTGCGCACCGACAAGGCGTTCGCGCAAGACGACGGCATCGTCACGCTGCGCGGCCGTGTCGCCTGGGCGCACGACTTCAATTCCAACCGTTCGATCGGGGCCACGTTCCAGATATTGCCCGGCGCCAGCTTCGTCGTGAATGGTGCCGCGATGGCGTCCGACGCGGCGCTGGTCACCGCATCAGCCGAGAAGAAGTGGCTGAACGGCTGGGCGGCGGCTGCGACGTTCGAGGGCGAATTCTCGGACGTCACGCGCAGCTATGCCGGCAAGGGCGTGGTGCGTTACGCCTGGTGAGGCCGGTTCTCTCCAGACGTCATCGCCCGAGCTGCTTCGGGTCGTAAAAGAACCGCTCCTCGGCAATCTGATCGCCGCGCCATGTCTGCCACGCAATCTCCTCCAGATTGCGCGTGACGCCCTCAGCATTGGTGAAGCTGAAGATCCAGCGCGAGGCGACGTTGTCGCCCTCGATCAGGCTCGGCCCGACGCGGACGGCCTTGACCTCCCGGGACATCGCCAGCACGCCGCGCTCCTTGGCGACGAGGTTGTTGCGGCCAACGGTGGGCGCGGTGTTATTCTCATAGGTCACGGCGTCCGGCGTGCAGAACTGCTCAATCGCGCCGATGAAGTCCCCATCCTCCAGGCGCTTCGCAAAAGCTTCGACGATGTCACGGCTCGGCATACGCACCTCACATTAAACCGACTAATGGTCGGTAAATACCGACCGATGGTCGAAAAGTCAATGGCGCTGGTTTCCTTCCTTCTCCCCTTGTGGGAGAAGGTGGCGCGAAGCGCCGGATGAGGGGTCTCTATCCATTTGCGAGGCTGCGCTTGAGGATAGAAACCCCTCACCCGTCTCGCCGCTCGCGCGGCGAGCCACCCTCTCCCACAAGGGGAGAGGGTGCAGCGTCAGTGTGGCTCGACGTGTCCAGTCATCACAGAACTGACCGGCCGCCTCGTGCGAATTCGATTAGACGAGACCCATGGCCAAACAGGCAGAGCGACGCGCGGCGACATCGGAGGCGATCCTGACAGCGGCGCGCCGGCTGTTCGGGACGCAGGGTTTTGCAGCCACCACCATGGATGCGATTGCCGAGGCAGCAGGCGTCGCCAAAGGCGCGGTCTATCATCACTTCAAGACCAAGGAGGCGGTGTTCGAGGCCGTGTTCGACCTCGTCTCGCGCGATCTCGTCGCCGAGATCGACCGCACCGCGCGGGCCGAGAAGGATGTGCTCGCCGCGATGGTCGCCGGCACCCAGCATTACTTTGCGGCGACCGCCAAGGGCCCGACCGGTCAGATCATTTTGCGCGACGGCCCCGCCGTGCTCGGCTGGGAACGCTGGCGCGAGATCGACGCGCAGCACTTTGGCGGCAAGATGCCGCGCGCGATCGCTGCCGCCATGGAGGCCGGCCTGATCGCAAAGCAGCCGGTCGAGCCGCTGGCGCGGCTGCTGCTCGGCGCGGTGACGGAGGCCGCGGTCGCCTGCGCCGGACGCGCCGATATCGCAAGGGCGGGCGCGGAATATGCCCGTGCGTTCAAGTCACTGGTCGAGGCGCTGCGCGTCGCTGCATGATTGTGCTAACCACGACACGGAAACGCCCACACCAACAAGAAGAACAGTAGCGCATGAACGCAAATCCCTCCCTCACGCCGTCAGATCCTGAGTTCGACTACATCATCGTTGGCGCCGGCTCTGCCGGCTGTGTGCTCGCCAACCGGCTCTCGGCGAACGGCAAACACTCGGTGCTGCTGCTTGAGGCCGGCCCGAAGGATTCCAACATCTGGATCCACGTGCCGCTCGGCTATGGAAAGCTGTTCAAGGAGAAGAGCGTCAACTGGATGTACCAGACCGAGCCGGAGCCCGAGCTGAAGGGCCGGCAGGTGTTCCAGCCGCGTGGAAAAACGCTGGGCGGATCGAGCTCGATCAACGGCTTGCTCTATGTGCGCGGCCAGCACGAGGACTACGATCGCTGGCGCCAGCACGGCAATGCCGGCTGGGGCTATGACGACGTGCTGCCCTATTTCAAGAAGGCCGAGAACCAGGCGCGCGGCGCCGATCAATATCACGGCAGCGGCGGGCCGCTGCCGGTCTCCAACATGGTGGTGACCGATCCGCTGTCGAAAGCGTTCATGGACGCCGCGGTCGAGACCGGTCTGCCCTATAATCCCGACTTCAACGGCGCCACGCAGGAAGGCGTTGGCCTGTTCCAGACCACGACGCGCAACGGACGCCGCGCTTCGACCGCGGTGGCCTATCTCGGTCCTGCGAAGACACGCAGCAATCTCAAGATCGAGACCGAGGCGCTCGGCCAGCGCGTGCTGTTCGAGGGACGCCGCGCCGTCGGCGTCGAATACCGGCAAGGTGCAAATGTGCGCCGTGCGCGGGCAAGCAGGGAGATCGTGCTGTCGAGCGGCGCCTACAACTCGCCGCAGCTGCTCCAGCTCTCCGGCGTCGGTCCCGCCGATCTCCTGCGCAAGCATGGCATTGACGTGGTCCTCGACGCGCAGGGCGTTGGCCACGATCTCCAGGATCACATGCAGGTCCGCATCGTGATGCGCTGCTCGCAAAAGATCACGCTCAACGACACCGTCAATAATCCGCTTCGGCGCACGCTGGCCGGCGCGCGCTATGCGCTGTTCCGGAAAGGCTGGCTGACGATCGCAGCCGGCACGGCCGGCGCGTTCTTCAAGACCAATCCGCGGCTCGCTTCGCCGGATATCCAGGTCCACTTCCTGCCGTTCTCGACCGACAAGATGGGCGAGAAGCTGCATGATTTTTCCGGTTTCACGGCCTCGGTCTGCCAGCTCCGGCCCGAAAGCCGTGGCTCCCTACGCATCAAAAGCGCCGATCCGACCGTGCCGCCGGAGATCCGCATCAACTACATGTCGACCGAGACCGACCGCACCACCAACGTCGAAGGGCTCAAGATCCTGCGCAGGATATTGAACGCGCCGGCGCTGAAGCCGTTCGTGGTCAATGAGTATGATCCCGGGGCGAAGGTATCGACGGATGCCGAACTGCTGGATTATTGCCGTGAGCGTGGCAGCACCATCTACCATCCGACCTCGACCTGTCGTATGGGCAATGACGCGCTGTCGGTGGTCGACCAGCGGCTGAAGGTGAGGGGGCTTGAGGGCCTTCGCGTCGTTGACGGCTCGATCATGCCGGACCTCGTGTCGGGGAACACCAACGCGCCGATCATCATGATCGCCGAGAAGGCCTCCGACATGATATTGGAGGAGGTGCGGTAAATCCGCGCGTCTTGAGAGGATAAGAGCTTGGCTACTCGACTACGGATCGGCACCCGCAAGAGCGTGATGGCGCTGGCACAGACGGAAGAGATCGCGCGCCGCCTGACCGCAGCCGTGCCCGGTCTCGATGTCGAGATCGTCAAGTTCGACACCACGGGCGACCTCGACCAGACCAGCAAGCTGTTGCCGCATGGCGGCAAGGGCGGCGCCTTCGTGGCGCAGATCCGCGCCGCCGTGCTGTCGGGCGAACTCCAGGCGGCGATGCATTCGCTGAAGGACATGCCTGGCAACGAGGATACGCCCGGCCTCGTCATCGGCGCCACGCTGTCACGCGATCCGCCCAATGACGCGCTGGTGCTGCGCGACGGCGTGACGCTGGAAGCACTGCGCCAGTCGCGCGGCAAGGGTTTCAAGATCGGCACCAATGCGGTGCGCCGCGCCGCCTATGCGCGGCGGCTGTTTCCCGACGTCGAGGTGATCCACTTCCGCGGCGCGGCCGACACGCGCGTGCGAAAGCTGGACAACGGTGAGAAGCAGAAGTTGCCGGATGGTGGTTCGGTCGGTCCCGCCGATGCGCTGATCATGGCGCGCTCAGGTCTCGACCGCGTCGGCCTGTCCAGCCGTATCGCCTACGAATTCACTGCAGCAGAGATGCTGCCCGCGGCAGGGCAAGGCATCGTCGCCGTGGAATGCGCGGCGCAGGACTGGCAAACGCGGCAGATCCTGTCATCGATCGACGATCCCGCTGCACACGCCTGCGCCGATGCCGAGCGCGAGGTGCTTTGGGTGCTCAACGGCCACTGCAATTCGCCGGTCGCGGGTTTCTCGACCATCGCAGGCGATCAGATGTCGCTGACGGCGTCCGTGCTCGACCTCTCCGGTAACACCATCATCGAGGCCTCAGGCACTGGCCCGGCGAACCGTCCGCGTGAGCTCGGCCGTGCGGTGGGACTGGATCTGCTGACGAAGGGCGCCGCCGAGATCATCGAGCGCAGCCGGCCGCGCTAGTCTTCCCCGCATTCTCCGCCGTCATTGCGAGCGCAGCGAAGCAATCCAGACTGTCTCCGCGGATAGATTCTGGATTGCTTCGCTGCGCTCGCAATGACGAGGGGGACAGCGCTGTGATGATGCCATTATGCGCCTGTGTTGCCCGACGTGTCAAACGATATTTCGGAAAATACAAACCCGGTGCGATGTCAAATTCTTCAATGACTTGTCTACTGTGCATGGGGTTGTTTTCGCATTTTTGTTCGGGGGGCGCCGCAAATCAGGACCTCATCCTGAGGAGCGCGCTCTTGCGCGCATCTCGAAGGATGGCCGCAAAAGAGGTGCTGACCTCTACCCCCGCACCCGCTTCAGCATCTGCTCGACATGGGCGATCGGCGTCTCCGGCTGGATGCCGTGGCCGAGATTGAAGATGAAGCGCCCCTGCGCAAAGTTCGCCAGCACATTGTCCACCGCGCGGTCGAGCGCGGCGCCGCCGGTGATCAGCACCAGCGGATCGAGATTGCCCTGAATGGCGACGCGTGATTGCACGCGCTCGCGGATGAAGGCCGGCTCCGCGGTCCAGTCGATGCTGACGCCGTCGACGCCGGTCGCCTCGACATAACCAGGCAATTGCGCGCCGGCGCCGCGCGGAAAGCCGATGATCTTCGCGTCAGGCACCTTCGCGCGCACGCCCTCGACGATGCGCCGGGTCGGCTCGACCGACCAGCGCGCGAACTCGGCCGGTGGCAGCACGCCGGCCCAGGTGTCGAAGATCTGCAAGGCATTGGCACCCGCGGCGAGCTGCGCCAGCAGATACGCGATCGAGCTCTCGACCAGCACGTCGATGATCTTGGAGAACGCCTCCGGATGCCGGTAGGCCATCATCCGCGCCGGCGCCTGGTCGGGCGTGCCGTGGCCCGCGACCATGTAGGTCGCCACCGTCCAGGGCGCGCCGCAGAAGCCGATCAGCGCGGTCCTGGGATCGAGCGCATTGCGTACGAGCTTGAGTGCCTCGAACACCGGCGCGAGCTTGCCGAAATCGGCGTGCGCAGCGAGCGTTGCGACCTTGGCGGGATCATCCAGCGGCTCGAGCCGCGGACCTTCGCCGACCTCGAAGCGCACGGAGCGGCCGAGCGCATAGGGGATCACCAGAATGTCCGAGAAGATGATCGCCGCATCGAAGCCGAACCGGCGGATCGGTTGCAGCGTGACTTCGGCGGCAAGCTCCGGATTGAAGCAGAGATCGAGGAAGCCGCCGGCCTTGGCCCGCACCTCGCGATACTCCGGCAGATAGCGGCCGGCCTGCCGCATCATCCACATGGGCGGAACGGCTTGGCGCTGGCCGGAGAGCACGTCGATGAAGGGCTTTGTCGCAGACTGGGGCACGAACGATCCTGATGCAGGTTGGCGTCCCTGATACACCGCCTGCGGCCCGAGCGGAACAGGGGAACAAGCGCAAATGCGCCGCGTTGACCTGCCATGGAGGAGATCATGGCTGAGACATTCAATCCCGCGCCGCACGACAAGCACGCGGACGATCTGCACGAGGCGCACGCTGCCGATCGTCATGCCAAGCTCGATACCGCTCTGGAAGACAGCTTCCCGGCGTCCGATCCCGTAAGCGCCGCGCAGCCGACGCCCTCGAAGGCCGATGCCGACGCCGACAGCCCCTCGCTCTGGGACAAGGTTAAGGCGATCTTCAGCTAGCGGGAGGGGCGCCGGATTCCGATAGGTTCGCTAATGTCTTGTTAGCGATGCGCTGATCCTTGCGTCCGTAGGACTACGGGAAACTGGGGATATGGCTGCGGATTTCGGCAGCCATTTCAGAGTTCAATAACAGAAGCGGCAGAGGTTCCGAGCGATCGGAGAACCCTGCCGTTATGAGCGCTGCTACCCAAAGAGCCGGATGGAGCCGCCTGCCGCTGCGCGCGGCGGCGTTTGTCGTGCTGACCTGCGCGACCATCCTCGGCGTCAGCGGCTGGCGCGAATGGGCCGCCCGCGACGCGGTGCTCAAGGGCGCCGAGACCGAGATGTCGAACGTCGCGCGCTCGCTGACGCAGCATGCCGAGGACAGCCTCGACCTGCTCGATTCCGGCGTCGTCGGCGTGGTCAGCCGGCTGGAGATGGACGGCACCGATCCCGCCACGATCGCCAAGCTCAAGAACCTCATGGAGGTGCGCAAGAAGTCGATGGAGCGCGTGCACAGCTTTGCCATCATCGACGATCAGGGCAATTGGCTGACCGCGCCCGGCACCATCGGCTCGACGCTCGGCGACGACGCCTTCTTCCGCTATCACCAGCTCTCCCCGAAACGCGAGGCTCATATCGGCCGTCCCGTGAACAGCCTGCTCGACGGCGAATGGGTCGTCACCCTGTCGCGTCGCTTCAACAAGCCGGACGGCAGCTTTGGCGGCGTGGTGCTCGCGACCATCAGCTCGAAATATCTTTCGCATTTCTACGAGCAGTTCGAGATCGGCCGCAACAGCTCGGTGGCGTTGATGCATGGCGAAGGCATGATCGTCGCGCGCAACCCCAGCAACGACAAGTTCGTCGGCCGCAGTGTCGCCGACACCCCGTTGTTCCGTGACGCCAGCCTGCAACGGCCGAGCGGCGCCTATCATTTCAAGTCGCCGCTGGACGGCGCTGAACGCGTCAGCTTCTTCAAGCGCTCCGGCCGCTTTCCGCTCGTCCTGCTTGCGACCGTCGACAAGGACGAGCTGCTGGCGCCCTGGCGCGCGGCTGCGGTCTCCCGCATGCTCTATGTCCTCGCGCTCGTCATGCTGATCGCGGTGATCGGTGCGGTGCTGGTGCGGCAGCTGCAACGGGGCCAGAGCATGGCGGCTGCCTTGGTCGAGAAGGAAGCGCATTTCCGCCTGCTCGCGGAGGGCTCCAGCGACATGGTCACCCGCATCGGGCTCGACGAGCGGCTGCGTTACGTCTCGCCGTCGTCGAACCGCGTCGTCGGCTGGCGCGCCAATCAGCTGGTCGGAACGGACGCGCTCGCAGGCATCCATCCGGAGGATCGGCCTCAGGTCCAGGCCGTCGTCGACGCCATGAAACGCGGCGAGAAGGACGAAGCGCGCATCACCTATCGCAACGTGCACCGGACAAACACCGAGGTCTGGCTCGAATCGACCATGCGCGTAACGCGCAAGGACAACGGCAATGTCGACGGCGTGGTCGCGATCTCGCGCGACATCACCGAGCAGAAGAAGCTCGAGACCAAGCTCGAGACGCTTGCGATCGAGGACGGTCTCACCGGACTCGCCAACCGCCGCCATTTCGACGAGCGGCTGAACGAGGAATGGGCGCGCGCCTATCGCGACCGCTCGAGCCTTGCGTTGCTGATGATCGACGTCGATAGCTTCAAGGCCTATAACGACGAATACGGCCATCCCGCGGGCGATGCGTGCCTGCGGGTGGTAGCTCAGGTCATCGCGGCGGAGATGAAGCGCCCTGGTGATCTGGCGGCGCGCTATGGCGGCGAGGAATTCGCCATGCTGCTGCCGAACACCGATGCTGCGGGCTGTGCCAGCGTCGGCGAACGGATCCGCAAGGCCATCCGCGAGGCCGGCCTCGTCCATACCACCAATCGAGCGTCGGGCTACGTCACCGCCTCACTCGGCGGTGCGATCTGCCGGCCGGCGCTGGAGCGCACCGCCGGTGTCGGCACGCTCGTCGAGGCCGCCGATCAGGCGCTCTATGCCGCCAAGGAAGCCGGGCGCGACCGCCTGATGATGTCGGTTCGGGTGGCGAATCTTCCCAAGGCGGTCGGCCAGTAATATCACTCAATAATGCGGCGGGGGCTCGTTGGCGGGGCCCGGCGCATTCGCTTCGGCTTCCTGCAACCGTTCACTGAGCTGCGCGAACTGCCGCGTCAACGCGTCGATCTGCTTCCATTGCGCCGTGATGGTCTGGTTCAGCGTCTCGATGGTGTCGTCCTGATAGGCCAGGCGCGTCTCCAGCGTGTCGATGCGCTCGCTCAGCGTCTTGATCTCATTCGTCACGTCTCGCGTCCTTGTCCCGTTGCCGCAGCCCATGGCCGAGCGCGACGCGCTCGTCGAACACAAAACATTCGCCGCGCCAGCGGCTCTGCGCCTCCGGCACCTCTTCCAGATATTTCAGAATGCCGCCCTTGAGGTGATAGACCTCGGTAAAGCCGCGCGCGAGCAGATGCGCGCTGGCCTTCTCGCAGCGGATGCCGCCGGTGCAGAACATCGCGATCCTGCGGTGCTTGGCCGGATCGAGCCGCTCGGCGGCAAAATCCTTGAACTGGCCAAAGCGCTTGATCTCAGGATCGACCGCGCCCTCGAACGTCCCCATCGCCACCTCGAAGGCGTTGCGGGTATCGAGCACCAGCGTATCGGGCGCCGCAATCAGCGCGTTCCATTCGCTCGCATCGACATAGGTGCCGACCTGCCGGGTCGGGTCGGCGGCCGCATCGCCGAGCGTGACGATCTCCTTCTTCAGCCGCACCTTGAGCCGGCCGAACGGCATCGCTTCCGCAGTCGAGAATTTGAGTTCGAGATTGTTGAGGCGCCCCCCGAACAGGTCGCCGTGCGCCAGTTCGTGGGCGAAGGCGTCGATCGCCTCAGGCGCGCCGGCGATCGTGCCGTTGATGCCTTCGCCGGCCAGCAACACGCTGCCCTTCAGCGCCAGCCTAGCGCAGAGCGCGCGCAAGGGCTCGCGCAGCTCGCGGTAATCGGGCAGGGCGGCGAATTGGTAGAAGGCGGCGACCTTGTGGATCATGGCGGCTCGTTTAGCAGGCGGGCGCCGCCCAGAAAACCCGCATGGCCGGGAGTGGCAAAAGGTCTATACGCCCAGCGGATGGCAGCCATTTCCCTGGTATGCCAGCATTGCCCGGGCAGCCCGGAATGTGCCATGAAGACCTGATTTTCGCGACGGCGCGCCACCCGCGCCCCAAGGCCTAGCTGAGAAGCCAAGAGAGCAGAATTCGATGAGAAACTTCCACTTCCCGGGCAGGTCCACGGTCCACGCCACCAACGCGATGGTCGCAACCTCGCATCCGCAGGCCTCTCTGGCCGCGATCGAGGTGCTGCGTGAGGGCGGCACGGCGGTGGACGCGGCGGTCGCGGGTTCGGCCGTGCTCGGCGTGATCGAGCCGCAATCGACCGGCATCGGCGGCGACTGCTTTGCGCTGATCCAGCCGCGCGGCGAGGGCAAGATCATCGCCTATAACGGCTCCGGCCGCGCGCCGAAGGCGGCGAGCGCCGACTGGTATCTCGAGCGCAAGATCACCTCCGTGCCGCTGACCTCGGCGCATGCGGTCTCGATCCCCGGCGTGATCGACGCCTTTGCGACCGTGCTGCGCGATCACGGCAAGTTCGGCTTCGATCGGCTGCTCCAGCCTGCGATCAAGGCGGCCGAGGAAGGCTACGTCGTTGCCCCCCGCATCGCCTTCGACTGGAAGAACCAGTTCGAGAAACTGAAGAACGGCACCAACACGGTGCGCTACCTGCTGCCGGGCGGCAAACCGCCGGTGGCCGGCGATGTCATCCGCCAGGCCGAGCTCGGCAAGACGCTGCGCGCCATCGCCAAGGACGGCCGTGATGCCTTCTACAAGGGGCCGATCGCGGAGGACATGGTCGAGACCCTGCGCGGCATCGGCGGCCTGCACACGCTCGACGATTTCGCCGCGCACACCACCGAAACGACCACGCCGATCGGCACCATGTACAAGGGCTACGACGTCTGGCAGTGCCCGCCGAACGGCCCGGGCGTCACTGCGCTCTTGATGCTCAACATCCTGTCGCGCTTCGACCTGACCAAGTATGCGCCCGTCAGCGTCGAGCGCTTCCATCTCGAGGCGGAAGCCGCGCGCATCGCCTACATGAATCGCGAGATGCATGTCGCCTCTCCCGAGCATATGAAGATCAACGTCGCCGAAATGCTCGAAAAGGGCTTTGCCGACGAGTACATCAGCAAGATCCGCCTGGACGGCATGCTCGACCTGCCTGATGTCGCGCCGCCGATGAATCCCTCGACCATCTACATCACGGTGGTGGACAAGGACCGCAACGTCTGCTCGTTCATCAATTCGGTCGCACATTCGTTCGGCTCGGCGATCGTCTCGAACAAGACCGGCGTGCTGTTCCAGAATCGCGCCGGCGGCTTCCGCATCCAGCCGGGCCATCCCAACTGCATCGAGGGCGGCAAGCGTCCGCTGCACACGATCATGCCGGGCCTGCTCACCAAGGGCGGACGTTCCACGATGTCGTTCGCAGTGATGGGCGGCCAGTACCAGCCGACCGGCCAGACTCATCTCTTGACCAACATCCTCGACTATGGCTGCGACGTGCAGGAAGCGATCGACATGCCGCGCGGCCTGCACTACGAGGGCCAGTACCAGCTTGAGGACAGCGTGCCCGCTGACATCGTCGAGGGCCTGAAGAAGCTCGGCCACAAGACCACCAGCGTGGTCGGCCCGCTCGGCGGCGCCCAGGCGATCTGGATCGATTGGGACAAGGGTACGCTGACCGGCGGTTCCGATCCCCGCAAGGACGGCTGCGCACTCGGCTATTGAGCGAGACCCAGGGCTGGAAACGACACCTGCATTGCGCTAGACACCTCCCGCCTCGAACGGAAGGTATCTTATGCAGCGTTTCCAGCGCGCACTCCTCGTCATCATGTCGGCACTCGCGATCACCGTGATCGCAGGCGTGTCCGGCTTCGTCTCCACCACGGCCTCGGCCCAGACCGCAGGAAAGTCCATGACCACAGCTTCAGGCTTGCAAGTAATCGACAGCGTCGTCGGCACCGGTGCCTCTCCCAAGCCCGGCCAGATCTGCGTGATGCACTATACCGGCTGGCTCTATGAGAACGGCCAGAAGGGCAAGAAATTCGACTCATCGGTCGATCGCAACGAGCCGTTCGAGTTTCCGATCGGCAAGGGCCGTGTCATCGCCGGCTGGGACGAGGGCGTTAGCACGATGAAGATCGGCGGCAAGCGCACGCTGATCATCCCGCCGCAGCTTGGCTACGGCGCCCGCGGCGCCGGCGGCGTGATCCCGCCGAACGCGACGCTGATGTTCGACGTGGAATTGCTCGCGGTGAAGTGACGACGCTATGCGTCGTCATGGCCGGGCTTGTCCCGGCCATCCACGTCTTGGCGATTTAAAGAAGAAACGTGGATGCCCGGGACAAGCCCGGGCATGACGGAGAGAGTTCAGAACAAAAAAGACCGGCCTTGCGGCCGGTCTTTTCATTTTCGGTCTAACGCGTGTTACTCAGCCGCGCGACGTGCCGCCGCAGCGGCGCGATCGATCGCTTCCTTCGCGGCGTCCTTGGCATCGCCCATGGCCTTCTGGCCTTTACCCTGGACCTCCTGGACCACGCCTTCGCCCTTCAGGCGGTCGGACCCGGTGGCTTCGCCGATGCCCTGCTTGGCCTTGCCGATGGCCTCGTTGGCGGTGCCCTTGATCTTGTCGCTCGTGCTACCCATGAAACTCTCCTTCCGGTTTGCTCGCGGTGACAACGTCTGGCGGCTATGAGAGTTCCTTTTTTGGTATGGCTTGATGTCGCGGCTTTGGTTAGCTTGCCGCGCACGGAACCAACAGAAAGCAAGACCAATGACCGGCCATGACCACACGCATTCCCACCATGCACACGATCATGACGATCGCTGGAAACATGACGGCGTGCGCGTCATTCCCGGCAATCAGCTCGATACCAACGTGCCGTCCACGGCAGGCATGGACCGCGCGGCCGCGATCAATTTCGCCCGCGTCGGCGCGCAGAAATTGTGGGCGGGCACGGTCAGCATCAAGCCTGATGCCAAGACCGGCGCGCATCACCACGGCCATCTCGAAAGCGTCATCTACGTGGTGAAGGGCAAGGCGCGGATGCGCTGGGGCGAGAGCCTGCAATTCACCGCCGAGGCCGGCCCCGGCGATTTCATCTTCGTGCCGCCTTACGTCCCGCATCAGGAGATCAACGCCAGCCCGGACGAGGTGCTGGAATGCGTGCTGGTGCGCAGCGACGGCGAGGCGGTGGCGATCAACCTCGACATCGAGCCGGTCGAGAAGCCCGAGACCGTGCTGTGGATCGACCCGGTGCATCGGGACCCGAACGAGAAGAAGTAAGGCCTGCCCCAGCCTGCTGGTTCTCTGCGACAGAACCCCGCAGGCGGGCCTTGAAAAAATATCCGGAAGCCGTGTCGGATGGCTCTTGGGCCATCCGTCCTTGGGCAAAACCCCGCCCAAGGAGCTTCCGATGCCCAAGATGATTTTCGTCAACCTGCCGGTGACTGACCTCAAGCGCGCGACGGCCTTTTATGAGGCGGTCGGCGCGATCAGGAACCCGCAATTTTCCGACGAGACGGCGAGCTGCATGGTCTTCTCCGAGACCATTTTCGCCATGCTCCTGACCCACGACAAGTTCCGCCAGTTTACGCCGAAGCCGATCGCGGATGCCAAGACCTCGAACCAGGTGCTGCTCTGCCTGTCCGCCGACAGCCGCGACGACGTCGACGACATCGTCGGCAGAGCCGAGGCCGCGGGCGGGGTGGCCGATCCCAGCCCGAAAGATGAGTACAGCTTCATGTACGGCCGCAGCTTCGAGGATCCGGATGGCCATATGTGGGGCGTGAACTGGATGGACCTCGCGGCGGCTCCGACTCAGCCCGCCATGGCGAGCGCCTGATCGAAGCCTGCGAACATTGAAAACCTGAAGAGGAGCATTCCCCATGTCGAAGGTCGTGCCCTGCATGTGGTTCAACGGCGATGCCGAGGAAGCCGCAAAATTCTACGTCTCGCTCGTGCCGAATTCGGAGATCACGCACGTTCAGCGCAACGTGTCGGACAACCCGTCCGGCAAGGCAGGCTCGGTGCTTGTCGTCGAGTTCACGGTGGCCGGACAGCCTCTGGTCGCGCTCAATGGCGGCATGAAGGTGGAATACACCCACGCAATTTCGCTGATGATCCATTGCGACGATCAAGCCCAGGTCGACGGCGTCTGGAGCGCGTTCCTTGCTCATGGTGGCAAGGAGCAGCAGTGCGGCTGGATCAGCGATCGCTGGGGCGTGTCCTGGCAGGTGGTGCCGAAGGTGATGTTCGAGTTCCTCACGAGCCCCGACAGGGCCGCGGCCGCGCGTGCAATGCAGGCCATGATGAAGATGGTGAAGCTGGACGTGGAAGTGCTGCGCCGCGCGTTCGAGGGCAAGTCGGCGGCGTGACTTGCGCCACGTACTCAATGCCGTAGGGTGGACCAAGCGAAGCATGCCCACGTCCTTTCGCAAATAGAGACAAATGGTGGGCACGGCGCTTGCGCGCCTTTGCCCTCCCTACGAGACCATGCCCGGTCTCAATAATTAATCCTCAGCCCCACGCCGCCGTGGATGGTGTTGCCCACCGGCTGCGGGCCCAGCGTGCCGTTCGCGAACAGGTCCACGATCCAGCCCTTCTGCACGCGGAGGCCGAGGCGGCCGCCATATTCGAACCAGCCCTGGTTGCCCATGGTCGGCACCACCGTGCCGTCGCCGGTGACGGTGGCGACGATGCCGCTATGGCTGGCGAAGGACTGCACCCAGCCGCCATTGATATTGGTCTCGATGTTGCTGCCGAAGAGATGCGTCCACTGGCCGCCGATCTTGACAAGGCTGGTGCGGTCGGTGCCGGTCGCAATCGTGGCGTCGAATGGATTGAACGCCACCGCGCTGTCGCTATAGCCGGAGACGCGCTGCCAGAGCTGCCAGACCTCGATCGAGGCGGCGACTTCGTCGCGCGGCGACACGCGGCTCATCCAGCCGGCGCGGCCGTAGACGGCGTAGTTCGCAGCGTTGGTCGAGCCTGTGACGCTGACCGGGCCGAGGCTGGTGTTGTAGCTGCGGGTGTAGCGCGCCTTCTCCCACGGCGTCAGGATGGTGCCGATGTCGAAGAACGGGCGCGAAGAGCCCCAGTCGGTGAAATCATAGCGCAACGCGAAAGCGCCGATCGGCGCGCTGGTGATGTGGTAGCCGCCCTCGCTGTATTGCGTGTAGGCGATGCCGGCGAGCAGCGACAGATTGTTGGTGAGCTCCTTGCGGCCGTGGATGCCGGCCGAGAACGAGCCCGCCGAGCCGAACGCGCTGATGCAGTCGCTGCAATTGACCTGTTCGTTGACGCCGAGCAGCACCGTGCCGAGCACCCGGTTGGTGATCATCTGGTTGAAGCGCTGGCCCGCGAGGCCGCCGATTGAATTGCCGCTGGAGTCCGCTCCCGTCGGGCCCGGCGGTGGATAAGGGCTCGGTGACGGCGACGGATAGGGGCTCGGCGAGGGGGAGGGCGTCGGTGTCGGCGTGTATGTCGGCGACGGGGACGGCGAATAAGTCGGCGCCGGGGTGGGCGTCGGCTCGCCGCATTCGACCTCGCAAGCCGCCTGGGCTGCGGCCGGCCGGGCATCGAACGCGACAAGCGCAAACGCAGCAGCAGCGGTCAGCGCAGCCGTGAGGATCAATCGCCCGACGCGGAAATTCGCCATCGTCACCGCCCGCACAGCATGCCGTCGTCATGGACGGCGGGCGCGATGGTCGGCGAGGCGTCGGCATATTGGTTGACCGCGCACAGCCCGGCGCTTGCGGCGCAACTGGCGGCGAAGGTCCAGGGCGGCGTGTTGGTCTTGGTGATCGAGACCTTGCCGCCAGTTGAGATGATGATCGCGGTGTCGCCGGGCTGGGTGAGCTGCACGCATTGGAAGTTCGTCGTACAGACGCTGGCGGCGCCGTCCTGAAGCACGACGACGGAGCGGCCGCGCTGCGAGAGGATGTCGAGCGTGGTGCCGCGCACGCCGATGGTCGCGAGCGGCGTCGTGATCTTGTAGGCAGCCTTCTCGGAATGTCCGGTGACGAAACGGAACGCGCCGGTTGTCATGCGGATCACGACGTCGCGGTAGCTATGCTCGTCGTTGAAGACGGTGCGGTCGAGCTTGAGCGTTGCGCTCGATCCGAGCGAGAGGTTGGTGCTGTCGGCCATGACGAAGCGCGCCGCGCTGTCGGCGCCGGTGCGCACGGTCTCGTCGCGCAGCATGCTGTCGCCGACATTGATCGGCGTCGTGCTCGCGGCCACGCGCACGACTTCGTTCTGGATCACGACGGCTTCGCCGACGCGCGTCTGGGCCTGCGCGCAAGGCGCGGAGCACACTAAGGCCGAGAACAATGTGGGGAAAAGCCAGAAACGCAAATTCATTTCGCAACCGATCGATGTGTCCCTGATCGTACCGGATCGCGCGCGCTTCTGATGTGGCGAAATTATCACAAGCGGCGCGGGTCGTGCGTTATGCTTAGTGACAGTTGCGACGGAATGCGTTCAATGAAAAGTGCCATCCAGATTTTTCTCCGCGGTGAAGCAGATTTGCCACGCAAAACAGCCCCACAAAGACCGCTTGATTTGCCTGCAGTTCCGAAGATGTCGCGGAGCGCAGTGATTGCTGTCGCAATTTTCCTGCTCTCACATCTGGCGCTGATGATCGGGCTGACGACGCCGGATAAATTCGTTTTCGACGAAGTGCATTACGTGCCGGCTGCGCGGCAGATGCTGGCGCCCGCGATGTCGCAGCCGATGCTCAATCCGATGCATCCGCCGCTGGCCAAGGAGCTGATCGCCGCGTCGATTGCGACGTTCGGCGACAATGCGCTCGGCTGGCGCTATCCGGCGACTTTGTTCGGCGCGCTCGCGGTCGTCGCGATCTATCTGTGCGGCCTGGCGCTGTTCTCCGCGCAAGGGCCCGCGATCGCCGCGGCGCTGATCGCGGCCTTCAACCAGATGCTCTACGTGCAGGCGCGTATCGCGATGCTCGACATTTTCGCGCTCGGCTTCGGTCTGCTCGCGACTGCCGCCTTCTTGCATGGCTTCCGCAAGGAGCGGCCGCACGCGCTGTTCGCGCTTGCGGGCAGCCTGTTCGGCTGTGCCGCGGCCTGCAAATGGAGCGGCCTGTTTCCGCTCGGCATCTGCATCGTTATCGTTGCGGTCGTCCGCCTGATGCAGGGCTGGCGCACGCTGTTCGCCGACGCGAAGCCGGACGATTGGTATCGGCCCGACCTCTGGCCCGACTTCAGGGCGCCGCATATTGCGCTCTGCTTCGCCGTGCTGCCGGCGATGACATATCTTGCCGCGTTCGTCCCGCTCTACGGATTGTCGCTGCCCGATCTGATCGAGGCGCAACGCAGGATCTTTGCCGACAACACCACGACAGCAATCGCCGGCCACACTTACATGAGCTCGTGGCCATCCTGGCCGCTGCTCGCCCGCCCGGTGTGGTTCCTGTTCGACAAGATTGCCGAGGACAACGTCTCCGCCATCGTCTTCCTCGGCAACCCGCTGGTGCTATGGCCGGCGCTGCTCGCGCTTGCGATCGTGCTGCGGGACGTCGTCGTCGCGCGACGCTGGGATGCGTTCCTGATCGCGGCGTTCTATTTCGGCTGCTGGCTCGCCTGGGCGCTGCTGCCGCGCACGCTGGGTTTCATCTATTACTATCTGCCGGCCGCAACCGTTGCGTCGCTTGCGCTGGTCTACGTGCTGCGCAGGCAAGGCCTGCCGCGCTGGCTGCTGTGGGCCTATGTCGGGATCGCCGCGGTCAGCTTTGCGGTCATGCTGCCGATCTCGGCGGCCTTCATCGGCACGTCGATGCAGAGCTTCAACCGGCTGATGCTGTTTCAGAGCTGGATCTAATGCCCGGTTGCGTGCATAGCCACGGTAGAATTGTCTTGCTTGAATCAATCAAGGCGTGTGGACTGGCGGCCGTCGTCGGAACCGGAGACTCGCCGGGTGAATATAGAAAACGGCATCGCCAGACCGGATCGTTCCAGTGCGGAATGGCTGCGTGCGGTCGTCGATACCGCGGTCGACGGCGTGATCCTGATCGATGCCCGCGGTTGCATCCTGATGTTCAATCCGGCCTGCGAAGGCCTGTTCGGCTATCCCGAGGACGAGGTCATCGGCCTGAACGTCAAGGTCTTGATGCCGTCGTCCTACCGCGACGCTCACGACGGGTTCCTGCACAATTATCACACCACCGGCGACCGCAAGATCATCGGCATCGGCCGCGAGGTGGTGGGGCAGCGCAAGGACGGCTCGACCTTCCTGATGCATCTCTCGGTCGGTGAGACGAAGCGGGCCGGGGAAGAGTCGATCTTCGTCGGCATCATTCACGATCTCACGGGCCGCGAGCGGGTCGAGCGAGAACTGCGCGAGAGCGCGGCGCGGCTGCGCGCGGTCGTCGACACCGCCGTCGACGGCGTGATCCTGATCGATTCCGACGGCAGCATCCTGAAATTCAATCCCGCCTGCGAAAAACTGTTCAAATATCACGACGAGGAGGTTCTCGGGCAGAACGTCCGGATGCTGATGCCGGAACCCTATCGCTCCGGGCATGACGGTTACATCCACAATTTCCTCGCCACCGGTGAGAGGAAGATCATCGGCATCGGCCGCGAGGTGATGGGCCAGCGCAAGGACGGCACGACCTTCCCGATGGACCTGTCGGTCGGCGAGGCCAAGCAGGACGGCTCCTCCATCTTCGTCGGCATGATCCACGACCTGACGGATCGCAAGCGTACCGAGGCGCAGCTCATGCAGGCGCAGAAGATGGAAGCGGTCGGGCAGCTCTCCGGCGGCATCGCCCACGACTTCAACAATCTCCTCACCGTGATCGTCGGCAACGCCGAGCATCTGGCCGAGCAGTTGGTGTCGCGAGGGGATTTGAAACGGCTCGCTGATGACATCTGCAGCGCCGGCGAACGCGGCGCGGAGCTGACGCAGCGGCTGCTCGCCTTCAGCCGCAAGCAGTTGCTGCGGCCGGTGGAGACCGAATGCAACAAGCTCGTCGAATCCATGCACAAGCTGCTGCGGCGGACCCTTCGCGAGGATATCGAGCTATCGACCCATTCCGATCCCACGCTGCGGCACGCCTTCGCCGATCCGGTGCAACTCGAATCCGCGATCCTCAACCTCGCGCTCAACGCGCAGGACGCGATGGCGTCCGGCGGCCGCCTGACCATATCGACGGCGAACGCGTCGCTCGATGCCGGCGATCACAACGCGCATCCCGAGGTCGGGCCCGGCGAATACGTCGTGGTCGCCGTGACCGACAATGGTTGCGGCATGCCGAGGCGGGTGCTGGAACGAGCGTTCGAGCCCTTCTTCACCACCAAGGAGGTCGGCAAGGGCAGTGGGCTGGGGCTCAGCATGGTCTACGGCTTCGCCAAGCAATCCAACGGCCATGTCACGATCTACAGCGAGCCGGGCCTCGGGACAACGGTGCGGATCTATCTTCCCGCGGCGCTCGAGAAGACGCAGGGCGTGCCGCTGGCGGTCGAGAAGGAAGTGGTGCAGAGCGGCTCCGAAACCGTGCTGGTGGTCGAGGACGATCCGTTCGTCCGCTCCTATGCGGTCATGAGCCTGGAGAGTCTGGGCTACAAGGTGGTCTCCGCGGTCGATGGCAAGGAGGCCCTGCAGACGCTCGCTGCGGCACCGCATGTCGACCTGCTGTTCACCGACGTAGTGATGCCCGGCGGGGTGAATGGCTGGGAGCTTGCGGGGCTCGCGCGCAAGGCAAGGCCCGAACTGCGCGTGCTGCTGACGTCGGGTTACGCCCTCGAAACACTGGCGGCGAACGGCCATCTTCGGCAGGGCGCCCTGATCCTCGAAAAGCCTTACCGCAAGGCCGAGCTTGCGCGGCTGGTGCGCGAGGCACTTGCCGCTCCTGTGCCGGTCTGAGCCGCGGGCCGCCCGCCGCGTCGGCGGCAGGCGGGTCGTCTTCAAATCATTTTGACGCGGTCTTGGTGTCCATGTTCACGACCTGGACGCGGCGGTTGATCGGGTCGGCGCCGTTGGCGGTGTCCTTCAGCTTGGTCTTGCCGTAGCCGACGGTGACGAGATCGGTGCCGGTGAGGCCGTAGTTCTGCACCAGGTAGTTCTTGATGGTGTCGGCGCGCCGCTCGGAGAGCCCCTGATTGTACTCTTCGGTGCCGATGGCATCGGTGTGGCCGGCGACCACGAAGGTCGAGCCCTTCAGCGCCGGGTCGGACAGCGCCTTGCCGAGCGCCTGCACCGACGGCACTGAGGTCTTGGCGATGTCGGCCGAGTTGTAGTCGAACTGGATCTCCAGATCGATCTTCGGCTTGGTTGCAGCGAGCTCGGCGATCTGTTCGCGCTCGCCGGTCGAGAGTGACCGGGTCGAGCGGTTGCGCACCGTGTTCAGGAACGTCGCTTCCTTGGCCTGCACGGTCGGATCAGCCTGCGGACCGACGGACAGGCCGCGGGTTGCCGGCTTCGGCTTCAACGCATCCAGGATCTTGTCGGAAGAGACAGTGTCGCCGGCGAAAGCCAAGCCGGCCGTCATCGACAGCGCGGCCGTGAGAGTAATCGCCTTCAGTCCAAAAAACTTATCAAAACGGGTCATTGTGGTATCCTCGCTGTTACGCCTGATGACGATTTGATGCTGCGAGCCTAGGGCAGGTTCAAAGGCCCCGATGTGATCCTGGTCACGGTGGCGACAGGAGCTTGTGGCCGCATCCTAGCGCATTTGAGGGCGTTTCGGAGTGCACGACCGGGTTGCTTTGCTTCCGCAGGGAAGGCCAGCCTCGGCAGGCGAACAGTTATCGTCGCGTCTTTTTTGAGGCCGGTTCGATCCGTCACGATCTCAATGTGATCTAGATCACATTTCTCTTCCGTGGAAGAGATCACATTGAGCGCATCGGTGGTTCTTGATCTGGGGAGAAAGACCATGCGTTTCCTGCTCGCAGCAATGTCTCTCGCAGCCTTCGTCTTCAGCGGTCACGCGGCGCTCGCCGACAAGCGCGTCGCCTTCGTGGTCGGCAATGCCGCCTACAAGAATGTCCCGCAGCTTCCAAACCCTGCAATCGACGCAAAATCGATGGCCCGGGTGCTGCGCAATGTCGGCTTCGACGTGGTCGAGGGGGCCAATCTTACCCGCGACGCCATGACGGCCAAGCTGCTCGAGTTCGGAAAGAAGAGCGAAGGCGCCGATGTGGCACTGTTCTTTTATGCCGGCCACGGCATTGCGGTGAACGGCACCAACTATCTGCTGCCTGTCGATGCCGATCTCAAATCCGAGATGGACGTCAAGCTCGGCGCTGCGATCAACGTCGATCTGACGCTGGAGCAGACCATGGCGGATGCCAAGGTGAAGCTGGTGTTCCTCGATGCCTGCCGCGACAATCCCTTCGCCGCCAAGATCCGTTCGGCCAAGGCGACGCGGTCCGTCAACGTTGCAAGCGGCCTCGCCGAGATGAAGTCCGGCGAAGGCACGCTGATCGCGTTCGCGACCGGCCCCGGCCAGACCGCGCTCGACGGCGAGGCCGGCACCAACAGCCCGTTCACCCGCGCGCTGCTCGCCAACATCGCGCAGCCTGGTCTGGAGATCCAGCAGGCCATGACCAAGGTCCGCGCCCAGGTCAATGACGAGACCAACAAGGCGCAGCTGCCCTGGGGCCATACCAATCTGACCGGCACCGTCTATCTCAACTCGGCTGCCGCGCCTGCGCAGGATGCCGCGGCACCTGCGACCGTCGCCCAGGCCGGCGAAGTCGAGCTCGAGTTCTGGCGCTCGATCAAGGACAGCAACAAGGTCGAGGAGCTCAACGCCTACCTCACCAACTATCCGAACGGCACCTTCAAGTCGCTGGCGCTCGCCCGCATCGCCGCGATCCAGGACGGTCCGTCGACGACGACGCGCAACCTCACCGCAGGCGTCGATCCCGCCACCTTCACGGATACGGCCGACCAGATCTCCGAAGACCAGATTGGTCTGGACAAGAACCAGCGCCGCGACGTGCAGCGCCGCCTTACCGGCCTCGGCTTCGATATCAAGGTGACCGGCAAGTTCGACGAGGAGACCCGGTCTGTGCTCAAGCGCTGGCAGGCGGCGCGCGGCTATCCCGCGACCGGCTATCTCAACAAGCTCCAGCACAAGGCGATGCAGTCCGAGATCGTCTCCAGCCGCGTCGCCTCCGACGACGCCGAGGACGAGCCCGCGCGTCGCCGCTCCTCCGGCGGCAGCCGACGCGCTCACGGTGGCGGTGGCGGTGGCGGTGGCGGCGGCGCGGGCGGGCCGGGCGGTCTGTTCGGCCACATGATGGGCGGACTGTTCCGGCGGTAATCCGGCGAACGGCAATGCGTGAAGGCGGCCCGATCCGGGCCGCTTTTGCTTTGGAAGCGCCTGTACATCGATCGTCGCAAAGCCGTCGCCGCAGGGCCCGCCCGCGAACAAGCTTTCGGCCAGATGCACGCCTAGCACGACCGTTCGCCGATAGCCGTGATTGAGGGGAGCCGAGTTCCATCCAGTGCCAAGGCCGAGTGACTACCAGTTCTATCGCAATGGCCCGCCGGATCGGACCGTCTCTCTCAACTCCATGCCGATCTATATCGGTGCGGCGATGATCGCAGTCGCGATCCTGCTGTCGACGCTGATCACGGGATTGACCTCCCGCTATGTCGGCCTCGACGGGCCGACCGACGAGAACATGTGGCTGGTCGACCGTCTCACCGGCAGCGTCTATCGCTGCCAGGCGGAGGTGCGCGGCAAGGCCTCGTGCGAGCCGGATATCGCCACCGGCAGCGTTGGCGATCGGTCCAAGGCCCCTAAGGGCGGGCGCTGATCGCCTTCGCACCGCAGCGAGGGAAATTTTATTCTCCACGAAACGTTCTCTCTGGGGAAACGTACTAACGAATACCGGCATGACGCCGGTTTGGTTTTTACGGAGGAGACTTTTCGATGAAGATTGTGCTCACCGCCGCTGCCCTTGGTGCACTCGCTCTTTCCCTGTCGCCCGCATCCGCGGCGATGATGGCGTGCACCGGCGATAACATGATGAAGTCGACGGCCATGATGATGGGCACCGCCGACACCCCGGCCAAGGTGGCGGCCAACAAGGAAATGGCCATGGCCAACACCGACATGAGCAATGGCAAGATGAAGGGCGGCTGCATGCATTACATGAAGGCGCAGAAGGCCATGATGATGAAATAGGCCTCGGCCACGTCGAACGGCCGCGCTGGCAGCAGATGGCAGCGCGGCCTTTTCTTTTGTTGTTTCCGGTCCGCTTCTTTCTCCTGGCGCGAATCCCGTTACATTACGTCCTGCAATGTCACGCGCGCCCAAACCTCTCCCCCTCACCACGACACAGGCCCGGCAGATCTGGCTGCATGCCCAGCGGCTGGACGAACGCACCCCGTTCGGCGAGGGCGCGCAGGCCGTGGCGGATGCAATCGCTCATCTCGGCTATGTGCAGATCGACACCATCAACGTGATCGAGCGCAGCCACCACCACATCCTGTTCAGCCGCATCCCGTCCTACCGCCGCGCCGATCTGCGCCAGGCCCAGAGCGTCGACAGGAGCCTGTTCGAATACTGGACGCATGCGCTGTCCTATGTGCCGTCGAGTGATTTTCGTTTCTTCCTGCCGGCGATGCGCGAGCACCGTCGCGAGGGCCACAGATGGTACGCCTCGGTGAAGCCCGCCGACACGCGCAAGGTGATGCGGCTGCTGCGCGCCGGCCCGCTGACGATCCGCGATATCGAGGACGACGTGCTCACCGAGAAGGAGCATCTTTGGCAGAGCCGAAAACCTTCGAAACGGGCGTTGCAGCTCGCCTTCTACACCGGCGTCGCGACCGTCAGCGAGCGTCAGGGCATGCTCAAGACCTATGAGCTGATGACGCGCCATTTCGGCTGGGACAAGCTGCCGAAACCGGCCTCGACAAAGGACATCACGGCCTATCTGCTCGACCGCGCGCTGCGGTCGCAGGTCGTGGTCAGCCTCGATTCGATCTGCCATCTCGACGCGCCGCGCAAGAAGGCGGTCGCTGGTCTGATCGGCTCACGCGTCCGCCGTGGCGAGCTCGTGCCCGTCGCGATCGAGGGCGCCGGCAAGCAGGAACATTGGGCACAGCCAGCAGTGTTGGAGGCCGGCGGCAAGGGGCCATCGCCCGACCTGGTCCATATTCTCTCGCCGTTCGATCCCCTGATCATCCAGCGCAAGCGCACCAACCTCATCTTCGGCTACAACCATCTGTTCGAGGCCTATGTGCCGAAGGCCAAGCGCAAGCTCGGCTATTTCGCGCTGCCGGTGCTGGTCGGCGACGAGATCGTCGCCGCGCTCGACCTCAAGACCGACCGGCAGGCGAAGAAGCTGCTGATACAGAAATGGAACTGGGTTGGGCAGGGGAAGAAGACCGCGGGGCGCAAGGAGTTGAAGCGGGTGATCGAGGAAGAGCTCGATCGCTTTGAGCGGTTTCAATTGGCGGAGTGAGTGTCGTCATTCCCCTCTGGGTTGGTGCGAGTCTCGTGGCTCGCCGCCAGGACCGGACAGCACGTGTGCATAGCGGTCCAGCACCTCGTCGGCGGAATAGCCCGAACGTCGCGCGAACTCGTCCCGCAGCCCCAGTCGCGCGGAGACTCTCAATCGCTCGGTCGTGGCGCTGGTCATCACGGGGTCGAAGCCCAATTCCCGCAGGCCCGCCGCCACGCCGTCCATCTCCACCGCACGGCGTTCGGCATGGAGCACGTCGGAGCGGACGCACATGTCCAGGAATTTGCTGAAACTGGTGGCATCCATCGACGTGCAGAGCCCGCGCACGGTTTCGTCGCGCACGCCGGCAAGCGTTGCGGCAGTCAGCGCCTCGACCAACAGCGCCTCCATGCCTTTCGTCACCACGCTCCGCAGCATCTTCACGGCCGCGGCCGTTCCGGCTTCGGGGCCCGCCACCTCGATACGGAAGCCGAGTGGCTTGAAGATCTGCGCGAAGCGCTCGGCGCCGCTGCCGGATGTGTAGAGCGTGACCGCGGCGCCATAGAGGTCGACGGAGCCCATCAGGTTCGCATCCGCGAACAGGCCGCCACGCGCCTCGACGGCTGCGGCGACACGCTGTTTCGTTCGCGGGGTGGCAGCATTGATGTCCACCACGAGACAGCCGGGCCGGACGATCCTGGAAATCGCCTCACCCGTCTCGGCCGCGACGGCAACGACCACGGCGGAAAAGATCACATCCGCGTCCGCGAGGTCCTCGAGCCGATCGACGAGCGTGACGCCGCAACTGCCGGCCAGAGCACGGAAGGCCTCGGAGTAGGGCGGTGCGTTGGTCTTGCCCTGACAGAACGCGACGACCTGCGCTCCGGTCTGGGCCACCAGATGCTTGGCGAAGCATTGCGCGGCCTCGCCAAATCCAACGAAGGCGATCTTGGGCTGCGGCATGGCTGAAGTCTCCTCGCGCGGCATTCTCACTGTCGACGGCCATTGTGCCGGGTTCTGTAAGAGAGTCAATGAACCGGTTCATCAATGATTCGATTATCGATCGGATCGCCACGCGGAATGGCTAGTTTTTCGGCATGATATCCCAGCGACGCCTTGCTCTGGGGAGGTGAACCGGTTCATATAGCGGCATGCCAGCATCTGCTCGCCGACCGCAAACCGTGAAGGTCAAGGACGTCGCCCGCGAGGCCGGCGTCGCGGTCGGCACGGTATCCCGCGTGCTCAATGATCATCCCAAGGTGACCCGGGAGCTGCGCGAGCGCGTCGAAAGGGCCATGGCGCAGCTCGGCTATGAGGTCGACGTCACAGCCCAGAGCATGCGTGCGGGACGGTCGCGGCTCGTGGCCTGCGCCATCCGTGATTTCGACATCCCGCGCTTCGCGCTGTTCATCAAGGAGGCGGAGGCGGTGCTGCGCGAGGCCGGATACACCTTGCTGCTGGCGAGCACGACCAACCGCTCCGACGTCGAGATCGCCTTGTTAGGTGCCTTCCGCAGGCGCCGGGTGGATGGCGTGATGATGACGCTGAGCGACGAGCAGCACCAGGACGTGCGCGAGGCGCTGTCGAAGGCGCCGATGCCGGTCCTGCTGATCGACCGCGATCGCATCGAGGCGCTCGATCGCGTCACGGCCGATCATCGCGAGGGCGCGCGCCTTGCGACCAGCCATCTGCTGGGCCTCGGGCACCGGCGGATCGCGATGCTCGTCGGCGATACCAAGGCCTTTCCGTCGCGAAGCCGTCTGGAGGGATTTCGTGCAGCCCATGCAGCGGCTGGGATCGTGCCGGATCCGAGACTGCTACGCGACAATGTGCTCTCGAGCGAAGACACCTATCGAGCGACGGCGTCGCTGATCGGTCTTGCGGAGCCGCCGACGGCGCTCTTCGTCGCGGCGATGGACATGCTCGGCGGCTGCCTGCGCGCGCTGCGGACGATGGGCATCGCGGTCGGGGACGAGATGTCGGTGGTGGCCGGCAGCGACTCCGATCTCGCCGAATTGCACACGCCGCCCATCACGGCGATCGCGTGGGATCTGGCCGCGATGGGCCGCCACGCCGCGACCATGCTGCTGGAGCGGATGCGCGGCGATGAGATCGAGGGCGGCCGCGGTCTCGCCGTGCCGACGGAGCTGATCATTCGCGGCTCGAGCCGGCCTGTCGCGAGTTGAGCTCGATCTCGGAAGGCGAGGTCCGGTTTCTCTCGACGCGACTGTCGAGCCAGATGCCGACTGCGATACCGATGAAATAGGCAACCAGATTCCACAGCGAGAAGATGCGCCCGAGCAGCAGGGCGCCGGCCGTGGTCAGCCGGAACGCATCGAGCCACGGCGTATGGACGAGCCGGGAGAATTCCACGACGAGCACGATCACCACCGCGATGGCCGCGATCTGCTTTCGCGTCTGTCGCGGCAGCAAAACTCCGACCAGCAAAAACACCATCGTTGCCCACAGCAGCGAGCCGCCATACTTCACCACGAAGGCGGGAAGCCCGAGCGGAAAGCCGTACCAGCGCAAGGCGAGACCGCAGGCGATCACGACCACCGCCAGGGCGGCGCGGACCAGCGCTGTCTGAAGCGGCGCAATGGGTCTATCCGGCTGCGTCTCGTGCATTGCTTGCTCCATTGACTCTTTGCCCGCGATGCTGAAAACCCCGGATCAGCTCACAAAAGCAACAACCCGGGGGGAAGCCATGAGCCAGACCACGACCTATGCCGGTTCCGCCGGCGCCGCCAAGAGCGAGATCGAGACATCCACGATCCGCGCCATTTCCTGGCGCCTGATCCCGTTCCTGGTGCTGGCCTACTTCTTCTCCTATCTCGACCGCGTCAATCTCGGCTTCGCCGCGCTGACGATGAATGCGGAGCTGAAATTCACGCCGCTGATCTTCTCCTGGGGCGCCGGTATCTTCTTCATCGGCTACTTCATCTTCGAGGTGCCGAGCAATCTGGCGCTGGAGAAGTTCGGCGCCAGCCGCTGGATCGCCCGCATCATGGTGACCTGGGGCATCATCTCGGCGCTGATGGCGATGGTCAGCGGCGTGACGAGCTTCTACGTCCTGCGCTTCCTGCTCGGCGTCGCCGAGGCCGGCTTCTTCCCCGGCATCATCCTTTATCTCACCTACTGGTATCCGGCCGAATATCGCGCCCGCTTCCTCGCGGCCTTCGCCATCGCCGTGCCGGTCTCGACCGTGATCGGCGCGCCAGTCTCCGGCCTGCTGCTCGGGCTCGACGGCGCGATGGGCCTGAAGGGCTGGCAGTGGCTGTTCATTCTCGAGGGCATCCCTTCGGTGCTGCTCGGCATCGTCACCTGGTTCTATCTCACCGACAGGCCGGAGAAAGCGGACTGGCTCTCGGCCGAGCAGAAAGCCTGGCTCAAGGCGAAGCTCGATGCCGAGATCGCGGCCAAGCAGGCCGTGAAGCACCTTTCGCTCGGCGAGGCGCTGTCGTCGCCGAAAGTGATCATGCTGAGCCTGGTCTATTTCGGCTTCGTCGGCGCGCTCTACGGCATGCAGTTCTGGCTGCCGCAGATCGTCAAGGCGTTCGGCCTCACCAACGCGCAGACCGGCTTCGTGACCGCGATCCCCTATGTATTCGGCACGATCGCGATGATCCTGTGGGCGCGGCACTCCGACGCCACGCGCGAGCGCGTGATGCATGTCGGTGCGCCCATGATCCTGATCGCCATCGCGCTCGCCATTTCCAGCTATATCACCGACCCCACCATGACGATGGTGGCGCTGACCTTCGCCGCCATCGGCGTGTTCTGCGTCTTCGGCGTGTTCTGGACCCTGCCGACCTCCTGGCTGTCGGGCACTGCGGCTGCCGGCGCGATTGCGCTGATCAACTCGATCGGCAATCTCGCCGGCTTCGGTGGCCCCTATCTGATCGGCTGGGTCAAGGAAGCCACCGGCCAGACCTCAACCGGCTTGCTTGTGCTCGCCGTGCTGCCCCTGATCGCCGGCATTCTGGTCTTCATCGGTGGCCACGAGACCAAGCACGAGTTCGCCGGACAGGGACGGTGAAGTCCCGTCAATTGCGCCGCTCCCGTCTGGAGCGGCGCGCGGCGGTTGCCAAAACCGGTCTCAGTTCAAATGATAGTTGAGACCGAACCGGGCGATGTTGCCGTTGAAGCGCACGCGGGTGGATGCTGCGATACCGGCCACGCCAAATCCGGGAAGGGAGGTCGGGCCTTCGTCGATGCCGTAGCCGCCAATGCCGTAATTGGCCGACCCCAGATCGTAATAGAGATACTCGCCCTTCAGGCTCCACTTGCCGAGGAGCATCCATTCGCCGCCGGCGCCAACGGCGTAGCCGGCCCGGTTGTCGGAAAATGAGCCGGCGGTCGACACTGTCGGTACGCTGCCGACGGCCGTCGTCTGGATCAGCGACGCGCTCGATCGCACGCGGCCATAGGCAAGACCGCCGGTCGCATAGACCAGCAGGTTCGGCGTCACCGCCGCGCCAAGGCGGGCGCGAACGGTGCCGAGATAGTCGAGCGCGCGCGATGTCGCGATGCTGGTCACGAACGTGCCGGTGCCGGGTCCGGCAAGCGTATCGACCGCCACCGCGTTTGTGCTGACGGCCGATCCGCGCAGCGTCGAACCCTGAAAATCGACTTCGAAGCCGGCAAGCCACGTCGGCGACAGCGTGAAGTTGTGGCCCGCCTGCAAGCCGCCGATAAACCCGCCGTTTCCGGTCGAAAGCACGCCCGTGGCTGCGGCCGCCATTGCCGGCGCGGTTACCAGCGTGGTGCTGGTCGAGATGACCGTCGCGTCCGTGTTGATGCGGTTGGCACCATCGAGATAACCGGCATTCGCGCCGACGTACCAGCCGCTCCAGTTGCTGGCGGCGGTCGACGTCTGCGCGGCGCCGTACGGTCGCGGCGCTGGACCGAAGCGGTAATTGACACCGGCGCGGATGATGTCGGCCTTGAAGCTGACGCTTTCGGGCACGCCCGGTGTGTAATTGAAGACTTGCGCGTTGCCGAGATCGGCATGGAGGTATTCGAGCTTGGCGGTCCAATGCGGGCCGAAAGCCTTTTCGACGCCTAAGCCTGCCGTCCATCCGGCGCGCCAGTCATTGCCGCTGGCGGGGGTCAGCGCATCCCAGCCCCTGACGTCGCCGATGGCTACGCCGCCAGTGACGTACAACAGCCAGTCGCGTTGATCTCCCGCCGCGTATCCCAGGCGACCCCGAAAAGTGCCGAACGCGTTCAGGTTCGTTCCGCAGGGGTGGGGTGTCGCAGTGGTGGCGCCGCAGGTGTCCGATCGGCCACTCAGATTGGCCCAGGCCAGATCACCCTCGATTCCGTAGACCCAGCTCCCGCGCTGCCAGTTGTAGCCGAGGGTGCCGCCGGCCAGGCCGCCGCTGAGCGTGTAATGCCCGTCTCCAGCTCCACCACCCCCTCCACCGACAGGAAGCGGGATCGGGCCAGGATCGGTTTGATCGGAAGAACCGGTGCCATAGCCACCGACGATGCCACCGTACGGACCGGTCCAACCCGGCGGAGGTGGCGGAAGGGCCTTGACCGGCAAATCTGCCGCCGCAACGGAGGAAATCGTCGCCACGAAGACAGCTGCGGCAGCAAACGTTGTCTTGGCTGAGATTCCCATTTCCAACTTTAAATTTCGCAGGCGCAATACACGCTAGTGAACATAGCAAAGGACTGAGGGATTCACTGTGTCGGAGCCGCCACACTCGGACCCTTGTTTCGCGGTGCACGTGTTTCCAAACATGTCCGAAGAAGCGACCGTCCTGATTCTTACCACCCGTTAACGATCACAGATTTCTGATGACTGACGATTATTGACTTTCATCAGTGATTAGTCGACATTCCTCTCATTGCAGCGGCAGGAGTGTCCTTCGATGTTCGTCCGGTCAGTTTTAGCGAGCTATTCCAAGCTCTTGGCGGGTGTGTCGCTGGCCCTGATGGCCGCCGCCCTAGCTGGGTGCAATGATACCGTTGCTGAAAAAGCTGAACCGCCGCGACCGGTTCTGGTCGCGACCGCGCATTATGATGCCGAGACCCCCGAGCGCAGCTTCGTCGGCACCATCAGGCCGCGGATCGAGAGCGATCTCGGTTTTCGTGTCGCCGGCAAGGTTGCGAAACGTCTTGTGGAGGTCGGTCAGACCGTCGAGATCGGCCAGCCGCTCGCAACCCTCGATGAGATCGACCTGAAGCTCCAGGCCGAGCAGGCCCTTGCCGAACAGACCGCCGCCACCGGCGTGCTGGCGCAGGCCGCCGCCGCCGAGCAGCGCGCCAAGGATCTGAAGGCCAAGGGCTGGACGACCGACGCGCAGATGGATTCGAGCCGTGCAAGCGCCGACGAGGCCCGTGCACGCCTGAACCGCGCCGAGCGCGCGCTCGAACTGAGCAAGAATTCCCTTTCCTACGCGACGCTGAACGCCGACGCCCGTGGCGTCGTCACCGCAACGCTGATCGAGCCCGGCCAGGTGGTTGCCGCAGGCCAGACCTCGATCCGTGTCGCCCGCTTTGCCGAGAAGGAAGCGGTCGTCGCGATCCCTGAGACGCTGGTCGGACGTGCCAAGTCGGGCGCCGCCAGCGTCACTCTTTGGTCGGAGCCGGGCAAGAAATATACGGCCAAGCTGCGCGAGATCGCGCCCACGGCGGATTCTGCCACGCGGACCTATCTTGCAAAATTCTCGCTGCCCGAAGCCGACGACAAGGTTTCGCTCGGTATGACCGCGACGCTGACGCTGTCGGATGCCGCCACCGAGCGCGTCGCGCGGCTGCCGCTGTCGGCGCTGTTCAACGAAGGCGGCAAGCCGTCCTTCTACGTCGTTGACGACAATGGCGGCGTTACGCTGAAGCCGGTCGTGGTGAAGTCTTACGAGAGCAACGACGTCATCATCACCAGCGGTGTCGAAGAGGGCGCCAAGATCGTCGCCCTCGGCGTGCAGAAGCTCGATCCCGGCCAGCGGGTGCGGGTCGTCTCGTCACTGTCGTTCTAACAAGTTCCTACGAGTTACGTCGTGTGAGGTGAGTTTCGGCCCGAGCGCAAATGCCTGGGCTGAAGCGGCGAAGCGATCCAGAACCTGCCCAGCCCCCTGGATTGCTTCGCTGCCTCGCGACGACGGATTGAACAGAGCGGCTGTCTTTTTTTGCAACTGGATCGTCTTCCGGAGAGAGCGATGAAGCGCTTCAACCTTTCGGCCTGGGCCGTCAGCCATCCGACGCTGGTCCTGTTCCTGATGCTCATACTCGGCGTCGCCGGCTTCTTCTCCTATCAGAAGCTCGGCCGTGCCGAAGATCCGTTCTTCACCGTGAAGGTGGTCAACGTCTCGGTGCTCTGGCCCGGCGCGACCGCCCAGGAGATGCAGGCGCAGGTCGCCGATCCCATCGAGAAGAAGATCCAGGAGCTGCCCTATTTCGAGAAGGTGCAGACCTATTCCAAGCCCGGCTTCACCGCGCTCCAGGTCACCTTCCGCGACTCCACGCCGCCGAAGGACGTGCCGTATCTCTTCTACCTGCTGCGCAAGAAGCTCGCCGACGTGCAGGGCCAGTTGCCTTCGGGGATCCTCGGACCCGTCGTCAACGACGAGTTCTCCGACGTCGATTCCATCCTCTACATGATGACCGGCGACGGCGCCGATTACGCCCAGCTCAAGAAGGTGTCTGAAGGATTCCGGCAGCGCCTGCTGAAGGTGCCCGGCGTGACCAAGGTCGACGTCTACGGCAATCAGGACGAGCGCATCTTCGTCGAGTTCAGCCACGCCAAGCTCGCCACGCTCGGCATCACGCCGCAGGCGCTGTTCGATTCGCTTGCCAAGCAGAACAACGTGACGCCGGCCGGCACGGTCGAGACTTCGTCGCAGCGTGTGCCGCTGCGCGTCACCGGCGCGCTTGACGGCGCCAAGGCCGTTGCCGAAACGCCGGTCGAGAGCAATGGGCGCGTGTTCCGCCTCGGCGATATCGCCACCGTCACCCACGGCTATGTCGACCCGCCGAGCTTCATCGTGCGCCAGGAAGGCAAGGCTGCGATCGGCATCGGCGTCGTCACCGCCAAGGGCGCCAACATCCTCGATCTCGGCAAGGAGGTCGAGAAGGCGACGGCCGAGTTCATGAAGGCCGTGCCGCAGGGCATCGACGTCAAGCTGATCGCTGACCAACCGAAGGTCGTCGAGCATGCCGTCGGCGAGTTCGTGCACTCCTTCATGGAAGCGCTCGTCATCGTGCTGTTCGTGTCGTTCCTCGCGCTCGGCTGGCGCACCGGCATCGTGGTCGCGCTGTCGGTGCCGCTGGTGCTCGGCATCGTCTTCGTCGTCATGAACACGATGTCGCTTGACCTGCACCGCATCACGCTCGGTGCGCTGATCATCGCGCTCGGCCTGCTCGTCGACGACGCCATCATCGCGGTCGAGATGATGGTGGTGAAGATGGAGCAGGGCTGGGACCGCATGCGTGCGGCGTCCTTTGCCTGGGAATCAACTGCGTTTCCGATGCTCACGGGAACGCTGGTCACGGCCGCTGGCTTCCTCCCCATCGGCTTTGCCAATTCCGCGGTCGGCGAATATGCCGGCAGCATCTTCTGGATCGTGGCGATCGCGCTGGTCGCCTCCTGGTTCGTGGCGGTGATATTCACGCCCTATATCGGCGTCATGCTGCTGCCCAACATCAAGGTGCACCACAACCACGATCCGCACGCGGTCTACGAGACCCGCATGTACCGCGGCCTGCGCGCCATCGTGCAATGGTGCGTCAATCACCGCATCACAGTGGTGGTCGCGACCGTCGGAATCTTCGCCGCCTCGATCGTCGGCTTTGGCCATGTTCAGCAGCAATTCTTCCCGCTGTCGGAGCGGCCCGAGCTGTTCCTCCAGCTGCGTCTGCCTGAAGGCACCGCCTTCAACGTGACCGAGAAGGCCGTGAAGACGGCCGAGACACTGCTGAAGGACGACAAGGACATCGAGACCTATACGTCCTATGTCGGCCAGGGCTCGCCGCGCTTCTGGCTCGGCCTCAATCCGCAGCTTCCGAACGAGGCCTTTGCCGAGATCGTCATCGTCGCCAAGGGCGTCGAGGCGCGCGAGCGCGTCAAGGCCAAGATCGAGGGCGCGGTCGCCGACGGCATGCTGACGGAGGCGCGCGTGCGCGTCGATCGCTTCAACTTCGGTCCGCCGGTCGGCTTTCCGGTCCAGTTCCGCGTGATCGGTCCCGACGCCAACAAGGTGCGCGAGATCGCCTACCAGGTCCGCGACGTCATGCGGGAGAACAAGAACGTCAAGGACGTCCAGCTCGACTGGAACGAGCAGTCGCCTTACCTCAAGCTCGTCGTCGACCAGGACCGCGCCCGCGCCATGGGCCTGACCCCGCAGGACGTCTCGCAGGCACTCGCGCTGCTGATCTCTGGCTCGCAGGTCACGACCGTGCGCGACGGCATCGAGAAGGTCGGCGTGGTCGCTCGTGCGGTCGGCTCCGAACGCCTCGACCTCGGCGGCGTCGGCGATCTCACCATCACCTCGCGTAACGGCGTCGCCGTGCCGCTCCAGCAGATCGCCAAGATCGAATATGCTCACGAGGAGCCGATCATGTGGCGGCGAAACCGCGACATGGCCATCACCGTGCGCTCCGACGTCGTCGATGGCGTGCAGGCGCCCGACGTCACCGGCCAGATCACGCCGAAGCTGAAGGCGATCAAGGACAACCTCGAGCCGGCCTACCGCATCGAGCCGGGCGGCGCGTTCGAGGAATCCGCCAAGGGCAATGCCTCGATCTTCATCCTCTTCCCGCTGATGGTCATGGTGATGCTGACGCTGCTGATGTTCCAGCTGCAGAGCTTCTCGCGCCTGATTCTGGTGTTCCTGACCGCGCCGCTCGGCATCGTCGGTGCCTCGTTCGGGCTCAACGTCGCCAACGCCCCGTTCGGCTTCGTGGCGCTGCTCGGCCTGATCGCGCTCGCCGGCATGATCATGCGCAACACGGTCATCCTGGTCGACCAGATCGAGACCGACGTTTCTCATGGCTTGACGCGCCGGGAGGCGATCGTGGAGGCAACCGTCCGCCGCGCCCGCCCGGTGGTGCTGACGGCGCTTGCCGCCATCCTGGCCATGATCCCGCTGTCGCGCTCGGCCTTCTGGGGACCGATGGCGATCACCATCATGGGCGGTTTGTTCGTCGCGACCTTCCTGACCCTCCTGTACCTGCCGGGCCTCTATGCCCTCTGGTTCAGGAAGAGCCTGGATGAGGCGGGGACTCCCGATCAGTCCGCTGCGTCGCAGCATGGCAGCGATGAGCATCCCGCAATTCCGCTTGCTGAAGCGGCTGAATAAATGAGAAGACTGCTGACCAGCGAGTCCTGACTGATGGCCCTTATTTCGGAACATATCGAAGGCGACACCCGGGACCGTATTCTCGAGGTGGCCGAGCGGCTGTTCCGCCAGATCGGCTACCAGAAGACCACGGTCGGGGACATCGCCAAGGAGCTCAGGATGAGCCCCGCCAACGTCTATCGCTTCTTCGAATCGAAGAAGGCGATTCACCAGGCGGTGGCCCGTTCGCTGATGGGCGAGGTCGAGCTCGAGGCGCAGCGGATCGTGGCGAGGCCCGGTCCGGTGCTCCCGCGCTTCCGCGAACTGCTCACCACCGTTCATCGCATGAACACCGAGCGTTATGTCGGCGACAACAAGTTGCACGAGATGGTCGAGATCGCGATGCAGGAAGACTGGGACGTCTGCATCGCCCATATGGAGCTGATCACCACGACGATCGGCCAGATGATCGCGCAAGGCGCCGCCTCCGGCGAGTTCGAGGCGCCGGATCTGCAACTGGCCTCCATGTGCGCCTGCACCGCGATGATGCGCTTCTTCCACCCCCAGATGATCGCCCAGTGCGCAACCAAGCCGGGCCCGACCATCGACCAGATGATCGATTTCGTCATCGCGGGTCTGTCGCCGCGCCACTGACGGGACCGCGGGTTTCCCCCTATAAGCTGCATGGCCTGTCATTCCGGGGCGCGCGAAGCGCGAACCCGGAATCTCGAGATTCCGGGTTCGGTCCTGCGGACCGCCCCGGAATGACGGAAAGCGGAGAAGCAAGCGCGTGACCGACAAAGACCTTTACTTCTACGAGCCCTCCAAGGGCCACGGCCTCAAGCACGATCCCTTCAATGCCATCATCGCGCCGCGGCCGATCGGCTGGATCTCCTCGCGCGACACCAAGGGCCACGTCAACCTCGCGCCCTACAGCTTCTTCAACGCGTTCGCTTACGTGCCGCCGATCATCGGCTTCTCCTCCACCAACTGGAAGGACACGGTCGAGAACATCCAGCAGACCGGCGAGTTCGTCTGGAATCTCGCCACCATGGATCTGGCCAGGCACATGAACGCGACAGCCGCGCATGTCGCCCCTGAAGTCGACGAATTCGAGATCGCGGGCCTCACCGCCGTACCCGGCAAGCTCGTCAACGTGCCGCGCGTGGCCGAGAGCCCCGTCGCGTTCGAGTGCAAGGTCTCCGACATCGTCCGCCTCAAGGGCGCCAACGGCAAGGAGACCGACGCCTGGCTGACGCTGGGCGAGGTCGTCGCCGTGCATATCGACAAGGCCATGATCAAGGACGGCGTCTACCAGACTGCCGCCGCCCGCCCGATCGTGCGCGCCGGCCGCCAGGGCGACTATTTCGAGATCAAGCCGGAAAACATGTTCGAGATGAAGCGGCCGGATTGATCCGGTCGCTCCTGTAGCCCGGATGGAGCGCAGCGAAATCCGGGATTCTCATCTCGCTGATAGATTTCCCCGGATTGCGCTCTGCTCCATCCGGGCTACCGCTCCTTATTCCTCCCGGAACTGCCCCCGCGCCCCGACCGTTATGGTCCCCGGGGCGGCCGCCCGGCCGCGTCAATTCGCTTCTTTTTGCGCGCGAAGTGTTCCCTTCCGCCCGCCACTTTCCGCTAAAATACCCTGTCTCCGCGCCGTTGCATGAGGTCCGCCATGAGCTTCCGCCGCGACAAAATCACCAAGCCGATCTTCTCCTGGGCGCGCGGCGTGCTGCCGGCGATGTCCGACACCGAGCGCGAGGCGCTGGAGGCCGGCGACGTCTGGTGGGACGCCGATCTCTTCACCGGCAACCCTGATTGGACGAAGCTGCTCAAGGTGCCGCAGGCGACGCTGACCGGCGAGGAGCAGGCTTTCCTCAACGGTCCCGTCGACGCGCTCTGCGCCATGCTCGACGAGTGGAAGATCTTTTGGGAATGGCGCGACCTGCCGCAGGACGTCTGGTCCTTCGTCAAGCGCGAAAAATTCTTCGGCATGATCATCCCGAAGGAGTTTGGCGGCCTCGGCTTCTCGCCCTACGCACATTCGGAAGTGGTTCGAAAAATCTCGACCCGCTCGATCGCAGCCGCCGTCACGGTGATGGTGCCGAACTCGCTCGGCCCCGGCGAGCTTCTGATGCGCTTCGGCACCAAGGAGCAGCAGGAGCGCTGGCTGCCGCGCCTCGCCGATGGCCGCGACATTCCCTGCTTCGGCCTCACCAGCCCGGAAGCCGGCTCCGACGCCGCCTCGATGGTCGACACCGGCATCATCTGCAAGGGCGTCTTCGAGGGCCGTGAGGTCGTCGGCCTCCGCCTCAACTGGCACAAGCGCTACATCACGCTCGGCCCCGTCGCGACGCTGCTTGGCCTTGCCTTCAAGGCCTATGATCCCGATCATCTGGTCGGCGATCAGGACGAGCTCGGTATCACCGTCGCGCTGATCCCGACCAATCTGCCCGGCGTCAAGATCGGCCATCGTCATCTGCCCTCGATGCAGGTGTTCCAGAATGGTCCGAACTGGGGCCACGACGTCTTCATTCCGCTCGACTACGTCATCGGCGGCCAGGAGCGGCTCGGGCAAGGCTGGAAGATGCTGATGACGGCGCTCGCGGCTGGCCGCGGCATCTCGCTGCCTTCACTCTCGGCCGCGGGCGCTGCCTATGCCGCGCGCACCACCGGCGCCTATGCCCGCATCCGCGAGCAGTTCGGCATCTCCATCTCGAAATTCGAGGGCGTCGAGGAGCCGCTCGCGCGCATCGTTGCGACCGCCTATCAGCTCGACGCGGCGCGGCGGCTGACCTGCGCAGCGCTCAATGCCGGCGTCCATCCCGCCGTCATCTCCGGCATCATGAAGCTGCACGCGACCGAGCGGATGCGAACCGCGGTCGACGACGCCATGGACATCCACGGCGGCAAGGCCGTGATCGACGGTCCGCAAAACTATCTCGGCAATCTGCACCGTGCTGTGCCGGTCGGCGTCACGGTCGAGGGCGCCAACATCCTGACCCGCAATCTCATCGTGTTCGGGCAGGGCGCGATCCGCGCGCATCCCTATCTGCTCGACGAGATGAACGCGCTTGCCGATACCGATCGCGAGCGCGGCTTGACTACCTTCGACAAGACGTTCTGGAAGCACGTCAGCCACAGCTTCAATACGTTGCTCCGCGCCTTCGGCCGGAGCTGGACCTTTGGCTTCTTCGCGCTTGCGCCCGACGCGGGCGATGCGACGCCGTTCTATCGCCAGCTCTCGCGCTACTCCGCGGCGTTTGCGCTCTGCGCCGACATGGCCCTGCTCACGCTCGGCGGCGCGCTCAAGCGCAAGGAGATGCTGTCGGCACGCTTCGGCGACATTCTCTCCGAGCTCTATCTGCTGTCGGCCGCGCTAAAGCGATGGCAGGACGAGGGCCGGCAGAAGGAGGATTTTGCCGCGCTGGAATGGTGCATGGCGACCGGCTTCAAAACCATCGAGGTCAGGCTTGCCGAAATTCTCGCCAATCTGCCGAACCGTTTCGTCGCTGTCATCCTCAAGCTCGTGGTGCAGCCCTTCGGCGCCCGCGTGCTCGGCCCGTCCGACCGCGTCGTGCATCAATGCGCCAGTCTCGTGCTGGAGCCGTCCGCCGCGCGCGACCGCCTGACGCCCGACCTTGCGCATGTCGAGGATGACGGCGGCTTTGCCCGGCTGGAGCGCGCGTTCAAGCTGGTCACCAGCGTTGATGCGATCGCCAAGCGCATGCGCGCGGCGCACATCCGCGACTGGAAGGACGCCGTCACCAAGGGCGTGATCACGCAGGCCGAGGGCGAGCAGCTCGCCGCCGCTCACGACGCCGTCACAAAAGTGATCGAGGTCGACGATTTTGCGCCGGAGGCGCTGTCGCCGATTTACAAGAAAACCGGAGATGTGCATCAGTTCTTCCAGGAACTCGGTGAACAGAGGGCGGCGAGCTGATGGCACGACCGGTTTTCATCGTCGACGGCAGCCGGACGCCGTTTTTGAAGGCGCGTTCGGGGCCTGGCCCGTTCACGCCGGTCGATCTCGCCGTGCAATGCGGCCGGCCGCTGCTGGCGCGCCAGCCGTTTGCGCCTGATGATTTCGACCAGGTCATCCTGGGCTGCGTCAACGTCATCGCCGACGAGATGAACCCGGCGCGCGTCGCGGCGCTCCGGCTCGGCATGGTCGAGGACATGGTCGCCTTCACCGTGCAGATCAATTGCGGCTCGGGGATGCAGTCGATCGACACCGCCTACCGCTACATCCGCGAAGGCCATGCCGACATGATCCTCGCCGGCGGCACCGAGGCACTGAGCCACGCGCCGCTGGTCTGGCCGAATTCCGGGGTGCGCTGGTTCGCCGGCCTTGCCACCGCCAAGGGGATTGCCGCGAAGCTGGGCGCGGCCTTCAAATTGCGGCCGCGTTATCTCAAGCCGATCATTGGCCTCGAGCGCGGGCTGACCGACCCCATCACCGACTTGAACATGGGCCAGACCGCCGAAGTCGTCGGCCATCTCTTCGGGATCACCCGCGCGCAGTCCGACGCCTATGCCGCCGAGAGCCACCGCCGCCTGGCGCACGCGCAGGCCGAAGGTTTCCTCAAGGGTGAGGTCGAGACCGCCTTCTCCCGCGACGGCAAATTCTTCGATCACGACGATGGCGTGCGGCCAGACTCGACAGCCGAGACGCTCGCAAAGCTTCGGCCGGTGTTCGAGCGCCCGTGGGGCCAGGTCACCGCCGGAAATTCCTCGCAGATCACCGACGGCGCCTCCTGGGTGATCCTCGCTTCCGACGCGGCGGTCGCCAAGCACAAGCTGACACCGAAGGCCGCCATCGTCGACAGCAATTGGGCTGCGCTCGATCCCAGTATCATGGGGCTCGGCCCGGTGATGTCGGCGACGCCGCTGCTTCAGCGCAACGGCCTCACGGTTCAGGACGTCGAGACCTGGGAGCTGAACGAGGCCTTTGCGACGCAGGTGCTCGGCTGTCTCGCCGCCTGGAACGACGACAAATTCTGCCGCGAGATTCTTGGCCTCGACGGCGCAGCCGGCGAGATCGATCGCGACAAGCTCAATGTCGATGGCGGCGCGATCTCGCTCGGCCATCCCGTCGGCACCTCCGGCAACCGCATCGTGCTGCATCTCGTCAATGCGATGAAGCGGCTCGGCACGCGGCGCGGCGTCGCGACCGAATGCATCGGCGGTGGGCTCGGCGGCGCCATGCTGATCGAGGCGGTGTGATCATGGAGTCGAAGATCATGACCGCGCTCGGCGACCGCGTGCTGACGCTCGGGCCCAAGCCTGCGGCCGACAGCCCGTACAAACACTTCAAGCTGACGCGCGATGCCGACGGCGTCGCCTGGCTGCTGTTCGACCGCGCCGCTTCCAGTGCCAACACGCTCTCGTCGGACGTGATGGAGGAGTTCGACGCCACGCTCGCGGCGATCGAGACCGAGCGTCCCGCCGGCCTCGTCATCCGCTCGGCAAAGCCGTCCGGCTTCATCGCCGGCGCCGACGTCAACGAATTTCGCGGCGCGTCCGATCCCGAAATGGTCGAGACGCGCATCCGCGCCGCGCACGCGGTGGTGGATCATCTGGAGGCGCTGAAGCTGCCGACAGTCGCCGTCATCCATGGCTTCTGTCTCGGCGGCGGACTCGAGGTCGCACTCGCCTGCCAGTCGCGCATCGCCATCGATGGTGCGCGCTTCGGCTTCCCGGAGGTGATGCTGGGTCTCCATCCCGGCCTCGGCGGCACTGCGCGTTTCACCGCGCTGGTCAATCCCACGCAGTCGATGGCGCTGATGCTGACGGGGCGGACCATCGACGCGCGCCGTGCCAGATCGCTCGGCCTCGTCGATACCGTGACGCAGGAGCGTCACGTCCGCAATGCCGTGAAGGACGTGCTGTTCGGTCGGTTGAAGCGGGCCAAGCCTGGCCTGCTCACGCGCGCCGCCAATCTCGGACCGGTGCGTGGACTGCTGGCCAAGCGGATGCGGGCGGAGGCAGCGAAGGCCGCATCCCGCGAGCACTATCCTGCGCCCTACGCGCTGATCGATCTCTGGGAGACCCATGGCGGCAGCAAGGCCGCCATGCTGAGAGCCGAGCAGACCTCGTTCGCCAAGCTGATGGTAACGCCGACCGCGCAGAATCTGATCCGCGTGTTCTTCCTGCGCGAGCAGATGAAGAAGACGGCAGGCTCCGGCAACACCATCAAGCACGTCCACGTCATCGGCGCCGGCGCCATGGGCGGCGACATCGCAGCCTGGTGTGCGGGGCAGGGGCTGCGGGTCTCGCTCGCGGACATGAAGGCCGAGCCGATCGCGGGCGCGGTGAAGCGCGCGGCCGAGCTTTACGGCAAGATCATCCGCAAGCCCACCGAGGTGCGTGACGCGCTTGATCACCTCATGCCTGACATGGATGGCGAGGGCGTCCGCAATGCCGACCTCATCATCGAGGCGGTCCCGGAAAAGCTGGAGCTGAAGCAGAAGGTCTATGCCGGCCTCGAGCCGAAGATGAAGCCGGGTGCTATCCTTGCGACCAACACGTCGAGCATTCCGCTTCAGGACCTGCGCACCACGCTGGCGCGGCCGGAGCGGCTGGTCGGCCTGCATTTCTTCAATCCGGTGTCGCGGCTGCAACTGGTCGAGGTCGTCAGCCATGACGGCAACGATCCGCAAGTGTTGAAGGAAGCGCTCGCCTTCGTCGGCGCGATCGACCGCCTGCCGCTCGCCGTGAAGAGTTCGCCCGGCTTCCTCGTCAACCGCGCGCTGACGCCCTACATGCTGGAAGCCATGGTGATGCTGGACGAGAAAACGGACCAGCGCCTGATCGACGCCGCGGCCGAGCAGTTCGGCATGCCGATGGGGCCGATCGAGCTCGCCGATCAGGTCGGCCTCGATATTTGCCTGGACGTCGGCGACATGCTGCGCACCAAGTTCGGCGATCTCTTGCCGCCGACGCCGGCCTGGCTGCGCGAGAAGGTCGCCAGGGGCGAACTCGGCCGCAAGACCGGCAAGGGCTTTTACACCTGGAAGGATGGCAAGGCCGAAAAGGCGCCGCTGCCCGACACCGGCCCGCGCGTCAACGACCAGATGATCGACCGCCTGGTGCTGCCGATGTCCAATGTCTGCGTCGCGGCGCTTCGGGAGGGCATCGTCGACGATCCCGATGCGGTCGACGGCGCCATGATCTTCGGCACGGGTTATGCCCCGTTCCGCGGCGGCCCGTTGAACTATGCGCGCACGCGCGGGGTGGATAATGTCGTGTCCACCTTGCGTGAACTCGCCGATCGATTCGGCGGACGGTTTGCGCCGGACGCGGGCTGGAACAATTTCAAGTGAGCAATCTCAAGTGAGAGAGGCATGAACGAACAGGTCAATACCGGGCCGAGCGGGGATCTCTGCATCCGCACGCTGGCGATGCCCGCCGACACCAACGCCAACGGCGACATCTTCGGCGGCTGGCTGCTCAGCCAGATGGACGTCGGCGGCGGTGTCTTTGCATCGAAAGTGGCGAAGTCGCGCACCGTGACCGTCGCGATCGAAGCGATGAACTTTCGCAAGGCCGTCTATGTCGGCGATCTCGTTTCCGTCTATGCCAATCTCGTGCGTGTCGGGCGTACGTCCATGACCGTGCATCTCGAAGCGTGGGCGTTGCGCCGCAGGGAGGAACATCCGTTTCTGGTGACCGACGGCAATTTCACCTACGTCTCGATCGACGACCACGGCCGGCCGCAAGAAGTGCGTTCCACCGACACAACGGTCGCGACGTAACCGCGCGGGGCTTTGCGTCCCATCTCACGAAGATATGCGGCCCTACCAATCGCGGCGCACGTGAGTCATCGCGTCGCGTCTTCGCCAAGAACAAGTCATAAAACGGATGAGGTCCCGGCGTACTCAATTGCGTGTCGATTCGGGGTGGAAACGGCCGATTTGCCTGAGGAACCTTTGGGCAGAGTTGTCGTTATTTGCCCGCATTGAGGAATCCACGGGCCATGCCGGACAGCTACATCATCGAAGTCAATTCACAGACCGCGGGTATCGTCGTTCGCGGCCAGGAAGGCTACTGCTTCTTCGCTTCGTCCCACCAATTCAACCGTCTCGAAGGCCAGGTCTTCCGCAACGCCCGCGAAGCCGAGCGCGCCGCGCGCAAGCTGGTTAACGGCGATGTGAGGGAAGCGGCGTAGTTTCCTTCCTTCTCCCCTTGTGGGAGAAGGTGGCATAGGCGGCCTTTGACCGCCGTTCTTAAGAACGCCGAAGCGGAGCTTCGGCTATGGCGCCGGATGAGGGGTTGTTTCAGCGAATTCAACTGTGAGAGATCCACTCGCGGATAGAACCCCTCACCCGTCTCGCCGCTACGCGGCGAGCCACCCTCTCCCACAAGGGGAGAGGGGACACACTCTCAATCACAACTTCGTTGCGGCCCGCGACAACAGCTTCCAGTCGTCGCCCTGCTTCTGCCAGTTCATCAGGATGTGAAGGTTGGTCGGCACTTTTTTCCCATCGGCCACCATTTCCTGTTCCGCGACCCAGTGGAAGCGCACGATCGCGGCGGGGCCGACGACCTTGATGGTCGGGTCCTGGTATTCGATCGACAGGAATTTTGATTTGCCGTCGGTGGCATTGGTGACGAAGGTCGCCTTGTCCTCGACCCGGCCGTTGGAATGGCTGTAGCTCACCTCGTCCGCGCACAGTGCGCCGAGCGCCTTCGGGTCGGCCGCGATCTGGGCGAGGCGGAAGGCCTCGACCTTCTTCGCCACGGCTTCTTCGTCTGCCGAGGCCGCGAGCACGGGTGATGTGAGGGCGAGCGCGGAGACAGCCAAAGTCGAGAGAGCCAGATCGCGTCGGTTGATCGTCATCGTTTCCTCCTTTTTGATCTTGGAGCGAGTGTTGCAGCCGCGCGCGACTTTGTCGAGTGTCGCGTGATGGTCATGCACCTGCGTCATTGCGCGATGGAGGCTGTATTGATACGTCTTTCGCATTGATGCGCCGCACATTCTGGAAAGTACGGAAATGATCGAAGCTCTCGGCAAGGAGACGAGCAGGGCATTGCTGTTTGACATCGACGGCACGCTCGCCAACACCGATCCGCTGCACTTGAAGGCCTTCAACCAGGTGCTCGGTCCTCGCGGCCATGTCTTCGATCACGCGCGCTTCTCCAGGGAGCTGCAAGGTTTTGCCAATGTATCGATCGGCGAACGCTTTCTGCCCGATGAGACGCCAGAACAGCGTGCCTTGATTCTGGATGAGAAGGAGGAAGTCTTCCGCGCGCTGGTGGCCGGGCAGATCGAGCCGTTGCCGGGCCTGATGGCACTGCTCGACCGGGCGGACGCGGCCGGCATTCCCATGGTCGCCGTGACCAACGCACCGCGTCTCAACGCCGAGCTGCTGCTCTCCGGCCTCGGCATCGGGCACCGTTTCAAGGCGCTCGTGATCGGTGCAGAGCTGGCGCATGGCAAGCCGCACCCGCTGCCTTATCAGGAAGGGCTGCGCTTTGCCGGCGCCAGCGCAATAGCCTCGATCGCGTTCGAGGACTCCCGCACCGGCGTGCAGTCGGCGACCGCCGCCGGCATTCCGACCATCGGCATCCGGACCAGCCTCAGCCATGCTGACCTTGTTGCATCAGGCGCTATCGCCTCCGCCAGCGCCTTCGACGATCCGGACCTGCTTGCGCGCCTCGCTGCTGCGATGGCTTGGTGAGGAGGCCTCGTCCGTTAACCGTGATCGGCGCGCGCATTGACCGATCGCGCGAACCGCCGCACCATGCGCCTTCCTGATTTGAGGCCATTGCCGTGACTGGACTAACCCATCGCCAAGCTGAAATCCTCAACATCGCGCGCGCTTCCGGCCGCGTCATGGTCGAAGAGCTCGCGCGCAAATTCGAGGTCTCGGCGCAGACCATCCGCAAGGACCTCAACGATCTCTGCGAGCGCCGCTCGCTGACCCGCATCCATGGCGGCGCCATCATCGCCTCCGGCGTCGAGAACCTCGCTTACGAGGCGCGCCGTTTCGTCGCCGCCGACGAGAAGAAGGCCATTGGTGCTGCCGCCGCATCGCTGATCCCGAACGGCTGCTCGCTCTTCATCAACATCGGCACCACGACCGAGGAGGTGGCGAGCGCTTTGACCTCGCACGAGGACCTCCTCGTCATCACCAACAATCTCAACGTCGCGATGCTGCTCTACCGCCATCCCCGCATCGAGGTGGTGGTTGCCGGCGGCACGGTGCGGCGCGCGGACGGCGCCGTGGTCGGCTCCACCGCGACGCAGCTGATCGGCCAGTTCAAGGTCGACTACGCCATCATCGGCGCATCCGCGATCGACGAGGAGGGCGCGCTGCTCGACTTCGACTATCGCGAGGTGCAGGTGGCCCAGGCCATCATCGCCAACGCCCGCAGCGTCATGTTGGTTGCCGATTCCACAAAACTCCGCCGCAGCGCGCCGGTGCGCATCGCGCACATGACCCAGATCCAGACCTTCGTGACCGACCAGGAACTGCCCGAGCGCCTCGCCACCATCTGCCACAGCAAGGGCATCGAGGTGATGGCGGCGATGCCGAAGGGGGCGGATATCGATGATGCGCAGGCCGAGGTACAGGATGCGGTCCCGGAAGTCGCCCCGGTGGTAAGGCTGAGATAGGGTTTTACACGTCGTCCCATGGATTGAGCAACGCGACGCCGAACGCGGCAAATTCCTTCATGTTGCGTGTGACGAGGGTGAGGCTGTACGCAAGGGCAGTCGCCGCAAAGAAGCCGTCCATGACAGACAATGCGACGCCGCTTCTGCGGCTCTGAGCCATCAAGTCGCCCCAGCGCTCCGCCACGGCGTGGTCGATCGGTAGCACACGTTCGGCAAACCGCGTCGGTAGATCGTGGGCAAGCCACGCCGCCAGTGCTGTGCGCCGGCGGCCATCTTCCAGCAATGCGATGCCGCGCCGAAGCTCGGCGATCGAGGCAACGCTGATGAACGCGCGATCCTCATCGATTGTATCAAGCCACGCCAGAACTTTTGGCGAAGGCGAGGGCCGCTGAACCTCCGACAGCACGTTGGTATCGAGCAGGAGGTTCACGGCGTTTCGTCGCGTGGCGCGTCGTGCACGCGCTCAAGTGCGAGATCGGCGCCACGCAGCGGCGATGCCAGCAGGAATTCGGCGAGCGTGCCTTTGCGTGTGACTTTGCGCGCCCATTCCTCGGCGGAAACGACTACCGCATTTGGCTTGCCGTGGCGGGTGATGACCTGCGGGCCGGTTTGGGCGCGGTCGATCACCTCGGACAGCCGCGCCTTGGCGTTGGCGAGCGTCCAGATGTCATCAGTCGGAAGCGAGTCGGGCGCGGTGTTGCTGTCGGCCATGTGAGCAAGAACCAATATGACTACTTTGACTATAATTCTGCGAAGCGGACGATTCAAGTGCGCTGCGGCTCCTCGAATTGCTGTCCAAATTGCTTATTTCCGCGGCCGTTGCCTACTTAAAAAGTTCCTCTTTCACTTCTCGTCGCCTCTCTTTCATCTTGCTTTCGCTTTTTGGTATGATCTAATCAAAAGTGAAAGTAGCCGCGCGAAGGAACGAGCGGTCGTCGGGGGATGCGTCTGTTGGAGCGTATTTTCGATCTCGCCATCATTGGAGGCGGTGTTAACGGCTGCGGCATCGCGCGCGACGCGGTGGGCCGCGGCAACACGGTTTTCCTGTGCGAAATGAACGATCTGGCGAGCGGGACGTCGTCCTGGTCGACCAAGCTGGTGCATGGCGGCCTGCGCTATCTCGAATATTACGAGTTTCGGCTGGTCCGCGAGGCGCTGATCGAGCGCGAGATCCTCTGGGGCATCGCGCCCCACATCATTCGCCCCCTGCGTTTCGTTTTGCCGCATCACGCCGGCCTTCGCCCCGCCTGGCTGCTGCGCCTCGGCCTCTTCCTCTATGACCACATCGGCGGCCGCCATCTCTTGCCGGCGACGCGCTCGGTCGACCTTGGGCGCGACGAGGTTGGCAAGCCGCTGATCCCGAATCGCTACAGCCGCGCCTTCGAATATTCCGACTGCTTCGTCGATGACGCCCGCCTCGTCGTGCTCAACGCGCGCGATGCCGCCGACAAGGGCGCCGAGATCCGGACCCGCACCCGTGCGACTGACATCAAGCAGTCCGATGGCGTCTGGACCGTCAGCACGGTCAACACGCTGACCGGTGCGCGCTCGCAGGTCCGGGCGAAGGCGCTGGTCAACGCCGGCGGCCCCTGGGTCGAAGACGTGCTCGGCCGCGGCGCCGGCGTCAACGCGAAAGCAAAAGTGCGCCTGGTGCAGGGCTCGCACATCGTGGTCAAAAAGCTTTACGACCACGATCGCGCCTACATGTTCCAGAACGCCGACGGTCGCATCATTTTCGTGATCCCGTACCAGGATGATTTCACGCTGATCGGTACCACCGACCGCGACTATGAAGGCGACCCCGCCAAGGTGAAGGCGACGCCGGAGGAGATCGAGTATCTCTGCAAGGCCGCGAGCGAATATCTGGCGAAGCCAGTCACGTCAGACGACGTGGTCTGGACCTATTCCGGCGTGCGTCCGCTCTATGACGACGGTGCCAGCGAAGCCAAGGCCGCGACCCGTGACTATGTGTTCGAGCTCGACACGCCCGGCGGCTCGCCGCTGCTGTCGATCTATGGCGGCAAGATCACGACCTATCGCCGCCTTGCCGAAGAGGCGCTGGAGCGGCTTTCGCCCTATCTGCGCAGTGCGAAAGCGCGCGAGGGCTGGACCGGAAAATGGCCGCTGCCCGGCGGCGACATGGGTGTGTCCGATGTCGATGGCCTGATTGCCGAGCTTCAGCGCGGCTATCCCTTCCTCAGTCACGGGCATGCAAGGCGGCTTGCACGCGCCTATGGCACCCGCGCCTCAAAACTGCTCGGCGATGCGAAATCAGCAACTGATATGGGCCAGGCCTTCGGCGCGACGCTCACCGAGCGCGAGGTCCGCTACCTCATGGCCCATGAATGGGCCGTCACCGCCGAGGACATCGTCTGGCGCCGCTCCAAGCTCGGCCTGCGACTATCCGCCGACGAGATCGCGGCGCTTGACGACTGGATCAGGACCCACGCCGTGCCGCAAAGTCCCCTGCTGGAAGCGGGAGGACGCTCATGACCGTGACACTCGATCACGTGACCCGGACTGTCGACGGTATCGAGCACATCCGCGATGTCTCGCTGACGCTCGAGAGCGGCACGCTCAACGTGCTGCTCGGGCCGACGCTGTCGGGCAAGACCTCGATCATGCGGCTGCTCGCCGGCCTCGACAAGCCGACATCGGGCAAGGTGCTGGTCAATGGCAAGGACGTCACCGGTGTCGACGTGCGCCAGCGTTCGGTCGCGATGGTCTATCAGCAATTCATCAATTACCCCTCGTTCACGGTCTATGAGAACATCGCTTCGCCGCTCCGCGTGCAGGGCAAGCCGCGCGACGAGATCGAGAAGCGTGTCGCGGAAGCAGCCAGGCTGCTCCGGCTCGAGCCGTTCCTGAAGCGCACGCCGCTGCAGCTCTCCGGCGGCCAGCAGCAGCGCACCGCGATGGCGCGCGCGCTGGTGAAGGGCGCCGATCTCGTGCTGCTCGACGAACCGCTTGCCAATCTCGACTACAAGCTCCGCGAAGAGCTGCGCACCGAGTTGCCGCGCATCTTCGAGGCCTCAGGCGCGATCTTCGTCTATGCCACCACCGAGCCGACTGAGGCGCTGCTGCTCGGCGGCAACACGGTCTGCATGTGGGAGGGCCGGGCGCTTCAGATCGGCGAGACGCCGAGCGTCTACCGCCGGCCGCAGACGCTGCGGGTCGCCCAGGTGTTCTCCGATCCGCCGCTCAACCTCGTCGGCATCGAGAAGAAGAACGGCTCCGTGCAATATGCGGGCGGCATCGCTGCGCCGGCGTCCGGTCTCTATTCCACTCTCGCCGACGGCGCCTATCGTGTCGGCTTTCGCGCCCATCAGCTCGCGCTCGCCAATGGCGAGACTGACCGCCATGCCTTCCATGCCACTGTCACGGTGACCGAGATCACCGGTTCGGAGAGTTTTGTGCACCTGACTCGCGACGGATCGAACTGGGTGGCGGTGCTGCACGGTGTGCACGAGTTCGAGCCTGGCCAGACGCTCGATGCCGTGCTCGATCCCAACGACGTTTTTGTGTTCGACGCGGCCGATCGCCTCGTCGCGGCGCCCGTAGCGTTTTCAAGCGAAGTGCGTAGCGGTTCGCGTGAAGAAAACGCGTCAACAAGTCAAAGCTCGTGAGGGAGATGCGCCATGGCCCGCATTGACCTCGTCGATCTCGCCCACTCCTACGGCGGCAACAATGCGCCGCAGGACAGCTTTGCGCTGAAGCCGGTCACGATGACCTGGCGACAGGGCGGCGCCTATGCGCTGCTCGGACCGTCCGGCTGCGGCAAGACCACGCTGCTCAACGTCATCTCCGGCATCATCACGCCGTCGCGGGGGAAAATCCTGTTCGACGGCCAGGACATCACACCGCTGTCAACCCAGAAGCGCAACATTGCCCAGGTGTTCCAGTTTCCGGTGATCTACGACACCATGACGGTGGGGCAGAATTTTGCGTTTCCGCTGAAGAACCGCGGCGTGCCGAAGGCCGAGATCGACAAGCGCGTCGCCGAGATCGGCCGGCTGCTCGACCTCGAACCCTATCTGAATCGCAAGGCGACGCGCCTCACGGCCGACGCCAAGCAAAAAATCTCGCTCGGCCGCGGCCTGGTCCGCTCCGACGTTGCCGCCGTGCTGTTCGACGAGCCGCTGACGGTGATCGATCCCGAGCTGAAATGGCAGCTGCGTTCGAAATTGAAGGCGCTGCATCGCGAGCTCGACCTCACGATGATCTACGTCACCCACGACCAGACCGAGGCGCTGACCTTCGCCGACACCGTCGTCGTCATGCATGATGGCCGCGTGGTGCAGAGCGGCACGCCGGCTGAGCTGTTCGACAAGCCGGCCCACACCTTCGTCGGCTATTTCATCGGTTCGCCCGGCATGAACATCATTCCGGCCGAGGTGAGGGGACGCGAGGCCCGCATCGACGGCCACGTCATCGCGCTCAACCGCGCTTACGACAATCTGCCCGCGGGCGCCAAGATCGAGATCGGCGTGCGTCCGGAGTTCGTCGACGCCGTCGCGCCCGCACCGGGCCTGCTCGCGTCAAAGATCGAGCGTATCGACGATCTCGGCCGTATCCGCTTCGCGCGCGTCCGCGTCGGCGACGCCAAGCTCGCGGCACGCGCGCCCAACGGCTTCACCAGCTCCGACGGCAGCGCCGGCCTGAAATTCGATCCGTCGCACGTCCACGTCTATGCCGACAGCCTTCTGGTGGAGGGAGCCGCCTGATGGACAAGACCGTCAACCAAAAAGCCTGGTTCCTGGTGCTGCCGGTGTTCCTGGTCGTCGCCTTCTCGGCGGTGCTGCCGCTGATGACGGTGGTGAATTATTCGATGCAGGATACCTTCGGCAACAACCAGTTCTTCTGGAACGGTGTCGGCTGGTTCAAGGAGCTGCTCGATCCCTCGACCGATCTCGGCGGCCGCTTCCTCGCCTCGCTCGGACGTAATCTGTTTTTCTCGCTGGTGATCCTTGCCATCGAGGTGCCGCTCGGCATCGTCATCGCTTTGTCGATGCCGCGCCAGGGCTGGACGGTCGCGGCCTGCCTCGTCATCCTCGCGTTGCCGCTGTTGATTCCGTGGAACGTGGTCGGCACGATCTGGCAGATTTTTGGCCGGCCCGACATCGGTCTGATGGGCTATGTCCTCAACCACATCGGCCTCGACTACAATTACGTCTCCAACGACATCGATGCCTGGGTCACGGTCATCGTGATGGACGTTTGGCACTGGACCAGCCTCGTTGCGTTGCTCTGCTATGCCGGCCTGAAGTCGATCCCGGAGGCATATTATCAGGCTGCCCAGATCGACGGCGCCTCGCGCTGGGCCGTGTTCAAGGCGATTCAGCTGCCGAAGATGAACCGCGTGCTGCTGATCGCGGTGCTGCTGCGCTTCATGGACAGTTTCATGATCTACACGGAGCCGTTCGTCGTCACCGGCGGCGGGCCCGGCAACTCCACCACCTTCGTGTCGATCGAGCTGGTCAAGATCGCGCTCGGCCAGTTCGACCTCGGCAAGGCCGCCGCGCTGTCGCTGGTCTATAACCTCATTATCCTGATCGTCTGCTGGATCTTCTACACCGTCATGACCAATGCCGGCGCTGAGCGGAAGCCGCAGGAAGGAGCCGCGTGATGCACTCGATCCCCGGCCGTCGCGTCATCATGGCGCTGTTTTTGATCTTCCTGTTGCTGCCGATCTACTGGCTCGTCAACATGAGCTTCAAGACCAACGCCGAGATCGTCTCGACGATGACGCTGTGGCCGCACGCTCCGACGCTGCAGCACTACAAGCGCATCTTCACCGATGAAAGCTGGTATTCCGGCTACATCAACTCGCTGGAATACGTCGTCCTCAACACCATCATCTCGATCTCGGTGGCGCTGCCGGCGGCCTATGCGTTCTCGCGCTACCGCTTCCTCGGCGACAAGCATCTGTTCTTCTGGCTGCTGTCGAACCGCATGGCGCCGGCCGCAGTCTATGCGCTGCCGTTCTTCAACCTCTATTCGGCGATCGGGCTCTTTGACACGCCCTGGGCCGTTGCACTCGCGCACTGCATCTTCAATGTTCCGCTGGCGGTCTGGATTCTCGAAGGCTTCGTCTCCGGTGTGCCGCGCGAGATCGACGAAACCGCCTTCCTCGACGGCTATTCGTTCCCGCGCTTCTTCATCAAGATCCTGGTGCCGCTGATCGCGAGCGGCATCGGCGTCGCCGCCTTCTTCTGCTTCATGTTCTCCTGGGTCGAGCTGCTGCTTGCGCGCACGCTGACCTCGGTCTCGGCCAAGCCCATCGCCGCGATCATGACGCGCACGGTGTCGGCGGCCGGCATGGACTGGGGACTGCTGGCGGCCGCCGGCGTCCTCACCATCATTCCGGGCGCGCTCGTGATCTGGTTCGTCCGCAATTACATCGCGAGCGGTTTCGCGCTCGGTCGCGTCTAGGAGGCATTTATGGAATCCATCGCATGGATGGCCTGGACACTGCCGACGGCGATCTTCTTCGCCGCGCTCGCCTGCACGCTCGCGGTCATGACGTACCTCGCCGCGGTCTATCCCGAGGCCGAGCGCGTCGGGGGGCTACGTATTCCGACCACGCGCGGCGACCGCCTGTTCGTCTCGCTGATCACGGCGGCGGTTATTCACCTCTTGTGGATCGCCTTCATCGGCACCGACGCGCTCGCTACGCTGCCGATCGGCGAGGAGGGTTTTGAAATCTCGAGCCTGTGGCTCGCATCAGGAATTTCGCTGGTCACGGCCGCGCTTATTTTCCGCACGGTCTGAAGCTCGCGAAGGAACGGCCAGATCCGGAGGCAATCCGGGTCTGTATAAAAGTTTGTCGCTGCAACGGAGGAACAACATGCGACAGTTTAGGAGAAGGGAACGTCCATTGACCAAGAATAGCTTTCTGACCATGTCCAGCGTCGCCGCGCTTGTTGCGGTGTCGTTCGCCGTCTCGGCGCCGGTCCGCGCCGCCGACGACGCCACGATCCAGAAGTGGATTGCGGAATTCCAGCCCTCGACGCTGTCGAAGGAAGACCAGAAGAAGGAGCTTGAGTGGTTCGCCAAGGCTGCCGAGCCCTTCAAGGGTATGGAGATCAACGTCGTCTCCGAAACCATCACGACCCACGAATACGAATCGCAGACGCTGGCCAAGGCGTTCTCCGAGCTCACCGGCATCAAGCTCAAGCACGACATCATCCAGGAAGGTGACGTCGTCGAGAAGCTGCAGACCCAGATGCAGTCCGGCAAGAACGTCTATGACGGCTGGATCAACGATTCCGACCTCATCGGCACGCACTTCCGCTACGGCCAGACCATCGCGCTGTCGGACTACATGACAGGCGAGGGCAAGGACGTCACCGATCCCCAGCTCGACGTCAACGACTTCATCGGCAAGTCGTTCGGCACCGCGCCGGACGGCAAGCTCTATCAGCTGCCCGACCAGCAGTTCGCCAACCTCTACTGGTTCCGCTACGACTGGTTCACCAACCCCGACTACAAGGCCAAGTTCAAGGCCAAGTATGGCTACGAGCTCGGCGTGCCCGTGAACTGGTCGGCCTATGAGGACATCGCTGAGTTCTTCACGAACGACATCAAGGAGATCAACGGCGTCAAGGTCTACGGCCATATGGACTATGGCAAGAAAGACCCCTCGCTCGGCTGGCGTTTCACCGACGCCTGGCTGTCGATGGCCGGTAACGGCGACAAGGGCATTCCGAACGGTCTGCCGGTCGACGAATGGGGCATCCGCATGGAAGGCTGCCGTCCGGTCGGCTCGAGCGTGGAGCGTGGTGGCGACACCAACGGTCCCGCCGCGGTCTACTCGATCACCAAGTATCTGGAGTGGATGAAGAAGTATGCCCCGCCGCAGGCTCAGGGCATGACCTTCTCCGAGTCGGGTCCGGTGCCGGCACAGGGCAACATCGCCCAGCAGATGTTCTGGTACACCGCCTTCACCGCCGACATGGTGAAGCCGGGCATCGCCGTGATGAACGCGGACGGTACGCCGAAATGGCGTATGGCTCCGTCGCCGCACGGTTCGTACTGGAAGGAAGGCATGAAGCTCGGCTACCAGGACGCGGGCTCGCTCACGCTTCTGAAGTCGACTCCGGCGGATCGCCGCAAGGCAGCCTGGCTGTATCTCCAGTTCATCGTCTCCAAGACGGTCAGCTTGAAGAAGAGCCATGTCGGTCTCACGTTCATTCGTGAATCCGACATCTGGGACAAGTCGTTCACCGAGCGTGCGCCGAAGCTCGGCGGTCTGGTCGAGTTCTACCGTTCGCCCGCGCGCGTGCAGTGGACCCCGACCGGCAACAACGTGCCCGACTATCCGAAGCTGGCGCAGCTGTGGTGGCAGAACATCGGCGATGCGTCGTCCGGTGCGAAGACGCCGCAAGCCGCGATGGACTCGCTTGCCGCCGCCCAGGACTCCGTCATGGAGCGTCTGGAGAAGTCCGGCGTGCAGGGCGCCTGCGGTCCGAAGCTGCACAAGAAGGAGTCGGCCGAGTTCTGGTTCGCCAAGGCCCAGAAGGACGGCACGATTGCTCCGCAGCGCAAGCTCGCCAACGAGAAGCCGAAGGGCGAGACGGTTGACTACGACACGCTGATCAAGTCGTGGCCGGCCACCCCGCCCAAGCGCGCCTCGTTGCAGTAAGCAACGTCTCATAACGACGAAAGGCCGGGAGCAATCCCGGCCTTTTTCTTTTGTGTTGTGTCGCCCCGCTGTCTCCCCCGTCATTGCGAGCGCAGCGAAGCAATCCAGACTGTTCCCGCGGAGGGACTCTGGATTGCTTCGCTGCGCTCGCAATGACGAAACCGCGAAACCTTCCGCGCTCTCTCTCGATATCGAGCGAACGCCCCCGCTTGACTCACTGTCACACCGAATTCATAGTTAGCATAATGCGATTGAAATAATCGCATTCCGATTACTAATGCGGAAGCCGTTGGGCCAGCGTCGGCCCGTCCCGGAGGCTGGTGATGGCATTGATCGAGGCGTTCAGGCAGTTGCTGGGCGACACGGCCGTGCTGACTCGCGAGGAGGATCTCGCGGGCCTCACCGAGGATTGGCGCGGACGTTTTCGCGCGCCCGCGCTCTGCGCGGTGCTGCCTTCCAGCACAGAGCAGGTCGCGGCCATCGTCCGTCTTTGCGTCGCGCACCAGACGCCGATCTTGCCGCAGGGCGGTAACACCAGCCTGTGCGGCGGTGCGACGCCGTCGGAGCAGGGCAAGCCGCCCGTCATCGTCGCCCTGACGCGCATGCGCAAGGTCCGCTCGCTCGATCCCGTCAACAACACCATGGTGGTCGATGCCGGCTGCGTGCTGGCGACCATTCAGGAGACCGCCGCGGCCGCCGGGCGGCTCTATCCGGTCAGCCTCGGCGCCGAAGGCTCGTGCCAGATCGGCGGCAATATCGGCACCAATGCTGGCGGCACCGGCGTGCTGCGCTACGGCAACACGCGCGACAATGTGCTGGGGCTCGAAGTGGTGCTGCCGGACGGCTCGGTCTGGGACGGCCTCTACGCGCTGCGCAAGAACAACACCGGCTACGACCTCAAGCATCTCTTCATTGGCTCCGAGGGCACGCTCGGCATCATCACCGGCGCGGTGCTGAAGCTGCATCCGCTGCCGACGGCGGAAGCCGTCGCCTGGCTTGCGGTCGACAGCCCGCATGAGGCGCTCAAGGTGCTCGGCCTGTTCCAGGCCGCCTGCAGCTCACGGCTCTCCGCCTTCGAGCTGATGAATGCGAAGCAGATCGAGCTCGTGCTCGAGCAGGTGCCGGGCCGGCGCTGTCCGGTCGCGCAGATCAACACCTGGCACGTCCTCGTCGAATTGTCCGACACCGGCGATGCCACGGCGCTCGCGGCGACGATGCAGACGGTGCTCGAACAGGCGCTCGAAGCCGGGCTCGTCAGCGACGGCGTGGTCGCCTCGAGCGAGGCGCAGCGCAAGGCGATGTGGCTGGTGCGTCACAGCGTCTCGGAAGCGAACAAGAAGGCAGGCGTCGGCCTGACCTCGGACACCGCGGTCCCGGTATCGACCGTGCCTGATTTCATCGACCAGGCGATGGCGGCGGTGCGCGCGATCGTGCCGGATCTGTCGTTCATCATCGTCGGCCACATGGGCGACGGCAACATCCATCTCATCCCCTTCTTCAGCTTTGCCGAGTGGGACGCCCTGCCGGAGCGCGACGCCATTGCGCCGCGAATCCGTCGCGCCATGAACGATGTCGCCAGCTCCCTGCGCGGCACCTTCAGCGCCGAGCACGGCGTCGGACGCACGCTGACCAGCGAGATGACCCGCTACAAGCCGCCGGTCGAGCTCGCCTTGATGCAGGCTGTGAAACAGGCATTCGACCCGTCGGGTCTGTTCAATCCCGGCCGCGTTCTGCCGCCGTCATCCGCGGCCGATGCCGCCGCCGCTTCGCCGACCACCGCAACATCGCAAAGAGGGGCCTGACATGACCAACGCACCGAAGATCATCACCTCCCGCCGCCGCCTGCTGCTTGGCGCCGGCGCCGTCGCACTCGCCGCTCCCGCCGTCTGGTCGCCGTCCCGCGCCGCCGGAAAACGCATCGTGGTGCGCGACGACGGCGGCATCTACACCAAGGCCTATGGGGCTGTGTTCTACCGTCCGTTCACCGAGGCGACCGGCATCGAGGTGGTCGGGGTGCAGGCCAATGCCGAACCGGTCGCGCAGATCAAGACCATGGTCGATACCAAGAACTATACTTGGGACATGGCCAAGATCAGCTGGCCGGCGATCCTGCTGTTGACCACCGGCAGCAAGCAATATCTCGAAAAACACGGCCTCGAATCCGAGCCCGTGATCAAGTCGATCCCCGCTGAATTCATGTCGCCCTACGGCGTCGGCACCAACGTCTATACCACCGTGCTGGCCTACCGCACCGACGCCTTCAAGGGCCGCAAGGCGCCGCAGTCCTGGGCCGATTTCTGGAACGTGGCGGATTTTCCCGGACGCCGGGCCGTGCGCAAGCATCCGTTCGACACGATCGAGGAGGCCCTGATGGGCGCGGGCGTTGCGACCGGGCAGGTCTATCCTTGCAACCTCGACAAGGCCTTTGCCTCGCTCGACAAGATCAAGCCTTCCGTCGCGGTGTGGTGGACCAGCGGCGCGCAGGTCGAGCAGATGCTGACCTCGGGCGAGATCGACCTGCTGCCGACCTGGGTGTCGCGTCCGCAGTCCGCGCAGGCGGCCGGCGCGCCGGTCGAGATCGTCTGGAATCAGGGCATCTGGGGCGGCGACAACTGGTCGATCCTATCAGGCACGCCGAATGCGGATGCCTGCCGTGAGTTCATCAAGTTCGCCTCCGATCCGAAGCGCCAGGCGGCGCTGATGGAGTATTTCCCCGCCGGCCTCACACAGCCGGAGGCCTTCAATTACGTCAAGCCCGAGCTTGCCAAGAACTGTCCGAGCTATCCCGACAACATCAAGGCCGGCCTGAAGATCGATGCGAAGTTCTGGTACGACAACCAGGCCGCCGTCATCGAGCGCTTCAACAGCTGGATCCTGGCTTGAGCCTGCATCGTCGCGATTGGAGCAGGGCATGACATCGTCGAGCTTGCGCGTCAAAGGACTTACCAAGCGTTACAGCGACTTCGTCGCGCTGGCGCCGACCAGTCTCGATGTCGCGAAGGGGGAGTTCCTCACGCTGCTCGGCCCGTCGGGATCGGGCAAGACGACGCTGCTCAGCCTGATCGCGGGGCTCGCGCATCCGGACGAAGGTCAGATCCTGATCGACGATGCCGACGTCACGCACAGCCCGGCCTATGACCGGGACATCGGCGTGGTGTTCCAGAACTACGCGCTGTTTCCTCACATGACGGTGGAGGACAACATCGCGTTTCCGCTGAAGATGCGGAAGGTTACCGATGCCGACGCGCGCCGGCGCACCGCCGAGGCGCTGGAGACGGTTCACCTTCCGCATGTCGCAAAACGCTATCCGCGCGAGCTCTCGGGCGGCCAGCAGCAGCGCATCGCGCTCGCGCGCTGCATCGTCTATCGTCCCGCGATCATCCTGATGGACGAGCCGCTCGGCGCGCTCGACAAGAAGCTGCGCGACCAGATGCAGCTCGAGATCAAGCGCATCCATCGTGAGCTCCGCACCACGATCATCTACGTCACCCACGACCAGGAGGAGGCGATGACCATGTCCGATCGCATCTGCCTGATGAACGCAGGCGCGATCGAGCAGCTGGGCACGCCGGAGGATCTCTATTTCCGCCCGCAATCGGTCTTCGTCGCGGACTTTCTCGGGGAGTCCAACCTGCTCAGCGCGACGGTGCGGCAGGTCGATGGACAGGGGCTCGACATCGTGCTGGCCGACCAGACGGCGCCGTCGCGCGCCGTCGGCAACGGCGCGAGCTTCACGGCCGGCGAGCCGATCAAACTCATGGTCCGCCCCCAGAACCTCCATGTCGCGGACGCGGCGAACGGCAAGCTCACCGGCAGACTGGTCGACGTGATGATCAGCGGCAGCATGACGCGGCTCTACATCGCGCCCGAAAAGGCCGACATGCCGCAGCTCGTCGCGGCCTATCCTACGCGATCGAGCGCGGCGCCTTACGAGATCGGCCAGCTCGTCTCGCTCGGCTGGAATTCCGCGGATGCCGTGGCGATCCGCGACGGCAGGGGACACTGACGCCATGGCATTGGCCAAAGCGCCTGCGATCGAGCCGGGACGGCTCGCAACCACGACGCGTTCCCGCGCCCGATCGCAGGCCTGGACCTGGGTCGCGATGGGTGGCCCGCTCGTCCTGCTGCTCGTCTTCTTCCTGGTCTACCCCGTCGGCCAGTTGCTGCTGCTCAGCGTCTACAACGACAGCGGGTTCACGCTTGCGCCGTACCGCCAGCTCTTCGCCTCATCCGTCTATATCGATGTCCTCCTCATCACGCTGAAGATCTCGCTGGTGACGACGCTGGTCTGTGTCGTCACCGGCTACCCGATCGCCTATCTGATTTCCGTGGTCGGCAAGGAACGGAAGGCGACGCTGCTGTTCTGGGTGCTGCTGTCGTTCTGGACCAGCTTCCTGGTCCGCGCCTTCGCCTGGATCGTGCTGCTCGGGCGCAACGGTGTCATCAACAAGCTGCTGATCTCGCTCGGCATCATCTCGAGCCCCGCGAGCCTGCTCTACAATTTCGGCAGCGTGCTCGTCGGCATGGTCAATGCGCTGCTGCCGCTTGCCGTGCTGACGATGCTCTCGGTGATGGAGAACATCGATCGGACGCTGCCGCGCGCCGCCGCCACGCTCGGGGCGCGTCCGGGCATGGCGTTCTGGAAGATCTACTTTCCGCTGTCGCTGCCCGGCGTCGCTGCGGCGGGGATCATGGTGTTCGTCACGGCGATCGGTTTCTTCATCGTGCCGGCGCTGCTCGGCGGACGCCGCGAGACCATGATCACGCAATTGATCATCGACCAGGTCCAGCAGACGCTGAACTGGGGATTTGCCGGCGCAATCTCCGTGCTTCTCCTGGTCGTCGTGCTCATCGTCTTTGCGGCCTACGACCGGCTGCTCGGCCTGTCGACCATGACGGGGGCGGCAGCGCCGCGCAGCGCGACGCCCTCGCGCCTCGCCGGGCCTGTCCAGAAGATCGGCGACGCCGTGCTGACGCTGCTCGGCGTGATCTCCGATCGCATTATTCTCGCGCTGCCGTCGCGCCGTCGCGACCGCAATCCGGACCAGGCGGGCCTCGGCCTGCAGGCCTTCGTCTGGACCATGCTCATCGTCATCAGTGCGCCGACCATTTTGATGATTCCGCTGTCGTTCGGCACCGGCGGCCTCAACTGGCCGCCGCAGGGATTTACGCTGCATTGGTATGAGACCGTGCTGCATTCGCCGGTATGGACCCAGGCGTTTCTGCGCTCGCTGCTGGTCGGCCTGGGGACGGGGGGCCTCGCCATGCTGATCGGAACGCCGGCGGCGTTCCTGCTGGTGAGGAGCGACATCCCCGGCAAGGCCGCCTGGCTTGCCTTCATCCTGTCGCCGATCGTCGTGCCGCGCATGATCATCGCGGTCGGCATGTTCTACGTGTTCGCGAGCATGGGCCTCGTCGGCAGCGCCTTTGGCCTCATTCTCGGACATACCGTCGTCGCGGTGCCCTACGTCGTCATGACCATGATGGCCGTGCTGCGCAACTACGACACGCGGCTCGATCATGCCGCGCAAAGCCTAGGCGCACGCCCCTTTGCGACGCTGCGCCACATCACCTTTCCGATTCTCGGCGCCGGCATGTTCTCCTCGTTCCTGTTCGCCTTCGCGACCTCGTTCGACGAGCTCACCATCGCGCTGTTCGCGACCGGCGGCCTCAACGCCACGCTGCCAAAGCAGTTCTGGGACGAGGTGACGCTTCAGGTCTCGCCCGTGATCGCCGCCGTCTCAACGTGCCTGTTCATCTTCATGGGGCTCTTGATCTTCGTCGCCGAACGCCTGCGTCGGCGCGCTGCCGCAAGGTAGTCATCCCGCGTTCTAACCAGAGGTTCTCGTCATGCTGACTGCCAATCGCCTCCGCGGCCTGTTTCCGGCCATTCCAACCCCGGTCCAGGCCGACGACACCATCGATGCCGGCGCGGTCTCGGCGTTGTTTGCCTGGCTGCTCAAGCAGGGCATCGACGGCGTGGTGCCGCTCGGCGGCACCGGCGAATACGGCGCGCTGGCGCGGTCCGAGCGCATCAAGATGGCGGGCCTGTCGGTGAAGGCGATGGCGGGCAAGGGTCCGGTCATCGCCGGTGTGTTGGACACCGGTTTCCATGATGCCTTGCAGGCGGGCAAGGAATTCGCAGCGGAGGGCGTGGACGGTCTGCTGGTTCTTACGCCATATTATACCAACCCGACTCAGGCCGGCATCCGCGACTATTTCCTGCGCTATGCCGACGCCTCGCCCGTGCCCGTCCTGATCTACGAGATTCCCTATCGCACCCGGATCGCGATCGAGCCCAGGATCCTGCATGAGCTCTCCAGGCATCCCAACATCATCGGCATGAAGGCCTGCAATCTCGACATGTATCATTTCCTCCAGGTCGTGGCCGGAATCGACGAGAGCTTTGCGGTGCTGAGCGGCGAGGACAGCCTGTTTCCGCTGCATCTGGCGGCCGGCGCGACGGGCGGCATCGTCGTCACCGCCTGCCTGCTGCCGCGCGCCTGGCGGAATATCTACGAGACGGCGATTGCTGGTCGGACGGCGGAGGCACTGAGCCTGCACCGCCGCCTGATCCCGTTCATGAACATGGCGTTTGCCGAGACCAATCCGGGGCCGATGAAGGCGGTGATGGACATGGTCGGCGTCGACGCGCCGCGGATGCTGGCACCGCTGGTGCAGCCGGCGCCGGCGCTGGTCTCGGCGTTCCGGGCCGAGCTCAAGAAGCAGTTGGCGCTTACTGAAAACGTCGGGTGACGAAAGGACGGCGACATGGCGCGTAGCGGCCAGGGCGGATCAAGAAAGGCTGTCAAGGCCAAAAGCCTGGACAAAGCGAGCCCGGATAAAGCGCGTGCGGGAAAGCACGTCGAGAAAAGCGCCGAGCCCGCGCGCTCGTCGCTGTTCGTCGGCTCGACCGAGAAGGCGTTTCAGGTCCTTCATGCCTTCGACGGGCCGCGACGCTACATGACGCTGGCCGATATCGCGCGCGCGGCCAATCTCGACCGCAGCGCCACCCAGCGCCTGGTCTATACGCTGGAGACGCTCGGCTATCTCAGGCGGATCGAGGGCACGCGCAACTATGGCCTCACTTCGAAAGTGCTCCAGTTCTCGCACAGCTATCTCAAGGCCAACGAACTGATCGACAAGGCCTCGCCCTATCTGCTCGACATGAGCCGTAACCTCGGCGAGACCTGCAATTTGCACGAGCTCGACGGCCACGAGGTCGTGTTCGTGGCACGCTTTCCCGGCCGGCATCTCATCCATATCGATTTCGTGATCGGAAGCCGGCTGCCGGCCTACTTCACGGCTTCCGGCATCGCCATCCTGTCGGCTCTTCCTGAGGAGATGCGGCACGATCTGTTGAAGCGTACGCAACTCGAGCCCCTTACGCCGTATACGATTACGGATCCGGACCAGCTTCTGGAGCAGGTGCGCCTCGCCGCCGCGCGCGGCTATTCGATCCAGGTCAACCAAAGCGTCATGGGCGACATTTCGGTCGCGGCGCCGATCATCGACGAGCACGGCCGCGCGGTTGCCGCGGTCAACATCTCCGTGCCGACCACGCGCTGGACCAAGGAGCGCGCCGAGGCCGAGCTCGTGCAGCATGTCCATGTCGCCGCGACCTCGATCTCGAAGTCGAAATTCAATCGCTACGCCGCCTGATGCGGATGCTGCTGAATGCCGACGACTACCGCAGCCGTGCGCAAAAATTTCTGCCGCGCGGCCTGTTCGACTATATCGATCGCGGCACCGAGGACGAGGTCGCGCTGAGACGCCTGCGCGCCTCGCTCGATCAGATCACGCTGACGCCGTCGGTGCTGACCGGGCACGACAGGCGATCGCTCGACACGACGCTGCTGGGACAGCGCCTCGCGGTACCCCTCGTCGTCGCGCCGACGGCGCTTGCCGGCCTCGTCGCGCATGACGGCGAGACCAAACTGGCGCGCGCGGCCTCGCGCGTCGGCATTCCCGTCTGCATCTCGACGCAATCGGTGACGACGGTCGAAACCATCCGGCGCGGCGCGCCCGATGCGACGCTGTGGTTTCAGCTCTATGTCTGGCGCGATCGGGCGCTGACGGCAGGACTTCTGGAGCGCGCCCGCGCCTGCGGCTGCGAGACCCTGGTCGTCACGGCGGATACACCGGTCTCGCCCAACCGCGAGTACAACAAGCGCAACGGCTTCGGCATCCCATTCGTACCCAGCCTGCGCAGCACGATCGACGTCGCGCGGCATCCGCGCTGGCTCGTCGGTGTTCTCGCGCGCTATCTCCTGAGCGAAGGCATGCCGACCTACGGGCACTATCCGGACGAGTTCCGCACGGCGATCACCCGGCCGAACATCGCCGAGGCCGTGCGGCTCGACCATCGCCTCGACTGGGACGATTTGCGCTGGCTGCGCCAGCTCTGGCCGGGCAAGCTGATCATCAAGGGCGTCCTGGCCGTCAAGGACGCGGAGACCGCGGCCGAGCTCGGCTGCGACGCCATCGTGGTTTCCGCCCATGGCGGCCGCAATCTCGATTGCCTTCCGGCGCCGGCGGAGTGCCTTCCGGCGATCACCGAAGCGGTCAGGGGACGATTGACGGTGCTTGCCGACAGTGGGGTCCGGCGTGGCACGGATGCGCTGAAATATCTCGCGCTCGGCGCCGAAGCCGTCCTGCTCGGCCGCCTGCCGCTCTGGGGCCTTGCCGCGGGCGGCGAAGCCGGTGCAGAGGCGGTCCTGCGCATGATCGTCGGCGAGATGGATACCGCGATGGCGTTTCTCGGCGCGGTCAACGTCACAGCCGTTCGGGCTCAGCTTCAGTAGAAGGGATCCCGGCCTTTCGTTTCTTCGCCTCTCCCCGCAAGCGGGGAGAGGGAAAAGAAACGGCTACTTTACTTCGCCGCCGCCAGCGCCGGGTAATCCGTGTAGCCCTTCGCGCCGCCGCCGTAGAACGTGTTCTTGTCCCAGTCGTTCAGCGCCGCGCCCTGCTTCAGCCGCTCGACCAGATCGGGGTTGGAGATGAACGGCTTGCCGAAGGCGATGAGATCGGCCGCGTTCGCGTCCAGCACCTTGGACGCGAGATCGAAGTCGTAGCCGTTGTTGGCGATATAGGCGCCGGCAAAGCGCTTGCGCAAGGACGCATAATCGAACGGTGCGAAGTCGCGCGCACCGCCGGTGGCGCCCTCGACGACGTGGAGATAGACCAGCTTGAGCGCGCTGAGGCCGTCGACGATGTGATCGAACAGGGCTTGCGGATTCGAATCCGCGATATCGTTGGCGGGCGTCACCGGCGAGATGCGAATGCCGGTGCGGTCGGCGCCGGCCTCTGCCACGACGGCTTTGGAGACCTCCAGCATCAGCCGGGCGCGGTTCTCGATCGAACCGCCATAGGCGTCGGTACGCTTGTTGGCGCCGTCCTTGGCGAACTGGTCGAGCAGATAGCCGTTGGCGCCGTGGATCTCGACGCCGTCGAAGCCGGCTTCGAGCGCATTCTTGGTGGCGCGCTTGAAGTCGTCGATAATGCCTGGGATTTCGGAGAGCTCGAGCGCACGCGGCTCGGAGACGTCGGCGAAGGTGCCGTTCACAAAAGTCTTGCCCTTGGCGCGGATTGCGCTCGGCGCCACCGGGGCTGCGCCGTTGGCCTGGAGATCGACATGCGAGATGCGGCCGACGTGCCAGAGCTGGATGAAGATCTTGCCGCCGCGCTCATGCACCTGATCGGTGACCTTGCGCCAGCCGGCGACCTGGTCCTTGCTGTAGATGCCGGGCGTGTCCTGGTAGCCCTGGCCCTGCTGCGAGACCTGGCTCGCTTCGGTGATCAGAAGCCCTGCGGAGGCGCGCTGGGCGTAATAATCGGCGGCGAGTGCACCCGGTACGAACGTGCCGGGAATGGCCCGGTTGCGCGTCAGCGGCGCCATCACCAGGCGGTTCGCCAGCGTGATCGGGCCGAGCTTGTAGGTCTCAAACAATTTGGTCGAACGGCTCATGGGAATGCTTCCAGGCGGTGAGAGGTCCGGAACACTTGTGCATCGCGGCATCCGGCGCAAGGGAGGAGCCATACGGAAAGTGCAGGCGAGCTACGCGGCGGCAACCGCGTAGCATAATTCATGTGCAATTCCGGCTGCGACAGCGGCTTTCCACTATTGCAGCCGTGCGATTGCGCAAATCAGTTCAAACCCATGAAATCGCGCTTGCCGACCTCGACGCCGTTGTGGCGCAGGATGCCGTGAGCGGTCGCGCAGTGGAAATAGAAGTTCGGCAGCGAGAACGCGCTGAAGAATTGCTGGCCCTTCAGGGTGGTGGTTTTGTCCGGCCCGGTCGGGAAGGTAACGTCCTTGGTATCGGCACCCTCGAACTGCGCGGGCTTGAACGACTTCACATAGTCGATGGTCTTGGCCAGCCGCTGCTTCAATTCCTCGAAGGTCTTTTCGGTGTCCGGGTTCGACGGCACTTCGCTGTGGGTCAGCCGCGCGCAGCCCTTGGCGGCGAAATCGCTGACCAGCTGGATCTGCTTCGACAGCGGCAGCATGTCCGGGAAAAGGCGGGAGCCGAGCAGGACGGCGGGATCGACCTTCTTGGCCGCGCAATGCGCCTCGGCCTTGGTGAGCAGGCCGGTCAGGCTGTTCAGCATCTGCAAATAGGCGGGAACGACGGCGTCGTGGAAGGACATGTGATGCTCGCTTCAATGGTGGGAAATCTCAGGAGAAAACCTGAGCCACTCACATGGGAGCCTCATGGAAAAATACAATCGTGGAAGCGGCTTGTGCGGTGCGAAAATTCTACGGCGCCTGGATGCGGTACTATCACGCCACCCTCTCTGTCATCGCCCGCCTAGTGCGCAATTGCGCACAGGGGCGGGCGATCCAGTACTCCGAGACGGTTGTGATAGGGCCGAGGCGCCGCGGCGTACCGGATGCCCCGCCTTCGCGGGGCATGACAGAGGGGGCTTAGCGGACCGCGTTCGCCGGCTGCGCCTGCGCCGTGCCGCCGCGCATGCGCGCCAGCAGCTCGGCGGTCGGCCAGGAATCCGCGGGCAAGCCGAACTTGATCTGCATCGCCTTCACGGCCGCGCGGCTCTGCTGGCCCAGCACGCCGTCGACCTTGCCGACATTGAAGCCGGCCTGGACCAGAAGCTGCTGCAATTGCTTGAGCTCGTTGAACGGCAGTTGCGCGACCGGCGTTGCCGGCTTGCGCATCGGAGCCGCGCCCGCGATGCGGGTTGCAAGATAGCCCGCGGTGGTCGAATAGATCAGCGAGTTATTCCACTCGGTATAGGCCGCGAAATTCGCATAGGCCATGAAGGCCGGACCAAAGCGTCCCATCGGCAGCAGCACGGAGGCGGCGAGATTGTCGTTCGGCAGTGGCCTTCCGTCGGGATAGGTGACGCCCAGCTGGCCCCATTTCGAGCGCGGCAGCTGCACGGTGAGATCGGTCTGATCCCACGGCAGGTTCTGCGGCACCTTGATCTCCTCCAGCCACGGCTCGCCGCGCCGCCACTTCAATCCGTTGGCAATGTAGTTCGCGGTCGAGCCGATCACGTCGTCCTCGCTGCGCAAGAGATCGCGCCGTCCGTCGCCGTCATAGTCGACGGCGTAGTTGACGTAGTGCACGGGCAAGAACTGTGTCTGCCCGAGCTCGCCGGCCCAGGAGCCGATCATCTCGTCGGGTGTGAGGTCGCCGCGGTCGATGATCTTCAGCGCGGCGATCGTCTCGTTCACGAACATCTCCGAGCGCCGGCAGTCATAGGCCAGCGACACCAGCGATTTCAGCGTCGGCAGATTGCCCATGTTGACGCCGAAATCGCTCTCGAGGCCCCAGAACGCGGCGATCACCGCCGGCGGCACGCCATATTCCTTTTCGGCGCGCGCAAAGGCAGCGGCATGTTGCTTGATGTGCTGCTGGCCGTTCTGCATGCGATAGGGCGCGGCCATGCGTCCGGCGAACTCGGTGAAGAGCTGCCCGAACACGCGCTGGCCGCGGTCGCGGTTGACGATGCCCTGGTCGTAGACGAGGTAGGGCGAGGCCTCCGCGATCGTCCGCTGCGACACGCCGGCGGCCACCGCTTGACTCTTCACGTCGGCCAGAAAGCGATCGAAGCTCGCGCCGTTGTGGCACGACGCCGCGCGCGGCGAGGGGGCTGTGGCCTTGGGCGCGGCAGGCCTCGCCGGCGGTGGTGCGAATTGGGCTGAGGCGGGAAGGGCGAACGAGAGCAGGGCGGCGGCCGCGATCGCAAATCGGGTCTGGAACATGAGGTTTCCGGAGGGGAGGAGACGCTTGGATTCTTGACGAAGTTTAATGGAATGATCGCGCGCAAACCAGTGCCGCGGCTCCGCGACGCACCTTGAAACCTTGCATCCGGGCCGGGGTCATCCCTACCTCATGTTCGCCGGCCTGCGACGCCTTCAGCGGCCGCGACCGGCCCGGGAGAGGGCCATGAACTATCTTCGTACCGCAATGCTGCTTGCAGGCCTCACCGCCCTGTTCATGGGCGTGGGCTATCTGATCGGCGGCGCCTCGGGCGCCATGATCGCGCTCGTCATTGCCGCGGCGACCAATCTCTTCACCTACTGGAACTCCGACCGCGCGGTGCTCTCGATGTACGGCGCCCATCAGGTCGACCGTTCGACCGCGCCGGAACTGGTCGGGCTCGTCGCCGAGCTTGCGGGCCGCGCGGGCCTGCCGATGCCGCGCGTGTTCCTGATGGACGAGGCGCAGCCCAACGCGTTCGCCACCGGCCGCAATCCCGAGAATGCCGCCGTTGCCGTCACCACCGGCCTGATGAACCAGCTCAGCCGCGAGGAGCTTGCCGGCGTGATCGCGCACGAGCTTGCGCATATCAAGCATCACGACACGCTGCTGATGACTGTGACCGCGACCATCGCGGGCGCGATCTCCATGCTGGCGCAGTTCGGCATGTTCTTCGGCGGCCATCGCGACAACAACAACGGCCCGGGCATCGTCAGCTCGATCCTGATGATGATCCTCGCCCCGCTCGGCGCCATGCTGGTGCAGATGGCGATCAGCCGCACCCGCGAATACGCCGCAGACAATCTCGGCGCACGCATCGCCGGCCAGCCGATGTGGCTGGCGTCGGCGCTGGTGAAGATCGAGGGCGCCGCGCATCAGGTGCCGAACTATGATGCCGAGCGCAATCCTGCGACCGCGCACATGTTCATCATCAATCCGCTGTCGGGCCACGGCGTGGACAATCTGTTCGCCACCCATCCGTCGACGCTAAACCGCGTCGCGGCGCTCCAGCAGCTTGCGGCCCAGCTTGGCGCGCAGGCGGCGCCGTCGGTCGGCGCCAACGAGAACTATCCGCCGCAGGGGCCGTGGGGTCGCTCGTCGTCGCGCGGTCCTTCTCGTGGTCCTTCTCGTGGTCCTTGGGGCTGACGGAACCTGCAGGGTTTTGGTGCGGGTTGTGACCTGGCGCACACAGGATCGTCCCGGCCGGTGTTAACACCTGACCGAGAGTGTTCCTTCGAAAGGGGATGCGTGGCCGGCCTGCTGCCGGTCGCCGTCGAAGATGACCAGAGCTGCCGTACCATTGCTGATCGTCCTGGGCGTGCTCATTGGGCTGTCCACGCACACGGTCGTCAATTGCGGGGACGAGGACGAGCCCGACATCTGCTCGGCCGTGATCGGCTTCTCGCCGCTCCGCGGCTCGCTGATCGCCTTTGCCTATGAAGGGCGCGGGCGGATCGCGATGCGCCATGGCGACTGGGCCCGGGCGATTGCCGATTTCGACGAGGCCATCCACCTCAATCCCAACCGCGCCTCGCTCTACCGCGACCGCGCGCTGGCACGCCGGCAGAACGGCGATCTCGCGCTCGCCATCGAGGACTATGACGAGGCGATCGCGCATGATCCCAGGCTTGCCGCGCCCTATCATCAGCGCGGCCTCGCGCTCGCCGCCACCGGCGATCTCGACCGCGCCATCCTGAGCTACAACACGGCTGTCCGCCTCGACCCCACCGATGCGCAGGCCCGCCTCGACCGAGGCCTGGCCTTCCTCGCTCGCGGCCAGGCCGACGACGCGCGCGCCGATTTCGAGGCAGCCCTTGCACTGCCGGCCGGCAAGGATGCCCGCACCCGCGATGCGGCGCGCGCCAAACTCGCCGAACTCGCCAGCGCCGAGCCGACCCGGGTCGCCGCGCCAAGGCGGTAGAGCTGCATTCGCTGCTGCAACCCTCTCCCCTTGCGGGAGAGGGTGGCTCGCCGCGATAGCGGCGAGACGGGTGAGGGGTATCTCTCCGCGCGTAGAAATCTTGCAGGCGAGTTCGCTGAAGCAACCCCTCATCCGGCGCTTCGCGCCACCTTCTCCCGCAAGGGGAGAAGGAAAAAGGCCGCGCCTACTTCGCTTTCTTGGCTTTGGCCTTCTTCGCCTTGGCCTTCTTCACCGGCTTCTGCTTCGCCGGTTTCTCCACCTTCACCGCAATCGGCGTGCTGGCCGCGATTCGCATGGCGCGGGCGTAGCTGTCGGCGACGTTGTCGGCGGACATCTGCAGGCGCCTGGCGGCGGCGGTGGCCTGCTCCATGGTGGCCTTGGCCATCATCTTGAAACGGTCGCTGGTCTCCTTGCCCTTGGCCTTGGCCGCAAGGCCGCTGAAGCGATCCCGCCGCTCCTTGGCGCGGGTCATCAGGCCCGTATGCAGCTGTCTGGCCAGTTGCCGGATCACGACATCCAGGTCGGCGTCCGCCATGTTGTTCTATCCTCTTGAAAACAGTATCGATGCGGGCGGGACTATGCAGATCGGGCCCTGCCTTGGCAATTCCCGGCCGGCCGTCATCCGCAGCTTCCGGTCCCCAAAACAAAAAAGCCGCGCTCATCACGCGGCTTTTGCCTGATTGGCGCAGGAGCGCTAGCTCTGCCTCACTTCAGCGAGGCCACCGGGCCGCTCGACGCGGCCGGGTCGGGGTCGAAGCCGAACACGCCGACCAGGTATTTGTAATAGTCCGGCATCTTCTCCTTGAGCACTTCGCGCGACTTGGGGTCGTGGAATTCGCTCTTTCCGGCGAGGAAGATGCTGGCGGTCACGGCGAAGAATTCCATGGGATTCTTCATCGCATAGGATTCCCGGGGCAGGAGATCCTTGGACTTGGCCATGGCGAAATAGCCGATCACGCCCTTGTTGGCGTAGCCGTCCGGCAGCAGCCGCGCGTGATAGGCGTGCAGCAGCTCGTGCAGCAGCACCGCCTCCTTTTCGTAGCGCATCATGTCCGGGCGCAGCATGATCACGCCGAGCCCCGAATCGACCGCGAGGTCGATGGCGTTCGGGTTGCTCCAGCGCTGCTTGCCGGGGTCCCAGACCGTCAGCGTGCGGGGCGCGCTGCGCTGGATGTCCGGCGCGACCCGGCCGTAGCATGCGGTCGCAGCACCTTCGTCGAGGCAGGCCAGCTCGCTCGCGACGATCGGAACGGTGTGGAAGAAGCGCAGCACGCGCGGGGAGAGGCCGGACGCTTCGACGACGTCGATCTGGCTCTTCAGATTGTCGGTGAGCTTGTCGATATCCTTGCGGTCGCGGGCCTCGGAGATGTCGAACATGTAGCCGCGATAGCTCTGGAAGCCCGGCGGCAGCGCCTGCGCGGCCTCGCCGGACGCATCGAGCGAGCCGGCATTGGATGGATTGGCAAAGAGCGCGCCGACGATGGTCGCGGTCAGCAGCAACGCAATGCGCATGGTGAACCCCCTGATGTCACTTCACGCGGCAGGATAGGCCGCCGTCGTTTGCGAAAAGTGAGTGGGGCGAGACTAAGGCACCGATGTTGAGGCGTGCTTAACCGTTGGTTGCAGATCGCGCAGACGAATTAGTGCCGGGTTAACCACGCAGGGTATCCCGGATCCGCGCTTCGGCGTAGGATCGAAGCCGGGCACCATGCCCCACAGCAATAGCCGGAGGAGGATGCCATGTATGCCGCCATCCGTCAGGCCAAGGCGAAGAGCGGGAGCGCCGAGGAACTGGCGCGCCGCATCAAGGACGGCGCCGTTCCGATCATCAGCGACGTCGATGGCTTCAGGGCCTATTACGTCGTCTATGCCGGCGACGACACGGTCACCGCGATCTCGATCTTCGACAAGTTCGAGCAGGCCGAGGAGGCGAACCGGCGCGCGATCGCATGGATCGAGAAGGAAATCGGCCCGCTGCTCGCCGGCGACGCGCACGCAGCGGCAGGGCCGGTGATCGTGCATACGCTGGCGTGAGCCCTTCGTCATTGCGAGGAGCGAAGCGACGAAGCAATCCAGGCTGTCACTGCGGAAACAGTCTCGATTGCTTCGCTTCGCTCGCAATGACGAGGAGGCAGATGCGCCGCCCTCACAACTCCCGCGCGTTCGAGAACGCGAAGCTCGACACCCGCCGCGTCGTCTCGTCCAGGATCAGCGTGCGCGTGATCGGCGGCTCGGCGCGCTGGGCGCAGTTTTCGCGCTCGCAGAGACGACAGTTGACGCCGATCGGCGTGCCCTCGGTTTTCTCCAGATCCATGCCCGCGGCATAGACCAGGCGCGCGGCGTGGCGGATCTCGCAACCGAGGCCGATGGCGAAGCGCGGTTGCGGCAGCGGGTGCGGCGCGACGGGGCGGCGCACCATCTGCGCGATCGAGAAATAGCGCGTGCCGTCGGACAGCTCGATCACCTGCTTGAGCAGGCGATCCGGCGTGTCGAAGGTCGAGTGCACGTTCCAGAGCGGACAGGTGCCGCCGAACTTCGAGAACGGGAACGTGCCGGACGAAAAGCGCTTCGAGACGTTGCCGGCATTGTCGACGCGGAGCAGGAAGAACGGAATGCCGCGCGCGTTCGGCCGCTGCAAGGTGGTGAGGCGGTGGCAGACCTGCTCGAAGCCGGAGTTGAAGCGCTGCGCCAGCAAATGGATGTCGTAATTGAGCGCCTCGGCGGCAGCCAGGAACGCCGGATAGGGCATCATCACGGCGGCCGCGAAATAATTGGCGAGCGTGATCCGGAACAGGCGCCGCGGCGTGTCGTCGAGCGGGCCGGCGCGGCCGATGATGGTCTCCAGCGCTTGCGCGCATTCACCCAGGCCAAGCTGGAAGGCGAGCTGGAACGCGCGGCCGGGCGGATCGACCAGCTCGGAGATCAGCAGCTGGCGGCGGTGGCGGTCGAAGCGCCGGAGCGTCTCGCGCATCACGTCCACGGGCATGATGCGGGTCTGGATCGAATGCTTTTCGCGCAGGCGCTCGGCGAGCGCCGCGTAAAGCCCTTCAGCCGGGACGTTCAGTTCGTCGCGAAGGGTTTCCGCGGCCTGCTCGAGCTCCGGGAAATAGTTGCGGTTGGCCTCGATCAGCTCGCGCACGCGCTCGACCGGATTGGCCTCATAGCGCGTGCCGACGTCACGGTCGGCCATCTGTGCCGCCGCCAGCGTCTCGCCCTGGCGGGCCTCGGTATAGGCCGCGTAGAGCCGTTGCAGCGCGTGGGTGACGCCGGGGCAGAGCTCGGCGAGGTCGCGCAGCTCCTGCTTGGGCACGTCGATCTGGCGGAACAGCGGATCGGAGAAGATCTCGTTGAGCTCGGCAAAGAATCGGTCCTCGTCGGCGGTGGCGAGGTCGCGCAGATCGAGGTCATAGGTCTCGGCCAGCCGCAGCAGGATCTGGGCGGTCACCGGGCGCTGGTTGCGCTCGATCAGATTGACGTAGCTCGGCGAGATCCCCAGCCCCTCGGCGATCTGGGTCTGTGACAGCCCCAATTGCTGCCGGATCCTCCGGAAGCGCGGGCCGACGAACAGCTTCTTCCCTGATACGGCGGGCATTTGTCAGATCTCCAAGGGAACTAAGAGCGCATCAAGGACAGTCTTGCTGACCTATTTGTTACAAGATTTACAATATAACATCTATTACATGTTCTGATGTTACATGACATCACCAATAAAAAACAAGCCATCTATCCGAAGTTTCCATTTTCGCGTTTAGCTCCTGACACGCATCTCGCAATGCATTGTCAAGAATGTCGATGGCAAGCCATCGCCATCGTCAGCGAAAGGATTACGCAGATGAACTACCAGCCCCGCGGCATCAACGCCCTCCAGCGCCCGGCCTCGTATCAGAGCGAGATCGAGGCGGCCCAGGCGCTCCTCGAGACCAAGCCGACCTGGAACGGGGTGAGCGCCGAAGCCGTCGCGCGCATGCGCCTGCAGAACCGCTTCAAGACGGGTCTCGACATCGCCCGCTACACCGCGGCGCTGATGCGGTCCGACATGGCGGCCTATGACGCCGATCCCACCAAGTACACGCAGTCGCTGGGCTGCTGGCACGGCTTCATCGCCCAGCAGAAGCTGATCTCGATCAAGAAGCATTTCGGCGGCAAGACCGATCGCCGCTATCTCTATCTCTCCGGCTGGATGATCGCGGCGCTGCGCTCCGAGTTCGGACCGCTGCCCGACCAGTCGATGCACGAGAAGACCTCGGTGCCGGCGCTGATCGAGGAGCTCTACACCTTCCTGCGTCAGGCGGACTCGCGCGAGCTGAACGACATCTTCCGCAACCTCGACAAGGCGCGCAAGGAAGGCGACAAGACCCGGGAGAAGGAGCTGATCGAGAAGATCGACAACTTCCAGACCCACGTTGTCCCCGTCATCGCCGACATCGACGCCGGCTTCGGCAATGCGGAAGCGACCTATCTGCTCGCCAAGAAGATGATCGAGGCGGGCGCCTGCGCGCTCCAGATCGAGAACCAGGTCTCGGACGAGAAGCAGTGCGGCCACCAGGACGGCAAGGTCACCGTGCCGCATGAGGTGTTCCTGGCGAAGATCCGGGCCTGCCGCCACGCGTTCCTCGAGCTCGGTATCGAAGACGGCGTCGTCGTGACCCGTACCGACTCGCTCGGCGCTGGCCTGACCCAGCAGATCGCCGTCAGCCACAAGCCGGGTGATATCGGCGATCAGTACAACAGCTTCCTCGATTGCGAGGAAGTGACGGCGGACAACGCCCGCAACGGCGACGTCATCATCAACCGCAACGGCAAGATGATGCGTCCGAAGCGGCTGCCATCGAACCTCTACCAGTTCCGCGCTGGTACGGGCGAAGACCGCTGCGTGCTCGACAGCATCACCTCGCTCCAGAACGGCGCCGACCTGCTCTGGATCGAGACCGAGAAGCCGCATATCGAGCAGATCGCGAAGATGGTCGACCGCATCCGCAAGGTCGTCCCGAACGCCAAGCTCGCCTACAACAACTCGCCGTCGTTCAACTGGACCCTCAACTTCCGTTGGCAGGTCTACGACGCAATGAAGGAAGCCGGCAAGGATGTCAGCAAGTACAACCGCGCCGAGCTGATGAAGGTGGAATATGACGAGACGCCGCTGGCGATCGAAGCCGACGAGCGCATCCGTACCTTCCAGGCGGATTCGGCCAAGCGTGCCGGCATCTTCCACCACCTGATCACGTTGCCGACCTATCACACGGCGGCGCTCTCGACCGACAATCTCGCACGCGAGTATTTCGGCGAGCAGGGCATGCTGGGCTACGTCAAGAACGTCCAGCGCGCGGAGATCCGTCAGGGTATCGCCTGCGCCAAACATCAGAACATGGCCGGCTCCGACATCGGCGACGACCACAAGGAATACTTCGCCGGCGAGGCTGCCCTGAAGGCGGGCGGCGCCCACAACACCATGAACCAGTTCGGCTAACGCATCACGCGCTTCGACAGGAGACTGACAATGACCAGCAGCAATTTCTGGGTGATCGGCGGCGAGTTCGGCTCGATGAACTTCCACAAGCTCGTGGAAGGCTCGGCCCAGGTGCAGGGTCCGTTCAAGACCCGCAAGGAAGCCGAGGATGCCTGGCGCTCGGTTTCGGAGGAGAACCGCCACAAGGCCGGCGTCCGCTTCTCGATCGTGGAAGAGCCGTCGCGGGTCTCGGCCTGAGGGTCTTACCTGCCGGCCTGAACTAAGAAGACGTCCAAGGACGGAGGGTCCCATCCGGCGCAAGCCGGGTGGGATCGTCTGTTTTTGGCACAGGCGAGCCGGCTGTGGGCTGGTTAAGTCTCTGGAATTGTGGACCCTTTGCGGACCGTTTGGTTGCTGATAGGTTAACTTCAGCAAGTGAGGACGAGGCCGACAATGTCAGAGCCCGAGACCAGCGGTATCAATCCCAGCCAGCCGCGCACGGTGCGGCTGCGCGACGCGCTGCTGCGCGCGCGGATCGAGGCCGCCGACCGGACCGGCGTGGTCGTCGACCTCAGGGACGCCGAGGTGGCGCGGCTCGAGATCCTCAACGACGCGCTCGATCCGCTGTTCGCTCAGGTGCCCGACCAGATCGACCTGTTCGACCGCGGCATCAGCCAGGGCGATACGCCCAGGCTCTGGATCGACGTGGTCGCGCACATCATCATGGGGCGCGACAAGCGGCTGTATCGCTTCGTCCAGGACACCCGCTTCGGCCGCATCGTGCTCGCCGAATCGCACGACATTCCGGTGATCGTCGAGGCCGTCACCAACTACGTCGCCCGCCGCATGATCGAGCGCGAGCATGCGATGGTCGTCCTGCCGGAGCCGCAAGCCCCGGCCGCCGCGCCGCCGCGCCGCTCGCGGTTCTGGCCGTTCGTGTTCGGCTTTGTGCTCGGCGCCGCCGCCTTGTTCGGTCTGGCCGTGCTGGCGGCCCTGCGGAGCTGGTGAATTTCTCTCCGTCGTCATTGCGAGCGCAGCGAAGCAATCCAGGAATCTTTCCGCGCAGGCAGTCTGGATTGGTTCGCTGCGCTCGCAATGACGGCGTGCGACTAAATCAACCTCGCATGCTTGATCTGCCGGATCTGAAATCCGGACCCCAGTCCCCGCACCGTCTGCTCGCAGCGCCAGCCGGCATTGTCCTTCTCGATCGTGAACAGATTATACGCCGCTGCCGGATAGCGCCCGTGCGCGAGCGCGGAGGCCGACGGCACGCCGATCGCGGGGATATTGCCATTGGGGCCCTCGAACCACATCGTCGAATGAATGTGGTCGTGTCCATGCAGGATCAGCTCCACGCCGTGGCGTTTGAGCAGCGCCAACAAATCCGCGGCGTCGGTCATCCGCTTCTGGCGCGCGTCAGACTTCAGCGGATGATGCACCAGCAGCACGCGGAAGACGTCTTCGGCGGCGAGCTGGTCGAGCACCTGTTCGAGGGAGGCGAGCTGATCGTGCCCCAGCGTGCCCGTTGCCATCAGCGGCAAGGTCGGCAGCGCCGTCGACAGGCTGATCAGCGCGAGCGGTCCGCGCCGGCGCACGCCGGGAAAGCCGATGCTGCCGTCATCGCTCGCAAGATAGGGCGCAAAGGTCTCGCCGAAGCGATGAAAGGTGGCGCGGACATAAGCGTCGTGATTGCCGGGAATCGCGGTGACGCGGTCGGGCGGGCCGACGCCGTCGAGCCAGGCGCGGGCCGGGGCGAACTCCGCCTCCAGCGCCAGATTGACGAGATCGCCCGTCACTGCGATGTGGTCGGGCGCCTGCGCCTTGACGTCGGCGACGAGTGCATCGAGCACCTCGCGGCGCTGGTATTTGTGGCGGTTGCGCGTCCAGTTGACATAGCCGAGCGCGCGCTTGCCCGCGAGCTCGATCAGCCGCGGCTTCGGCAGCGGCGGCAGATGCGGGTCGGACAGATGGGCGAGCGTGAAGGGAGCCAAGGAAGATGTCATCGCGCGCGATTGCCTCGCTATTGCTCCGCTGTAATGGCAAGGTCGCAGGCAAGGCGCAAGCGCAGCCTCGCGAGGAGTGTCAAGGAAGCCTGATGGGAGATCGTCTGAACCGCGTCCGACGGAAATTCGAGCCGCTGCTGCGGCGGATCTTCCACGCCTATTTCCTGCTGGTGCGCGGCATGACCCTCGGTGTCCGCGCCGTGGTGCTGGATGCCGACAACAGGGTGTTCCTGGTCCGGCACAGCTACGTCACCGGCTGGTACCTGCCCGGCGGCGGCGTCGATCTCGGCGAGACCATGGAGCAGGCGATGCGGCGCGAGCTCAAGGAGGAGGGCGATATCGACCTCACCGGCGAGGCCGTGCTGCACGGCATCTTCCTCAACAGCCACGTCTCCCGCCGCGACCATGTCGCGGTCTACGTCGTCAGGCAGTTCAGGCAGGATCGCGTCCCTGAGCCCAACCACGAGATCGCCGAATGCGGGTTCTTCGCGATCACCGCATTGCCCGAGGGCACCACACACGGCACGCGGCAAAGAATAGCCGAAGTGCTGGACGGCAAGCCACCGATCGCGACGTGGCGTTGAAGTGACTTGGCGTTAAAGTGACCTGGCGTTGAAGTGATCTGGCGTTGAGCGCTCAGCCGCCCGACGGGCTGCCTTCTTTCGCCTTCAGCTCCAGCGCCAGCAGGCTCTGCTCCTGGATCAACGCGCAGTTCTGCCGTTCCAGCCGGTGCAGCCGCGCCGTCATGTTATGCATGAAGGCGAACACCACCAGGAACAGCGCGCCGAACATCACGACGAACGGAAACACGACGCCGGTCAAATGGCTGACGAGATAGGCCAGCTTCGGAAACAGCGTGAATCCCGCGGGTATGATCGCCACCATGGACAGCATCAGGAAATCATAGAGATCGAACTTGCCCTGCAACGTCTTCTTCAGCAGCACGAGCATGTAGATCAACGCGAAGGCGGAGATGACGATAATCGTCTCTGCGCTTGGATTGACGTTTCTCACAGGCGCCTCCTCAAAATGGTCGACGAGATGATGAAGCCGCAGATCGGGGCGGTGGGCGTCATGGCGATCTCACCAGACGTGCGAGCAGGATGTAGCCGAGCACGCGGACCATGTAGCTCGCCGACTTCAGCCCGTCGATCGAGCTCACGCCGGTCTCGCGTGCCCGCATCTCGACCGGGACCTCGCTCACCGTGAGGCCTGCGCGCATCGCCCAGGCCAGCGAGATCGGCTCCGGAAAATCCGTCGGGTACGCTTTGGCGAAGAAGGCGATGGCGGAGCGGTCGAGCAGTCGCATGCCGCTGGTCGGATCGGTGATGCGACCGCCTGAGAACAGGCTGTTGAGCGCGAGCACGATCAGCCTGATGCCGGCGCGCCGCATCCGCGTCGAGCAGAAGCCGGCATAGTCGATGAAGCGGCTGCCGATGGTGATGTTGGCAGGGTGCTTGCGATAGGCGTTCAGGAGCGTCTCGATCGCGCGCGGATCGTGCTGCCCGTCGCCGTCGATCTGGATGCAGAAGTCGAAGTCGTGACGCGCCGCGTATTTGATGCCGGTCTGCACGGCGCCGCCGATGCCGATATTCTGCGCGAGGCGGGCGACGGGCGAGTGGCAGCTTGCAATCGCGGACGTCGCGTCCGACGAGCCGTCGTCGACGACCAGGGTGTGGTAGTGACAGCCCGTCGCCGCGATCTCGCCGAGCAGGCCGCCGATCGAAGCCTCCTCGTTGAAGCAGGGAATGACGAGCAGAATCCGCGGCGCGCCTGCGTGCGGTGCGGCACTGCAAATGCCGGTCGAACCCAATTCCATATTGGTCACGGCCGCCTCGCCCCCGAGATCCCAGCCTTGCTATACTTGCCGCAGCTTTTCCTGTACAGGCGACAGAGCCCATTTCAAGCTGTGGCGGCTCGCCCGGCAGGCACCCATGAGAGCTATTAAGGTATTTTTTTCGCTTTTGTTTCTGGCAGTTCTGGCCAGCAATATTCGCCTGATCTCGCACTGGAGCGAGAGCCGCGGCGTCTATGACGACATCTGCTATCTCAGGCAGGCACACCTGTTCCAGCGCTTCGGCTGGCAGGGGCTCGACACCAGCCTGGCCCGTGAAACCGACGGCTATCTTGCGGGCAAGTTGCGCAGCATCGATTTTCCGAACTGGAACGACCCGACCCGCGCGCCCTGCCACACCCAGACCTCCGACGCCGGCAAATGGGTGATGACGCCGCCGCCGGGCACCGGCTTCGTGCTGGCGCTGTTTCCGGAGGGCTTCCAGGTCATTCCGCTCTACGTGCTGGCCAATGTGATCATCGCCGGCTTTGCGTTCTACGGGCTGTGGCGGTCGCGGGAGTCCGGGTCGGTGACGGTTGCCGCCGTGTTCGGCGCGCTCGCGATCTACTTCATGATCAATCCGGCCAAGGCGAGCTATTCGATGGCGCCGACCATGGTCGTCTGCGCGCTAACGGGCCTGTTCACCGCAAGGCTGTTCGTCGGCGATAACAGGCGCCTGCTGATGATCGCGGCGGTCGGCATTCTGCTCGGCCTGTCCGCGAGCTTTCGGATCGCGAACGTGGTTCTGTCGGCCGGCTATTTCCTGTTCTTCGGATTGTCGTTCCTGGTCTGGCGCAGCCGCGAGACCTTCGCCTCAAGCCTCGCGCTCGGCCTTGGTTTCCTCGTCGGAATGTTACCCGTGTTCGCGGCGAATCTGGTCAATTCGGGCAATCCGCTGGTCTCGGCCTATGGCGGCCAGGACACGGCGGCGCCGAGTCTCGACCCGGCGGTGCTGCTCGCCTATCTCCGCGACACCCAGTTCCCGTTGATGCTGATCGCCTGCGTCTGGACCGCGCTGCTGTGGCGTTTCGCGAACCATTCCGGGGTCAGGCAGCTGACGCTGCTGGTCGCCGCCAATCTTGCGCTGAATCTGGCGTTCTTCGCCACGCATCCGGTCTTCACACAGTATTACATCATCCCCATCCTGATGCTGTCGCTCTGGACCCTGCTGTTCGCGGCCGTTTTCACCCGCGGCCCGGCACGGGGTCTTGACGCCCACGAGGCCGATGGACCGCGGCCCCCCGAGGTGTTATCCCGCATCTCGCATTGGCGCGTTTTCTCGACGCGAACCTGAAACCACTTCGCTCGAAGACGCATGCTGACATGACCGATCTCTCGCTCAACATCCTGCCCGAAGCCGCCGGCGATGCCCAGGCGATCGAACGGCTGCACGAACGCACCTTCGGCCCCGGCCGCTTCGTGCTCAGCGCCTACCGGATCCGCGAACACGTCGACCATCTGCTCGACGTTTCCTTCACCGCGCGCATCGGCACGCTGCTGGTCGGCTCGGTCAGGCAATTGCCTGTTATGATCGGCGACACCAAGGCGCTGATGCTCGGGCCGCTCACCGTCGAGCCGCCGTTCCGCAGTCGCGGCATTGGCCGTCTCCTGATGGAGCGTGCGCTGAAGGGCGCCAAGGAGGAAGGTCACCGCCTGGTGCTGCTGGTCGGCGACGAGCCTTATTATAGCCGCGTCGGCTTCAAGCAGGTCGCCAAGGGCCGCGTCACGATGCCGGGCCCGGTCGATGCCGCCCGCATCCTGGTGTTCGAGCTCGTCGACGGCGCCTTCGAGGGCGTGTCGGGGCCGGTTGGCCCGGACTGGAGCAAGGCGCGCGGGTAGAGGCAAGCCCGTAGCCTGGACGGAGTATCGAGCATGCAAGTTCGTCCCGCCGACCCCGCTGAGATCGATCATCTCGCGCAGCTGTGGCACGATGCCTGGCATGGATCGCACGCGCATCTTGCGCCGCCCGAACTTGTCCGGCTCCGCACCCTCGCAAACTTTCGCGATCGGCTGGCAGTCATGCTTGTCGATGTCTGCGTCGTCGGCCCGGCCGGCGCACCGCTCGGCCTGTGCGTCCTCAAGGGCGACGAACTGTACCAGCTGTTCGTGTCGCCAAAGGCGCATGGGACGGGGGTGGCTGCGGCGCTGATCGCTGATGCCGAGGCCCGTCTCGCCGCGCGCGGCGTGGAGCTGGCGTGGCTAGCCTGCGCGGTCGGCAACATGCGCGCTGCGCGGTTCTACGAGAAGAGCGGCTGGCGCAACGCCGGCACCTTCGTGATGTTGTCGGAGACCTCGAACGGGCCCTTCCCCGTAGATCAGTGGCGCTTCGAGAAGCAGCTTACGACTGCGGCGTGAGCATGCCCGCGCTCCATCCTTCGTCATTGCGAGCGTAGCGAAGCAATCCAGAATCTTTCCACGGAGGCGGCCTGGATTGCTTCGCTGCGCTCGCAATGACGGTGCAGAGGTCGCCATCCGGGCCACAACGCCTTGCGTATCCCTGGACGCCGCGCCTGTTCTTTTCCAATTCTTTTGTCTCTTCGCACGAAAAGTTTTGCGGTTTGCTTGCATCGGCTCGCCAGCGCAGCTCCAGACGATATTGTCTCACAGGCAACACATGTTGCTTCACTGACGGGGATGACGGCCGCGCAATAAAACCTGACGATGTGCACGGCCGTGTGGCTCTGCGAAGGCTATGTGGCCCTGACGCAGCAAGGCGTGCGCAAGCATTTCGTCCAGGATATTCCGACCGATGTCGAGCGGGACTCAGCCAGTCGAATGAGCGCCGAGACGCTGGTGCTCCAGAGCTCGCACGTGCCGATGCTCTCGCAGCCCGAGGCCGTCGCGGAGTTCATCGCAACGGCCGCTGCGTCGGCTGGATAGTCAGGGGTTCTGTCGGGCTGGCCGCAAATAATGTTTGCGACCAGCTATTCCTGCGACAAAATCTGTGTCAGCGTGTGGTTCATATTTTTACAATCTGGGATTATGGCCCATGCTCCGTCGTGCATTTCTTGCAGCGGCAGCGCTGCTTTTGACCGGACGCTTCTCGCTCGCGCAAACGCGCCCCTCCGGAGAACGAACGGTTCCTCAGGTTCTCGATGTCCAGGGGTTGATCACCCGGACACTGCGCGTCGCGACGAGCGTCGAGGCGGAGGCCGAGCAATTGCTCAGGCGAGCGGCCGCAGATGCGTTCCAGAAGATCGAAGTGCCGAACGTGCCGCTGAAGAATCTCGCCCCGGAGCGTTTCCCCGATCTGTTTACCGGGCAGGGGAATCTATCGGTCCTTCTGTTGACGGTTCTGCAGACCGCGAAGACGGCAGGTGGCCAGATCGTCGTCACGCGCCAGGCGGTCGAGCAGTCCCTGAAGGAGTATTGCCCCCTCTATCCATTCTGCTGAGACACGTTCATGGACCAGGCGACGATTACCCTGGAAGCAACCAAGCTGGCGGTCGGCCTCGCCAAGGACCTCAGCGTACAGTTGCTGACGCTCTCGTCCGCGTTGATCGGCCTCACCGTCGTCCTCGTCAAGGATGTGAAGAAGTCACACAACGGATTTGAGCTGCTTCTCGTCATATTGGTGTTGGTCACATACATCGCGTCGATCATCTGCGGAATTTACGCGATCATGAAGCTGATCGGTGCGCTGGCGCCCATCGGTGGGACCGCGGTGCTTGGCGTTGACGCGGCACGGCCTGCGGCCGGTTGGCAGGTCATCACGTTTGTTCTGGCGACTGTCCTGCTCTCAGCCTATGGCGTCGTTGCCTTCGTGACCTTCTGGTGGAGAGGCGAGCCGACCAAGCCCGGCTCTTAGCCTTGGCGATCGCGGCGCTAGGCGCCGTGCCGGGGCCCTCAGGCCCCGACACGCGCAATGCTAGAACTTGAAGTTCGCGAACGCGCGCACGCCGATGCCGGGCATCAGCACCTCGTCCTTGGTGTAGGACACCGAGTTGCGGATGTTCTCGTTGAGGAGGTTGTTGCCGACGATGCCGGTCGTCACCTCGCGCGCACCGAACCAGTTGCGGTCGAGCTTGGTCTTGTAGCTGACCTCGGCCTTCAGCAGATTGTAGCCTGATGTTGCCGTCTCCGCGATCACGGCGACGTTGTTCTGTGCGAAGGCGTGCAACAGATTGACGCGCATCAGCCAGTTGTCGTCGCGCCAGAACACGCCGCCGCCCAGCCGCACCGGCGGAATCCGCGGCACGTTGGTGCCGTCGGTGAAGGTCGCGCGGACCACGTCGAGCTGGTTCTCGATGCCCCAGATGCCGCCCTGGAACGCGCCGACATCGAGCTGCGACTGGAATTCGCCGCCGCGGAAGTTGGCGTCCCGTTGCGAATAGACCGCCTGGTTGACCTCGGCACCGGGCGTGCCGCACGAGGCAAAGTCGTCGTCGCACATCACGCCCGTGAGGCGGCGATAGATGAAGTTGTTGAAGTGCGTGTAGTAGACGGTCGCCTCGAACCGGAACGGCCCGGTCGCCTTGCGCACGCCTGCTTCGACCGACTTCGCGGTCTCGATCGTCAGGTTCGGATTGCCAATGTCGAAGGTCGCGGTCGCATCATGCGCGCCGCGCGAGAACAGCTCGGCCGCCTTCGGCGCGCGCTCGACATATTGCGCGGTGATGCTGCCGACCATGCCGCCCGGCAGGTCCTGCAACAGGCCGATGCTGCCGCTCTTCGGCGTAAAGGACGGATTGCGCGCGATCGCCGCCTGCGGCGTGCCGTCGGGCAGATAGTCTGTCGGGAAGTCCGGCGTCGTGCCGTGCAGCTCGACATGCTCGATGCGGCCGGCGATCTGCGCCCGGGTCTGTTCGGTGAACTTGAACTCGTTGAAGGCATAGCCGGCAACGCGGGTGCTGTTGTTGGGGTCCCACAGGCCGTTGAACAGCGTGCCGGGATTGTCCGGGCTCGGCGCGCTCAGCTCCTGATGGCCGACCTGGAAGCCCAGCGCCGTCGTCACCTCGGCGAAGCGGGCGTTGAACGGCATCAGCTGCACCTCGGTGCGGATCTCCTGCTCCTTGTTGGTGAAGGTCTGCCGCACGCCGTCGCTGGTGGGATCGGCGGGATCGGCAAGCCCGATCTCGTTGTGCCGGTAGTCGGTCGCGCCGGCCCAGAAGCGGACGGTGTCGATCGCGGCCGCATCGGGATGGTACTCGCCCTTGACGTTGATCTTGGTCTGGTGGCCGTCGATCCGCGTCTGGTGGTCGGCGCCGTCGATGCCGGGGATGTGGTAGAGCGCGTCGTTCTGCGTGATCGACGCGCCGATATAGCCGCCCTGGAAGAAGTAGGAGCCGCCGATCGAGGCGCCGTCCGAACGTGTCGCCGAGTTCGGCTGGCGGCCGTTCACGGGGCGCGACTGGTCGTTCAGATAGGGATAGCTCGGGATGCTGTAGTCCGAGGTGGTGCGGCCATAGGCATCGGCATGGAAGGCAAAATTGCCGCCGCCGGTGTCGAGCAGCACGCCGCTCTCGACGCCGCGATCGACCGAGCTGAACGCGGTGCGCGTCTCGGCGGTGACGCAAGGCGAGGTCTCGGCGGTCGCCAACGGGGCCTTGGTCGGCAGGCCGTAGGTCTGGAACGACGGGGCGCAGCTCGGCAGCGCATCCGGAATCCGGTTGTTGGTGGCGCTGACGACGCCGCCGATCGAGGTCGAGCCGTAGCGGAGCGCGGCCGGCCCGCGCACCACCTCGACCTGGTTGGTGGCGAGCGGATCGATCGGGACGAAATGGTCCTCGCCGAGGTCGGACGCACCGCCCGCATTGGTGCCGTTCTCGACGATGCCGACGCGGTTGACGTCGAGACCCCGGATGATCGGCCGGCTGGAGGCGCCCGGCGCGAAGCTCGAGCCGGTGATGCCGGGCTTGGAGAACAGGAGATCGCCGAGCTGGCCGCCGCCCTCGCGGCGGATCTCCTCGTTCGGCACCACCGTGACGGTGGCGAACTGGTTGGTGACGACAGGCAGCACGCCCCGCTGGGGCGCGGCGGCTGGCGCAGGAGATGCCGGCGCGGCGTCGGCCGTGCGTTCGTGGCTGCGCACCCGCGCGGTTCGTGTGCTGCGGCCCGCGTTATGGGACGGCACCACCCTGCGCACGATGGGGCTCGGGGCCGTCACGGTGACGGGAGGCAGCTCGGTCGACGGTTTGTCCTGTGCCGGCGCTTGTGCCGGCGCTTGTGCGGACGTTTGCGCCAGCGCGGATGTGGCGGCGGCGCCGAGCAGGAGCAGGCTCGCTCCGGCGAGACGCTGCACGCGTCGCAATTCAAATGACATGGTCCTGATTCCAGCCAGGCGCCGTCCGAATGATTGTCTGATGATCGGAGGCGGCCTGCCGTCGCAACGCGACGGAATTCGACTTCAACGGGTCCCGGGCATTCGAGCCCAGGTGCGATCAAACGTTGGAGGTCAGGACGCGGGAGGGGCGCGGGGCTGGAACGCCGTGCCGGCCGATTTCAGATGGACGAATTCGGCATCGGTGGTGAGCTGGAGCAGCTCGATCGCCTGCGGCAGCTGCAGGAGAGGCGGCGTCGCTGATACGACGGTGCCTGCCATCGCGACCAATGCGCAGATTGCGCAATTGTCCTCACCCGGCTGCTCCCGATCAGGGCTCGCAGGTGATTGCTTCTGAACCGCTGCACGGTCGGCTGAAGCGATCCCCTTGCTGCTGTCCGTCTGCTGGAGCGAGGATTGGGCGAACGGGGTCGCCTGCGCGAACCAGTGGCTATGGCCGAAGGTCAGCGCGAACTGCACCAGCATCGCGAACATCGCGAGCCGGGCGCCGTGCCTGATATTCGACCGGAACCACTTCATCTGGAAACGCCACCCCACATCGCGAGGCGCCGATCCCCTCGGCTTCCTGCGATGTTATAATGTAACATCGCAGGAACGGTCAGCTGATGTCAACGACGGTCAGGCGATCTCGCGCGGGTGGCCGCGCGATGTGTCGTTCGGGCAACTAGAGTGGGATGAGCTTTGGTTGAATGGTGCGCGACCGGAAGTCGAAACACCTCTCCCCGCTGGGGAGAGGTGACCCCGGACAGCCGATCGAACCTGGCGCTTCACCGCCCCTCCCGCACCCAGGTCGCCGCGAACGCACCCAGCAGCAGCAACAGGCCGATCAGGCCGGCGAAGATCGGCAGCACGCCGACGCCCTTCACCACGCTGGCGTCGCGCATCCGCACGCCCATCCAGCCATCGCCGGCGAAGATGCTCGCCGAGCGCACCGGCACGATGCGCGGCAGCTCGACGCTGGCACCGTCGACCACGCGCACCGCGTTGCCGCCGGTCGCCTGCGTCAGCGGCTTCAGGGTTTCGGTGGTGGAGGTGACCTCCGAAAACTCCTTCGGATTGGTCGGGCCGACATTGATCAGCGCCTTCAGCGTGCCGTCGGTGGCCTGCCACAGGCCGAGTTCGCTCGCCGGCAGGCTGGCGCGCCACTCGCCGGGATCGCCGGCGCTGAGCGTCAGATCACGCGACACGCCCGACGGCGAGGTCACGCTCACCGGCTGGACGCTGTCCGACATGGTCTGGCGCACCACGACCAGATCCTTGCCCTGCACCTGGAGGCGCAGCGCTTCCTCGTCGAGGTCGGGCTGCTTCATCAGCCAGTGCGACATCCGCCTGAGCAAATCGAGATGCGGGCCGCCGCCTTCATAACCGCGCGCCCACAGCCAGATGTGGTCGGAGAGCAAGAGCGCGACGCGTCCCTCGCCAAAGCGCGACAGGAACAGCAGCGGCTTGCCGTCGAGGCCCGTCATGACAGGCGGGTTGACGGCATTGCGGGTGTCGACGGTGCGGAAGAAACGGCTCCAGTGCGGCGGCTCGAAGGCTGAGCCTTCCAGGCCGCGCGTGACCGGATGACGTTTGCCGATGTCGGACAGATGCGCGTAGAACGGTTTTTCGCTCACGCCCACAGGCTCCGCCGGCAGCACCGAATCCAGCGGCGTGCGCCAGATGCTGGTGTTGGAGGCATAGTCCGGACCGGCCGAGACCAGCACCGCGCCGCCCGCGCGCACGTAGCGCGCGATGTTGTCGAAATAGGCGATCGGCAGCACGCCCTGGCGGGCGTAGCGGTCGAAGATGATCAGCTGGAATTCGTTGATCTTCTGCTGGAACAGCTCACGGGTCGGAAACGCGATCAGCGACAATTCGTTGATCGGCGTGCCGTCCTGCTTCTCCGGCGGACGCAGAATGGTGAAGTGCACGAGGTCGACGCTGGCATCGGACTTGAGCAGATTGCGCCAGGTGCGCTCGCCGGAATGCGGCTCGCCCGAGACCAGCAGCACGCGCAGCTTGTCGCGCACGCCGTCGATGGCGACGACGGCGCGGTTGTTGACCGGCGTCAGCTCCTTCTCGAGCGGCGAGGCCTCGATCTCGACGATGTTCGGGCCGGCATGCTTGATCTCGACGTCGACGCTCGCGGTCTGGCCGCTCGAGAGCGTGCGCTCGTTGATGGGCTCGCCGTCGCGGCGAACCGTGACCTTGGCGCGCTCGCCGGTGACGCCCTGGTCGTCGAGACGGTAGGTGATGGTCTGGTTCTGCCCGACGATGCCGAAGCGCGGCGCCGCCGTGATTGCGATGCGGCGGTCGCGCTCGTCCTTCTGACCGGTGATCAGCGCGTGCACCGGCGCCTGGAAGCCGAGCCCGGCGGCGTTGGCCGGAATGTCGTGGACACGGCCGTCGGTGATCAGGAACGCGCCGGCGACGCGGTCGACCGGCACGTCCGCCAACGCCGAGGCGAGCGCGCCGAACAGTTTGGTGCCGTCGGTCTCGCCGTCGGCCTGTCCGGCATCGACGACGCGGACTTCCAGGCCCTTGATCTTCTTCAGGCTGTCGACCAGCGCTTCCTGCGCCTGGGCGGCCTCACGATTGCGGTTGCCGAAATTCTGGCTCGGGCTCTTGTCGACGACGATGGCCGCGACCGAAGTGAGGGGATCGCGGTCCTCGCGGGTAAAGGAGGGATTGGCGAGCGCCAGCAGGAACAGCGCCAGCGCCGCCACGCGCACGGCAGCACCGCGCGCCCGCGCCACCAGCAGCACGATCGCGATGATGACGATCGCGGCCAGCGCCAGCCACAGGACGATCGCGGGAACAAGCGGCGTGAACGCGATGCCGTAATTCATATCGATCCTATTGCCCCAGCCGTTCGATTAGGGCCGGTGCGTGCACCTGGTCGGCCTTGTAGTTGCCGGTCAGCGTGTACATGACGATGTTGGCGCCGGCGCGATAGGCGAATTCGCGCTGGCGGTTGTCGCCGCCGGCCACCGGCAGCATGTACTGTCCGTCGGGTCGCACGGCCCAGGCGCCGGCAAGATCATTCGAGGTGATGATGATCGGCGAGACGCCGTCGCCGCCGCGGGCCGGCCGCTGCGCGCTGTCGTCGTCCTCATCGCGCGGCAGGCTCTCGACCCAGGTCTGGCCGGTGTTGAAGCGGCCGGGGAAGTCGCGCAGCAAGTAGAAGGTCTTGGTCAGCACGTGCTCGCGCGGCACCGGTTCGAGCTCGGGCACGTCGAGCGAGGACAGGATCTCGCGGAGCGTCTGCATGCCCGGCGTCTGCGCTGCGCCGTTCTCGCCGGGCGGCGCCTCGATGGCGTCGCGGGTGTCGAACAGCACGGTGCCGCCCTGCTTCATATAGGCCTCGATCCTGTTGATGGCGTCCTGCGGCGGCTTGGGCGCGCCGGGCACGATCGGCCAATAGATCAGCGGGAAGAAGGCGAGCTCGTCGCGCGCGGGATCGATGCCGACGGGATCGCCGGCCTCGAGCGCGGTGCGCTGCGCCAGGAACAGCGTCAGTCCTGACAGGCCGGCCTTGACGATGGAATCGACGTCGGCATTGCCGGTCACGACATAGGCGAGGCGAGTCTGCGATACCGCTTTCATCGCGAACTCGTCCGCGGCGCTGTCGGCGCGCGCGGGCGTCGGCGACAGCACCGAAAGGCCCGCAAGCGCGAGGCCCAGCACGATCATCGCGGTCGCGGCGCGGCGGCGCAGCAGCGCGGCGATGCCGCCGCCGAGCACCGCGACAATGATGGCGTCGACCAGGAACAGCGCGAGCGCGGTCGAGAGCAGCCAGCCGCGCAGGTCGCGCGGTTCGGCATTGGTGTAGGTGGCGTGCCGGGCGCGCAGGCTCGCGGTGTTCAGGGCTGCGATGCGGTCGGCGCTGGCAAGCGTGTTCACGGCGAGCGGTCCTTCTGCCGGACCATAGAAGCCGGGTGGATGATCTGACGTGGCGCGGTCGCGATAATCGGCCGGCAGCGGCTTTGCGGTCGCCGGCGGCGGACCGAAGGCGCCGAAACCGTCGAGGATGTGCAGCGGCGCCACCGTCTCTGCGGTTGCCTCGGTTGCAACGCCGGCACCGGGCTTGGCGGTGTAGCCGGACATGTCGACGACCCGCCGCAGCATTTCGACGAAGGTGCCCGACATCGGCAGATCCGACCAGCGCATGTCGGCGCTGACGTGGAACAGGCTGACGATGCCCTTGCCGCGATGCTCGCCGGTGACCAGCGGCGTGCCGTCTTCCAGCGAGGCCCAGCTCTTGGTGGCGAGCACGGCGTCGGGCTCGGCGAGAACCTGACGGCTGATGGTGACGTCCTTGGGCACCGCCACGCCGGCAAACGGACCGTCGGCGGTGAAGGAGGCGAGGTGCTGCGGCTTCTCCCAGGTCAGGCTGCCGCCGAGCGTGCGGCCGCCCTTGCGCAGCTTGACCGGCACGAGATCGTCTTCGGCCTGCGCCAGGCGGGGCCCTGCGAACCGCACCAGCACGCCGCCCTGGTCGACCCAGGCATTGAGGCGCTCGCGGATTTCGGGCGCGATGGTGCCGACATCGGCGAGGATGATCATCGGCAGCTTCTGGTCGAGGAATTGCGTGATGCCCTGCTGCGGCGAGCCCTTGTCGGCGAGCCGCACGTCGGCGAACGGCGCCAGCGCGCGGGTGAGATAGAAGGTCGGCGCCAGCAGCGGCTGCGCGGTCTCACTGGTCGTGCCGGTGACGATGCCGATGGCGCGGCGGCGCCAGCGCTTGTCGAGCAGCTGCACCGCGCCGGCGGAGCGCTCGCCCGTGATCTCGAGCCGCGTGATGTCGTTGCGCAGCTCGACCGGCAGGTCGAACGAGGCCTCGGTTTCCTTGTCCTGCGGGCCGAACGAATAGCGCGCTTCGGCGATCGGGGACGTCTTCTGGTCCAGCGCGCGGACGGTGCCGACCGCGATGCCGCTGTCGGTGCGGAGCACCTTCACCGTCATCTTGGCAGCCGCATTCTCGGCCGCGACCAGCGCCAGCGGCGAGGAGGTGCCGCCTTCGAAGATGGTCAGGCTGCGCTCGCCGATGGTCTTGCCGAGGGCCTGCACGAAGTCCTCGCCGCGGCCGGTGTCGACGCCATCGGACAGCCAGGCGATCTCGCAATCGCCGGTGGCTTTCAGGAAGCGATCGACCGCAGCAAGTGTGTCGACGCGGTCGATCGAATAGGGCTTTGGCGTGATCTGGCGCAGCGCAACGCGCGCGGCGCCCGCCGGCATCAGGGTGATGTCGCGGTTCGGCTCGGACAGCGGCACCAGCGCGATCGCGCGGCGGTCGTTGTCGGCGTTGGCGATCAGCTCGTCGGCGGCTCTGATCCTGACATCCCAGTTTGAGGCCGCGCTCCAGCCGTCGTCGAGCATGATCATCAGCGGCGCGTTGCTGCCGGCGAGACCGGTCTGGGGATTCCAGATCGGGCCGGCGGCGGCGAAAATGACGAGGGCCGCGGCCAGAAGGCGAAGCGCCGTCAGCCACCATGGCGTCCGCGAAGGCGTCTCTTCGCGCGGCGCGATGTCGAACAACAGGCGCGTCGGCGGAAACTCGATCCGGCGCGGCCGCGGCGGCGTCACGCGGAGCAGCCACCACAGCACCGGCAAGCTGACAAGGCCGATCAGGAGCAGCGGTTCGGTGAAGGCGAGCGGCAATCCCATCATGCGGCCGGCCCCGCCTTGATCGTGGTGGTGCGTGCGCCTGACTTGCTCACCTGCATGCCGGCATGCAGGAACAGCAGCAATTCGGCGGCGGAGCGATCGGTCGCATGGGTCGTGAACAGCCAGTCGAGCTTGCTTGTCTCCGCACGGATCTGGTCGCGGTGCAGCGCCAGCCGCGCGGTATAGTCCTGCGCCCAGCTTTCGGCGCGGCCGGCGGTGATCACGCCAAAACCCTCGGGCTCGACGAACTCGACGCGGCCGGAATAGGGGAATGATTCTTCGGCGGGATCGACGACCTGCACCATGGTGCCATGCGCGCCGGAGCCGGACAGCCCTGCGAGCGTGGTCCTGATCTCCGCGATCGGCGACCAGAAATCCGACAGCACGATGATCTCGGCGAGCGCGGAAGGCACGAAGGACGGCGGCAGGCTCAGCCGGTCGGCATCGTCATGCAGCATCGCCTGCGCCATCTTGTCGATGACGCTGCGGCTCGCAGTCGGCGCCATCAGCCCGGGAATGCCGACGCGCTCGCCGCCGGAGACCAGCAGCTCGGCCAGTGCGAAGGCGACGATCAGCGTGCGTTCGAGCTTGGACTCGCGCGCGGTCTTCGAGGCGAATGCCATCGAGGGCGAACGGTCGGGCCAGATCCAGACCGTGTGCGAGGCCTCCCATTCGAGTTCGCGGACATAGAGATGGTCGTCGCGCGCCGAGCGCCGCCAGTCGACATTTTGCGCCGGCTCGCCGGAGACGAAGCGGCGGTATTGCCAGAAATTTTCGCCGGAGCCGGCGCGGCGCCTTCCGTGCAGACCGTGGATGACGTTGGCGGCGATGCGGCGGGCCTCGAGCACCAGGCGCGGCAAGGAAGCTGCGAGCGTTCGGCTTTCGCCATCGGCACGTCGGACCGCCAGTGTCTCCTTCGCTGCGTGCCCGGTCTCTGCGGCCATCAACCGATCCGTGTCTTGAGTTGCTTGATCACGTCCGGAATCGTGCGGCCCTCGGCGCGCGCCTGGAACGTCAGCGCCATGCGGTGCTTGAGAACGGGCTCGGCAAGGTCGAGCACGTCGTCGACCGACGGGGCGAGACGTCCGTCGATCAGCGCGCGGGCGCGCACCGCGAGCATCAAGGATTGACTGGCGCGCGGGCCGGGGCCCCAGGCGATGAACTTGCCGGCTTCGCCGCTCTCCTCACCCGGACGGGCCGAGCGGACCAGCGACAGGATCGCCTCCACCACGGAATCACCGACCGGCAGGCGGCGCACCAGCCGCTGCGCGGTGATCAGCGCATCTGCGGTCATCGAGCCCTTCGCCAGCGTTTCGTCGGCGCCGGTGGTTTCGAACAGGATGCGGCGCTCGGCGTCGCGATCGGGATAGTCGACATCGATCTCCATCAGGAAGCGGTCGAGCTGCGCTTCGGGCAGGGGATAGGTGCCTTCCTGCTCCAGCGGGTTTTGCGTCGCGAGCACGTGGAACGGTTTCGGCAGGTCATGACGCGCGCCGGCGACGGTGATGTGCTGCTCCTGCATCGCCTGGAGCAGCGCCGACTGCGTGCGCGGGCTGGCGCGGTTGATCTCGTCGGCCATCAGCAGCTGCGCGAACACGGGACCGGAGATGAAGCGGAAGGCGCGCTTGCCCGCGGTGCTCTCGTCCAGCACTTCGGCGCCGAGAATGTCGGACGGCATCAAATCGGGCGTGAACTGGATGCGCTTGGCGTCGAGACCGAGCGTGACGCCGAGCGTCTCGACCAGCTTGGTCTTGGCGAGGCCCGGCACGCCGATCAAGAGCGCATGGCCGCCGGAGAGGATGGTGACCAGCGTGTTCTCGATCACGCGGTCCTGGCCGAAGATGACGGAGGCGATCGCGTCTTTCGCCGCGCGAACCTGGGCTGACACCTGCTCGGCCGAACGGACGATTCCGTCCTCGAGTTTCTCGACACTCTCCGCCATCCGTTAGCTCCTTCAGCCTGCCACGCGGCTTTCCTGCGTCGTCAAATCATTGCATCACGTCATCACATGGGCCCTATGCTAGACTTGCAGGAAGGCCATGTATTCGTTGAATTAACCTATCCCCACCTTATCGGCTTAGGGTTATGTAGGGCATCACGAAGTGGCGACCTCCACACCGGACTAATCCGGGGTGGAACCGCGCACCGCCTTACAACGTAGACGTACAAAGCAGACTTGCACCAATCGTGCCAAACGACAAAGTCAGGGCAAACCATGGCGAACCAAGGGCAGAGCGCCGAACACGGTCTTGAGGGGCTGACTGCCGCCGCCAAAAGTGCTGCCAGTACCGAAGGCGCCAAAAAGGGTCTGCCTCCGGTGCATCTGTGGAATCCGCCGTTTTGCGGCGATCTCGACATCCGAATCGCTAACGATGGTACTTGGTTCTACATGGGGACGCCAATTGGACGTCACGCCCTGGTCCGCCTGTTTTCGACGATCCTGAAGCGCGAGGGCGACAAGCATTTCCTCGTGACGCCGGTGGAGAAGGTCGGCATCCGCGTCGACGACGCGCCGTTCATGGCGGTCGAAATGCAGAAAGACGGCGAGGACAACCATCGCGTGCTGAGCTTCCGCACCAATGTCGACGACTGGGTGACATGCGATGCCGCGCACCGGCTGCGCTTCGAGCAGGCCGCGGACGGCGGGCTGACGCCTTACCTGCATGTCCGCGCCGATCTCTGGGCCAAGGTCACCCGCGCGCTCTATTACGATCTTGTTGACATGGGCGAGGAGCGGATGGTCGATGGCCAGCCGATGTTCGGCGTCGAGTCGGCCGGTGAATTCTTCGCCATGGCCGACGCGGAGCAGGTGAGGGCCGCGCTTTGAACAAGCCTATCCTGAGGAGCGAACCCGTCGCGGTCGGCGCGTCGGATTTCTTTGCCCGCTCCAGGGCGAAACTCGGCTTCGACGTTCCGCCCGGTCTCTACGATCCCAACATCATTCCCGCCTCGGGCGATCCCGGCACCGACAAGATGCTCGAGATCGTCGCGCGCGAGCAGCCGGTGCGGCCGGCGGCGGTCCTGATCGCGGTGGTCGACCGTCCCGAGCCGACCGTCCTGCTGACGCAGCGCTCGGCGCATCTGAACGACCACGCCGGCCAGATCGCCTTCCCCGGCGGCAAGATCGACGCGATCGATTCGTCCCCGCTCGATGCGGCGCTGCGCGAGGCCGAGGAGGAGGTCGGGCTGTCCAGAGACTTCGTCGAGCCGATCGGCTATCTCGATCTCTACGCGACCGGCTTCGGCTTCCGCATCCTGCCGACGGTCGCCAAGGTGCGGCCCGGCTTTGACCTCACCATCAACCATTCCGAGGTTGATGACGCGTTCGAGGTGCCGCTATCCTTCCTGATGAATCCGGCGAACCACCAGCTGCACAGCAAGGAATTCCGCGGCATGGAGCGGTTCTACTACGCGATGCCGTTCGCGGAGCGCTACATCTGGGGTGCGACGGCCGGCATGCTGCGTGTGCTGTATGAGCGGATCTATTCATCATGATCCGGCCGGTCCTGACCGAGATCGGAATCTTCCTCATCCCCTTTGTCGTCTATGCGCTGTTCCTGGCCGCCACCCGGTCCGGACTGTTTGCGCGATCCTCCTGGCCGGTCGCCATCGTTGCGCGCCTTGTCCTGGCTGCGCTCGTGCTGGTGATCGCAGGCCTGATCGGGCTTGCGCATTACTCCGGCGCCGCGCCGGATTCGACCTACATTCCCGCCCATATCGAGAACGGCAAGCTGGTGCCGGGCGTGGAAAGATAAGGGCGGCACGATGAGCGCGGAGCCGATCCTTGCCGATGCGCCCTGGCTGACCGCAGGCGGGACCGCGCGTGTCCTGGCGCTGCTCAACGCCGACGGCGAGGAGGCGCGGGTGGTCGGCGGCGCCGTCCGCAACGCGCTGCTCGGCTTGACGCCCGGCGACATCGACATCGCGACCACGGCGCGGCCCGAAGAGGTGGTGCGGCGCGCGAAAGCTGCCGGCATCAAGAGCGTGCCGACCGGCATCGATCATGGCACCATCACACTGGTCATCGACGGTCACCCCTACGAAGTCACGACGCTGCGCGAGGACACCGAAACCTTCGGCCGCAAGGCCAAGGTCGCGTTCGGCCGCGACTGGGTGAAGGACGCCGAGCGGCGCGACTTCACCATGAACGGTCTGTCGGTCGATGCGGCGGGTGTCGTCTACGACCATGTCGGCGGGATCGCGGATGCCAAAGCGCGCCGCGTGCGCTTCATCGGCGATCCTGACCAGCGCATCGCCGAGGATTACTTGCGTATCCTGCGCTTCTTCCGCATCCACGCCGCCTTCGGCGCCGGCGAGCCCGACCGCGACGGCTATCTCGCCTGCATCCGCGGACGCGCAGGCTTGGCCCACCTGTCGGCCGAGCGGGTGCGCATGGAGATGCTGAAGCTGCTGCTGGCCGGCGGTGCATCCGCGGCGGTGCTGGCGATGGCCGATGGCGGATTGCTGCAGGCGCTGGTCGGCGGCGTTGCCTATACCGGGCCGCTGACGATGATGATCGCGATCGAGCGCGAGCTTGGCCTGCCCGCGAGCAGCACGCGGCGCCTCGCCGCGCTGACCGTCGCCGTGACGGAAGACGCCAAGCGCCTCGCGACGCGCCTCCGGCTCTCCAATACTGAGGCCAAGGCGCTGGATTCGATGGGACACCGCTGGTGGCGCTTTGCCACCAAGGACGAGGCCAGCGCACGACGGCTGCTCTACCGGCTCGGCGCCGAGCGCTATCACGATCGCGTGTTGCTCGGCTGGGCGCGCGCCGCGAGCGACGTGCATTCATCGCGATGGCGTGCGCTCGCCGAGTTGCCGCAGCGCTGGACTCCGCCGAAATTTCCGCTGCGCGCCGCCGACTTCATCGCGCGCGGAATGGCGGAAGGGCCCGCGCTCGGACATGTGTTGACACTCGCCGAGGACGCCTGGCTTGCGGCGGATTTTCCACTCGGGGACGCCGCGCTCGCGTCCATCGCAGATCAAGCTGCGGCACGCATCAGCCGCGAACGGAAAACTTGACCATCGTCTCGGGCGTCGCCGACATCTCGATCTTTCAGCTCCTGCCGGTCGCGTTGATGGCGTTGTTTGCGAAACCGGCGCGCCGGCGTCCGACTGCAAATCCAGTCATGTATCGCCGTGGTTCGTTCCCATTCGATATTGCGTCGGTGAGCAGCCGAAATGATCGCGGAAGCGGCGATTGAAGTAGGTCACTTCATTGAAGCCGCAGGCAAAGGCGATGTCACTCACCTTGGTGTCGTCGTAGCGAACGTCCGACAGCATGGCCCGCGCCTTCTGCAAGCGCAGTTCAAGGACGCGCTCGGAGAATGTCGCGCCGCTTTCGAGCAGCAAATCGCTCACATAGCGGCGCGACAGCTTGAGACCATCGGCGATGGCCGTGATCGACAGCGACGGCTCGGCGAAGCGCTTCTCGATGATTGCGATCAGCTCGCGCTGCCGCGCGGCGCGCAAGCCGCGTTCCGCCGCGATCTCCGCGACTTCGCCGCGCGCGCCCAGTGCCAGCACGATCAAGTCTCCGAGCATGGCCTTGGCGCGCCGCGTCAACTCCGGGTCTTCGTAGACTTCATCGGCTTCGAGGAGAAAATGGATAGTGCGCTCGAGATGCCGCACCGCCGGATTGGCCGGGTCGAGCAACATCGCCGCACGATGATCGGCATGCGGAACGAGTTTCAGGATTTGCGCACGAGGGATGGAGGCCAAATTCCATGAAGTGAGGCCGTCCGTGAAGCTCGAGACCGGTTGGGCGATGTTGAAGGCGACGACGCTTTCCGGTTTCAGCTCAAACCCCTGGTTTCCGACTGTCCATAGTTGCGGCTGGGGGCTGCGATAAAAGCCGACGAGAATGTCGTCGCGATCATGGGCCACGTGCTTGCGCGTGCGCACATAGTGCCCGGTCGTCGTGGCAAACCGGCCGACGCTCAATTCGCCAAGAAGGACATTCTTCGACGCGGTGTAGAATGGCTTGTCCTCGGCGTGCTTCATCTCCGCCTTGCCCAGTTGCTCCATCCATATGTCGTGCCACAGGCGGAATCGGGCCTTGTCGTTCAGGTGGGATGGAAGCTGGTCCGATGAAAATTCTACCTTCGGCATATCTGTCCATAATCCTCGCGTGCCGGTTCCATTGGTATCATGAGGCCGCGTGAAAGGCATCCGCCCACCTGTCCACCGACGTGATGCAAAAGCGGACCGCCGTGCATTCCAGGTCAAATTCAATGCCGGATAGGTCAAGTTTTCGGCTGCCAACCGTTGCGCGGAAACCACATTCAGCGGCGGTCCTGGCGCCGTGCCGTTTGGATCAAGCCCAGCACCTTCGCGGACAAGACGACCCAAGCGCGGCCCGGTAGTGATTCCGAACGAGGGACTTGCTGGGAATACCGAACATGAGAAAATTGATCGCGGCCGGATTTGCCGTTTCGGCCATGATGCTGTCGCCGGCATCGGCTGCCGACCTGCCGGTGAAGGCAAAGCCCGTCCCGGTCTATGACTGGACCGGATTTTACGCCGGTGTGAACGTTGGCTATGGCTGGGGCGATCGCGACGTGAGTTATGCCCCGAACGATGACGCTACCCGTCTCTGGTCTGTTTCCGACGGCATCCCGCCACCAGCGTCGTTCAAGACGTCGGGCGCGCTCGGCGGATTGCAGTTCGGCTACAACCGGCAGCTCAGCACGGGCTGGCTTGTCGGCCTCGAGGCCGATTTCAACTGGTCCGGCATCAAAGGCTCAGGCATGAGTTCCGGCGTCATGCCCCCAGTGCCCATTCCAGGTCCATACTCGGCACCCTTTGACGAGCGGATCGACTGGTTCGGCACGGTGCGGGCCCGCCTCGGCTACCTGCCGACCAGCACTTTGTTGACCTATGTCACCGGTGGTCTGGCCTATGGTCAGGTCACGCGCAGCGGAAGCTACATCAACAATAGTACCGTTGGTTTCACAGCCAATGGACTGCCCGACAACAGCGGCTTCACATGCGCGAGCGGCGCCACCTGCTTTTCCGGCGTGTCGCGCGACGTAACTGCCGGATGGACGGTGGGCGGTGGATTTGAATACGCGCTCGGAGAGCGCATGACCCTCAAGGCCGAATATCTATATGTAAGCCTTGCCGGGAAGAAAATCACCGAAACGGCTCTGGCGGTCTTCATTCCCGGCGATACGCCGGCCTCGATTAGCGCCAATGTCGGCCGCGCCACCTTCAGCACTGCGCGCGTCGGTCTTAACTATCGCTTCTAGGGCCTATTCGGTTCTGATTGAATCAGAACCCGGCGCCTTGCGGCCTCCTCGTCACAGACGTTGCTGGACGGCCGGTGGCGGCCTCGCATATGCGGTGCTCCCGAACGCCACTGTCGCAAGAGGGGTGATAGCAGGCGCAGACCCGCCTGCGATCATCTGCCGCTCAACATGTGTTGACACGCGCGGAAGACGCTTGGCTTGCGGCGGATTTTCCACTAGAGGAAGCCGCACTCGCTTCCATCGCCAATCAAGCAGCGGCCCACGTCGGCCGCGACGGGAAAACGTGACCATCGTTTCGGGCTTCGCCGACATCTCGATTTTCCAGCTCCTGCTGGTTGCGTTGATGGCGTTGTTTGCTTCGATCATCGGTGGTCTCGCCGGCTACGGCACCGGCGCCCTGATGCCACTCGTCCTCGTGCCGCTGGTCGGCGCCGAGCCCGTGGTGCCGATCATCGCGATCTCCGCGATCTTCACCAATTCCAGCCGTGCACTCGCCTATGTCCGCTATGCCGATCGCCGCCGCGCGCTGATCGTGCTCGCCTGCGCCGCGCTGACGACCGCGCTCGGCGCCTACGGCTATACGCGCCTCACCAATGCCGGTGCCGCGCTCGTGATCGGCTCCATGCTGATCCTGAGCGTGCCGCTGCGCCGCGTGCTTCGCCGTCGCCAGGTCAGGATCGGCGACACCGGCCTTGCCGCTGGCTCCGTCGGCTATGGCGTATTGGTCGGCGGCACCTCCGGCTCCGGCGTGATCCTGCTCTCGTTGCTGATGGCTGCCGGCCTCGAAGGCGCCGCCGTGATCGCGACCGATGCGATGATCTCGCTCGGCACCGGCCTCATCAAGATCTCGGTGTTCGGGCTCGCCGGCGCGGTGACTGCGCAGGTGCTCGCCTTCGCGCTGCTGATCGGCGGCATCGCGATCCCCGGTGCGTTCCTCGCAAAAGCCTTCGTCGAGCGGATGCCGGTGCATATCCACACCGCGATCCTCGACGCCGCGGTCATCACCGGCGGGCTGGTGATGATCTCGGCGGCGGCGAGGCAGCTGATCGCGTAGACCCGGCTCAGCGCACAGTCGTGTCGGGCGTCGCGTTCAACGGCGCTCCCCCGACCGATATCGGACCCGTCGGGGTCGTTACGCGCGGCGGCTTCTTTTGCCTTGGGGGGACGCGCGCTGTCGAAGCTGGCGCGACGGGAGGCACTGAAGCCGCTGGCATCGCGGCCGTGTGCGCAGGCAGCGGAGCCGGTGCGACCGATACCTGCGGGGCCGGGCTCTTCAGTGCGTCAATTTTCGAACTGAGGTCGGCAAGTTGGCTGACGATCGCCTTTAACTGCTCCTGCTGGTCAGCGATGGCCCTGTCGATCGCTGCCAGGTCGTCGGCCGTTTTTTGTTGCGCGGCGAGCAGGTCCGTCATGATCGCCCGGTCATTGGATCCGCCGTCGGCTTCCCCTGCCTCGCGCCCGGCGGACTGACCGAACAATCCCGGGTTCAGCCAGGCATACGACGCCCCTGCGCCTGCGAGTGCCAGGACAACGACCGTGAAGAGCACAAGCGGCCATCGGCGACGAGGCGCGGGGAGGAATGGCGGTGGCTCCATAGCTGGCCAATTCGGAGGCGATTCGGTGCTCATCCGAACTTCCTAGTCAGCCTTTTCGTCCAGTGCAATTGGTGCGCCAGCGATCGGCATCCGTGAGCAACGGATCGAACGCGTCCCTGCGCTCTCCGTCGAAGCGCATCTGGATCAGGGCGACTCGCCCTGTGCGCTCGCAAATTCGTGGGCACGGCTTCATCCCTCGTTGCGTGCCGCGCGCTGGCGGAGCAGCTTGACGAACGCCTCCGCGGGCGGTGAGAGCACGAGTCCCCGCCGTTGATAGATATAGTAGCGGCGGCGGATGTCCGGAGCGCGCAGCTTGATGAAACGCACGTCGAAATTCGGCGCGAACAGCCGTCCATAGTCGGGAACGGCTGCAAGGCCGGTACCGACGCCCACCAGCGCCAGCGCGGTGGTCAGATATTTGACCTCGACGGCGGTCTGCATGGAAAGCGAGCTGTCGTGCGCATGCAGCAGGCTCTCCAGATGCCGGTTGAACTCGCTGGAATAAATCACCCAGCGCTCGTCGCGCAGTTTTTTCCACGAGACGGCGCGTTGCTGCGCCAGCGGGTGCTTGGCCGAGCAGACCACCCGGATCGGGACATCCATCAGGAACGTGCTGGTGACATCCTCGCCGGTGGCGCGCTCGGGGCCGACGCCCAGTTCCGCCTCGCCCCGGCGCACGATGCTCACCACCTCGTCCGCCATCGCGTCGGTCACGCGCAGGCCGACATCCGGATGGGCCCGCTCGAATTCGCCCAGCACCGCCGCCACCCAGGTGCAGGCCAGCATCTGCGGCGCCACCACGCGGAGCAGGCCGGTGCGAAGCGAGCGAAGGTCCGAAGCGCCCTCCGCGATCTGTTGCAAATCGTCCAGGATGCGGCGCGCCAGCGGAAGCAATTGCTCGCCGGCCGCCGTTAGCAACACGACCGCGCCGCGGTCGAACAGTTTCAGCCCGAGGGTCTCCTCCAGCTGCTGGACCAGCATGCTGACGGCCGACTGCGTCAAATTGATCTGCCGCGCCGCCGCCGTGAAGCTGCCCGCGCGCGCCACCGCGGCAAAGGCGCGCATCTGGCGCAGGCTGAGCGTGGAGAGAACGTCGGGCCGCATCACATATCCTCGCGCGAATGGATCGGTTATCAGAAAACCTGATGACAGTATTAAAAGAATTCGCTTGTGTGATGGGTGAAATATTTCTCAGAATTCCTTTCGATGCACATTGTCGTCATAGGGACCGGAATTGTCGGCGCTTGCACCGCGGCCTGGCTGCAGCGCGACGGCCATGCCGTGACGTTCGTCGATCCGCTGGAGGCGGGCGAGGCCTGCTCGTTCGGCAATGCCGGTTCGCTGTCGCCCAGCGCCTGCCTGCCGGTGGGCATGCCCGGCATGTGGAAGAAGGTGCCGCGCTGGCTGCTCGATCCCCTGGGACCGCTGACGGTGCGCTGGGCCTATGCGCCGCTGGTGGCGCCATGGCTGCTGCGCATGCTCAGCCATTCGTCGCGCGAGGAGGTGACACGCATCGCCACCGCGCTGCGTTCGCTGCTGGCGCCGATCTTCGACTGCTACGATCCGCTGCTCGCCCATGCCGATGCGCAGGCGTTGGTGCGGCGGAGCGGCTGCCTGTACGTCTTTTCCTCGCGCGAGACGGCGGCGCAGTGGGCCTGGGGCATGAACCTGCGGCGATCGCTGGGCGTGCGGATGCAGGACGTCGAACAGGACGAGCTGGAAAGCCTCGAGCCGGACCTGAAGGGACGTTTTCGCTTCGGCATTCTGGCGCCCGACAACGGCTCCACGTCCGACCCGTCCGCCCTCGTCAAGGCGATCTACAATCGCTGCATCGGCGACGGCGCGCGCCACGTCCGGGATCGCGTCCGCGGTTTCGAGCGTCAGGGCCGGCGCGTCACGGCTGTGCGATTGGAGCGCGGCGAGCCGATGGCGGCGGATGGCGTGGTGGTGGCGGCCGGGGCCTGGTCGGGCCCGCTGGCGGCAACGCTCGGCAGCCCGGTGATGCTGGAGACCCAGCGCGGCTACCATGTCACCGTGCAGAGCTCGAACCTGGCACTGCGCCACACCGTGATGGCGGTGGAGCACAATCTGATGGTCAACCCGATGGCCATGGGCCTTCGGCTCGCCGGCACGGTGGAGTTCGCCGGCTTGAAAGCGCCGCCCAACATGGCGCGCGCCGACGCGCTGCTGCGCCAGGGACAGCAATTATTCCCGCATCTGGACACATCGTCCGTCACGCGCTGGATGGGCCATCGTCCCTGTCATCCGGACAGCTTGCCTGTGGTTGGCCCGGTGCGCGCGGCCGACAACGCCTGGCTCGCCTTCGGCCACGGCCATATGGGCATGTGCATGGGTGCGGCGACCGGCCGCGAGATCGCACATCTGGTGGCCGGACGGCCGACGCAGGTGGACCTGACGCCGTTTTCGCCGGAGCGATTCCGTTGACCGCGTCCTGGTCGCTCGCCTTGGACATGGGTGGCACCTTCATCGACGCGGTAGCCTTGCGCAGCGACGGGCACATCACGGCGCTCAAATATCCGCGCGCCGGACGAAGGCTGGCGGAGCCGGTCGTCGAGGCACTCGATCAATTGTGCGCGCAGGCGGGCATCGGGTCAGCCGACATCGACCGCGTGGTGCACGGCTCCACGGTCATCACCAATTTGCTGCTGGAGTTGAACGAGCCGCCGGTGGCCCTCGTCCTGACGCGCGGCATGCGCGACGTGCCGGTCCTGGCGCGCCAGGACCGCAAGGAGCTCTATGAGCCGGTGATCGCGCCGGCCTTGCCCGAAGCAAAGCTGTTTCCGGAGCCGCTGCGTTTCGAAATCGGCGGGCGGATCGACGCCGACGGGCGTGAGGTCGAGCCGCTTGACCTGTCGGCCGTGGACGCCATTGCGGATGCGGTGAGCGCGGCCGGCGTGCGCGCGCTGGCGGTCGGTCTGTTGTTCTCGCACCGCAATCCGGCGCATGAGCGCGCGCTGCGGGCTGCGCTGCATGCGCGCCTTCCACGCCTGTATGTGTCCCTGTCCAGCGACGTCGATCCGCAACCGCGGGAGTTCGAGCGCTGGCTGACCACGGCGCTGGACGCCTATGCCAAACCGCTGGCGGCAGATTATCTGCACGCATTGGCCGAGGCACTGACGGTGCGCGGTCTGCCGGCGCTGCGCCTGATGCGATCGGCCGGCGGCACTGTCCCTTGGCGCGACCTCGCCGAACAGCCGATTGGCCTTGCCATGTCCGGTCCCTGCGCGGCGCTGCAGGGCGTGGCCGCCTGCCTCGGAACTTCCGGTCCCGCGATCATTCTGGATGTCGGCGGCACCAGCGCCGACATCAGCATTCTCCGCGACGGCAGGCCGACCTTTACCGAGGCGCTGGACTGCGGCGGCTTGCCGATCCGCCAGCGCTGCGCGGACATCACGTCGATCGGCATCGGCGGCGGCAGCGTGGTGTCGGTGCTGCCGGGCGGCGCGCTGCGCCTCGGTCCGCGCTCGCAAGGAGCCTGGCCCGGGCCGGCCGCCTTTGGTCTGGGCGGTGACTTGCCGACGCTGAGCGATGCGCTGTGCGTCCTCGACCGCTTGCCGCCCCGATTGGCTGGCGGGATCGTGCTCGACCGCGCCGCCGCCGGGCGCGCGCTCGGCGATGTCGCCGGTGCGCTCGGTCTATCGGTGCCGCGAACAGCCGAGGCCGTGGTGAGCGCGGCCGCCGCCGGGATGGCGGAGGCGCTCAAGACTCACGCCTTCCAGCGCAACCTCGATCCGGCAGACGCGGTGCTCGTCGCCATCGGCGGCGGCGGCGCACAGCATGCGGCCGAGATCGCCGAGCTGGCCGGCATGCGCCGCGTGCTGGTGATGCCGCACGCCGGCGTGATGGCAGCGCTCGGCATGCTCTGCAGTCCTGATGAGGGCGACGTCCGCCTGGCGGCGAGCGAAAGCCTGTCGGATTCGCTATCCCCGCAAGGCGAGGGGCCGCATGCGTTGTTCACGCCGATGACCACCGCCTTTGTGCCGGCGGGCTGGTCCTGGCGGCTCACGCCGGATCAGACACTGACGCTGGAGGCAAAGGCTTGATATCGCGCGCGTCCGACGTCGCACCCGATCAAGCCATTGCGCTCCGCATGGAGCCGCTGCGTTTGGCGCTGCAAGGCACGGCCGACCGCATGCAGGATGGCATGATGCGCGCCGCGGTGTCGTCGATCGCGCGCGAGAGCGGCGACTGTGCCGCGGCGCTGTTCCTGCCGGACGGACGGTTGCTGGCCCAGGCGCGTTCGCTGCCGCTGTTGCTGGGATCGCTGATCCCGGCGGTTTCAGGCGTGCTCGCGCGCTTTCCGCTTCACACGATGTCCGAGGGAGACGCCTATCTGCTCAACGACCCCTGGTCTGGTGGCACTCATCTGCCGGACCTCGCTTTGGTCCACCCGGTGTTCCACGACGGCGAAGTGATTGCTTTGGCCGCGGCCAATCTGCACCACCAGGATGTCGGCGGCATGGCGGCCGGCTCGATCCCGCCTGATGCAACCGAAGTGTACCAGGAGGGCCTGCGCCTGCCGCCGGTGCGCTGGCGCAGCGCCGCGGGGGTGCTATCCGACATCGACGCCATCCTGGCCGCCAACTCGCGCACGCCGGACAATTTGCGGGGCGACCTGCAGGCGCAGTGGACGGCGCTGACGCAAGGCGCGCGCGAACTGCGGCAGCTCGCGCGTCACACCGGACCCCATTTCCCCGAGGTCTGCGATGCCTTGATCGCGCAGACCGAACGCATGACCCGCGCGGCCCTTGGCGCCGCGCCCGACGGCGAATGGACCTGGCACGATCAACTCGATGGCGACGGCGTCGACACCGCGCCGGTGGCCATCGTCGTGAGCCTGCGCAAGCAGGGTGACGCGCTGGTGATCGACTTCGAGGGCAGCGCGGCACAGGTGCGGGGACCGCTCAACGCCTCGCCGGCGGCGATGCTGTCGGCCGCCCTGTTCTTCATGCGCACGCTGGCGCCGGAGGCCCCCAACAATGCCGGTTGCCTGGCGCCGCTCACGCTGAAGCTGCCACCTGGCAGCCTTGTCAATCCGACGCTGCCGGCGGCGGTCAATGCGCGCACGGCGACCGTGAAGCTCGCATGTAACGCCATTCTCGGTGCGTGGTCGCAGTCGGCAAGCGGGACAGGCGTGGCGCCGCATGCCGGCGTCGCCACCGTTCTCGCGCTCAGCGGCACGCGGACGGACGGGCAGCGCTGGATGTTCACCGAGATCATCGCCAGCGGCGCCGGCGCCAGCGTTCACGCGCCCGGCCGCGCCGGGGTGTCCACCGACGTCGGCAACGCGCGCAATACCCCGGTCGAGGTGATCGAGGCCGAAGCGCCGCTGCGTGTGGAATGCTACGAGATCCGCCGCAGCAGCGGCGGCGGCGGCCTGCAATGCGGCGGCGACGGCGTGCGGCGCGCCTATCGCTTGCTCGAAGGGCAGGGCTGGATCGCCTATCGCGGCGAGCGCCATGTCGGCCGTGCGCGCGGTGCTCAGGGCGGCGGGGCCGGCGCAAATTCGGTGGCCCGGGTCTTGCGTGCGGACGGAGCGGTCGAGCTCTTGCCTGCGCGCGCCCGCATCGCGTGGTCCGCCGGCGACCTGTTGATCATCGAAACCGCCGGCGGGGGCGGCTGGGGGCGTCTTGCTCCAGCTGACTCCGCCACCCCACTCGCAAGGAGTTGCCCATGATCCGCTTCCCGATTTCGCGCCGCGCGACGCTGGCGTTGGCCAGCCTCGCGACGCTCCTGCCGACGCTGGGTCATTCGCAGGCAATTTATCCGAACAAGGCGATCCACATTGTCGTGCCTTTCGCACCCGGCGGCAGCACCGACGTGCTCGCGCGGCGTCTGGGAGACAAACTCGCCGTGGCCTGGAGCCAGCCGGTCGTGGTCGAAAATCGCCCTGGCGCCGGCGGCGCCCTGGGCGCCGATTTCGTGGCCAAATCCGCACCCGACGGCTACACCCTGCTGGCGGGCGTCACCGGCAGCAACGCCATCGCGCAGGCGCTGTACCCCAAATTGCCCTACGACGTGATCAAGGACTTCGCGCCGCTGACGATGATGGTGAGCGCGCCGCTGGTGCTGGCCGTCAACCCCGACGTGGAGGCGAAGACGGCGGCCGAGTTCCTCGCTTTGGCCAAGTCGAAACCGGGCGCGCTGAGTTTCGGCTCGGCCGGCAACGGCACCTCGATGCATCTCACCGGCGAGATGTACAAGCAGGCGGCCGATGTCGCGATGGTGCACGTTCCCTACCGCGGCAGCGCCGCCATGCTCACCGACCTCATGGGCGGTCAGATCCAGGTCACGTTCGGCGACGTCCTGGTGCTGTTGCCGCAGATCCAGGCCGGAAAGATTCGCGCGCTCGCCGTCACCTCGAAAACCAGGCACCCCCTGCTGCCTGACGTGCCGACGCTGGATGAAGCGGGACTGAAGGGTTTCGAGGCGCTGTCATGGCAAGGCCTGTTTGCGCCGGCCGGCACGCCGCCCGAAGTGGTTGAAAAGCTGAGTGTGGAAGTGAACAAGGCCATGCAGTCTCCCGACATCAAGGACTACTTTGCGGCGCAGGGCTTCATCATCCAGGGCTCGACTCCCGAGGCCTTCAAGGCCTTTGTCGCGAGCGAGGTGGAGAAGTGGACGCCGATCGTGAAGAATTCCGGTGCGCAGGTGAATTGAGCTGGCGCCGCAGGCCGGCGCGGTACCGCCTGACCGTGCGGTTGCCACGGTGCGTTATCTTTCTTTGGAAGAATCCGCCTTCGATCGCGAGAGGCGATTGCTAGCCGAGCGCCGGGTGCAGCTGCTGCTTGTTCCAGGAAAGTCCGTCCCGATGGAATCGGGACGGAGGGCCGCGCGGCGAGACAGCAGCCGAAGAAGCGATCGCTGCAAAAATCTGCCTGACGGTTTACAGGACGGCGCTGGAGGCCTCGACGGCGCCAGCGGATCAAGCCTGTGCTTTGGCGGACAGATCCTGACACACGCTATAAATTCCGGCGCAGGAAGTCTCCAATTTCAGCCTCGATCCGTCGATGGACCGCTGCACGGTCGATCCCGGGAGCATCCTTGCAGGCCGCAGGCGCGTCAGCCTCCACTGCGGGAGGGCACGGATCGACGAATATAAAATGGCCGCCCGGCACCGTCTCCTGCCGCGGCGGATGGGGCAATGCCGCCGCGAGAGCGAGGATGTTACCCTCAGCCTTGAGATCGCTGCCTTCCGCGCGATAGAGCAGCATCGGCATGTTGACCGACATCAACCCGTTCCGATCAAACAGCGCGCCCCACGGCTCCATCAGGACGAGGGCCTTAACGGCGAGCGCATCCGGCGACCTCTTGCCGACGACGTTGGCCAGGGAGCCGTCGGTCGGCACATCGTCGCAGGCCTTCGGATCGTCGCTGCGGTCTCGGCAATAGGCCGCCAGGTGAGCCAGGCTGGGCGCCGCCCCCGCGGCGATCAGCGCGACGGCCCCGCCCCAGGAGAAGCCCATCATGGCAAGGTGGGTAGGATCGGCATGCGTCGCGAAGCGTGGGTCGGCCAACATCGTATCGAGCGCCTTGTGAACATGGCGCGGTCGATCTTCGAGAGGGCGCTGAGCGCCGGGGTGAAACGGCGCGACCACGATAAACCCCTCGCGCGCCAGCGACGTGGCAAGGTCGGCATAGGGGAGCGGGCTGCCCCCCGCTTTGAGCGTCCCTCCTCCACCATGAGAAAAAAGGACGACGGGAAAGCGCGCCCCGGAAGCGATCGGCGCATCGCGGCCGGCGGCAATGATCCAAGGCCCATCCTGAAAGGGAACTTCGGCCGCGTCTGTCGGATAGACGACCACGGCGTCGAACGGGACAACATCCGGCACTGTGATGCGCGCGATGCCAGCATGGAATCGCTGTGGATCTGCCTGTGCGGATGTGCCGGCGACCAGGAGTGCGAGCACCAGAAAGGCGCGTATGTGCACCACGACGCAGCCTGGTATCCGATCGAAGCCCAACGATCGAAATCTTGCGCAGACCCATGTCGTCATATCTTCACCCCACACGCGCCACTGAGAACATTTAGCTTGCGCGCGAGCTCACGTCCACGCTCCCCGCTAAAGGCGTGGCGGCAGCTTCCGTTCTCACCCACCGGCGTCGTGGCGTCATATGTGAATGGCGTGCGAATACGGCAATTACAGTGCATTCGACTCGGCTTAATCCGCGGCTCGCTAACTGCACCGTAATCCCGGCCCAATTGGCATTCGCGCCTCGACCGTGGATCGAACCTCGCCCAGGGCGTGTGCACATGGACGTCGGCTCCCGGGGCCCAACCGGAAGTCTCCGGGCTTAGTCGTCAACGGCGGCTTATGACCCGGAGCGGTCTCCGGCGCCCCGTCACGCGCCGCGAGAAAAAAGCAATCTTCACGGTATAGTCTAACAAGCTGTGTCGATGACATTTTGCAGCCGTTGGGATATCGAGATGATATCCAACAATTGCACCCGTTGAGCGGGGCTGAACAAGCTGGAGGTGGACATGAACGGCCGGCGAGCCATTATTTTGCTAGGCGTCTTTGCGGCCATTACCGTCAGTTCGGTGTCAGCGCAAACAAGTACCGCTCCTTCCCGGACAGCTTCTTCCAAGGCGAAGACGGAAGATGTCATTACAACGAAAGATATTGTTACGACGACCATTAGCTCTTTAGCTCTTCTAATATCGATGGTTGGCGCAGGTTTTAGTTGGTGGTCGTGGCGAAAGAAAAATCTTGAGGACGCAAAGAAAGCGTTCACGGAATCGATTGCGGCGATGATTACGGCGCGACAAAAGCTAGAAGAATTCAAGAATAGCTCAGGAGAGGAATACGGCAGTCTACGGTCGCAGGGATATCGCATTGCCTTGATTGATCAGCGCCAACTATATCTTTCCAAGGCGTTGCAGCTCTTACAAGTGTATGAACAGGGACTTTCTCCTTCCTATTTTGAACACATGATGCTGGCAGCCAACCTTATTGACCTTGGTCGGACCGCCGAGTCAGTGGAATTTTATGAAAAGAGCTTGGCATTAGCAAAAACGAATGGCGACTTAGTAGCGGAAGCAGCTACACGCCGCGTGTACGGGCGTGCTCAGATAGCCGTTGGAGAATATGACCGGGGGCGCAAAGAAATGCTGACCGCGGCGGCCGATTTCGAGATGCTGGCCACTCGACGTGCCTATGATCAAGTGCGGATGTTTGAAGAGGCGGCGGAAACATATCGCCGTCTCTTATGGGTTGCGCTGCAAGCTGACCAACTTGGGGCGTTAGAAAAGGACTTTGCTGCGATGGAGACCCTTGTTGAGAGGGTTAAAGATCCAATCAGACAGCGCGCTCTGACTATTGGTCTAACCGAATTGCGCGCCGCCATCGATGCGAGAATCCCGACAATTCATCGATCGAGGACTCCGCAAGGAATAGATATGGGCTAAAGTCAGGGGTATGTGGATCAACCAGTTCACCTTGATCACTTACGCCTCCCAATTCCTCATATATTGGCGGATATCGGCGCAGGCAGCGAATGTCCGCTTCTGGCCCTTCCGCGACATCCAGCGATGTCCGCTATTGCGCTGCTGTTGGCAGAGAAGCGGACATCAGGAGCGCTGGAGCGAAACGCTCCGATGTAGCCAGGACGCGGCTTTAGGCGTGCCTACTCCTCGTCCTCGTCTTCCTCATCTTCGTCATCATCGTGGTCTTCTTCCACCTGCACGAGGGTGGCCAGCGGCAGCGTCTCGCGGAACAGGTCGCCTTCCGCGCCCATCCAGAGGCAGAGCACCTCGCCCTCTTTCACCTCCGCGACGGTCAGCGGATGGCCGCCGGATTTCAGCATCACGACGTCGCCGGCTTTCAAGTCCATGGATTGTCCTTTCGAGTTGATCGACCCGGAGGACAGGCTAGCAGGCGGTCATGACACGCGAAAAACGCAAAGGCGCCGCGTGGATCGGTCTCAGCTACGCTCGTTCAAGGCCGGCTGTACCGGCAGGCACTGGTTGCTGAAATAGCCGACAGCGCCGCGGACCAATGGAACGTGGCAGACGAAGCCGGTGGGCCGGTACCGCACCCTGATGCGGTCCAGCTGCGCCATGGTCAGCGTCATGAATGCGTCGAGCCGTCGGGCCTGAAGCTGCAGACTGCGCTCGCTGCCGTCCCGCGGCCCCGTCTCCTGCTTGCGGTCATTGGGGACATCGCTGGTCGATGCCGGGACTTGCAGCGCATTCGGCTGGCTGCGGAGTGCCTCGAAGCAATGGTGCATCACCAGAACGTGGTGCTTGGCGCTTCGCCAGTTGACGGCGACGACCTTCTGCAAGGCGTCGATTGTCCCGTCCGACCGCCTGGCACAGAGATTGACGTAGGATTTCAGCCCATCGGCCGTGGGGTCGTTGCAGAGTTCTTCTGTGGGGCGCCCCGGGTCGCCTCCGGTGTAGATCGCCCCCTTGAATTGCGGCAGGTTGGCTTCGTTGTCGCAATCGAAATTGTATTTCGTGAGCAGCGATGCCGTCAGGGGATCCTGGTCGAGGGTGTGCTCCATCGCTGCGTCACGGCCGATATCGCTGGGCCAATCGATGTAGATCTCCGCCTTGCGTGCGAAGATGGCGCCGTTCCGCCGCAGCGACGCCCGTGCGTTCAAATAGTCCGACAGCGGTTCGAGCGTCTTCGCGTCCACCGGTATGAAGGCGGGATGTGCCCGCGCTTTCAGCGGACCGAGCTGTTCGCGCAGCATGTTCTCCTGCTGCGTCTGCACTTCGGCGAAGGCTTCCGAAATGTCGAGGAAGGTTTTCGTCGCCATGTCCATGTCGGCTTTGGCTTGCTCACCGACCTTTTGCTCATAGGAGCTCATGTACTGGAAGTATCCGCCGAGGAGGCCGGTCAGCAAAGTGACCGCCGTCAATCCCTTGGTGACCGACAGGCGGCTGTCCCATGACAAAACTCTCTGCCATACACCGGGCGCCTCGGCCGGGGGGTGCGCGCGTCCTGTGTCCTTCGGAAGATCCTGCTCCATTGTGGCCTCCGCCTGTACTCCACTCCACGCCCCATGGGGCGAGGGTAATGCAATCCCGGATTGCGGATTGTGAAGCAGTTCACGTCAAGTGGGGCAGGGGAGCTGTCAGAAATCGCCCGGCACGAGCTCGGCTTTTGGCCGTAAGCGAAGCGGCCGCACGCCTCATTCAGATCTGTTTACCTGAGTGCTATCGGCTCTTCCCGAGGGGGCGGTTGCCGCTAAAGTGTCGTTCTGATCCTCGGGGGTGGCCATGCGAAGGCGTGAGTTCATCGGACTGATAGGCGCAACTTCGTTGAGCTTACCTCGACCAGGGTATGCTCAGACGAAAACGAACATGCCGCTGGTCGCGATGATGCTGATCTTCAAATCGGATAGCGCAGCTGCCAAGGAGAGAATCAATGCACTCCGCAGGGGACTCCAGGAGGAAGGGTTCGTGGAAGGGACGAACTATTCTCTTGTCCTGCGGTTTGCCGACGGAGATGTCAGTCGTTTGCCTCAGCTCGCGAGGGAATTGGACGCGCTCAATCCACGCGTCTTCGTCACGGCAGGCTTTGGCGTTCATCCGGATCGGCGTTCATCTCCGGAGATACCGCTGGTTTTTTGCAACGTTGCTGTCGACGTAGTCGCCGCAGGTTGGGTCCAAAGCTATACGCATCCGGGCGGGATGATCACCGGAAATGTCATGAACGCGGTCGGCGGCGAGGAGACGGTAACTCAAAAACGTATTGGGCTTTTCAAACAGCTTGTCCCCGGTCTGACACGAATCGGCATGATTGCGCCCGTTCAAGGTGGCCAAACTGGACCCACGTCGTTGGCGGTGAAGGAGAAGGATGCGTTGCAAAGAGTGGCCGCCCAATTGGACTACGAGTTCGTCTTCTACGGTCTTAATTCCATTGACGATCTGGAAAGCGCCTTTGCGGCGGGACTTCGAGATGATGTGAGCGCCTTCTACATCTCGGGCGAGCCCATGATGATTGGTAATCTGCCGCGCGTCATGACCTTCGTCATGGCATCACGTAAGCCATCTGTCGGTCCTTACCCGGACTGGGCGCGGGCGGGTCTGCTGATGTCCTATGCAACTGATACGAATGACGGCGTGCGTCGTGCTGGAATCTATACCGCGAAAATCCTGAAAGGTGCCAAGCCCGGCGACCTCCCGATCGAACAGGCGAGCAAATTCACTTTCGTGATCAATCAGAAAACCGCAACGGCTCTCGGTATCGTTGTCCCACCGACCTTGCTGGCGCTCGCTGACGAGGTGATCGAATGACAGCGATGCTGTCTGCATGAGTCCGGCTTGACCCTTCTGCGCCATCCAGCGATGTCCGCTGCCGCGCCGTGATTGGCGAGGAAGCGGACATCATGTGCGCCGGAGCCGGAACTCCGATCTGACTGGGATTCGGCTTCAGGCGTGCCTATTCCTCGTCTTCGTCATCCTCATCTTCATCATCCTCGTCCACCTCTTCGAGGTGTTCGAGCACGGCGAGCGGCAGGGTCTCGCGAAACAGATCGCCTTCCACGCCCATCCAGAGACAGAGCACGTCGTCGCCCTTCACGTCGGCGACGGTGAGCGGCTGCCCGCCGGATTTCAGCATGACGATATCGCCGGCTTTTAGTTCCATGGATGGTCCTTTCGGGTTGATTGACTTGAGAAGCTAGCAAGCCGGCATGACGCACCGATCACGGGATGCGGGATCAGTGGATGTGCTGCGGCAGCGCGCATCCGCGGCCAGGCTGCTGAAACTTCGATGACGGACTTTCAAGCTGGGGCGGCGCCATCGCGAGAGGCAGGGGTGCCTGTCGGATGGGTTGCGCAAGGGCTGTTCGGTCCCGTGCGCCGCGATGATTGCATTATGCGCCTGTTTTGCCCGACGGGTCAAACGATTTCGTAAAATCCGTAAGCCGTTGATTTTGCAGCAGCCCGCTACTGTGCATGGGGTTGTTTTCGATGTTTTTGTTGTCGCGCCCTGGTGACGCTCAGTCCGGCACCAGCTCGGTCAGCGAACGGATGATGCGATCCGGCTTGATCGTCGATCCCTCGGGCAGGCCCTCGCCATGCACGTCGATCCAGATCGCATAGATGCCGAGGCGCTGCGGCGTCACGACTTCCCATTCCAGATTGTCGCCGATCATCCAGGTATCCTCGGCGGTGACGCCGAGCGCCTCCATCGCGTGCCGGTAGGCGCGCTCCTCGGGCTTGCCAAAACCGTGCTCGCCCTCGATCTGGATGTGGTCGAAGCGATGCGCGAGCTCGAAACGCTCGACCTTGGCGCGCTGCATGTCGGCGGCGCCGTTGGTGACCAGCGCGAGCTTGACGCCGTGGGCCCTGAACGCGTCAATCGCATCATGCGCGCCGGGAAAGACGAAGATCGCTTCTTCGCGGTAGGTGGTGAAGCGGTCGGCGAGGCGATCGGCGAGATCGTCGGGAACGGCACGGTGGCCGGCGGCCGCGAGTGCGGCGAAACCGCCGCGCACCGTGAGCCGCCGTGCCTCGCCAAGCTTCATCCGCCAGATCGGCTCCGCGGTCGACCAGAATTGCCGCGCGCAGGCGAGCACGGCTGCTGCGACCTGCTGCGGCGGCAGCGGCGCGAGCTCGTCGGCGAACTCGTTCGTGATCGTGGTCCAGGCGATCTCGGGCCGGCCATAGGCGGACAGGATGGTGTCGTCCATGTCGATCAGCATGGCGCGGGGCAGAGGTTTCATTGCAGGCTTCAGTGTCGTCATGGCCATTTCACCTCCGGCGGCAGCGACGACAGGATGGAGTCCACATTGCCGCCGGTCTTGAGCCCGAAGATGGTGCCGCGGTCGTAGAGCAGGTTGAACTCGACATAGCGGCCGCGCCGGATCAACTGCTCCTCGCGATCCTCGGCGGTCCAGGCGCTCGCGAAATTGCGCCTGACGATGTCAGGATAGATCTTCAGGAAGGCGCGGCCGACGTCCTGGGTGAAGGCGAGGTCGGCATCCCAGTCGCCGCTGTCGTGCCAGTCATAAAAGATGCCGCCGATGCCGCGCGCCTCTTTCCGGTGCGGCAGGTAGAAATATTCGTCGCACCATGTCTTGTACTTGTCGTAATCGGCGACGCCGTTCGGTCCGGTGCAGGCCTCCTTCATCGCGGCGTGGAAGGCGATGCTGTCGGCATCGTCCTGCGTGCGCCGGCGATCCAGCACCGGCGTCAGGTCAGCACCGCCGCCGAACCAGGCTTTGGTGGTGACGACGAAGCGCGTGTTCATGTGCACGGCGGGCACGTGCGGATTGCGCAAGTGCGCGATCAGGGAGATGCCGGAGGCCCAGAACCGCGGATCGTCGGCGGCGCCCGGGATCTGGGCGCGAAACTCGGGCGCGAATTCGCCATGCACGGTCGAGCAGTGCACGCCGACCTTCTCGAACAGGCGGCCCGACATCATCGACATCACGCCGCCGCCGCCGGCCGCGCCGCTGTGATCGGTGCGCTGCCACGGCGTGCGTCTGAAGCGGCCGGCCTCGCCCGGATAGAGGCTTTGCGGCGCGTCGTCCTCAAGCTGCTCGAAGCTCGCGCAGATGTCGTCGCGCAAGGCCTCGAACCAGGCGCGGGCGCGGGTCTTGCGGTCTTCGATCGTGCTCGGGTCCAATGTGGATGTCATGTGATCAGCCTTGCGGACCGTAATAGGTGCAGCTCTCGTTGCAACTGTCGCGGTGGATGCTGACGCGGGTCAGCTTGCCGAGATGCGCCAGCCGCTCCCAGACGAAGCGCGAGAGGTTTTCCAGCGTCGGCGTGCCCAGCGCTTCGATCTTGTTGAGGAACTTGTGGTCGAGCGTCAACCGCACGTCCTCGATGGCGCGCTGGAGCAGGCCGAGATCGACCACCATCCCGGTCTTGGGATCGGGGGTGCCGCGCACGGTCACCTCGGCGCGGAAGGAGTGGCCGTGGATTTCTTCACTGGCGGCACCAAACGTCGTTCCCGACAGCGAATGCGCCGCCTCGAAGCGGAACGATTTCGTCAATTCCCACATCTGTTCGAAAACCAGTCCTATCTGATGCCGAGCGATTTATGCGTCTGCACGCTGAGCCGCCATTGCGGATGGCGCAGGCAATAGTCGATCGCGCGCGCTGTGTTCTCTGTGACCTCGGGCCCGTCCATCGGCTGGAGCGAGAAGCGCTCGAAGGCGAGGCCCTCGAACGCTTCGGGCGCGGCGAGAGCCTGCGGATAGACCAGCTTCAATTCGTGGCCGCGCTGCTGGACGAGCTCGCTGCCGCCCTTGGGGCTGACGCAGATCCAGTCGAGCCCCGCGGGCGCCTCGATCGTGCCGTTGGTCTCGACCCCGATCTCGAAGCCGCGGGTGTGGAGCGCATCGATCAGGTCGGCATCGACCTGGAGCAACGGCTCGCCGCCCGTCAGCACCGCGTAGCGGTTGCCGTTGGAGGCGGTCCATTGCGCGGCGATGGTATCGGCGAGGTCCGCAGCCGTCGCGTAGCGGCCGCCGAGCGTGCCGTCGGTGCCGACGAAGTCCGTGTCGCAGAATTTGCAGGTCGCATCCTGACGGTCGGCCTCGCGGCCGCTCCACAGATTGCAGCCGGAAAAGCGGCAGAACACGGAGGCGCGCCCCATATGGGCGCCTTCGCCTTGCAGGGTCAGGAAGATTTCCTTGACCGCGTAACTCAATGCTCTCTCCTCAACATCTCAACCTTGCGGGTTCCGGATCTGCCGCAGCGCCTCGCCTGCGGCCATCGCCGCGGTCATGGCGACATTGAGCGACCGCAGTCCCGGCGTGATCGGGATCACCAGCCGCGCATCGGCGGCCTCGACCACCGCGTCGGTGACACCGGCGCTCTCGCGCCCGAATAGCAGGATGTCCGACGTCTGGTAATGAAAATCGCGGTAATCGGTGGCGGCCTTGGTGGTGAACAGGATCAGGCGGGCGCCATGTGCCGCGCGCCACTCCTCGAATTTCGACCAGGAGTCGTGGCGGGTCAGGCTGACATGGTCGAGGTAATCCATTCCCGCCCGGCGGAACAGGCGGTCGGAGACCGGGAAGCCCGCCGGTTCGATGATATGGGCAGCCATGCCCAGACAGGCGCAGAGCCTGAGAATCGTGCCGGTGTTCTGGGCGATGTCGGGTTGGAAAAGAGCGATCTGCATGGGTTGTATCGGGTGGGGTGCGGGCCGGAAATGTCTCAATAAAACATCGCTGGCCGCGGAATTCGTGCATTGCACGCCCCCACGCCGTTAGCGAGCTTGCGCTCGCCCGGCAAGGGTGCCAATAGAATGATTCTGGACTGCTGTTTTCGCCTTGTTTTGGCGGGGACAAGCCAAGTTCTGCCGCCGCGGGGGGCCGCGGGCGCCGGCAGCTCTGTTCCGGGGACCTTGGGGGCTCCTGGAACGGTTCCGCCGGCAGCATAAGAAGAAAGGGTTGGAATCGTGACGACAGCGTCTTCGGCGGACCATCCGACACGCCGTGATTTCTTATTCGTTGCAACGGGGGCAGCTGCTGCAGTAGGGGGCGCGGCTGCGCTCTGGCCCTTCATCTCTCAAATGAATCCTGATGCGTCGACCATCGCGGCCGGTGCGCCGATCGAGGTCGATCTCAGCCCGGTCGCCGAGGGGCAGGACATCAAGGTGTTCTGGCGCGGCAAGCCGATCTACATCAGCCACCGCACCAAGAAGCAGATCGACGAGGCGCGCGCCGTTCCCGTGGCGAGCCTGCCCGATCCGCAGAGCGACGAGGCCCGGGTCAAATCCGGCCACGATCAGTGGCTGGTGGTGATCGGCATCTGCACCCATCTCGGCTGCATCCCGATCGCTCATGAAGGCAATTACGACGGGTTCTTCTGCCCCTGCCATGGTTCGCAGTACGATTCGTCCGGTCGCATCCGCCAGGGGCCCGCGCCCGCGAACCTGCCGGTGCCGCCGTACTCTTTCGTTTCCGACACCAAAATCCAGATCGGCTGAGCTTCGGACCCGCGTCCGAAGCCTCGAACCGTCATGTCGTATTATTTCCTCAGGATCGCATCATGAGCGGACCATCCGACTTCCAGCCGAGCAACCCGGCCCTGCAATGGATCGAGCGACGTCTGCCGATCATGGGTCTCGTGCACTCTTCCTTCGTCGTCTATCCCACCCCGCGCAACCTGAACTACTGGTGGACCTTCGGCGCGATCCTCTCCTTCATGCTGGGGATGCAGATCCTGACCGGCGTGATCCTGGCGATGCACTACACGCCGCATGCCGATCTCGCCTTCAAGTCGGTCGAGCTGCTGGTCCGCGACGTCAATTACGGCTGGCTGCTGCGCAACATGCATGCCTGCGGCGCGTCGATGTTCTTCTTCGCGGTCTACGTCCACATGCTGCGTGGCCTCTATTACGGCTCGTACAAGGAGCCGCGCGAGGTGCTGTGGATCCTCGGCGTCATCATCTACCTCCTGATGATGGCGACGGGCTTCATGGGCTACGTGCTGCCGTGGGGCCAGATGAGCTTCTGGGGCGCCACCGTCATCACCAATCTGTTCTCCGCCATTCCCTATGTCGGCGAGAGCATCGTGACGCTCTTGTGGGGCGGCTATTCGGTCGGCAACCCGACCTTGAACCGCTTCTTCTCGCTGCATTACCTGCTGCCGTTCCTGATCGCGGGCGTCGTCGTGCTCCACGTCTGGGCGCTGCATGTCGCCGGCCAGAACAATCCTGACGGCGTCGAGCCGAAGACGGAAAAGGACACGGTGCCGTTCACGCCGCACGCGACCATCAAGGACGGATTCGGCGTCGCCTGCTTCCTGCTGCTCTACGCCTGGTTCATCTTCTACATGCCGAACTATCTGGGCGATGCCGACAACTACATCCCGGCGAACCCGGGCGTGACCCCGCCGCACATCGTGCCGGAATGGTATTACCTGCCGTTCTACGCGATCCTGCGCTCGATCCCGAACAAGCTCGCGGGCGTGATCGGGATGTTCTCGGCGATCATCATCCTGTGCTTCCTGCCCTGGCTCGATGCCGCCAAGACCAAATCGTCGAAGTACCGGCCGCTGGCCAAGCAGTTCTTCTGGATCTTCGTCGCGGTCTGCATCCTGCTCGGCTATCTCGGCGCGCAGCCGCCGGAAGGCATCTATGTGATCGCCGGCCGGGTCCTGACGGTCTGCTACTTCGCCTACTTCCTGATCGTGCTGCCGCTGCTCTCGCGCATCGAGACGCCGCGGCCGGTCCCGAACTCGATCTCGGAGGCGATCCTCGCCAAGGGCGGCAAGGCGGTGACCTCCGTCGCCATCGCGCTCGTCGCCGCCGGCGCGCTGTTCCTCGGTTCCCTACAGGACGCACGCGCCAACGAAGGCAGCGACAAGCCGCCGGGCAACAAATGGTCGTTTGCGGGCCCTTTCGGACATTATGACCGCGGCGCGTTGCAGCGCGGCCTCAAGGTCTACAAGGAAGTCTGCGCCAACTGCCACGGCCTGTCCTATATCGCCTTCCGCAATCTCGGAGATGCCGGCGGCCCCGGCTATTCGACGGCGCAGGTGGCGGCTTTCGCCTCCGACTACAAGATCAAGGACGGTCCGAACGATGCCGGCGACATGTTCGAGCGCCCGGGCCGTGCGGCGGACTATTTCCCCTCGCCGTTCCCGAACGAGCAGGCCGCGCGCGCGGCGAACGGTGGTGCGGCACCGCCCGACCTCTCGCTGATCACCAAGGCGCGCTCCTATGGCCGCGGTTTCCCGATGTTCATCATCGACTTCTTCAGCCAGTACCAGGAGCAGGGCCCGGATTACGTCTCGGCTGTGCTCCAGGGGTTTGAGGAGAAGGTGCCGGAAGGCGTGACCATTCCGGAGGGCTCGTACTACAACAAGTACTTCCCGGGCCACGCCATCAAGATGCCGAAGCCGCTCAGCGACGGCCAGGTGACCTATGACGACGGCTCGCCGGCCACGGTCGCGCAATATGCCAAGGACGTCACCACGTTCCTGATGTGGACCGCCGAGCCGCACATGGAGGCGCGCAAGCGCCTCGGCTTCCAGGTTTTCATCTTCCTGATCATCTTCGCCGGCCTGATGTACTTCACCAAGAAGAAGGTCTGGGCCGACTCGCACTGAGCCGCGCGAGACGAGACATGAAGAAGCCCCCGCAAGGGGGCTTTTTTGTTGGACACGCGCGTGTGTTGTCTGGCGCGATTGCCTATCGCGCTCCCAGCGGCCAAAATACCGCCAACCGCTCCCCCAGAAACTCGTCGGAGGACACCATGGGAACCGCCATCACCTTCAAGCGCCCGGACGGCAAGGACGCCTCGGGCTATCTCGCCAACGCCGCGCGCGGCAATGCGCCGGGCGTGGTCGTGATCCAGGAATGGTGGGGCCTGTCGGACCAGATCAAGGGCCTGTGCGACCGCTTTGCGCTCGCCGGTTTCGACGCGCTGGCGCCCGATCTCTACAAGGGCAAGGTGGTGCCGTATCACGACACGGACGCCGCCGGCAAAGAGATGAACTCGCTCGATTTCATGGACGCCACCACGCAGACGGTGCGCGGCGCCACGCAATATCTGTCGCGCAACGGCGCCAAGGTCGGGCTGACGGGCTTCTGCCTCGGCGGCGCCGTCACCATCATCGGCGCCGTGCATGTGCCGGAGCTCGCAGCCGGCGTCGTGTTCTACGGCATTCCGCCGGAGCAGGCGGCCAAGCCCGCCGACGTCAAGATCCCGCTCCAGGCCCATTTCGCCAACAAGGACGATTGGTGCACGCCGGAGCTGGTCAACGGCTTCGAGAAGGCCATGAAGGCCGCCGGCAAGTCGCTGGAGCTGTTCCGCTATGACGCCGAGCACGCCTTCGTCAACGAGCAGCGCCAGGCCGTGCACGACCGCGAAGCCGCCGAGCTCGCCTGGGGCCGAGCGACGGAGTTTTTCCGGAAGTATCTGGCTTAGGACGCCGCCTGCCTGCGCGCGGATCGGCCCGACGCCTCCTGCCGCGTTACGTTTATAATTGCCTTCTGCAATCACAAGGCGTAATTGCGTGGCGTTTCGCCATTGCGGACGCGGGGGCACGATGATCGAGGCTGGTCGGTTGGCAACGGTTGTTGTCACTTGCGAAGCGCTGAAGGCTGCACAGGACTCTGAGAATGTCGACAGCCTGATCGAAGCCGTGGGGGAGTACGCCAGGGACATTCGACGTGCCGGATACACCGGGCGTGAACTGCCCGTCGTGGCGATGCAGGCCTGTCACGCCGATTATTATGTCTCGCAGGTCCGCAACGGCGGTCACAGTCAGTTCATCGGTAATACCGGCATCGCGATGCTTCCGGTGATAGCTGAGGATGCGCTCGCTGGGCTGAAAGCCATGGGGGCAAGCGCGCAACGGCAGATGCTGCAGGAGATGATGGCTTGGGTGAAGGAGCACCCCGACGAGGCCGCCTTGCAGAACGGACACACTGCGCGTGCTGCAGCGCTCGAGGCGCTCGACCACCGCTTAAACGAAGCCGAGCGGCAGCAGCCGATGAGGGCGCTCGCGGCCCGATGGATTGCGAACTGGCCAGAATTGCGCGCAGTCGCTCGGGAGCAATACGCCTCCGAAACCGAACGGCTTGCGCAACTTCATCCCCATCTGTCACAGCGCCGGATATGGCGAAGCGTTCAGGAGATCAGCTTCCAGATGACGGACCCACTGCAAATCACGGTTGCCGCCGCATGCGGGGCTGTGGCGCCCGAGCCGGAGTTCAAGCTGCTGGTGTTCCCGGAAAGCAACGGGGACAAGCCGGGGATGCAAAGCAAGGCTTTGACCGTTCAAACCAACAAGGGCCCGCGACTGTGCGTGTATGAGGAGGCCGGGGGGCAGCTCTATGAATTCGGTCCGGGCAATACGAGCCCGAAGTCTGCCGAAACGCCCGAAGCCTTGAAGAGCTTTCCGCCGACACTGATTGGCGCGCGGCTATCTATTGTGCAGGCTGAAAAGACTCGGAATTTCGTGAGAATTGCCGAGCGGAACCTGGCGGCCGAAGCCATCGACCTGCTGTTGCGGAAGTCGGGACTGGACCCGGCCGCGATGATCACAGCTTTGAGTGTGAGCGAGGATCGGGCCACATGGTGTGCGGTCACAGGGAAGACCGGCGTTTTGGTTGAAACCTTGGCCGACCATGCCAGTGTTATCGAAGCCGATGGTGCGCCCGCGCTCAACGTGACCCGAGCCGAAATCGAGCGTCACGCCGCAGCGGCGACCTTGGGGCGTGACAGCCTGCAGATTCGGGCATAAGCCGCGCCATGTTGGCGATCGAGGCGGTCTGCCAACCCTTGACGCCGTCCCCGTGCCATGGTGAGTATCCGCCCATGAGCACCGCCGTCCGCCCAGCCCGTCTTTGGTGGCGCACCTCCTAAGAGGTGGCCGGTGCGATTTCTTTTCCATAAATCGTCGAAGGTCGCCAGCACAGCGCGGCGGCCTGATCGTTTGTCCTGTGTGGCGTTCCCTCGGCAAGTTTCGTAAGAGGACCACATGAACAGGACAGTCTTTGCCCTCCCGGCCAGAAGCGACTATGTGACCCGCGCAGGTCTCGCGATCACTCGCGTGGCCGAGCAGTTTACCGGCGGTGCGAGCCGGCTCGACGATCTCATCAACCTGCTCGACCGCCGCCGCGGCGTGGTGCTGTCCTCGGGCACGACCGTGCCCGGCCGCTACGAGAGCTTTGACCTCGGCTTCTCCGACCCGCCGCTCAAGCTCGAGACCACTGGCGTCAATTTCAAGCTGGAGGCGCTGAACGAACGCGGCCAGGTGCTGATCGCCTTCCTCGGCGACGTGCTGCGCGAGCCCTGCGTCGTGATCTCCGAGAAGACGGCGACGCGCCTTGCCGGCCACATCATCCGCGGCGATGCCCCGATCGAGGAAGACCAGCGCACGCGGCGCGCCAGCGTGATGTCGCTGGTGCGCGACCTCGTCGCTGCCTTCTCTGCCAATGACGACGGGCTGCTCGGCCTGTTCGGCGCCTTCGCCTACGACCTCGTGTTCCAGATCGAGGACCTCGTGCAGAAGCGCCCGCGCGAGGTCGATCAGCGCGACATCGTGCTCTACGTGCCCGACCGCCTGCTGGCCTATGACCGCGCCACCGGCCGCGGCGTGGTGCTCTCCTACGACTTCGCCTGGAAGGGCAAGTCCACCGCGGGCCTGCCGCACGAAACGGCCGAGAGCCCGTACCTGAAGACACCGCGCCAGGGCTTTGCCGATCACGCCCCCGGCGAATATCAGGCCACGGTGGAAACCGCGCGCGCGGCTTTTGCGCGTGGCGATCTGTTCGAAGCGGTGCCGGGGCAGCTGTTCGCCGAGCCCTGCGACCGCTCGCCGGCGGAAGTCTTCCAGCGGCTCTGCGTCATCAATCCCTCGCCCTATGGCGCGCTGATGAATCTCGGCGAGGGCGAGTTTCTCGTCTCGGCCTCGCCGGAAATGTTCGTGCGCTCGGACGGACGCCGCGTCGAGACCTGCCCGATCTCGGGCACCATCGCGCGCGGCAGTGACGCGATCGGCGATGCCGAGCAGATCCGCCAGCTCCTGAACTCGGAGAAGGACGAGTTCGAGCTGAACATGTGCACCGACGTCGACCGCAACGACAAGGCGCGCGTCTGCGTGCCCGGCACGATCAAGGTGCTGGCGCGCCGGCAGATCGAGACCTACTCAAAGCTGTTCCACACCGTCGATCACGTCGAGGGCATGCTGCGCCCCGGCTTCGACGCGCTCGACGCCTTCCTTACCCATGCCTGGGCCGTCACCGTAACAGGCGCGCCAAAGCTCTGGGCGATGCAGTTCGTGGAGGATCACGAGCGTTCGCCGCGGCGCTGGTATGCCGGCGCGATCGGCGCGGTGAATTTCGACGGTAGCATCAACACCGGCCTCACCATCCGCACCATCCGCATGAAGGAGGGCCTCGCCGAAGTACGCGTCGGCGCGACCTGTCTGTTCGACTCCGATCCGGCCGCCGAAGACCGCGAATGCCAGGTCAAGGCTGCAGCGCTGTTCCAGGCGCTGCGCGGCGATCCGCCAAAGCCGCTGTCGACCTTCGCGCCCGATGCCACCGGCTCGGGCAAGCAGGTGCTGCTGATCGACCACGACGACAGCTTTGTGCACATGCTCGCCGATTATTTCCGCCAGGTCGGCGCCGACGTCACCGTGGTCCGCTATGTGCATGCGCTGGACATGCTCAAGCGGAAGAGGTGGGATTTGCTGGTGCTGTCGCCCGGCCCGGGCCGGCCCGAGGATTTCGGGATCAGGAAGACGATCGATGCGGCGCTGGAGAAGAAGCTGCCGGTGTTCGGCGTCTGCCTCGGCGTGCAGGCGATCGGCGAATATTTCGGCGGCGAGCTCGGCCAGCTCACCCATCCCGCCCACGGCCGGCCCTCGCGGGTGCAGGTCCGCGGCGGGCGGCTGATGCGCAATTTGCCGAACGAAATTATCATCGGCCGCTATCATTCACTCTTTGTCGAGCGCGACAGCATGCCGGAGGTGCTTGATGTCACGGCCAGCACCGGGGACGGTGTCGCCATGGCGATGGAGCACAAGACGCTGCCGGTCGCCGGCGTGCAATTCCATCCGGAATCGCTGATGTCGCTCGGCAACGAGGTGGGCTTGAGGATTGTCGAGAACGCATTCCGGCTGGAAGCGTCCGTCAGTTGAGAGGTTGGTTATGACATACGATCTGAAGGCGAGCGTTCGCACCATCCCCGACTATCCCAAGCCGGGGATCATGTTCCGCGACATCACGACCTTGCTCGCGGACGCGCGCGCGTTCCGCCGCGCGGTCGACGAGCTTGTCAATCCCTGGGCCGGCAACAAGATCGACAAGGTCGCCGGCATGGAAGCGCGCGGCTTCATCATCGGCGGCGCGGTGGCGCATCAGCTCTCTGCCGGCTTCGTGCCGATCCGCAAGAAGGGCAAGCTGCCGCACACCACCGTGCGCATCGCCTATTCGCTGGAATACGGCATCGACGAGATGGAGATGCATGTCGACGCCATCGCGCCCGGCGAGCGCGTCATCCTGGTCGACGACCTCATCGCCACCGGCGGCACCGCCGAGGGCGCGGTGAAGCTTCTGCGCCAGATCGGCGCCAATGTGGTCGCCGCCTGTTTCATCATCGACCTGCCCGAACTCGGCGGCGCCGCCAAGCTGCGCGCCATGGACGTGCCGGTGCGCACGCTGATGACGTTCGAGGGGCATTGAGTCGCTTTGGCGCGGGAGATCAGGGATAGCGCCAGCCGGACGGCAGTGAGGAGCCATTGCAGCTTGTGCCGTCACTTCATTTTTGCTTTTCTGCTACTTTAGGTAGAATACAATATCCCAGTTGAGGCCTACGCCAAATGCTCACCGTCTACGGCCGCAAATCGTCGTTCAACTTACAGAAGGTGATGTGGCTGATCGGTGAGCTCGGCATCGCGCACAAGCATGTCGAGCTTGGAGGCTCGTTCGGGGGGCTGGGTACGGCAGAATTCCTGGCCATGAACCCGCATGGCCGTGTTCCATTGATTGATGACGCTGGGATCAGGGTCTGGGAGTCGCACGCCATCTTAAGATATCTTGCGGCCAAATACTCTTCCGAAACTTCGTTCTGGAAGACGAATCCGGCTGAGCGGGCGACGGCAGATCAATGGATGGACTGGTCGCAAACCGCGTTGCAGCCAGCATTCATGATTGGCGTATTTTGGGGCTGGTACAGGACGCCCGAAGCGCAGCGCAATTTGGTTGCGGTCGACAAAGCTCTGGAACAAACCAGCCGTTGTCTGAAACACATCGACCATCAGTTGAACGGCCGGTCTTTCATGCTGGGAGACCGCCTGTCACTTGCCGATATTCCGATAGGGACCCACCTTTATCGCTACCTTAATCTTGACCTTCCGCGCCCGAACTTGCCGAACGTTGAGCGCTGGTATGAGCGGCTGCAATCGAGGTCCGCCTACCGTGAGCATGTGTGCGTACCATTCGACGAACTCTACGGTCGGCTTGATTTTTGATTTGCACGTGAGGGACTATGGTCAAGGGGGGCGATGCCCATGGCGATCCTCACGCGGCTGGAACCCAATTGGACAATTCGGCCATTCCGACTTGGCGACGCGCCGGGGGCTCGGCGGCTCATCGAGGCCGCCTGGCATGAGCATTTTGATGGCCACCCGGACTCCTTTGTACGGGACTTTATCTATTCGCGTTTGTCGGACGTCGACAACGCGGAAGGCGTGTACGTCGATCGGGCTCTCTTTTTGTGTGCGATCGCCGAAAGCGCAATCATCGGCACCGGCGCGATCAAATGTTTAGATGATCGAGAGTGCGAAATGGTTCGCATGTTTGTAGCCCCAATCTACCGTGGCCGCGGAATCGCACGGGCTATCGGAGATGGACTTATTAGCTTTGCCCGCAGTGCAGGCTACGGTCGGATACGCTTGTCCAGCAACAACGCGCTGACGGACTCGCATCGTCTGTACGAAAGGATGGGCTTCCAACCCACGGCCTCTTGGGACCCGGGTGGCGAAACTTACTCACGGTACTACGTCCTCTGCATATGAAAGACCAATATCGTCCTGATCGCGGATCCCTCCCATCCTGGGAGCGAGCCACGTGCCCGAAGAAGGCTCTCCTGGCGTCGCATCTCGCCTAGATCGCCTCGGCCTTCAGTTCCGCCAGCCAGTGCAGCATTCGCTCCCTCAGCAGCGCGTTCCTGACATAGCCGCTTTCCTCATCCTCCAGCCGCTCGCACTCGCCGAACGTCAGGTCGGCCTCGCCGTGCGTGTTCCAGGCAATCTGGAGGCTGCGGCAGGTGTGGCTGCCCTGGCGCAGCGAAAACCAGATGCGGTTCTGGATCGTTTCGAGGTTCGGCGCCTTGTAGGCGGCGATGGCTGCTTTCCGGTCGATGCTCACGGGATGGACCTTGCTGGAGGGGACGCCGATGGGCGTCCTCATAGGCACAGTCCGCCTCGCAGTCAATATTATCCGGGTAAAATGTTCACCTCAGGACCGTTGCAGGATCAGGCTCAGCTCCAGCTCGCGGAAGGCGAGGTAATTGCGCCGGGTCCACTGGTGCAACTCGGTCGAGGCGTCCTTCTCCTGGCGCAGATAGCCGGTGAAAGAGAAGTTCAGCCGGTCGACATAGGTCTTCAGGAAGCCGGGCAGCGCGGGCAGGCGGAATACCCGCCCGACCGCCATTGCGGCCGGCAGCTCGCCGCGCACGATGTGCTCATTGTCCACCGTGATCAGGTTCATCCGCGGGATCCGCTCGCGCAGCATCTCATGCGCCCGGGCGGAGACGCGGTCGGTGTCGGCCACGAACAGGATCATCGGCGCGACATGGCGGCGCGCGGCCTCCTTGAGCAGGCCGATCTCGTCGGTCATCTTGAAGAACTCGTCGAAGGCGTGAAAACCGAGGTCGATCACCTTGGCAAGCCCATCGTCGACGATGACGCGGTCCATCAGCTGCATCTTGCCGAATGTATCGATCACATCCGCGGTTTCGGTGACCTTCGGCAGATAATCGAGCAGCGACGGCTCTTTCAGATTGACGTCGAAGGCCGTGACGTTGCCGTTCTTGAGCAACAGGAATTCAGTCAATAGCCGCGCCAGCAGCGTCTTGCCGACCTGCGGGCGGGGCGAACAGATGATGTAGAGGGGCGTCGCGGGCATCACGGGCTATTGTCTGAGCGAACTGACCGCCCCAATCCAGCCGTATCCGGACGTCGCCCGCAACTATTTTTCGCTGCTGCGGGCGCCGGGCTTCGAGCCGACGATGTCGGTCAGCCGGATCCGGTCGAACTCGCTCCAGACGTTCGCAAGCCAGTGCCGGACATAGCCGCGCAGCACGAACGAATAGTTCGCGGCCTCGTCGTTGATGCCCTTGTTGGCGACGAATTTCAGGAACGGGACGGACGAGACTTCGACCTGCTCATAGGCCATTTCGTTGAGCTTGGGGATGGTGAGCTCGGTCGCGTCCTTGATGCGGTTGAAATAGGATTGGTAAGTCGCCTGGTCCCACTGGAAGAACTGGGTATCGTTGATGAAGTTCTTCACCAGGAAATATTTTGCCCCGCCCATGAAGCCCGCGGTCTCGGCGATCTCGTCCAGCGAGGCGATCGAGGGTCCCAGGATATGGAACACCGCAAACGTGATCTGGCCGGCCTTGGCGGCGTCGAGGAAACCGATGTCGCGCAGCGACGCCAGCGCCGGCGAGAGCAGGCCGGCGCGGACGTCGATCACAGTCACCGACGGGCTGGTCGCGTTGAGCGTGTCGAAGATCTTCATCTGGTCCGACGTCGTCGTCATGTCGACGATCTCGGTGATGTCAGGGTGGAAGCGCTTCAGCGTTCCGCGCGGGGATTCCGTGTCGAAAGCGCGCGTCGGCACGTTGTTGGCGGAAAAATAATCGAGCAAGGTGCGCGACACCGTGGTCTTGCCGACCCCGCCCTTGTCCGCGCCCACCACAACCACTGCCGGCTTTGCCATTGCTGTCCCCTAACGCGCCCCCGATCGCGAGGTCGCAATCGGCCGGGCCCCAAATCGATGTCCCGAGTCTGCTGTTGGGCGCGAACATGGCAGAAACAAGGGAGAATTCAATTCCGGAGGCCGCGGTTGCTGCAATTCCCGAGGTTTTTCCAGATTGCAGTGAACCCGGCCGCGGAGCGTGCTTAGTGCCGGCCCCAGGGACCCACGGGATTCCCGATCGGGTTGCCTGCCGGGGTTCCTGAGGGGCTTGGCGCGGGCACGGGCGGCGGATTGGCCGGGCTGCCTGCATCGTTCCACGGGCCGTGGGGTACCGGCGGCGGCCCATCCTGCGGATCGGCCTGCGCCTCGGACTGTTCCGTCTCGTCAGGCGGGTCCGGCAGCGGACCGGGATCGTGACCGCCGGCGAATTTGACCAGCGCATCGACCCGGGACTGCACCGAGGGGTGGGTCGCGAACAGATCGGCAAAGCCCTCGCGCGGATTGTCCACGCACAGCTCCATCACCGCCGAGGTCGCGCCCGGCAGCTCGCCGCGGTTCTCGATCTTGCGCAGCGCCGAGATCATGGCATCGGGGTCTTTGGTCAGCTCGACGGAGCCGGCGTCGGCGAGGTATTCGCGCGAGCGCGACAATGCGAGCTTGACCACCTGCGACATCAGCCAGGCCACCACGATCAGCACGACCGCGATGATGATCACGATCACCGCGCCGCCGGAGCTCTTGCTGTCGCTCGATGACGAGGACGACCGCGACGACGAGGAGGAGCCCGATGACCACGAGCCGCCGGAGCTCCAGCTGAAATTCGTGAACAGGCGGAAGAACAATTCGCCGAAGAAGCCGACCACGCCGGCGATGATGACGGCGACCACCATCAGTTGCACGTCGCCGTTCTTGATGTGGGTCAGCTCGTGGCCCAGCACCGCTTCGATCTCCTTGTCATTGAGCGCATTGAGGAGGCCGGTGGTGACGGTGATGGAATATTGCCGCGGATTGAGGCCGGTCGCGAACGCGTTCAGCGCCGGGCTCTCCATGATCTTCAGCTTCGGCATGGTGATGCCGCGCGAGATGCAGAGATTTTCGAGCAGATTGTAGAGCCGCGGCTCCTCCTGCCGGGTGACGTCGTGGCCGCCGGTCACCGCGTCGATCATCGACTGGTGGAAGAAATAGGCGATCACGATCCAGACGGCCGCTGCGATCGTCGCGAAGGGCGCGGCCTTCAGCAGGTCGTAGAAGGCCCGGTTCAGATAATAGGCGACGGTCTCATTGCCGTCGATGACGACTTCGGCAACCAGCGCGCCGGCATAGACCAGCACGTAGACCAGCGCGAACAGGCCGGCGAGCAGCAGCATCGAACGAAACTTGTTCGAGGCGATGTGCGTGTAGAGACCATACGCGGCCATGACGCGATGCCCTGCCGGCCTATCGGCTCAACTCAGAACTTCACCTGAGGCGCGGCCTCGACCTCGGTACGGCTCGCGCCGAGATCGAAGAAGTCCTTCTTGGTGAAGCCGAACATGCCGGCGAACAGCGCGGCGGGCATCTGCTGGATGCCGGTGTTGTATTCCTGGACCGCGCTGTTGAAGAAGCGGCGGCTCGCCGCGATCTTGTTCTCGAGGTCGGAGAGCTCGCTGGCAAGCTGCTGGAAGTTGGCGTTGGCCTTGAGGTCGGGATAGGCCTCCGACAGCGCGATCAGACGGCCGAGCGCGCCGGAGAGCTGGTTCTCGGCCGCGGACACCTGCGAAGGTCCTTGCGCCGATATCGCCGAATTGCGCGCCTTGATGACGTCGTCGAGCGTGCCGCGCTCATGCGAGGCGTAGCCCTTCACTGTCTCGACCAGGTTCGGGACCAGATCGTGGCGCTGCTTGAGCTGCACGTCGATGTCGGCAAAGGCCTGGCCGACGCGCTGCCCCAGCGCCACCAGGCGGTTGTAGGCGCTGAACGCCAGGAACACGAGGACGACGATGACGCCGAGAACGATCCAGCCGGTCGACATGGAGAACTCCTGAAGGGGGAATAAGGCGGGCGCAGCCTAAACCAAATTGGCGCGGGATGAGAGCCCCGGCGCAGAGAAGAGGTAAGACTTGGTCGAATGGGAAGCCACCCGAGTTCAAAGCGAAAACGGTGAACCGTGGTTAACTTTCGGCCACAATGGTGGCCTGCGCTACGGCCCAAATCGTTCGTCAGTCATCGTCAGAGCCACCCCAGAGCGAGCGGTGCCAGCTTTTTACGTCGCGCCTTGGTGCTCCCGTCGCAACGGACAATTCCGTAGCAAGTCTCGAAGCCTCACTCGGAAGGAGTACCGGAATGACCTCCCTTCCTCCCCTGAAGTCCAGATACACTCCACTCGAGATATGACTTTCGGGGTCGTCCGGGACGGTACCAACCGCCGTGCACTCATCGAAGGTGCAAGAATTGACAATCGTTTTCCGTCGAAGGATCGCTGGCCACGGGATAATGGACTCCCTTAGAATCGTCAGCCGTCGTGCTGCACGATCGATCTCAACGGTCCATCCTGGCAGGAACGCTAGTGTTTGCATGGGGCGAAAGTGTTGCAGTAGGGGACTGGGGTCGCTGGTCCTAACGTTCGCATTTAGCGGGCATTATACGGCCACGTTGCCCCAGCGCCAGCGCCGGGCCCGCGCATAAGCGGCCTTGTCGCGGCGCGGCACCTTCGTGATGGCGACGCCGTCCTCGGTGCAGACCTTCGCCGCAATCTCGGCCTTGCCGACATCCGGCGGCGCCAGCACGCGGGCGGCGCGCGTCGCGGGCGGTGCGCGGGTCAGGGCGACGTAGATGAACCGCTCGTCCTCGAACGGCACGTCGGCGCCCTTGATCTGGCGGTGCGCCTGGGAGCGCGGCAGGCGCTGGGAGAAGTGACACCAGTCGGGTGCGGCGAGCGGGCAGGGCTTTTCGTGCGGGCAGGGCGCGGCGACGAAGGCGCCTAGCCCGATCAGTTGCTGGCGCAGTGTGAGGATGCGGGCGTAACCGGCCGGCGTGCCGGGCTCGATCACGACCAGCGCTTGGCGCGCTTTCGCCCACATCGTCTCTGTGAGCTTGCGTTGGTCGCTCTCGGTGAGTTCGCCGATGATGTAGCTGGCGATCACGAGATCGGCTTGCGACGCTTCGGTGAGATTGGTGGCGGCATCGCCCGGCAGGTAACGGCAATCAGCCAAACGTGTACTGTCGCGTGTCAGTTCGAGCGCGAGCCGGCTCAGCGTGGCGTTGGCGTCGAGCAGCGTGAAATCTTGCAGCGACGAGAACGCCTCGGCCGCGGCCCAGCTTGCGGTGCCCGGACCTGCGCCGACGTCGAGCAGTGTCTCCGGGGCGAAGTCCGGTGCGATCTCGGTTAACGCGTTCAGGCTGGCGGCTACCGCCGCGTAGGTCGCGGGCATGCGCGCCAGCGCATAGGCGAGCGCGTCGGCGTCGGACTTGATCGTGCCGGAGCCGCCGCCGGCGCGATAGGTGGTCGAGATTTTCTGCGATCGCTGCGCGGCGTCGGTGCGCGAAAAGCCCTGGAGCTTTCCGTCGAGGGCGGCCTTGAGTTCGGCGGGGAGGGTGGGAGCTATCATCATCCACAGTCATGCCCCGCGAAAGCGGGGCATCCAGTATTCCGAGACGACGCCGTTATACCAAGACAGCGCGGCGTACTGGATCATCCGCCTTCGCGGATGATGACGTCAATGGGTGCGGCGGGACTACAGCGTCACGCCACGTTCTGGTCGAGGATGTCCACCGCCTCTGACAGGCTCACCGACACCAGCTGCGAGACGCCGCGCTCGGCCATGGTGACGCCGAACAGACGGTTCATCCGCGCCATCGTGATCGGGTTATGCGTGATGATGATGAAGCGCGTGTCGGTCGAACTGGTCATCTCGTGCAGCAGGTTGCAGTAGCGTTCGACGTTGTGGTCGTCGAGCGGTGCATCGACTTCGTCCAGCACGCAGATCGGCGAGGGGTTGGTGAGGAACACCGCGAAGATCAGCGCCATCGCGGTCAGTGCCTGCTCACCGCCCGAGAGCAGCGACAGCGTCTGCGGCTTCTTGCCGGGGGGCTTGGCGATGATCTCGAGACCGGCTTCGAGCGGATCGTCGCTCTCGATCAGATGCAGCGCGGCCTCGCCGCCGCCGAACAGCTCCACGAACAGGCGCTTGAAGTGGTTGTTGACGACCTCGAACGAGGTCAACAGCCGCTCGCGGGCCTCCTTGTTGAGGCTCTGGATGCCCTGGCGCAGCCGCTTGATGGCTTCGACCAGGTCATCGCGCTCGGTGACCAGGCCGGTGTGCTGGGTTTCGACCTCGCGCAGCTCTTCCTCGGCGCGCAAGTTGACGGCGCCGAGGCGCTCGCGATCGCGGCGCATCTTTTCGAGGTCTTCCTCGATGTCGTGCAGCGGCGGCAGCTCCGCGCCGGGCTCGAGCTCGGCGAGGCCGACGACGGCCTGCGGCTCGACTTCCAGCATGTCGCGGATCTCGCGCTCGATGTCCTCGAGCCGACGCCGCGAACCTTCCATGCGTTCCTCGGCGCGGGCGGTGGCCTCGCGCGAGCTGGAGAGTGCTTCGAGCGTCAGCTTCGCGACGCGATCGGTCTCGGCCATCGCGGTTTCCGCGGTGGCGAGCGCGTCGGCGGCCATGCGGCGGTCGTTCTCGGCATATTCGATCTCGGTGATCAGCGCGCTGCGCTTCTCGGCGAACACGGCCGGCGCGTTTTCGAGGTCGCTGCGCTCGATCGAGACCTCGGTGATGCGGGTCTGGATGGTGTCGATGTGGGAGGCCGCGCTCTCCTTGCGGTTCGCCCACTCGGTGCGCTCGGCGAGGATCGCCTGCACGCGGCGGTCGGCCAGTTCGGCCTCGCGCGCCAGCGCCTGCGCCTCGGCGCGGACCTGGGCGGCCATGCGGCGATGGCCCTCGATGTCGCTGCGGACGGCGGCGAGACGGGTCTCGGTGTCCTCGCTCGACGGCAGTTCGGTGATGCCGGCTTCGGCGTATTCGTAGGCAGCCTCGGCCTCGGCGCGGTCGGCGGCGAGGCGGCTGTGCGCTTCCGATAGCGTCGCCTTGCGCGCGGCGTGGCGGCCGATCTCGCGCTCGGCCGTGGCATGGCGCTCACGCGCGACGTTCACCTCGCGCTGCGCGGCGCGCCAGGCTTCGCGGCTCGCACCTTCCGTGCTGGCGGCCATCTGCAGCTCGGCCTCGGCATTCTCCAGCGCCTGACGCTTGATCTGGGCGTCGATGCGGGCCTGCTCCAGCTCGTTCTCGATGTCGACGAGACGGGCGCGCTCGGCAAGGCGCCGTGCGGCGCCAGTCGGCGCGTGGGCGGCGGCGACAAAGCCGTCCCAGCGCCAGACGTCGCCTTCGGGCGAGACCAGCCGCTGGCCGGTCTTCAACTGCGAGACCAGTTCGGCACCGCGCTCGCGTGGCACCACGCCGATCTGCGCCAGGCGGCGGGCCAGCTCGGCGGGCGCCTGCACGTGGCTCGCGAGCGGGACGGCACCTGCGGGCAGTTCCGGATCGCCATCGGTGACCGCGCCGGCATTGGTCCAGCGCATCGGCGCCGACGGATCGACGGGCGCGTCGAGATCGTCGCCGAGGGCTGCGCCGATCGCCTTTTCAAAGCCCTTGTCGACGGTGATGCCGTCGATGATCGGCGGCCACAGATTCTTGGTCTCGCCATTGACGATCTTGGAGATCGTGCGCGCCTCGGTCTCGAGCCGCTGCACGCGCTTGTCGGCTTCGACCAGCGGCGAGCGCGAGGATTCCAGCGTCTGGCGGGCGGCGACGTGTGCGGCTTCGCTCGCCTGCGCGGCGGCTTCGGAAGCGGCCAGCGTCTGCTCGGCGGTCTCGACCGTTGCGGTCAGCTCGTCGAGATCGCCGAAGCCGCCGGTCTCATCGGCAAGCTTCTGCTCTTCGGCGGCGACGTTCGTGATTTCCTGGTCGAGCCGGGCGAGCTTGTCGCGATGGGTGCGGACGTTGGCTTCGAGCTGGTTGCGCTTGGCGGTGAGGTCGGCGAGCGCGGTGGTGAGCTCGGCGAACTGCTGCTCGGTTTCGGTCAGCACCGCCTCGGCTTCGCTGACGCGCTCGTCGACGCCGGAGCGCTTCTCGACGCGCGACTTGATCTCTTCCTTCAGCTCGGCATCTTCGCTGTCGAGCCGCTGCAGCGCGACGTCGGCATCCATGGTTTGTTGCTGAGCACGGGAAATGTCGCCTTCGAACTGGGCGAGGCGGCGTTCGAGCTCGGCGACGCGCTCCTTGGCGCGCTCTTCCTCGCGGTCGAGCAACTCACGGGCATTGGTCAGGCGCTGAAGGCCTGCCGCGGCGCGGGCTTCGGCATCGCGCAGCGCCGGCATTTCGGCGGCGCGGATCGCCTGGATGCGGGCGGCTTCGGCCTGGTGCTGGGTGCGCTCGGCCATCTCGCGCACCGCGAGATCATGGGTCTGGCCGGATTCGTTGACGTCGGCATGGGCGCCGATCCAGCGCAGATGGAACAGCGTGGCTTCGGCCTTGCGGACCTTGGCCGCGACCTCGCGGTAGCGCACGGCCTGGCGGGCCTGCTTCTTCAGGCCTTCCATTTGCCCTGCGAGCTGGCCGATCACGTCCTCGACGCGGGTGAGGTTGGTTTCGGCCGCCTTCAGCCGCAGCTCGGCTTCGTGGCGGCGGGCGTGCAGGCCGGCGACGCCGGCGGCGTCTTCCAGCACGCGGCGGCGCTGCTCGGGCTTGGCCTGGATGATCTCGCCGATCTTGCCCTGGTGGACGAGGGCGGGCGAACGCGCGCCGGTGGCGGCGTCGGCGAACAGGATCTGCACGTCGCGGGCGCGGACGTCGCGGCCGTTGATGCGATAGACCGAACCCGCTTCACGCTCGATGCGGCGGGAGATTTCGAGCAGCTGGCTGTCGTTCATCGCCGCAGGCGCGGTGCGATCGGCATTGTCGATCGTCATCGTCACTTCGGCGTGGTTGCGCGCGGGACGGTTGCCGGAGCCGGCGAAGATCACCGCGTCCATGTCGGCGGCGCGCAGCGATTTGTACGAGGTTTCACCCATCGCCCAGCGCAGCGCTTCGACGAGATTCGACTTGCCGCAACCGTTGGGTCCGACCACGCCGGTCAGGCCGGGCTCGATGACGAAGTCCGTGGGCTCAACGAAGGACTTGAAGCCGTGAAGTCGCAGGCGGGTGATTTTCATAAGCACGCATCTCTGTTGGCAGGCGCGAATCCCCCTGCCGGGACAATACCATGGAAGGCAGTGTCACTATCCGGGCGAGTCGCGCGAGGCGCCTCATGCGGCTGGACAATGGCCGCGGCGCGCCGCGAGGGCAACCGGCGAAAGCCGCTTTTCCCAAGGGATTTATGCCGGGAAAGATACGGCTTTCGAGATGCGAATCAGGATCTTGACGAGCGAATCAGCTCTTCAGCAGCGGATTGATCTTCTTCGCGAATTCCTCAAACGAGGCCTCGCCCTTGATCTTCTCGCCGTTGATGAAGAAGGTCGGCGTGGAATCGACCTTGAGAATGTCGCTGGCGTATTTCTGGTCGGCGGCGATCTTGTCGAGCAGCGCCTGGTCCTTCAGGCAGGCCTCGACCTGCTGCTGGGTGAGGCCGGCCTGCTTGCCGATCCGCGTCAGGGTCTCCGTGGTGTTCTTCACCACCCAGTCGCTCTGCTGGCGGAACAGCATGTCGGTGACGGCGAAGTATTTCGGCGCGTCGCCGTTGGCGATGCAGCGCGACAGCATCGAGCCCGCGGCGGCTTTGATGTCGAGCGGGAACTCACGGAAGATGTAACGGATCTTGCCGGTGTCGATGTATTCCGACTTGATCTTCGGAAACACCTGCTCGTTGAAGGCCGCGCAATGCGGGCAGGTCATCGAGGCGAATTCGGTGATGGTGACGGCGGCGTCCTTGGGGCCGAGCGCCATGTCGGGCAGCGACACCGGCTTGGCGACGTCGCCGGCGGCCTGCGCCGATGCTTCAGGGATCATGGCTTCCGAGATGAACCGCAGCGGCGAGAACCCGGCGACCGCGGCGAGCCCGGTCAGCGACAGCATCGTGTTGAAGGCGCGGCGGGTGATGATCAAGGTCGGCTCCCGAATTGGCGTGGACTCGCCCTGAGGTCCTTATCGAAGTTCCCGTTTGGGCGGCCTGTCGCTAGCTTGAAACGTCGTTTGAGGCAATGGCGAGCGGCAGGACAGGTCCAGTTTGGCCGCCAAATGAGGCTCAATTTCGCTTGATGGCGGCCCCGAGCCGCGCCAGTGCCGTCTTCAATTCCTCATCTTCGATATCGGCGAGGCTCTCCGCCACCTTGGCGACCGCCTTCGGGTCCGGCGGGCCTGGCCGTTTCCGGGCCGGAGGCCGCGACAGGGGGGCCTGGCGGAAGGCGAGTTTGCCGACCGCGCTCCAGCCGAAGAAGCGGTTGACCCGCTCCAGGATGACGTCGGCGGAGTGCTGGATCTCCAGCGCCATCGGCCCCTCGACCCGCAGCACCAGGGTTGCCGGCTCCTGCGGCTGGCCCTCGACCGGCCGCGGCCATTGCATCTTGAGCGGCTCGGCGTGGGCCGCAATCTCCGCCCCGGCAATCTGCGCCCACCGCGTCACCAGCTCGCGCGCCGCAAAACCCTGCTTGGCATAGGCCTCGGCAAACACATCGTTGAGCAGGATCCCGAGCGGCTTGGCGCTGATGGGCCCGGGCTTGGGAGGGAATTTGGACATGGATCCTTATAGCACTCCGCGGCGCGGCCTGCAGGCTCTTCGCCGCGAAGAAAGACGTGGATGCCCGCGAAGAGCGCCGGCATGGCGTGGAGAGATCGGTGCGGCGCCGCTACAGTAGCCGCATGAGCCCGAAATCCGCCCTCAAGGCCAAGTCGGAACCAGCGCCGCCGGTAACGTCATCGCGTCCCACATTGCTGCTCGCCTGGTACGATCGCCACCGCCGTCGTTTGCCATGGCGCGCCGCGCCCGGCGAGACGTCGGATCCCTATCGCGTCTGGCTGTCGGAGATCATGCTCCAGCAGACCACGGTGAAGGCGGTCGGGCCCTATTTCGAAAAATTCGTCGCGCGCTGGCCTGATGTCACGGCGCTTGGCCGGGCCTCGCAGGACGACGTGCTGCGGATGTGGGCCGGGCTCGGTTATTACTCCCGCGCCCGCAATCTCTACGCCTGCGCCGTCGCGGTGACGCGCGACCATGGTGGCACCTTTCCCGATACCGAAGAAGGCCTGCGTGCGCTGCCGGGCATCGGCCCCTACACGGCGGCGGCGATCGCCGCGATCGCGTTCGATCGCCGCACCATGCCGGTCGATGGCAATATCGAGCGGGTGGTGTCGCGCCTGTTTGCGGTCGAGGAGGAATTGCCGCAGGCCAAGCCGGTGATCCAGCAACTGGCGGCGACGCTGCTGGCCGATTCCCGTGCCGGTGACAGTGCGCAGGCGCTGATGGATCTGGGCGCCTCGATCTGCACGCCGAAGAAGCCGGCCTGCTCGCTATGCCCGCTCAACGAGGATTGCACCGCGCGTGTGCAAGGCACCCAGGAGACGTTCCCGCGCAAGGCGCCGAAGAAGACCGGAACGCTGCGGCGGGGAGCAGCCTTCGTCGTCACGCGCGGCGACGAGCTGCTGGTTCGCTCTCGGCCCGAAAAGGGCCTGCTCGGTGGCATGACCGAGGTGCCCGGCTCGGATTGGCTCGCCGGACAAGAAGACGCGACGGCGAAACAGCAGGCGCCGGAGTTGAAGGGGCTGTCGCGCTGGCAGCGCAAGGTGGGAGTCGTCACCCACGTCTTCACGCATTTTCCGCTGGAACTGGTGGTCTACACGGCGAAGGCCGAAGCCCGCACGCGCGCCCCCGCGGGCATGCGCTGGGTACCGATCGCGACCCTTGCCGACGAAGCGCTGCCCAATGTCATGCGCAAGGTGATCGCGCACGCGCTGGGCCTCTCGCCGGCGGCATCCTCCTGACACCATGCTGTCAGCAGGCCTGCGCTAACACGGGCGACACGGAGGCTCCCCGATGATCAAGACCGCGCTCGACGACTTCAAGAGGCCGCCCTGTGCTGAACTCCTGGGCTGGCGCCTGCTCGATGCTCGTCCGGAGGAGGGCTGGATCAGGCTCGGCTTCGAGGGCAAGCCCGAATTCTGCAACCCGGCGGGCTTCATCCAGGGCGGCATGCTCTCGGCCATGCTCGACGACACCATGGGCCCGGCGGTGCTGGTGATGAGCGAGGGCCGGCTCTACACCACCACCATCAGCATGACCGTGAATTTCCTCAGCCCCGCCAAGCCCGGCCCGATCATCGGCGAGGCGATGGTGATCCAGCTGGGCAGGACGATTGCTTTCGTCGAGGGCAAGCTGATGGCGGAAGACGGCACGGTGCTGGCGACGGCCAGCGCGAGTGAGCGGCTGTTGGAAGCGGCGCGCGCGGTGCGCAAATAGCCAGCCGCGGTTGCTTCTTCTCCCCTTGTGGGAGAAGGTGGCGCGAAGCGCCGGATGAGGGGTTCTTTCCGCGAATTCGAGTGCGAGTTGGACTCGCGGAGACAGACCCCTCACCGGAGTGAGCCCGCCTCTACCGGCGTCGCTGCCCTCTCCCGCAAGGGGCGAGGGCACATTAACGTGCATCTCGCTTCGTGCGAAAATTCACGTCGTCGCGCGCGCATCCCTGCTCACGATCGGCGGCTTCGCGTTCAGCGCCTCGACCTGGAATCCCGCCACGCGCTTGTAGTTGCCGGCGATGTCTTCCAGTTCCTGCTGCGACAGCACGTCGGTGACGACCGCAAAGCCATCCGGCGCGCGCTCCTCGACCAGCTGCATCACCTGCTCGGGGCCGTTCTTGCGGTTGAGCAGGACGAGATCGGTGGTCGCGGGCCTGCGCTCGGCCTCGTAGGCGAGCAGGGCGGCCTGCGTCGGGCCATGCGCAAGGATCTCGCGGGTGACGGTGCGGGCGTCGAGGATCGCCTGCGAGGCGCCGTTCGAGCCGATCGGATACATCGGATGCGCGGCATCGCCCATCAATGTGACGCGGCCAAACGTCCATTGCGAGACCGGATCGCGATCGACCAGCGGATATTCATAGGCGTGCGGGCAGTTCCTGATCAGGCCGGGGACGTCGAGCCAGTCGAACTGCCAGCTCTCGAACCAGGGCAGGAACTCCTCCAGCCGCGCGGTGCGGTTATAGTCCTCGCGGCGCCACTGATAGGTCGGCGGCATGTGGCGTTCGGCAACCCAGTTGATCAGATGGTTGCCCGCCGCGTCCGGCGCCTTGCTGATTGGATAGCAGACGAATTTCAGGATCTCGTGGCCGGCCATGATCATGGTCCGGCCGGTGAGGAAGGCCTTTGCCGGCGTCACGCCGCGCCAGAGGATGCGGCCGTTCCAGATCGGCGGGCCTTCGTCCGGGTAGAGCTTTTCTCGCGCGGCAGAATGAATGCCGTCGGCGGCGATCAGGATCGCGCCCTCGTAGGTCCCGGCGGCCTTGCCGCTTGTCTTGTCGATGAAGTCGGCGCGCACGCCGCCTCCCGTCTCGGTCCAGCCGGTCAGATGATGGCTGGTCAAAATGTTGTCGCGGCCGAGCCGCTCGATTGCGGTGTCGAGCAGGAGCTGCTGGAGGGTGCCGCGATGGATCGAGAATTGCGGCCATTTGTAGCCGGCCTCCAGCCCGCGCGGCTCGCTCCAGATCGGCTTGCCGTGCTTGGAGAAATAGGCGAGCTCGGCCGTCCGCACCCCGCAGGCATCGAGCTTGTCCATCAGGCCGAGCTCGATCAGCTCGCGCACCGCATGCGGCAGCACGTTGATGCCGACGCCGAGCGGCTTCAGCTCCGCGACGCTCTCGAACACTTTCGTGGGAATGCCGATTCCGTGCAGGCTGAGCGCAAGCGTCAGCCCGCCGATGCCGCCACCGGCGATGAGTACCGTCATGACAAGACCCCTCCGACTGCGGGCGTCTTGGCACAGGCGGGCGGATGTGGGCAACTGCGAAGAGCAAGTACGTAGAATGTCGTGCTATAGACCTCAGGGACGACAGTCGCTAATTTCCAGTTTTCCCATGAGGTCCGACATGCTCAAGCTCTACTACGCCACCGGCACCTGCGCCCTCGCCACCTACATGACCCTGGAGGAGGCCGGCGCCGACTACACGGCTGAACGGCTGAGCTTCAAGGACAACCAGCAGACCAGCCCGGACTATCTCGCGATCAACCCGAAGGGCCGCGTGCCGGCCCTGGTGACCGATCGTGGCGTCCTCACCGAGACGCCGGCGATGCTGGCCTACATCGCCCAAATCTTCCCCAAGGCGAAGCTCGCGCCGCTCGACGATCCCTTCGACTTCGCCCAGGTGCAATCGTTCAACTCCTATCTCTGCTCGACCGTGCACATCAACCACGCGCACAAGATGCGCGGCGCGCGCTGGGCGACGCAGGAGAGCTCGTTCGCCGACATGAAGGCGATGGTCCCGAAAACCATGAGCGCCTGCTTCGCCCTGATCGAACAGAAGATGTTTAAAGGACCGTGGGTGATGGGCGATCAGTTCACGATCTGCGATCCCTACCTGCACACGCTCTCGCACTGGCTCGAAGGCGACAGCGTCGACATCAATGCGACGCCGAAGATCGCCGATCATTTCAAGCGGATGTCGGATCGCCCGGCGGTGCGCAAGGTGATGGACGCGCAGAAGGCGTAGGGCTCGCCGGCTTCGTAGGGTGGGTTAGTCCTACTGAGTCAATTTGGCGCGCCGGCTGAGGTGTAAGAATCAAGTATCTGTAGAGATTCAGAATTTGGCACATGGAGGGCCAGATGAGTCTCAACGATCAGAGGGAAGTCGAAGCGCGGTTTGCGGCTTATGTCGAGAAGCTTTCGAGCGCAATCGGTCACGTGAGGCGTACGAGGCAGCTGCGGGACTATTGCACGGGCCTGGTGCTGCCCGGCGAGCGCAAGAGCGTAGAGCCGATGGCGGCGCGAACGGCTCCGGCGCGGACGGCAGCCCAGCATCAATCGTTACTCCATTTTGTCGGGAATGCATGCTGGTCGGACGAAGATGTGCTGGCCAAGGTGCGCGAGATTGTGCTGCCGGCGATCGAGAAGAATGGACCGATTGAGGCGTGGATCATCGATGACACGTCGTTCCCAAAGAAAGGCAAGCATTCGGTCGGTGTGCACCATCAATATTGCGGCCAGCTCGGCAAGCAGGCCAATTGCCAGGTCGCGGTATCGCTGTCGATCGCCAATCACTCTGCCAGCCTGCCGGTGACCTATCGGCTGTATCTGCCGCAGGATTGGACCAAGGACCGTGCCCGACGGAAGGAGGCGGACGTTCCGAAGGAGATCAGGTTCAGGACCAAGCCGGAGGTCGCGCTGGAGCAGATAAGCTGGGCCTGCGAGAGCGGCCTGCCGCGCGGCGTCGCATTGATGGACACGGCCTATGGCAATGACTCGCGGCTGCGCGCCGGCATGACGGAATTGGGCGTGCCGTATGTGGTCGGCATTTTGCCGAACACCTTGATGTGGCGGCCTGGCACCGGCCCGCGGCGCATGGACAAGCCGCTGAACAATACCGGCCGACGCGATGAGCCCGATCTGATCTCGGCCAAGGAAGTGATGCTTGCTCTGCCGAAGAGTGCCTGGCGCACGGTGACGTGGCGGGAAGGCTCAGCCGAGCAGTTGTCCTCGCGCTTTGCGCGTGCGCGCGTCCGCGTCGGATATAACAAGCTGATTCCCGAGAAGCTGTCGCCGGAGTGGCTGCTCATTGAATGGCCGGAGGGCGAAGCAGAGCCGACCAAATACTGGCTCGCCACACTGCCGGAGGACATCGACTTCACGCAGCTCGTCGATCTGGCCAAGCTGCGCTGGCGCATCGAGCGTGACTATCAGGAACTCAAGCAGGAGGTCGGGCTCGGTCACTACGAAGGACGCGGCTGGCGCGGCTTCCATCACCACGCAACCCTGTGCATCGCGGCCTATGGCTTCCTCATCGCCGAACAGGCGACGATTCCCCCCTCAGGACCTCGTGCCGCCGCCTTGCTCCAGGTCCCTGGCTTACCCGACGATTATCGACCCAGAGGATCTGCCGTTGCGGCCTGAACGGCACATACCGAACTCGATCGCAACCGTACGCAGGCGACTCATCCGCGCGCTCAGCAAAACCATCATCAGATGCCCTTGCTGCGGCGCTTTCCCAGCGGCAAAGTCGCTCATGACGCAGTAGGATTAGCGAAGCGTAACCCACCAACCTTCGTTTCTGCGGAGACAAACAGGGGTGGATTACGCCTTCGGCCAATCCACCCTACGACCTGTTCTTCTCCAACTCCCGCCCCGTTGCCAGCATCAGCCGCCGCAGCCAGATCGAGCCCGGGTCCATCTGTGCCCGCGTCGGATGGAACATGAACTGCTCGTCGATCCCTGGGTCGAGCGGCGGCGTCACCGTGACGAGGCCGAGCTGTTTCGACAGCGCCGCGATCAGTCGGCGCGGCACGAAGGCGACGAGGTCGGTGCGTGCTGCCACGTGCAGCGCTTCGAGATAGCCTGACACCACCAGCGCAATGTGCCGCTCGACGCCTTTGCCGCGCAGCCAGGTGTCGATCAGATCCTCAGCATTGCCGCGGATGTTCACGCCGACATGGCGTGCGGCGAGAAATGCCTCGCGCCGCTTCAGCTTGGCAGCCATGGGATGGCCGCGCCGCACAGCCAGCGCGTCGCTGTCGGTGTAGAGCAGCTGGCGATGAAAGCCCTTGAAGGCGTTGCCGATCGAGATCACGAGGTCGATGGTGCGGGCGAATTCGGCGTGGAAGATCGCGGGTCCCCGCCACGGCACCACGTCGATGCGGACATTGGGCGCAAGGCGCGTGACCTTCTCCATCAGGGGCGGCATCAGCAGCTCGACCGCGAGATCCGGCATCATCAGCCGGAACGCCCGTTCGCTGCGCGCGGCGTCGAAATCGTCAGGCACGAACAGCCCGCGCACCTGATCGAGCGCCTGTGCCAGTGGCGCGCGCAGGGCCTGCGCCCGCGGCGTCAGCTCCATGCGCGCGCCGGTCCGCACCAGCAGCGGATCGCCAAAGATGTCGCGCAGGCGTTGCAGCGCGTGGCTGGTCGCCGGCTGCGACAGGCCGATGCGCATGGCCGCGCGGCTGACATTGGCCTCGCGCAGCAACGCGTCGAGTGCGGTCAATAGATTGAGATCAAGCGAGTTCAAATTCATGAGGTGAATAGATATCATATTCGCTATCGATTTGAAGAATTCTCATCCGGCGGCGATGATCTCCGTGTTGCCACCACAAGGAGATGCCGCCATGAGCGCGAGCGCCAACAAGAAACTGATGCAGGACATTTTCGCCGCCGCCGCCAACCCCGACCCGGCCGCGCGCGACCGCGCTCTGTTCACCGCAAGCCTTGCCGACGATGCCAGATGGGTCGTGACCGGCCAGTATTCCTGGTCGCGCACCTTCACCGGCAAGGAGGCGATCCTTGGCGATCTGCACGGCTATGTGCGCACCCGCCTGCGCGACCGGACGCGCACCGTCGCCCACCGCTTCATCGCCGATGGCGACATCGTCGTGGTGGAAGCCAAGGGCGACAACGTCACGCCTGAGGGCGTGCGCTACGACAACGACTATTGCCTGGTGTTTCGTCTGGAGGACGGCAAGATCAAGGAGATCCGGGAATACTGCGACTCGATCCTGACCGAGAAGGCGCTGGGTGCTTTTCCACAAACACCCGTGAGGGCCGCCGGCTGATCGGGTTCGACGTCGCGTCCACCGACCGAGCCTGTCGGTCAAAGCTGTCGATTGTCGCGCAGGCGTGGCGGACGCTGGTGGGGATCATCCGTATCAGGCGTGAGCGGGGCCGGGCCCGATATTATCTCGCCGCCATGACCGAACGGGAGCTTCAGGACTGCGGGATCACCCGGTCGGAGATTGCGTACGAGCTTTATCAGCCTCGCTGGCAAAAATAGAGAACGGAACGGCGGGCACATGGCCTCGCCGCCCATTTTTTAGGCCCCAGCGGAACCTTTAGGTTTCCGCCGGCGTTCCCTCGGCTCTGGGGCAATTGCGCCCCGGCATGCGCATGTTGGGAATTCTATGCTGGCTGGGGCTACGGACGTTTCGACACATGTGGGCCGCAACTCTTCCGGACGCCGTGAACGATTGAGAGAGGCGACTGCGGCTGCGCACCGGGAGCTCGATGCGCAACTTTCCGCGTTCGATCTCACCGTCTTCTCAGGCTATCGTCGCTTTCTGCAAGCCAGCGCAGGTGCTCTTCTCCCGCTCGAAGCGGCGCTCGTCGCGGCCGGTGTCGCCAGGATGTTTCCGGACTGGCCGGAGCGGGCACGCAGTGCCGCGATTGCTGCGGATCTCGAGCGGCTTGGCCGGGACGCGCAGTCGACCGTATCCGTGCCGCCGCTGACGCGCAGCGGCGTGCTCGGCACCATGTATGTGCTGGAGGGCTCCCGGCTCGGGGCGAAATTCCTGCTCAAGACGGTCGCGGCTTCGGCCGATCCGCGCATCAGTGAAGCCACCGCCTATCTCAGGCATGGCACCGGCCAGCGGCTCTGGCAGAGTTTTCTGTCGAAGCTCGCCAGTGACGAGAGTTGCGACGAGGACGAAGCGATCGAGGCGGCGCGCAGCGCTTTCGCCGCGTTCGAGCAGGCGGCGGACTACGCATGAACGAGGCCGTCAATCTCACCAATTGCGATCGCGAGCCGATCCACATTCCCGGCAGCGTCCAGCCGTTCGGCTTCCTGCTCACGGTGCTCTCCGATTTCACGATCTGCATGGCATCCGACAATGTCGGCAGTTTCCTCGGCACCGATGTTGCCGACCTGCTCCAGCAGCCGTTGTCGCGCATCATCTCGGACACTGCGGTCGAGACCATCCGCAGCCGCGTTGATCATCTCAGCGGACCCGACGCGACCGAACGCCTGTTCGATGTCGAGCTTCAGGCCGGCAAGCCGCTCTACGATCTCTCGATCCATTTTTCCGGCGCCTATCTTGTCGTCGAGGCCGAGCCCAGCGTCAGCGAGCCCGGCGTCAATTCCGGCGAACTCGTCCGGCTGATGCTGGATCGGATCCGCAAGACGCGCGGTATGACCGAGCTTGCCCGCGAGGCGGCGCGCCAGCTTAAGGTGTTGACCGGCTTCGACCGCGTCATGGTCTATCAGTTTCACCCGGACGGATCGGGCGAGGTGATCGCGGAGGCTGCGGAGGCGGGGCTCGAGCGGTTTCTCGGGCTGCATTATCCGGCCTCCGACATCCCCAAGCAGGCCCGCATCCTCTATCAGCGCAACTGGCTGCGGATCATCGCCGATATCAACCAGAAGCCGGCCGCGCTGCTGTCGACCGCCACGCATAACTCGGGACTGCTCGATCTCTCCATGAGCGTGCTGCGCTCGGTTTCGCCGATCCACATCGAATATTTACGCAATATGGGCGTCGGCGCTTCGATGTCGGTGTCGATCCTGCGCGACGGCAAGCTGTGGGGGCTGTTCGCCTGCCACCATTATTCGCCGCGCTACATCTCGTTCGAGAAGCGCACGGCCTCCGAGCTGTTCGGCCAGATGTTCTCCTGGATCGTGGAAGGGCGCGAGCGCGAAGGCGACGTTGCCTACGAATCCGGCGCCCAGAAAATCCAGGAGCGGCTGATCGAGACTGCGGCGATGCACGAGCACAGCCGGCGCGCCATCGTCGACTTCGTCGGCGACTATCGCAAGATGATCGCCTGCGACGGCGTGGCGGTCTGGTCCGACAACAGGATTACGCTCGACGGCGAGACGCCGACCGAGGACGAGGTGAAGGATCTGGTCGCCTTCATCAACCGGACATCGCCCGGCCGGATCTGTGCCAGTGCCGAAATCGCCAAGCTCTATGCGGCCGGCGAGGTGTTTCGTGACCGCGCGGCCGGCTTTCTCGCCATCCCGATCTCGCGCACCCCGCGCGACTGCCTGATCTTCTTCCGGCGCGAGGTGGTGCGCTCGGTGGCATGGGCGGGTGCTCCCGACAAGGTCTATGAGGAAGGGCCGAACGGGCCGCGCCTCACTCCGCGCAAGAGCTTTGAGTTGTGGCAGGAGACGGTGGCAGGACAGTCAAAGCCGTGGTCGGCGGCCGACATCCGCATCGCCGAGAGCCTGCGCGTCACCCTGCTCGAGGTCATCCTGCAGCTGTCGGACCTTGCCGCGCGCGAGCGCCGTGGCGCGCAGGAGCGGCAGGAGCTGATGATTGCCGAGCTCAATCATCGCGTCCGCAACATTCTGAGCCTGGTCCGTGCGCTGGTGGCGCAAAGCAAGGACACCGCCCGGAGCGTCGAGGAGTTCGCCAGCGTGCTCGGTGGCCGCATCCAGGCCCTGGCGCGCGCCCACGACCAGATCACCAACCTCAATTGGGCGCCGGTCGCGCTGCGCACGCTCGTCGAATCCGAGGCCGGCGCCTATCTCGGCGCACGCGCAGACCGCGTGAAGATCGGCGGGCCTGATGTCGCGCTCGATCCCAAGGCATTCGCGACGCTGGCCCTCGTCGTGCACGAGATGATGACCAATTCCGCCAAATACGGCGCGCTCGCCGATTCCACCGGCCAGGTCGAGGTGGTCTGGCGGCTCGATCCCAATTCGAGCCTGGAGATCGAGTGGAAGGAGAGCGGCGGCCCCCCGGTTCAGCCGCCCTCCCGCCGCGGCTTCGGCACCACCATCATCGAGCGCTCCGTGCCGTTCGACCTCAAGGGCGAGGCCGAGATCCGCTTCGACCTGTTGGGCGTCCAGGCAAAATTCGTCATTCCCCCCAACTTCGTCGAGCTGGTGCCGTCAATCGCAGGAGCCAAAATGCGCGTAGAGGAGCAGCAAGCTGCCCGTTCCCGGATTTCCGACACGGCGCTGATCGTCGAGGACAATCTGATCATCGCGATGGCCGCGGAGGTCATCCTGCTCGACCTCGGCGCCCGCCATGTTGACACCGCTGCGTCCGTCGACCAGGCCCTGCGATCGATCGAGCGCACGCGTCCGGGCTTTGCCCTGCTCGATCTCAATCTCGGCAATGAGAGCAGCATCAAGGTGGCGATGAAGCTGAAGGAGATCGGCGTGCCCTTCATCTTCGCGACCGGCTATGGCGAGCGCGCGCCGATTCCGGCGGAGCTCGCTTCGGCGCCGGTGATCCAGAAGCCCTACACGTTGGAAGTGGTCGAGCACGCGCTTGGCAAAATGACGCAGGCGAGCGCCTGACAAACGCCCATCGGGCGCCCCATGCAGCAATCTGCATGCGCCTGCGGGACTTGCGCCAAAACCTTGCGCAGCTGCCGATAAAATCAGCAGATCTTGTGCGGGCCTATGCGCGCACGCGCGAAGAATTTGAAGGTTCAATTAACAAGTGTCCCCCATTGTGCCGCAGTGCAGCGGGAGTCGCCGAGAGACGGCTCGCGGCTGCCGGGGTGGCCGATGACGATCGCCGGACGTTCGGCCGCTCGAATTCACATGCATCTGGGTGGACAGTGGGAATGCCGAAGTTTCGTTTGCGGATCAGGGGGCGCCTGTACGCAGGCTTCATGGCCCTGGTGGCGGTTGGTCTCGTGATGGCGGTGGTCGCCGTCTGGAATCTGCGGTCCGTGCAGGATCAGGTCGCAAGGGCCTCGGCGTTTTCAGACAGTACGGCGCGAGTGCTGGAGATCTCGACCCATCTCCAGGCCATCCAGCGCGCGAATTTGCGTTACATTTACGATGCCAATGAGCCTGCGATGAAGGAGGCTTCGGAGCGTGAGGCTGCGGCGACCGAGCTGTTGAAGGTCGGCGCGAACGGCACGGCCTCGGAGGAGCGACGAAAACTCTACAACGATCTGATCGCCGACATCGCCAAGATGAAAACCCTGCGTGACAATCTCGGCGATGCCGTCAACGAGGCGAGAACGGGCAAGGCGACGCTGCTGCCGAGTGGCGACGAGTTGACCGTCAAGATGGGCAAGCTGGTCGATACGGCGCGTGCAGCGGTCGATGAAGATACCGCGTCCCTCGTCGCGGATCTCGAATCCAGGCTGCTTCTCGTTCAAATCGCAAACTGGCGTTTCCTGGCCCTTCGCGACACCAAGGGGCCTGCAAACTTCAGGACGAATGTTGACAGGGCCATGCAGCGGCTCACGGCGCTGGAAAAGAGCCCGCAGGCGACGGAACTGCGAACCACCCTTGCGCCGGTGAAGAGCTCGCTCGGAATCTACAAATCCGCGTTCGAGACGACGTCGGCCGCGATGCTCCAGGCCGACGAGATCTATCACAAGAACCTCGCCCCGCTCATCGTCGAGAGCATCGGCAAGCTCAAGGTCGCGGAAGGTGCCCTGAAGAAGGATTACAAGGATTCGCGCAGCCAGGCCGAAGCCGTGATCGAGGGCACCACGACCGTGCAGGAGATCGCGGGTGGCCTCGCCGTTATGTTCGGATTGATCGTCGCCTTCCTGATCGCCCGCAGCATCGTGGGGCCGTTGACCTCGATGACCCGCGCGATGGGCCTGCTTGCCGGCGGCAATCTCGCGGTCGAGATTCCCAGCCGTGGCAAGGCCGACGAGATCGGCGACATGGCCAAGGCGATCGAGGTGTTCAAGGACAACATGATCGACACCGAGCGCCTGCGCCACGAGCAGGCCGAGGTCGAGGCGCGGCAGGCCGAGAGCCGCAAGAAAGACATGGTCCGGCTCGCGGATCAGTTCGAGCAGGCGGTCGGGGAGATCGTCGACACCGTGTCGTCGGCGTCGAACGAGTTAGAGGCTTCAGCTGGCACGTTGACCACGACCGCCTCACGAGCCCAGGATCTGTCCACCGAAGTGGCGACCGCATCGCAGGAAGCCACGGCCAACGTCCAGGCCGTTGCCTCGGCGACCGAGGAGCTGTCCTCGTCGGTCTCCGAGATCGCCCGCCAGGTGCAGGAATCCGCCCGCATCGCCAGCGAGGCTGTGGGGCAGGCCAGCAAGACCAACGCGCGCGTCAGCGAGCTATCCAAGGCCGCCGCCCGCATCGGCGACGTGGTCGAGCTGATCAGCACCATCGCCGGCCAGACCAACCTGCTGGCGCTCAACGCCACGATCGAAGCGGCACGCGCCGGCGACGCCGGCCGCGGCTTCGCCGTGGTCGCCTCCGAGGTGAAGGCGCTGGCCGAGCAGACCGCGAAAGCCACCGGCGAGATCGCCCAGCAGGTTTCCGGCATCCAGGCCGCGACGGAGGAATCGGTCGGCTCGATCAGGGAGATCAGCGGCACCATCGAGCGGCTGTCGGAGATCTCGTCGACGGTTGCCGCTGCGGTGGAGCAGCAGGGCGCGGCGACGCAGGAAATCTCCCGCAACGTCCAGCAGGCCGCTCACGGCACCCAGCGCGTCTCGACCAATATCGGCGACGTGCAGCGCGGCGCCTCCGAGACCGGCTCGGCCTCCTCGCAGGTGCTCTCGGCGGCGCGCTCGCTGTCGGCGGATAGCAACCGGTTGAAGCAGGAAGTCGCCAAGTTCCTGAGCTCGGTGCACGCCGCCTGACCGGCGCGGGCCTTTCAAAAGCAAAGGTCCACACGCATGCGCGTGGACCGATGGCGATCCTTCAGCTCGATCGCGCGGGCAGCCGCTCGATGTCCGGATAATCTTGCTGATGCAGCTTTTCCGAGCGTGCATGTTGAGGTGTCCCTCGGCGCGCGCCGTATGCCGGACAAGTCTGATTGCCACATTCCTGTTCAGGTGACTGCGGAATTGGCGATGCAGGCCGTGTTCGCGGAATGGTTCGCGCGATCCTCCGTAGTCGACGCGAGGCAAAAGCAGCATTGAATTAAGAAGTATTCTTCATTGTGTCGCTGTGCAGCGCGAATCTCCGAGAGGTGATCGCGGCTGGGCGGGTGGCCGCTACGACGTCGGGGAGTCGTTCGGCTGCTCCATCTCTCTTGCCATGGATGGACGGTGAAGATGCCGAGCTTGCGTTTGAGAATCCGAGGGCGTCTCTACGCCGGATTTTCGGTTCTCGTGGTCGTTGGTTTGATCATGGCCGCGGTCGCGATCTGGAATTTGTGGGCGGTCCAGGGCCAGATGGCGCGGCTATCCGCACTCTCGGACAACACCGCCCGCGTCCAGGAAATCTCGATCAACCTCCAGGCGCTCCGGCGCGCCAATCTCCGCTATATCTATGACGCCAACGAGCCGGCCTTCAAGGAGGCTGCGGAGCGGGAGGTGGCGACAACCGAGTTGCTGAAGGCCGCGGCCAAATCGACGCTCTCCGAGGAGCGGCTCAGGATCTATAACGGCCTCGCCGGCGACATCGAAAAGATGAAGTCCCTGCGCGAGCGCATGGGCGCCGCCGTCAACGAGACGGTGAAAGGCAAGGCCATTCTGCTCGCCGGTGGCGATGAGCTGACCGCCAATACCGGCAAGCTGGTCGACGCCGCGCGTGAAACCGGCGATACCAGCGTGACCGCGCCGGTCGCCGATCTCGAATCCAGGATCCTGCTGGTTCGTGTCGCAAACTGGCGCTTCCTCGCCGTCCGGGACACAAAGGGCCCGGCGACCTTCAGGACCAATGTCGATCGGGCGCAGCAAGCGCTCAAGTCACTGGAGGAGGCCGGCCTGCCGAACGAGGTCAAGGCCGGGTTCGGGCCGATCAAGAGCTCACTGTCGACCTACAAGGGGGCCTTCGAGACGACCTCCGCCGCCATCCTGCAGGCCGATGAAATCTACCGCAACAATATCGCCCCCTTGATCTCCGAGAGTGTCGACAAGCTCAAGGTTGCGGAAACCGGACTGAAGGCCGACTACCAGAAGTCGCGCGCGGCCGCAGATGGCGTCATTGCCAACACGACCTGGATTCAGGAAGTCGCCGCCGGCCTTGCGATCCTGTTCGGTGGCATCGTCGCCTTCCTGATCGCCCGCAGTATCGCCGGGCCGCTGGCCACCATGACCCGTGCGATGGGGCTACTTGCCGGTGGCGATCTCAAGGTCGAGATTCCCGGCCGTGGCAATCGCGACGAGATCGGTGACATGGCCAAGGCGATCCAGGTGTTCAAGGAGAGCATGGTCGAGACCGAGCGCCTGCGCCACGAGCAGGTGGAGGTCGAGGCACGGCAAGTCGCGCAGCGCAAGGCCGACATGAACAATCTGGCTGGTGAGTTCGAGCGGGCCGTGGGCGAGATCGTCGACACCGTGTCGTCGGCATCGACCGAGCTCGAAGCGTCCGCGGGCACCCTGACCACCACGGCCACGCGCGCCCGCGACCTCTCGACGGAAGTGGCCTCGGCGTCGCAGGAGGCCTCGGCCAACGTGCAGGCGGTGGCCTCGGCCACCGAGGAGCTCTCCTCGTCGGTCAGCGAAATCGCACGCCAGGTGCAGGAATCCGCCCGCATCGCCAGCGAGGCGGTGATCCAGGCGAGCCGGACCAACGAACGCGTCGGCGAGCTCTCCAAGGCTGCGGCGCGCATCGGCGACGTGGTCGAGCTCATCAGCACGATCGCCGGCCAGACCAACCTCCTGGCGCTGAACGCGACCATCGAGGCGGCGCGCGCGGGGGAAGCGGGACGCGGCTTTGCCGTGGTCGCCTCCGAGGTCAAGGCGCTGGCCGAACAGACCGCAAAAGCCACGGGCGAGATCGCGCAGCAGGTTTCCGGCATTCAGGCCGCGACGGAGGAGTCGGTCGGCTCGATCAGGGAAATCAGCACCACCATCGAGCGGCTATCGGAGATTTCCTCGACGGTCGCGGCCGCGGTCGAGGAGCAGGGCGCGGCGACGCAGGAAATATCGCGTAACGTCCAGCAGGCGGCCCAGGGCACGCAGCGGGTGTCGGCCAATATCGACGACGTGCAGCATGGCGCATCGGAGACCGGCTCGGCGTCCTCGCAGGTGCTGTCGTCGGCCCGCACGCTGTCGGCCGACAGCAACCGGTTGAAGCTCGAGGTCGGCAAGTTCCTGAACTCGGTGCGCGCCGCCTGAGCCCACAAGCAAAAGGCCACGCGCATGCGCGTGGCCTTGAACGGCAGCTTGGTGTGATCAGGCCACCTTGGTCGTCATGTGCTTGAACATGTTGCCGCGCGCCTCGTCGTCCATCTCGGCCTTGAAGGCGAACTTGTCCTTCAGCGCGAGCGCGCGTGCCGCCGCCGGCCGCGCCGAGATCTCGTCGACCAGCCGCTTCACGTTCGGGTATCGCGCAAAGGCGTCGTCGCCGAGCTTGAACGGCACCATCCGCGCCCAGCCCCACAGCGCCATGTCGACGATCGAATAGCTGTCGCCAACCATAAAGCTGCGGCCTTTGAGGTGACCGTCCAGGATCTTGTAATGGCGATCGGTCTCGTACTGGTAGCGGTTATGGGCGTAGTCGTGGTTCTGGTCCTTCGGCGCAAAATGCTTGAAATGCACGGCCTGGCCCGAATACGGGCCGACGCCGGTGGCGATGAACATCAGCCATGACAGCGTCTCGCCGCGCAACGAGGCGGCGGGCAGGAATTTGCCGGTCTTCTCGGCGAGATAGAGCAGGATGGCGTTCGAGTCGAAAACGATCGTGCCGCCATCGTCGATCGCCGGCACCTTGCCGTTCGGATTGATCTTGAGAAATTCCGGCGTGAACTGCTCGCCCTTGCGGGTGTCGATCTTCACCGGCTCGAACGGCAGGCCGGACTCCTCGAGATAAAGCGCGACCTTGGTCGGGTTTGGCGATCCGTTGAAATAGAATTTGAGCATCGGTCTGTCTCCCCAATTCCTCTTGCCAGTTCTCTCATCGAGAGCGAGCGCAGCGTCATTGCCGCCAGGGCCTTGTCTTGCCTGAACTCCGGCTGGAAGCGCAAGCCGGGAAAGCGCAAGTGATGTGTTCGTGAAGCGCATTCCGGCAGCGCTCGCGTCTCCCAGGCACTCGATCCCGGTCGACGACACACGGATTTCAGAAGCCTGATCGATAAGTCCATGCAAATTCAGTCATCTAATCGAATGGTCTGCCGCCGCCTATAATGAACCGAGTTGTGGGCAGCCATCCCGTGATCGGCGGGTGGATGCCCAAGACGAAGTGGATACCCAGGACGAAGCTGCGGCGTACGGAGATACTTCATGAAACGGCAAGCTGCGGTCATCGTATTGCTGTCGCTGATGGCCATGCCATCGGCCCGCACGGAGGAGACTACCACCATGACTGGATCGAAGCCCGCGCTAACGGATGGGGACGTTCGGAAGGTCGCACCGGCGCTGGAGGCCTATACGCAGGGCCGACTCCTCGGCGACGTCTGGAAACGGCCCGGCCTTGCGCCGCGCGACCGCAGCATCGTGACATTGGCCGCGCTGATCGCGCGCAATCAGACGATCGAGATGCCGTATCATTTCAATCTCGCGCTCGATAACGGTGTCAAGCCGCGGGAGATTTCGGAGATCATCACGCATCTCGCCTTCTACGCCGGCTGGGCCAATGCAATGTCGGCCGTCGCTGTCGCCAAGGACGTTTTTGCCGCCCGCAACATCGGCGCCGAGCAGCTTCCGGCCGTCTCGGTGACGCTGTTGCCGCTCGACGAGGCCGCCGAGGCGCAGCGTGCCGCGTTCGTCCAGGACCAGTTCGGCGCGTCCTTTCCGGGCGTCGTGCAGTACACCACCGACGTGCTGTTTCGTGACCTGTGGCTGCGTCCGGACCTTGCGCCCAGGGATCGCAGTCTCGTCACCGTCAGCGCGCTGATTGCCAACGGGCAGATGGCGCAGCTCACGCCGCACCTCAACAGGGCGATGGATAACGGCCTGACCCAGACGGAAGCGTCGGAAGCGATCACGCAACTGGCGTTCTATGTCGGCTGGCCCAACGTGTTTTCGGCGATGCCCGTCGCCAAGGATGTGTTCGCAAAGCGGCCACGTTAGCCGCGTTCGCGCGGCCATTCACGAGGAGGCTGACTTGAATATCTCGCAATTTCTTCTGATCGGCGCGTCCGTGCTGCCAGCAGCCATTTCCGGAGCCGCTGCGGGCGCCGATCTGCGGCCGCTCTACGTGCAGGAAGCGGAGATCGAGGTCGACCCAGCGGAGCTTGAGTCCTACAAGGCCGCGGTGGCCGAACACATCGAGACTGCCACGCGCGTTGAGCCCGGTGTCATCGCGCTCTATGCTGTCTCAGAAAACGACAATCCCGCACGAGTCAGGGTGTTCGAGATCTACCGGGATCAGGATGCCTACCGGTCTCACCTGGAGACCACCCACTTCAAGACATACAAGGCGACCGTGGAGAAGATGGTCCGGTCGCTCAAGCTGATCCGGACCACGCCCATCGCCTTTGGCGCTTTGCCGAAGTGACGGCTCAGTCCCGGTGGCGGAGCGCCTCGACAAGGAGTGCAAAGGCCGCGGAGGGCTGCCGCCGGCTTGGGTAGTAGAGGTGGTAGCCGGGATAGGGAGGGCACCAGTCCTCGAGCACCCGCTTGAGGCGGCCCTTGTTGATGTGGGGTTGCACCAGGCCCTCCGGCAGATAAGCCAGCCCGAGGCCTGCAAGCGCGGCCTGGAGCATCTGGGTCGTGGTGTTGAAGAACAATTGGCCGTCGACCCGAACCTTGAGCTCCCGCGAGCCCTTTTCGAATTCCCAGGAGTACAATCCGCCATGGGTCGGCAGGCGCAGATTGATGCAATTGTGCTCGACCAGTTGCGACGGCTTCTTCGGCTCTGACCGGCTGCGGAAATAAGAGGGAGCGCCGACGACGGCCATACGCGCGTCGGGGCCGATCCGCACCGCAATCATGTCCTTCGCGACCTGCTCGCCATCCCGCACGCCGGCATCGAAACGCTGCGCGACGATGTCCGTCAGTCCGTAGTCGCTGACGATCTCGAGCTTGATGTCGGGATATTCGCGCAACAGCTTCGCAAGTTTCGGCAGAAGCACGGCGTCGGTGGCATATTCGGTTGCGGTGATGCGGATGGTGCCGGAGGGCTTTTCCCGAAGCTCGGTCAAGGCGGCGAGTTCGGTCTCGATCTCCGAGATACGTGGACCCACGTTGCGCAACAGACGCTCGCCCGCGGCCGTCGGCGACACGCTGCGGGTGGTGCGCGTCAGCAGACGCAGCTTCAGCCGCGCTTCGAGCTCCTTGATGGTGTAGCTGAGCGCGGATTGTGAAATGCCGAGCTTCGCCGCGGCTCTGGTAAAACTGCCTTCGCGGGCGACGATCAGGAAGGCCGAGAGGTCGTCGAGATTTCCGCGTTGCATTTATCGATCCTGTTTATAAGCCCATGCCGATTATAGTGGCTAGTCCGCATAGCCGCACGCATTAGATTTGCCGCAGTCCCGCGAGGTAAGGCGAGTTCGGCATATGGATCGATCGGACGTTCGCTTCCGGCAATGCCGGGGCAGCGGTGTGGATGCCCCAAGCGCGCTGACGCGACGGCGCATGCTCTCAGGCGCTGCCGGATTGGCCATGCTGGCATCGTCGCCTGCGGGCTTCGCGAGCGCTTCGCAACACACTGGCCCGACAACAGCAAGGCATGGAACGATGGACATCAAACGCAACGGCTCACGCGCCTCCGGCAAGGGCCCCGAAGCATGGTTCTCCGGCACGGTCCGTGTCGATCCACTCTTTCAGGTCGGTGACCCCGCGCACCTGAGCGGCGGTCAAGTGACTTTCGAACCCGGTGCCCGGACCATGTGGCACACCCATCCGCTCGGCCAGACCCTGATCGTCACGTCGGGTCTCGGCTGGGTGCAAAGCGAGGGTGGACCGATCGAGGAAATCCGCCCCGGCGATGTCGTCTGGTTTCCGCCCGGAGAGAAGCACTGGCACGGCGCCACCGCGACGACCGCGATGACGCATATCGCCATTACGGAATCGCTCGACGGCAAGAATGTCGACTGGATGGAAAAGGTCAGCGACGAACAGTACCGCAAGTGATGTCGCGCCCTGACGTGGTGCAATGACCGGGAGACTGAACATGCAGATGCGCAAGCTTGGCGATAGCGGCCTTGCGGTCTCGGCCATCGGTCTCGGCTGCATGGGCCTGAACTATCATCGTGGCCCGGCGCCGGAGCGGCACGAGATGATCGCGCTGGTTCGTGCTGCGGTGGAGCGGGGTGTCACCTTCTTCGACACCGCAGAGGTCTATGGCCCGTTCACCAATGAGGAGTTGGTGGGCGAGGCGCTGGAGCCGTTCCGGAAAGACATCGTCATTGCCACCAAGTTCGGCCACGATCTTGGTCCGGCCGACGAACGGCGGTCCGGCGGGCTTGACAGCCGCCCCGAACGCATCCGGCAGGCGGCCGAAGGCTCGTTGAAGCGGTTGCGGGTCGAGACGATCGACCTGTTCTACCAGCACCGCGTCGATCCTGACGTTCCGATCGAAGAGGTCGCCGGCGCGGTAAAGGATCTGATCGTCGCGGGCAAGGTCAGGCATTTCGGTCTCAGCGAGGCTGGCGCTTCCACCATCCGCCGTGCCCATGCGGTCCAGCCGGTCACGGCGATCCAGAGCGAATATTCGCTGTGGTGGCGTCAACCCGAGACGGAGGTGTTGCCGGCTTGCGAGGAGCTGGGGATCGGCTTCGTCCCCTTCAGTCCCCTTGGCAGAGGATTCCTCACCGGCAAGATCGACGAGAGCACCCGCTTCGGTGGCAATGACAACCGCGCGAGCTTGCCGCGCTTTACGCCCGAAGCCCTCAAGGCGAACCGGCCCGTCGTGGACCTGCTGGCTCGGATCGGCGCCGAGAAGCGCGCCACGCCGGCGCAGATCGCGCTGGCCTGGCTGCTGGCGCAGAAGCCGTGGATCGTCCCGATCCCCGGCACGACCAAGCCCAGCCGCCTCGACGAAAACATCGCTGCGGCCGCGGTCGCGCTGACCGCCGACGAACTCAGGCACATCGATGCCGCCGTCGCGCAGATCAGCATCACGGGCGACCGTTATCCGCAGGCGGAAGCCGCGCGTACGCAGCGCTGACGGCGCGCGCGACGACCCCATACATCGACAGGAGAGCTATCCATGAACATTTCATTCGAAGGACAGGTCGCGCTGGTGACAGGCGCGGCGTCCGGGCTCGGCCTTGCCACGGCAAAGGCTTTCGCGGAATCCGGCGCGTCCGTCGCGCTGGCGGACTGGAACGAGGACGCGGTGCGGGCCGCGGCAGGCGAACTGACCAGCCGGGGTCACAAGGCCATCGCCATCCGCTGCGACGTCTCCAATGATGCGCAGGTCGAAGCGATGGTCGCGAAGACGGTCGCCGCCTTGGGCAGGCTCGATGTCGCCTATAACAACGCTGGCGTCCAGAATGTCCTCGCAGAGACCGCCGACACGACCCGCGAGGACTACGACCGCGTCATGGGGATCAATCTCCGCGGCGAGTGGAGCTGCATGAAATTCGAACTGCAACACATGCGCCAACAGGGACGCGGCGCGATCGTCAATTGCTCGTCTCTCGGGGGACTTGTGGGAGGCGCCGAGCGCGGCATCTATCACGCCGCCAAGCACGGCGTCCTTGGCTTCACCAAGAGCGCGGCGCTCGAATATGCGGCACGCGGCATCCGCATCAATGCCATATGCCCCGGGCTCATCTGGACGCCGATGGCCGACCAGATGGTGGCCTCCGGCCAGGGCGACGCGCTCAAGGCCATGGAGAAGAGCGTGCCGATGGGACGCGTCGGCCGGCCCGAAGAGATTGCGAACGCGGTGCTGTGGCTGTGCAGCGACGCAGCCAGCTACGTGACCGGCCAATCCATCTCGGTGGACGGCGGCTTCATCATGCGCTGAACGCCGGCACGATCAGCCGACATAGAGGAAGCCGAGGAGCGCGGCGATGATCATCGCCGCGCCGACGGCCTCCAGCCGCAGCCCGAGCCGCGCAGCGAGATGCATGTCGGAGGCCCGCGCCGCGCGCTCCGATCCCCTGGAATAGCCGTGCACGATGACGTCGTGATTGAAATTGTCATGCGCCTCGTTGCTACTGGCGAGCCCGACGCAGATCACGAGCACGCCGAACAGAGCGAGGCCGAAAAATCCCAGCAGCGCGATCAGGAACATCGGAAACATGCCGACCAGGAAGATCGGCAGCAGCGGCAGCAGCAGCAATGTCTCGGACTGTCGTCGCATGGGAGCCAACCGGTCAGGACGGGGCTGATCAGCCAAATCTAGTCCTGGCCGTAGCGGCATTCAAGCTGCCGTAGGGGGGCAAAGCGCAGCGTGCCCACCAAAGCTCTATCCCCGGGAGAGATGGTGGGCACGGCGCTTGCGCGTCTTTGCCCAAGACCGGTGAAGCGGCTACTCCGCACCCATGCCGGCGCGGATCTCGGCGCGGAGCTCGTCGATCAGCTTGAGACCCTTCTTGGTCTCGACGTGCCAGAAGGTCCATCCGTTGCAGGCCTGCGCGCCCTGCGCCACCGCGCCCATGCGATGGATCGAGCCGACCTTGTCGCCGAACATGATGGCGCCGTCGGCGCGGACCAGCGCGCCGAGCTTTTTCTTGGCGTCGAACAGTTTCGTGCCGGGCATGATCATGCCGCGCTCGATCAATTCGGAGAACGCAACCCGCGGCGCTTCGCGCGCGGTCATGAACGGGGCGAGGCTTGCTTCCGGCAGCGGCTCCACTGCGGCGATGCGCGCTTCGGCGGCCTTGGCATAGGTCTTGTCGCGCTCGAAGCCGATATAGGAGCGGCCGAGGCGCTTTGCGACGGCGCCGGTGGTGCCGGTGCCGTTGAAGGGATCGATCACGAGATCGCCGGGCTTCGACGACGACAGCAGCACGCGCGCGAGCAGGCCTTCCGGCTTCTGCGTCGGATGCACCTTCTTGCCGTCGGCGCCCTTGAGGCGCTCTTCGCCGGTGCAGAGCGGGATCAGCCAGTCGGAACGTGCCTGCACGTCCTCGTTGGCCGCCTTCAGCGCCTCGTAGTTGAACGTGTAGCCCTTGGCTTTTTCGTCACGCGCGGCCCAGATCATCGTTTCGTGCGCGTTGGTGAAGCGGCGGCCGCGGAAATTCGGCATCGGATTGGTCTTGCGCCAGACGATGTCGTTCAGGAGCCAGAAGCCGAGGTCCTGCATGATGGCGCCGACGCGGAAGATGTTGTGATAGGAGCCGATCACCCAGATCGTCGCCGACGGCTTCATCGCGCGGCGGGCGGCAAGCAGCCAGGCGCGGGTGAAATCGTCATAGGCGGAGAATGAATCGAACTTGTCCCAGTCGTCGTTGACGGCATCGACATGGGATTCGTCGGGGCGCTTGAGATCGCCCTTGAGCTGGAGGTTGTAGGGCGGATCTGCGAACACCAGATCGACGCTACCTGCCTGAAGCTTCGACATCTCGGCGACGCAATCACCGAGGATGATGCGATGCGACGAAGACTCAAAATTTGTGCGGGGCGCCCTTGCAGACGCCCCGCGACGCGACTCTACCATGACTCAAGAACTCTGACTCAGGCGACGCTGTCGGCGACGCGGGACCAAACAACCGACTGACCGTTACATTGAAGCGGCAAAGTAAAAATCGACTTAACCCGCCGCTTTCGTGAGCAGGCCGTTCATCGCGCGCTGCACGTCGCGCGCTGTGCGCGTTCGCCGTGTTTTGCAGTGTATTTCGCGCTTCTTCGCGTTGCGGGAGCGGCACAGGTGCCAAAAGAGTCCAAATTTCTCTCGGAAAAAAATGCACGACCCTCGGAAAAAATTGCTGGCAGGCGCATGCTGTCGCACTAGGCAATTTTTGCCGAGCACGATATTGATAAAGGCAACGGAAATTTTACGTGTGTGGCGCGTTGAGCTTTTTGCGCTTCTGCCTGCCCACGCCATGCAATCGACGACCTGAAGGAAGCCCGCCATGCGCTATGATGATTTCCGCCGCAGCGACGACGTCGAAGATCGTCGCGGCGATGATGGCGGCGGCGGCGGTGGAGGAGGCGGGTTCGGCCTGCCAATGGGTGGCGGCGGGCTCGGCATCGGCACCGTGATCGTGCTCGGCCTGATCGGCTATGCCTTCGGCATCGACCCGCGCATCCTGATCGGCGGCGCCGAGATCCTCACCGGCGGCGGCCAGGCCCCGAGCTACCAGACCGATCGGCAGTCGTCCTCGACCGCGAAGCGTGGCGCGCCCACCGACGAGATGGGCAGCATGATCTCAGGCATCCTCGGCGAGATCGACGATCGCTGGAGCGAGATCTTCCAGGCCAGCGGCCAGTCCTACACCGGTCCGAAGGTCGTCTTGTTCCGCAACGTCACCAATGGCGGACGTTGCGGCAGGGCAGAGTCGGCGATGGGGCCGTTCTATTGCCCACCCGACAAGACCATCTTCCTCGACACCGGCTTCTTCCGCGAGGTCGAGACGCGCTTCCGCGGCTGCTCCGGCAAGTCGGCGTGTGATTTCACCACCGCCTACATCATTGCGCACGAGGCCGGCCATCACATCCAGAACCTGCTCGGCATCATCCCGCGCGTGACGCGTCTGCAGCAGCAGGCCGGCAGCAAGGCCGAAGCCAACGCGCTCCAGGTCAAGGTCGAGTTGCAGGCCGATTGCCTGTCCGGCGTCTGGGTCAACCGCGAGGCGAAGAAGCGCCCGAACTTCCTGGAAGCAGGCGACATCGACGCCGCGCTGACCACGGCCAGCGCGATCGGCGACGACACGCTGCAGCGCCAGGCCACCGGACGCGTCGTGCCCGATTCCTTCACTCACGGCTCGGCAGCACAGCGCAAGCAGTGGTTCATGACCGGCTATCAGCAGGGTTCGGTGCAGGCCTGCAACACGTTCGGCAGCGGGTCGTAGTCACGACGGTCTCGTGCCCCGGACGCAGCGCAGCACGAAGTGACGCGCTGCAGAGCCGGGGCCCACAAAGCCGCTCCCGCCGAGCTTCATAATGGGTCCCGGCTCTGCGCTGCACCGCGGCCGGGACGCGAGGGGAAAGCGCAATGGCCTCCATCGACGAGACAAAACAGTTCATTCCGCTCAACATCGCGGTGCTCACCGTGTCCGACACGCGTGCGCTTGCGGATGACAAGTCCGGCCAGACGCTGGCCGATCGCCTCACCGAGGCCGGTCATCATCTCGCTGCGCGCGACATCGTCACCGATGACGTCGAGGCGATCCGCGCCGTGATCCGCCGCTGGATTGCAGATAGCGGCATCGACGTCGTCATCACCACTGGCGGCACCGGTTTTACCGGACGCGACGTCACGCCGGAGGCGATCGAGCCGCTGTTCGAGAAGCGCATGGACGGCTTCTCGATCGCCTTCCACATGCTGAGCCATGCCAAGATCGGGACGTCGACGATCCAGAGCCGCGCCACTGCGGGCGTTGCAGGTGCAACCTATATCTTCTGCCTGCCGGGCTCCCCCGGCGCCTGCCGCGACGGCTGGGATGGCATCCTCAAAGCCCAGCTCGACTACCGCACGCGCCCCTGCAATTTCGTCGAGATCATGCCGCGCCTGGACGAGCATCTGCGACGGCCGAAGGCGCAGGGCGCGACGGTGTGAGGGCGGACGCTGAGAATCTTTCTTCCCTTCCCCCTTGTGGGGGAAGGTGGCGCGAAGCGCCGGATGAGGGGTATCTATCCGCACGGAGTGCTCGGAGACGTACCCCTCACCCAAGTGAGTCTGTGTCTACCAGCAGCGCTGCCCTCTCCCGCAAGGGGCGAGGGCACAGCAATGCGCATCGTGCCCGCTGCGCCAGTGACTACCTCTTCCGCCTCAACGAACTCCACACCATCAGCCACATATGCCGGCAGGCCTCGATGTGCAGCCGCCGCGCGCGGCGCTTGTAGAGGTCGACGAGCTCTCCGGTGATGCGGTACGTGGAATCGTGCGGCGAGAGCATCACAGATCGCGCTCCCATGTCTCGCCGATCAGGTTCTGTCCAAAGCTGCGGTGCGGCTCGGTTGCGACCAGCTTGAAGCCCGCGTCCTGATAGATTTTCCGCGCGGCGGTGAGATTGCTCTGTGTCCACAGTGTCATCCGCCGATAGCCGCAGGCGCGTGCGAAGGAGACGCATTCGGCAACCAGCCGTTGTCCGAGGCCCTGTCCGCGTGCGGCCGGATCCAGGATCAGCAGCCGCAGTTTTGCGAGATCGTCGCCGCCCTTCACCAGAAACACCGAGCCGACCGGGCGGCCCTCGATGTCGGCGATCCAGCACCGCTCGCGCGAGGCGTCATAGGAGGTGATGTATTTGGCGACGATCTCGGCGACCAGCGCCTCGAAGCCGGAGTCGAAACCGTATTCGCTGGCATAGAGCGCGCCGTGGCTCTGCACCACCCAGCCCATGTCGCCGGGGCGAGGCTCGCGCAGGATCGCGCGCGGCGACGGCGCGCGTGGCATCGCGAGCAGCCGCTCGATCGTCTCCATCGCGCCTGTCAGCCGCCTGCGATCTTCGTTCGGCAGCGGCCGCAGCATCGCGGCAACGTCGTCCTGCGATGAGCGTTCGAGCTTGGTAAACGCCTGGCGGCCCTTCGCGGTCAGGCTCAACTGAACCTGCCGGCGGTCGCTCGGAAGCGGCTTGCGCGCGATCAGGCCGCTCTCGTCGAAATTCTGCACGATGCGGCTGAGGTAACCGGGATCGAGCCCGAGCGTGATACCGATCTCCTTGGCCGATTGCTCGCCACCATGGGCGAGCTCGTAGAGCACGCGCGCCTCGCTAAGCGAGAACGGGCTCCTGAGCAGCTGCTGGTCGAGCACGCCGAGCTTGTGGGTGTAGAAGCGGCTGAAGGCGCGGACCGCCTGGACCTGGTCGTCAGCGACCTGTTCGGTCGAAGCAGGGCCGGATGGCGAAAGGCTGGATGACGAAAGGGCTGATGGCATGGGTCACCTCAATAATTGCCATCGTCAAACAATTATTTGACTTTGGCAAGTATTAGATGATTTCAGCCGACCATGACGATCCGGCTGCGCAGCATGGTCCGGGACGAGCGGCCGAGCCGCCGCAGCAGCCGCGCCTCGGAGCGGCGGGCCTGGGGCGGGTAGCCGCCGATCCGGTCGTAATGATCACGCGCGATCAAAAGCCCCTGATCGCCGAGCGGGCCGACCAGCTTGCGCACCACCGCGCGGAGGACGTCGCGGAACCCGGTATCGGCGTAGGGCGAGCGCGCATAACGGAACACCGCTGCGCGATCCCGGCCGCTGGTTGCGACGGTCTGGATGAACTGGGTGGTCTCCTCGATCCAGCCGGTTTCCAGCACCGCGCCCGCGGGGAGGAACATCAGCCAGGACGAACGGGCCTGGAGTGCACCGGCGGCGAGCGCGGCGCCTTGCGAGGACCCCTCGAAACCGATGAAACGGCAGCCGGCGACGTCGGCGACGCGCTCGATGACGCCGTTGCGGGTGCCGTCGACCAGCAGCACTTCCTTGATGATGCCCGCGGCGGCACCGGGCACCAGCGCGGCCAGAGTCGCGACTGCCGTCTGCTCGACGCCTTCGGTCGGAATGATGACGCTCAGCATGATTGAGGCTTCGGTGTCTGCACTTCGGGAGAAGCGTAATTCGTCATGATGTTGTCATAAACACGTCGCGGTGCCGAGAGCAACTTTTCGCCTAGGCTTCGATGTTCGATGGTAAACTGCCAAAGCCATCGCATCCGAATATGTCCCGCGCGGGGTGACAATATTGCCGAATATTTCGGTGCGACTTCGCCGTGTCGGTATTAATCCGGGGTTCGTCCCGATATTGCGCGCCGCGCAGGCAGAGCGCAATCCTGCAAGAGGATGATGCGAGCGGAACGAAGCCCGGAAACGGGAAAAGCATGCAATCCACGATGCCGACGAAAGCTTCGCATGAACGCCGATCAACTTGCTGTTAGTCCGCCGTCAACATCGGCGAAGCCGGATACCAAGCCGGACGCCGCGCCGACCTTGCGGATCCGCGCCCTGATGCTGGGCGACCGCATCAACGCCTCGGGCCTGGAGCTCGGCGTGCTGGTGTCGTCGACACCGGCCGCATTCCGCGTCCATGCCGGCCTCGCCGTGATCTTCCGCTACGGCGTTGTGGTGCTGATCGGCCTGCTTCCTTCGGAGGAGAAGGTACTGATCGACAGCCTGAAGCCGCGCGTGATCGGCGAGCTCAGCCCCTATGAGGAGGAGATCGCGCAGGCGCAGCTCTGCAAGGATGAAAGCTCCGAGGCGATCCAGCCGGGCGGGCCGATCTGCCTTTCCAAATTCTCCGACGACCGGCTGCTGCTGGTCGCCGACGCGCTCGCCAAGAGCACGTCGCTGGCCCGCGACGAGCGGCGCGTCGCTGCCGTGTTCGACGTCATCGAACCATTCGCGCGCGAGCTCGCCGAGCACGGCCGCACGCCGCGCCGGCGCAAGGGCATCCTGCGACTGATCGGCAACGCGCTTCTGGTCCAGCAGCGTGTCGCCGGCCGCGTTGCGGTGGCCGAGAAACCCGACGTGCTCTGGGAGAAACCGGAGCTTGATCGTCTCTACGCCCGTCTTGAAGACGAGTACGAGCTGAAGGAGCGTCTCGACACGCTCGAGCGCAAGCTCACCGCCGTGTCGGCGACGGCCAATGCGCTGACCGACATCATCGACACCCAGCGCTCGCTCCGACTCGAAATCGCCGTGGTGGTGCTGATCGTGATCGAAGTCGCGATCGGGTGTTTTCAGATTTATACCGGCATTCACTGAGCCGCGGCGGCTCGTGCCGGCGGATCGAGGTCGCCGGTCTGCGATTGCCATGTCGCGATCTCGGCGAGTTCGGCTTCGGGGCGCGTCTCTACCGTGCGGCAGCGTCCGAGATAGAGTTGTCCCGTGTCGCCCTCGATCGTGATCCAGTCGCCCTCCGACAATGTCGCATCCGCAAGCTGGGCCTGCCTTGCAACAGCATCGATCTTCAGCGCGTGACAGCCAACCACGCAGGGCTTGCCCATCTGCCGCGCCACCAGCGCTGCATGCGAGGTACGCGCGCCGACCGCCGTGACGATGCCGACCGCGACCGCGAAGCCCGCGACGTCTGCGGTGCTGGTATCGGGACGCAGCAGGATGACCGGCTCGCCTGACGCCGACAGGCGCTCGGCGCTTTCGGCGTCGAAGACCGCGCGGCCGATGCCGATGCCCCCGGATGCGCCGATGCCGGTCGCCGCCGGCTCGCCTGCGGAGACCAGTGCGGTGGCGGCGAGGGAGGCGAGGTCGATCCCCGCGATTCGGTCCAGTGCCTCGTCCTGCGTGATCAGCCCCTCATGCACAAGGTCGATCGCGATCCTGATCGCCGCACGCGGCGTTCGCTTGGCCGCGCGCGTCTGGAGGATCCACAGCCTGCCATCCTCGACGGTGAATTCGACGTCCTGCACGTCGCAAAATTCCCGCTCGAGCCGTTTCAGGATATCGCCAAGCTCGGCTTCGGTTCGCGGCAGTGCACGCACGATAGCATCCTCCGCGTCGGGAGTGCGGCGCCCGGACACGACGTCTTCGCCCTGTGCATCGAGCACGAGATCGATCATGGGGCGCGGTGCGCCGGTCGAAGGATTGCGCGAGAAAGCCACACCGGCACCCGATGCCAGCCCGCCATTGCCGAACACCATCGCCTGTACCGTGACGGCGGTGCCCTGGAGCTCTTCGAGTTGCTGGAGTTTCCGATAGGTCTTCGCCCGCTCGCTCGTCCACGACCGGTAGACGGCTTGCGCCGCGGCCTCAAGCTGCGCGACCGCATCCTCGAGCCAGCCGTCGGCGCGATCCTCGACCAGCACCTGCTCGTCGCCGGCAAGCCGCTCCAGCGCTTCGCTGTCGAGCGCGCGATCGTTCTCGGCGCCTTCGGCTTCGACCAGTTCGGAGATGCGGGCCGCGAATGCGGCGGCATCCAACCCGAGCACGGTCTCGCCAAAACTCTCCAGGAAGCGCCGCCGGCAGTCCCAGGCGAGCCGCGGCCGGCCGGTCGCACGGATCAGGCCGTGCACGGCATCCGACGTGCAGCCGACATTGAGGACGGTGTCGAGCATGCCCGGCATCGATCGGGCGGCACCCGAGCGCACCGAGACCAGCAGCGGCAGCCGCCGGTCGCCGAAGCGCCTTCCGGTCGCGCTCTCCAGGAAGGCAATTCCCTCCTTCAGCCCGTCGTTCAGCTGACGTTCCGCATGCGCGTGTCCTGCGATGATGTCGGCGCAGAGCTTGACCGGCAGCACGAAAGCCGGCGGCACCGGCAGGCCCAAGGCGGCCATCCGGGCGAGGTTGGCGGCCTTGGCGCCAATCTCCTCGGCGGGACGCAATTCGGTCGCATCAGTGCCGATACGCACGATATGCATGGTGGTCTCCCCTAAAGCGTTTTCGAGCGAAGTGGATACCGGTTCGCGTGAAGAAAACGCGTCAAAACAAGAATCTAGAGCTTCGGTTCTGATTCAATCAGAACCGAAGCTCTAGGCTGCGAGGTCGATCATGATGTGCCGGCGCAACAAATGCCCGAAGCCGGCAAAACGGTCGGTGGCGCGTTCGATGGCGCGGGCGAGCTCGAGCACCGAGAGCGAGGTCGCGACGTCGAAGCCGCCGCCGAAGACCAGCGCAGTCGTCGCACGCTCGTAGCTGTCCGCGGCATGTTCGGCATCGATCAGACGGGTCACGGCGGACAGCGCATCCTCGGAATCCGCGCGCCGCCCTTCCGGCACGTCGGTGGCTGCGGCTACGCCGCTGGCCGCAACCTCGGTCGCTGTCATCGCCACTGCACAGAGTTCGGCGAGCGCGGCCAGCAGCGACGGATCAGTTCGCTCCGGCATCAGCGAGGCGATGAAGGCCGCCTGCTCCAGTTCGTCAACGGCCTCTTCGGCGCGATCGATCAATTGCGCGATTGTTGGCCTGGCGTTGAGCCGGTCGACCTCCTTGCGCGTTTCCAGCGCGATGCGATCGGCCTTCTGCTCGATCGCGCCGCAGCGTTCCGCCAGCAGCTTGCGGTCGGCCGGCTGGCCGGCCCGAAGCGCCGCAAGATGGCGAGAGATCGCCGTGACGAGATCATGGGCAAGCCCGAGCTGGCGGAGCACTGCGGCGAGCAGGGTGCCGTCGACGCGCTCCAGATGCCGCACCAGGTCGGCTTCGATCTGGTCGCGGACCGTCCTGACGGAGCGACCTGCGAGCAGCGCATCGGTCGAGGCGCGCAATGCTGCCTTCAGGAAATCGATCGCTGCGGCGCGGCCGAGCGCCTGGTCGAGCCGCTCGCCGAAGCCGATGCGCGTGGGGGCGGCGTTGCGCACCGCCGACCCCAACAGCTCGTTGCCGCCGAGCTCGAGAAAGCCGCGATGGCCGATCCGCTGTCGCGCCCCCCATTCGAGGATTCGCGTGGCGTCGTCCTTGGCAACCCAGGTCCGCAGCAGCTTGCGCGCCTTGTTCCAGTCGATCAGGAATACCAGCGCGGCGCCCACGGCTGCGAGGAATTCATTGCGATCCGCGGCGTGACCGGGCTGATACTGGCCAGTGACGAGATAAAATGAATTGTCTTCGCCGAGGCCTGCGGCGGTGTGACGGTCGAGCCCGCTCCAGGTCGCCTCGAACTTGTCGAACAGCGAGATGAAGAATTTTGCCCGTGCCAGGTGCACGTCGGTGTAGGTGACGGTGACTGCGTTCTTCTTCACCGCGATCACCACGACATGGGCGTCCGTGGTTCCGATGTCGTTCTGGATCAGCAGACGGCCGCCCGAGCGGGTCGCCATGGTGTCGAGGCCGGGGTGGTTGAACTTCAGCCTTCGCGTCTGGTTCAGGCCCTTCATGAAGGCTTCCACCGCGCCGCGATCTTCGCCATGCAGGCCGAACACATGGGCGCCGTCGAGCGTTTCCTCCGAACAGTTCGCCGCAAGCTTGTTCAGCGCCTTGTGCAGATCCATCACCAGTCGATGGAGGCTGTCGCCGGCGGACTCGGCAACGCCGGTCAGACGGGCAATGCGGGAAAGATCGATTTCGTTGGTGGCATCGAGCAGACCCGCGCCCCGGACGGCCATCAGCCGCGTGGTCGCCTTGTCGCCGTCTGGCGGCGCGCCAGCACTGACGGCGCGGATCATGGCCGCGGCGTCGTCCAGGATCTCCTTCATCAGCTTGGTGAGGTTCGGCGCCGCGAGCCGGGACGGTGCGACCAGATGGGCGCCGCCGATCAGCGTTGCGATCGCGGCCGGTGCAATGCCGGCGGCGTGACTCTCGACAGCAAGCTCGCTGGCGGGGCGATCGGGGTCTTGCGCATGCTGAGCCGCCGCCTGGAGCGCGCTCATCCGCACCTTGATGCGGTCATTGGCGGCAAGCCCTTCCGCCACCAGCGCGGGCAACAGGATGTCGCCTTGTCCGAGTTGTTCGATGATCTGGGTTTTCATGGTCTGTCCGCGCAACGATTGATGCCGTCCTTATGCCGCGAAGTTGCGACGGCCTCATTGCGTCAGATCATTCATAAAACCGTCACGTAGCGTGTCGTTCGCGCAGCAGCGCTGCGGAATGGCGTGCGATCGTGATCTCTTCGTTAGTGGGAATGATGAAAACGTCCACCGCACTGTCGGCGCTGCCGATCCGTTCGCGCGCGGCGACGTTCGCCGCGGCATCGATGCGGACGCCGAGCCAGGCGAGACGCTCGCCGATCTCGCCGCGGATCTCCTTCGCGTGCTCGCCGATACCGCCGGTGAAGACCAGACAGTCGAGCCCGCCGAGCGTGGTCGCCATCGTCGCGATCTGCTGCGCCGCGCGGAGGACGAACAGCTCCACAGCCTCACGCGCCGCAGCCTCGCGGCTCGCAAGCAGCGTCCGCATGTCCGCGGAGATACCGGAGACGCCGAGCAGGCCTGACTCGTGATAGAGCAAGTGTTGGACGTCTTCGATCGACATCTTCTCATGCTGTTGCAGATAAAGCAGCACGCCGGGATCGATGGTGCCGCAGCGCGTGCCCATGACGAGGCCATCGAGCGGCGTTAGCCCCATCGTGGTGTCGATGCTGCGGCCGTCGCGCAACGCGCAGAGGCTTGCGCCATTGCCGAGATGGGCGATGACAGTACGCTTGGCGGTTAGCTTCGGCGCGATCTCGGCGAGGCGGCCCGCGACATATTCGAACGACAGCCCGTGGAAGCCGTAGCGCCGGATGCCTCGCTCTTCATAGCGCCTCGGAATCGCGAAGCGGCTCTCGGGCGGCGCGAGGCCGTGATGGAAGGCGGTGTCGAAACAGGCGATCTGAGGCAGGTCGGGCTTGATCGACCTGATCGTGCGGACCGGCGCGAGGCAGCGCGGCTGGTGCAGCGGAGCCAGCGGCGTCAGCGCCTCCAGCTTCGTGGTGACAGCCTCAGTCAATTCGACCGGGCCTGAATAATCCGGCCCGCCGTGAACGATGCGATGGCCGATGGCTCGCAAGCTGCCTTGGCCGAACTGGTCCTCGATGAAGGCGAGCACGTCGGCGAACAGACGACCGCCGTCGGCATCCGTCTCGTCCCGCCGCTTCGCGAGCAGGTCTTCCCCCGCGGGACCTTTCACGACGAGCCGGGGCCTGGCCTCGTGCTCGTCGAGCAGGCCCTTGCAGAGCAGCACAGGCTCGGCCGCCGAGATCTCGAACAGGCCGAACTTGATGCTCGACGAGCCCGCGTTGAGGACGAGAACCGCCTCTGGCGCCGGCACGGCGTTAACCCGGCTTGCCGGGCCAGACCCAGTCGCGGATCTCAGGCATGTCCTCGCCATGCTCGCGCACGTAACGTGAGTGTTCGAGCAACTTGTCGCGGAATTGCTGCTTCACCTGCGCGGCCCTGGTCGCAAGACCCGGCACGCGTTCGATCGCCTCGATCGCGAGGTGATAGCGGTCGAGCTCGTTGAGCACGACCATGTCGAACGGCGTCGTCGTGGTGCCTTCTTCGATGAAGCCGCGGACGTGCAGGCCGGCATGGTTGGTGCGGTTATAGGTCAGCCGGTGGATCAGATGAGGATAGCCGTGATAGGCGAAGATCACGGGCTTGTCCGATGTGAACAGGCTGTCGAAGTCGCGATCGGACAGGCCGTGCGGGTGCTGGTCCTGCGGTTGCAGCGTCATCAGGTCGACAACGTTGACGACGCGGATCTTCAGATCCGGCAGCGCTTTGCGCAGGAGATCGACGGCGGCGAGCGTCTCCAATGTCGGCACGTCGCCGGCGCAGGCCATCACAACATCAGGCTCGCCGCCCGCGCCTTCGGTGCCGGCCCATGTCCAGATGCCGATGCCGGCATCGCAATGTGTGGCGGCGTCCTGCATCGACAGCCATTGCGGCGCCGGCTGCTTGCCGGCGACGATGACGTTGACGCGGTTGTACGTCCGCAGGCAGTGGTCGGCGATCCACAGCAGCGTGTTGGCATCAGGCGGGAAGTAGATGCGGACGATGTCGGCCTTCTTGTTCGCGACGAAGTCGACGAAACCGGGATCCTGGTGGCTGAAGCCGTTATGGTCCTGGCGCCAGACATGCGAGGTCAGGAGATAGTTGAGCGAGGCGATTGGACGCCGCCAGGGCAGATGCCGCGTCACCTTCAGCCATTTGGCGTGCTGGTTGAACATGGAATCCACGATGTGGATGAAGGCCTCGTAACAGGAGAAGAAGCCGTGGCGGCCGGTGAGGAGATAGCCCTCAAGCCAGCCCTGGCAGAGATGCTCGCTCAGCACCTCCATCACGCGGCCATCCTGCGCAAGGTGCACGTCGTAGGGTTCGATCGGCTCCATCCAGACCCGCTCGGTCTCGTCGAACACGGCGTCGAGCCGGTTTGACGCGGTCTCGTCCGGACCCATGATGCGGAAGTTGCGCTCTTGCGCATTGAGGCGGATGACGTCGCGCAAGAATTTGCCAAGCTCGCGCGTCGCTTCTCCCGTGACGGCACCGGGTTGCGGCACGTCCAACGCAAAGCTGCGAAAGTCCGGCAGCTTCAGCTCCTTCTTCAGGAGACCCCCATTGGCGTGCGGGTTGGCGCCCATGCGGCGACTGCCTTCTGGCGCCAGTGCCTGAAGTTCCGGAATGAGCGCGCCGCTGGCATCGAACAGTTTTTCCGGCTCGTAGCTGCGCATCCAGTCTTCGAGAATCTTCAGATGCGCCGGGTTTTCGCGACAGCTCGCAACGGGAACCTGATGCGCTCGCCAAAAACCCTCAACCTTCTTGCCGTCGACTTCCTTCGGGCCGGTCCAGCCCTTCGGGCTACGCAGCACGATCATCGGCCAGCGCGGCCGCTCGATGGTCTGCCGCCCGTCGCGGGCGTGCTGCTGGATCGAGCGGATGCTGGCGAACGCGACGTCGAACGCGTCTGCCATGGCCTGATGCATCAATTTGGGATCGTCGCCTTCGACGAACAGGGGCTCGTGGCCTAGCCCACGGAAGAGATCGCGGATCTCGCTGTCGGGCATCCGGCCGAGCACGGTCGGGTTGGCGATCTTGTAGCCGTTGAGATGCAGGATCGGCAGCACCGCGCCGTCATGGGTGGGGCTGAGGAACTTGTTGGAGTGCCAGGACGCCGCGAGCGGGCCGGTCTCGGCCTCGCCGTCGCCCACGACGCAGGCGACGATCAGATCGGGATTGTCGAACGCCGCGCCGTAGGCATGGACCAGCGCGTAGCCGAGCTCGCCGCCCTCGTGGATCGAGCCCGGTGTCTCCGGCGCCGCATGGCTCGGAATGCCGCCGGGGAAGGAGAATTGCCGGAAAAGTTTTCGCAATCCATCCGTATCGCGCGCGATATCGGGGTAGATCTCGCTGTAGCTGCCTTCCAGATAGGTGTTGGCGACCATGCCCGGGCCGCCATGGCCGGGGCCGCAGACATAGAGCACGCTGAGATCGCGCGCGCGGATGACGCGGTTGAGATGGGCATAGATGAAGTTCAGCCCTGGTGTCGTGCCCCAATGTCCGAGCAAACGCGGCTTGACGTGCTCGGGCCGCAGCGGCTCGCGCAGCAGCGGGTTGTCGAGCAGATAGATCTGCCCGACGGAGAGGTAGTTGGCGGCGCGCCAGTAGCGATCGAGCAGATCGAGTTCGCTGCTCAGGGCGCGCGATTGTTGTTGATTTGTCATATTGCTGCTGACCTTCACCCAGATCGTCACCAACTGTATGCGGGGACGATTGATCCGTCGGCAGCATCAAACGGGATCGCAGTGACGCCAGTATTGCGTGAGGTCAAAGGCGGGCGCGCGAAGTTTGGGCAGCTCTACTGTGCATGGGGTTGTTTTCACGTTTTTTGTTTGTGTTCTTGATTTGTTCTATCGGCGTGCTATCTTGGCTTCATGAGTCCAGCATCCTCTCATGCTCTCAAGCACCCGCCGGTCACGGCGCCCTCCGAGCCGGCGGGTGCGCCTTCTGACTTCCCTGAGCTGGCGGTCGCCATCGACCGCCAGCGCAGGCGAGGGCGGGGCGCGCAATCCAACGCCAGCGGCCGCTTCGAGGCCGAGGCGCGCGTTGCTTTCGACGACGGCTGGCAGAGCCTGGAAGAGCTGCCGCCGTTCAAGACCACGGTGGCGGTCGACACCTCCCGCAAGGTGATCACACGCAACGATTCCCCCGACATCGGCTTCGACCGCTCGATCAATCCCTATCGCGGCTGTGAGCACGGCTGTGTCTACTGCTTCGCGCGGCCGACCCACGCCTATCTCGGCCTGTCGCCGGGGCTCGACTTCGAGTCAAAACTGTTCGTGAAGCCCGAGGCGCCTTCGCTGCTCGAGAAGGAGCTCGCGGCGCCAGGCTACGAGCCGCGGATGATCGCGATCGGCACCAACACCGATCCCTATCAGCCGATCGAGCGCGAACGCAAAATCATGCGCGGCATTCTGGAGGTGCTGGAGCGGACGGGCCATCCCGTCGGCATCGTCACCAAATCGGCGCTGGTCGTGCGCGACATCGATATTCTCGCGCGGATGGCCAAGCGCAACCTTGCCAAGGTCGCGATCTCGGTCACCTCGCTCGATCCGAAACTGGCGCGCACCATGGAGCCGCGCGCCTCGACGCCGCCGAAGCGGCTGGAGGCGCTCAAGCAGCTCTCGGAGGCCGGCATTCCGACCACCGTGATGGTCGCGCCCGTGATCCCCGCGCTGAACGATTCCGAGATCGAACGGATTCTCGATGCCGCCGCCCATGCCGGCGTCAAGGAAGCCTCCTACGTGCTGCTGCGGCTGCCGCTCGAGGTGCGCGATCTCTTCCGCGAATGGCTGATGGCGAATTATCCGGACCGCTATCGCCACGTCTTCACCCTGATCCGCGACATGCGCGGCGGCCGCGACTACGACGCAAAATGGGGCGAGCGGATGAAGGGCACCGGCCCGATGGCCTGGACCATCGGCCGCCGCTTCGAGATCGCCTGCGACAGGCTCGGGCTTAACAAGCGGCGCGCGAAACTGACGACGGATCACTTTGCGCGGCCGAAGCGGAACGGCGATCAACTGAGCCTGTTCTGATCGGGGACGTGGACGAGGTGTGTCATTGAGCAAGGAACTTACAGCTCCGGTGCCGCGGCTCACCGTCATCACGCTCGGCGTGAGTGACATCCGCGCCAGCATCGCTTTCTATGACGCGCTCGGCTTTTCGCGCCGGTTGAAGGCGACCGGCGAGGCGGTCGCGTTCTACGATACCGGCGGCCCGGTGCTTGCCCTGTTTCACTGGGATCAGCTCGCGGCGGATGCGGTCTTGCCGGATCAGCCGAGGCCGGCGACCTTCCGCGGCATCACGCTGGCCTGGAACTGCGCCACCCGCGAGGAGGTCGATGCGGTGCTGGCTTTCGCCCTTGGCAAGGGCGCGGAGCTGCTGAAGGCCGCGCACGAGACCGACTATGGCGGCTATTCCGGCTATTTCGCCGATCCCGACGGCCATCCCTGGGAGGTCGTGGTCGCCCCCGGCATCGACGTCGGCGAGGACCGGCGGGTGCATCTGGCGGAGTAGGGCGGGCCGGCCTGAATAACGGGAATTGTCCGGGGTTCCCCGTTGCGTCGGCGAGGCCGCTTGCGCACGATCCCGGCCATGATTCGGGATAAATCCGCCAAGAAGCCAGTCAAAGAGACGCCAAAGAAGGCTGCTGCGAACAAGGCTGCGCCCGCGAAGGCGAGCTTCCGCCGTGAGCGCGTGCTGATCAAGCGCGGCATCTGGCCGATCGCAGGCTGCGACGAGGCCGGCCGCGGGCCGCTCGCTGGGCCCGTGGTGGCGGCCGCGGTGATTCTCGATCCGGACCGCATCCCGCGCGGCATCGACGATTCCAAGCGCCTGACCGCCGAGGAGCGTGAACGGCTGTTCGACAAGATCTGCGCCACCGCGCAGGTCTCGGTCGCCGTGGCTTCGCCCGCCCGGATCGACCGCGACAACATCCTGCGGGCGTCGCTGTGGGCGCTGAAGCGCGCCGTGGTGGCGCTGCCCGAGCAGCCCAGGCACGTCTTCGTCGACGGCCGCGACCGGCTCGACACGAATTGCGACTGCGAGGCCGTGATCGGCGGCGACGGCATCGTGCTGTCGATCGCGGCGGCCTCGATCGTCGCCAAGGTGACGCGCGACCGGCTGATGTGCGCCCTGGCGCAGGACTGTCCGGGCTACGGCTTCGAGCAGCACAAGGGCTACGGCGTCCCCGAGCATCTCGACGCGCTGAACCGCCTCGGCCCCACCATCCACCACCGCAGCTTCTTCGCCCCCGTCGCGGCGGCGCGCGCCAAGCACATGCCCTGGACGGTCGAGCCGGTGCAGGACCTGTTTGCGGTGGCCGAGGTCGAGGTGCAGATGGAAGCGGCCGTCGAAATCGATGCGTCCGCGAATCTCTAGGGCAGACGGCCGTTGCCACGACGCGCAGCGCCCTTTATCAAAATAGCTGTGAGCGAATAGGGCCGGCTGGACGGGTTGGCTGCATCTTTCAGGCGTTGCATGCGGTTTACCTCCCTGGTCATCGAGCTCATTCGCGCCCGGCCGCGGCTGATCGTGTGGATCGCCGTGCTGCTCCAGGCTTTGATGTGGCTGTTCGTGGCGCTGGTGTTTTACCGCAGCCCGCCCGGCACCCTCGCGACCCTGCTGGCGTTCGGCAGGGAATACCAGGTCGGTACTGATCTGGGCCCACCCTTGCCGATCTGGCTTGCCGACATCGCCTACCGCGCCGCCGGCGGCCATGTGTTTGGCGTCTATGTGTTGGCCGAGCTCTGCGAGATCGCGACCTTCATCACGCTCTACCATCTCTCCCGCGCCGTGGTCGGCTCGCAGCAGGCGGTGCTCGCCGTGCTCTTGACCATGACAGTGCTGGCCTTCTCGTCACCCGCGCTCGATTTCGGCCCGCTGGTGCTGGCGCGGCCGCTCTGGGCGCTGCTGCTGCTGCATTCCTGGCAGATCATCGGCCAGCGCCGCGGCAATGCCTGGTTCGCCTGGTCGATCGAGGCGGGCTTGCTGCTGCTCACGACGCCCGCGGCGATCTTCCTGCTCTTGCTGATCGTCGTGTTCGCGCTCGCGACCGCAGGCGGCCGAAGGACGCTGCGCGCGCTCGATCCGCTGTTCGCACTGATCGTCGTCGCCGTGCTGGCGCTGCCCTATGCGGTCTGGCTGATGCGGGCCGAGACGCTGGTCTTGCCAACCTTGCCCGAGGTCGCCGAGCTGAACGCCCGCGCGATCCACGCGGCCTGGCTGCTCGGCGGGCTGGTGCTCGGGGCGGCGGCGATCCCGGCGCTGACCTTCCTCAACACCGGGCTGTTCGTGGCCAAGGGCGAGGAAGCGCCGATCATCTACCGTCCGCCGGTCGAGCCGCTCGCGCGCAACTTCGTCTATTTCTTCGCGCTGGCGCCCGCGCTCGGCGCGGTCTTGATCTCCGGGCTGTTCGGGCTCGAATCCGTCGTCGGCGGCGCCGGCGTCGTGCTGGTCGTGTCCGGCCTTGCCGTGGTCGTGGCGGCCGGCGACCTCATTGCGATGCGCCGCGCGCGGATGCTGCGGATGGTGTGGGCCGCTGCCGTCGTGGCGCCCGCCGCTGGCGTCGTGCTCGCCGTGCTGTTCCTGCCCTGGACCGGCGCCAATGAGATCGCGACCTCGATGCCGGCGCGCGCGATCTCGGATTTCTTCGACGAGAGCTTCGCCCGCCGTACCAACCATCGCCTGCGCGCGGTCGCTGGCGAGAGCCAGCTCGCGAGCCTGATCGCACTGCATTCCGGCCGGCCGCATCTGTTCATCGATGGCCAGCCCGCGCGCACACCGTGGATCAATCAGACCAAATTCAGCGAGACCGGCGGCGTCGTGGTCTGGCGCGCGTCCGACACCGCCGGCACCCCGCCGCCGGAAATCCTCGCGCGCTTTCCCGGCATCGTGCCGGAAGTCCCGCGCGCCTTCGAATGGCTGGTGACCGGCCGCCAGCAGTTGCTGCGCATCGGCTGGGCCATCGTGCGGCCGAAGGGGACGTAGTCGGCTCGCGCGCTCTTTCCGTCGTCATTGCGAGCGCAGCGAAGCAATCCAGAATCCCTCCACGGAAATAGCCTGGATTGCTTCGTCGCTTCGCTCCTCGCAATGACGGAGAGGGAGCGTGCCGTCCCTTACGCGCCCGCCAGCACCTTCGCGATCGCCCGCAGATCCTGCCAGGCCAGTCGCTTGTAGGACGGTGAGCGCAGCAGATACGCCGGATGGAACGTCGCCAGTGCGCGGATGGTGCGTTGGCCCGTCTCGTAGTCGAACCAGCGGCCGCGGGTGCGCATGATGCCTTCGCGTGTCGAGAGCAGCGTCTGCGTCGAGGGATTGCCGAGCGTCACCAGAACGTCCGGGTTCACCAGCTCGATCTGGCGCTGGATGAAGGGCAGGCAGATTTGCGTCTCCTGCGGCGTCGGCGTGCGGTTGCCGGGCGGTCGCCACGGAATCACATTGGCGATATAGGCCGTGGTGCGGTTGAGCCCGATCGCCCCGATCATGAGGTCGAGCAGCTTGCCGCTCCGCCCGACGAAGGGCAGCCCTTCAATGTCCTCGTCGCGGCCCGGAGCTTCGCCGACGAACATGATGCGCGCCTGCGGATTGCCATCGGCGAACACCAGCCGTGTTGCGGTGTGCTTCAGCGCGCAGCCTTCGAAGTTTTGCATCAACTCGCGCAAGGCCTCGAGCGTCGGCGCGGTGCGCGCGGCCTCGCGTGCCGAGGCGATGGCAATGTCGGGCGCGGGTGCGGCCTCGCCGCGCATCACCGTCGGCGCGGCGACAGGCCGTGGTGCCTCGACCGGAGGTGCTGCGCGCGGGGGCGGCGCCGGGGCGTCCAATTCCGCCAGGCGGTCGATCGGTTCCTCCGCGAGCGCGCAGTCGACTCCGGCCTCCAGATAGAAGGCGAGCAGCTCTCGGACGGTGGGTGCGGGTTCAGGGATCATGGGAAAGTCTGACTTTTATATCACCTTGGGCCGCCTTGCATCCCAGCGAAATGCATTTCCGAGGTTGTCCTACCCGGAAAAATCGGAAACAAGAGGGCGCAATTGACCAAGGACCGTCTCAAGGGCTGAGATCAGATGAGCACCGAAGAACTTCCCCCGCGCGAATCCATGGAATTCGACGTCGTCATCGTCGGCGCCGGCCCCTCGGGCCTGGCCGCGGCGATCCGGCTGAAGCAGCTCAACGCCGATCTCAACGTCGTCGTCGTGGAGAAGGGTTCCGAGGTCGGCGCGCACATTCTCTCCGGTGCCGTGATCGACCCGGCCGGGCTCGACAAGCTCATTCCGGACTGGCGCGAGGATTCCGACTGCCCGCTGAAGACGCAGGTCAAGGACGATCGCTTCTACTGGATGACCGCCGGCGGCGCGATCAAGCTGCCGGGCTTCATGATGCCGCCGCTGATGGACAACCATCATTGCTATATCGGCTCGCTCGGCAATGTCTGCCGCTGGCTGGCGCGCAAGGCCGAAGCGCTCGGCGTCGAGATCTATCCCGGCTTTGCAGCGGCTGAGGTGCTCTATGACGAGCACGGCGCAGTGAGGGGCATCGCCACCGGTGACATGGGCATCGGCAAGGACGGCAAGCCGAAGGACTCCTTTACCCGCGGCATGGAATTGCTCGGCAAGTACACGCTGTTCGCCGAAGGCGCGCGCGGCAGCCTGACCAAGCAGCTGATCGCGAAGTTCGCGCTGGATTCCAAGAGCGAGCCGGCGAAGTTCGGCATTGGCCTCAAGGAAGTCTGGCAGATCGATCCCGCCAAGCACCAGAAGGGCATGATCCAGCATTCGTTCGGCTGGCCGCTCGATCTGAAGACCGGCGGCGGTTCGTTCCTCTATCACTACGACGACAATCTCGTCGCCGTCGGCTTCGTCGTGCATTTGAACTACGACGATCCCTATCTGTCGCCGTTCGACGAGTTCCAGCGCTTCAAGACCCATCCCTCGATCCGCGGCACCTTTGAAGGCGCCAAGCGGCTTGCTTATGGCGCGCGCGCGATCACCGAGGGCGGCTACCAGTCGGTGCCGAAGCTCACCTTCCCCGGCGGCGCGCTGGTCGGCTGCGCGGCCGGCTTCGTCAACGTGCCCCGCATCAAGGGCGTGCACAATGCAATGGGCACCGGCATGCTTGCGGCTGAGCACGTCGCCGCCGCGCTCGCCGCCGATCGTGCCAATGACGAGATCGTCGATTACGAGAACGCGTGGCGCTCCTCGTCGGTCGGCAAGGATCTGTTCCTGGTCCGCAACGTCAAGCCGCTGTGGTCGAAGTTCGGCACCGTCCTCGGCGTAGCCCTCGGCGGCTTCGACATGTGGTGCAATACGCTGTTTGGTGGCTCGCTGTTCGGTACGCAGTCGCACGCCAAGCCCGATCGCTCGACGCTCGATCCGGCCAAGACCCACGCGCCGAAGAACTACCCGAAGCCGGATGGCAAGATCTCCTTCGACAAGCTGTCCTCGGTATTCCTGTCCAACACCAACCACGAGGAGGACCAGCCGGTCCATCTCCGGGTTGCCGACATGAACCTGCAGAAGGCGTCCGAGCATGACGTGTTCGCAGGACCCTCGAATCGCTATTGCCCGGCCGGCGTCTACGAGTGGGTCGAGGAAGGTTCGAGCCCGCGCTACCAGATCAACGCCCAGAACTGCGTCCACTGCAAAACCTGCGACGTGAAGGACCCCAACGGCAACATCACCTGGGTTCCCCCGGAGGGCGGTGGCGGCCCGAACTACGAGGCGATGTAAGAGCGCGGGTCAAATGCGAGCGACCGGGTCACAAAAGGTGATCTGGCGCACGTTCGCGTGAGAACCCCGTGCCACCTGCCGCGGCCACGATAAGGCCATAGTAGCGGGGTCTTGGGGCTCTCTTGGCCGATTTGGGGCGTGCGGAGGGGATCGCCCGGTCCGAATCCTTGCGGCGAGACGCCAAAAGCGGCATTGTCGGCCCGACGGTTCCGGGTCCCCATGCCACCGGCCGCGTTCGCATGCGATACGGCCTTCTGCTGCAAACCCAGGCACTACCAACCCAAGGCGAGCCCTGATGTTCTCAAATCGTTTCAACCGCTGGACTGTTGCCGCCATCGCCCTCATGGGCACAGCGATCGCGACGGTCCCCGGCAGGGTCCTGGCGCAGACGCCGGATCATCCGTCCGACACGGCGGCGCAGTTTCCGACCCGAAACGATCTGAAGTCGCTCACGACCTCCGGCAGCTATCTCGCCGCCCGCCACGCCAGCGTCGAGCGTGACGCCGCCTCGGCCGCCGCGTTCTACCGCTCGGCGCTCCGCACCGACCCCAAGAACAACGAGCTGCTCGACCGCGCCTTCATCTCCTCGGTCGCCGACGGCGACATCGACGAGGCGGTCAAGCTCGCCGAGCGCATCCTCACCATCGACAAGACCAATCGCGTCGCGCGGCTCGTCGTCGGCGTGCACGATCTCAAGATGAAGAAGTACGCGACCGCGCAGAGCAACATCAACCAGTCGATCCGCGGTCCGATCACCGATCTCGTCGCGACACTGCTGTCGGGCTGGGCCGCCTATGGCGCCGGCGATGCCAAGGGCGGTGTCGCCACCATCGACAAGCTGGCCGGTCCCGAATGGTATCCGCTGTTCAAGGACCTCCACGCCGGCATGATCCTCGAGCTCTCCGGCAAGGAGAAGGACGCCGGCACCCGCTTCGAGCGTGCCTACAAGCTCGACGATTCCATGCTGCGCGTCACCGAGGCCTATGCGCGCTGGCTGTCGCGTAACAAGGATGCGGCCGCGGCGACCACTGTCTATCAGGCTTTCGACAAGAAACTCGCCCGCCACCCGTTGATCGTGGAAGGTCTGCGCGACACCAAGGCCGGCAAGAAGCTGCCGCCGCTGGTCGATTCCGCGCAGGCTGGTGCTGCGGAAGCGCTCTACGGCATCGGCGCCACGCTGACCCGCCGCGGCGGCGAGGATCTGGCGCTGGTCTATCTCCAGCTCTCGCTCTACCTCCAGCCGACCCATCCGCTGGCGCTGCTCTCGCTCGCCGATCTCTATGAATCGGTGAAGCGGCCGCAGATGGCGATCAAGGTCTATGAGCGCGTGCCTGCCACATCGCCCCTGAAGCGCAATGCGCAGATCCAGCTCGCCATTGATCTCGACTCCGCCGACCGTACCGAAGACGCGATCAAGATCCTCAAGGGCGTCACCACTGACGATGCCAAGGATCTCGAAGCCATCATGGCGCTCGGCAATATCGAGCGTGGCCGCAAGAAGTTCGGCGACTGCGGCGCGACCTATTCGCGGGGTATCGACGTGCTGCCGGCCGGCAACGACAAGGCCAACAGCGTCTGGTATTATTATCGCGGCATCTGCGAGGAGCGCTCCAAGGAGTGGAGCAAGGCCGAAGCCGACATGAAGAAGGCGCTCGAGCTGCAGCCCGACCAGCCGCACGTCCTCAACTATCTCGGCTATTCCTGGATCGACCAGGGCGTGAACCTCGACGAAGGCATGAAGATGATCAAGCGTGCCGTCGAGCAGCGTCCCGACGACGGCTATATCGTCGACTCCCTCGGCTGGGCCTATTACCGCATCGGCAATTACGAGGAGGCGGTAAAGAACCTCGAGCGCGCGATCGACCTCAAGCCTGAGGATCCCACCATCAACGACCACCTTGGTGACGCCTATTGGCGCGTTGGCCGCACGCTGGAAGCCAAATTCCAGTGGGCGCACGCCCGCGATCTCAAGCCCGAGCCGGATGACCTTCCAAAGATCGAGGCCAAGATCGCCAACGGCATGGCGGACGATTCGAACTCTTCGGCCGCGCAGGCGGACAAGAAGAAGGACGACGGCAAGGGCGGCTGAGAGTGCGTTTGGGGGCTGATCGCCAATGTCGGCGTTGATTGAAGAGGGGCGCGCGAAGGTCAATTTGAGCCTTCGCGTCGTCGGCCGTCGTGCTGACGGTTATCATGATCTCGAAAGCGTGGTTGCGTTTGCCGACTGCGCCGATCGGCTCACGCTGGAGCCTGGCGGCGAGCTGAAGCTCACCGCGACAGGTCCTCTCGCTGCCGCATGCGGCGATACTGCCGACAATCTCGTGTTCAAGGCGGCCAAGCTGTTGGCTGAGGCCGTGCCGGGCCTGAAGCTTGGTGCCTTCGCTCTCGACAAGGTGCTCCCCGTTGCCGCCGGCATCGGCGGCGGCTCGGCGGATGCTGCGGCCGCGCTGCGGCTGCTGGCGCGCCTCAACAATCTCTCGCTCGATGATCCCCGCCTGCAGAAGGTCGCGCTCGCGACCGGCGCGGACGTGCCGGTGTGCCTGTTTTCGCGCGCCTGCGACATGACCGGCGTCGGCGAGCAGTTGTTGCCGCTGGCGCTGCCGAGCATGCCCTGCGTGATGGTCAATCCGCGCGTGCCTGTTGCCACCAAGGACGTGTTTAGGGAGCTCGGCCTGCGCAACGGCGAACTTCTGGTCGGCGCCACCTCTGTCCTCGAAGCTCCGGCCTGGCCGGAAGCGGGTGGATCGATTACCGATTGGGTCGAAGTCCTCGATAGCGTCCCAAACGATCTCGAAGCGCCTGCGCTGCGCATCGAGCCCGTGATCGGCGAGGTGCTGGAAGCCTTGCGCGACTCCGCCGGCGTCAAGCTCGCCCGCATGTCCGGCTCGGGCGCGACCTGCTTTGCGATCTACGGCGCGCCTGCCGAGGCCCATGCCGCCGCGGAGAGAATCCGGCGCGACCACTCCGGCTGGTGGGTGCATGCGGGGACGCTGAGCTAGGTATTTCCGCGGCGACGCTGCCGTAGCCTGGATGGAGCGCAGCGCAATCCGGGTTCTTGCGCGCGCAAGCGGCGGTCCCGGATTACGCTGCGCTCCATCCGGGCTACGATTCGGAGCTAACCGGTGCCGTCCTCGGCCAATCCCAAGAACCGCCGGATCTCACCCAACACCTCTTGCGGCTTGTCGTGCTGCAGCCAGTGTCCGGCCCCGGCGATGGTCTCGACGCGCGCCTGCGGGAAGTAGCGCTCCAGGCCCGCTCCCCTGGCGCCCGCCAGAAAGCTCTCGCCGGCGTTCAGCAGCAGTGTCGGACACGCAATGCGCGACCACAGCGCGACGTGGTCGTCCGGCCAGAGCCGGTGCGGCGCAGAGGCACGCTGATAGGGATCGAACTTCCAGCTATAGGTGCCGTCCTCGTTCTGTCGCGCGCCGTGCGTTGCAAGATGCAGTGCGAGGTCGCGGGACAGACGCTTGTTGTGAAGCACCATCTGCGCTGCGGCGTCCGCGAGGGTCGAATAGCGGCGCGGCGTGCGGTCGTGCAGTCTGTCGAGCTGGCTGACCCATTTGGCGATGCGCTCATGCGTCGGTGCTTTTGGGGTGTCCGGCAGCATGGTCACGCCGTCGAGGACGACGAGCTTCGTGACCTGCTCGGGGAACGATCCTGTAAAGATCAGGCTCACCATGCCGCCCATCGAATGGCCGATGAGCGTGATTTGAGGCGCCGCAATGCTGCGGACGAGCTGGGCGAGATCGTAGACATACTCGGTCAGCGCGTAGCTGCCGCCCTTGGTCCAGTCGGAATCGCCGTGGCCGCGCAGGTCGGGGGCGATCACGTGAAAATGCGGCCGCAGCGACCGGGCGATGACATCCCAGCTCCGGCAATGATCGCGGCCGCCGTGGACCAGGATGAGGGGTGGTGCACCCTCGTTGCCCCAATCGGCATAGTGCAGCCGAAGGCCGTGCGACTCATAGTGGCGACTTTGCGGGGCGCTATCCATTTGCCGGCCGCCGCGCCAGCGCGAGCGAGAGGCCGAGGCCCGCGATGAAGATGCCGGAGCCTTGGGTTAGACGCCGCATCAGATCCGGTCTTCCGATCAGCTGCGTGCGTGTCGCGGAGGCCATCAGCACCACGATGACATCGACGAGCGTGTTCAGCGTCACGGAGATCGAGCCGAGCACGATGAATTGCAGCGTGATGTTGGATCCCGCCGGGTCGAGAAACTGCGGAATGAAGGCAAGGAAGAACGCGGCGGTCTTCGGGTTCAGCCCCTCGACCAGCACGCCATCGCGAAAGGCGCGCTTGTCCCCGACGGGCTCGTTCTTCAGCGACAGCGCGCGGCCGGCGCCGCGAAACGTCTTGATGCCGAGCCATACCAGATAAAGCGCGCCGACGAATTTCACGGCGGCAAACAGTTCCGCGCTCGCCAGAATAATCGCGGAGATGCCGAGGCTGCCCGCGACGACGTGGACGAGGCCGCCCAGCGCCGTGCCCGCGGTCGATGCAAAGCCGCTCGCGCGGCCTTCCGACAGGGTCCGCGCCGCGACGTAGAAGATGCCGGGGCCGGGAACGGCGGCAATGAGACAAGCAGCGGCCAGGAACAGCCAGAAATTGGTTTCGGTCATCCTGCTTTGGTAGCGATGCGTGGGGCGATTGCAAGCCCTCGCGTCTAGCCCGCGTGGCGGAAGATCACGCTGGCATTCACTCCGCCGAAGCCGAAACCGTTGGAGATGGCGTGCCGCATCGGCATCGGCCGCGCGCTGCCTGCGACGATGTCGATGCCGTCAGCGCTCGCGTCGGGGTTTTCGAGATTGAGCGTCGGCGGCGCGACCTGGTCGCGCAAGGCGAGGATGGTGAAGATCGCCTCCAGGCCGCCGGCGGCGCCGAGCAGATGGCCGGTGGCCGATTTGGTCGCGCTCACGGCAATGCCGCGGCTGCGGCCGAACAGCGCGCCGATGGCGCCAAGCTCGCTCTCGTCGCCGGCCGGCGTCGATGTCGCATGCGCGTTCAGGTGCTGCAAATCAGTGGGCGCAAGGCCTGCCTGCCGCAGCGCGATCTCCATGGCGCGGCGGGCACCGTCGCCATCGGGCGGACCCGACGTCATGTGATAGGCATCCGCCGTCGTGCCGTAGCCGACGATCTCCGCGATCGGCGCCGCACCGCGCGCCAGCGCATGTTCGAGCTCCTCGATCACCAGAATGCCGGCGCCTTCGCCCATGACAAAGCCGTCGCGGTCACGATCGAACGGGCGCGAGGCCCGCGCAGGCTCGTCGTTGAAGGAGCTCGACAGCGCGCGTGCGGCAGCGAAACCACCGAGGCTGACGATATCGATGCAGGCTTCCGCGCCGCCACAGATTGCGACATCGGCTTCGCCGGCGCGGATCATGCGTGCGGCATCGCCGATCGCCTGGACGCTGGCGGCGCAGGCGGTGACCGGTGTTCCCAGCGGCCCCTTGTAGCCGTGTTTGATCGAGACGTGGCCGGCGGCGAGGTTGGCGAGGAACGAGGGGATTGTGAATGGCGAGAGCCGGCGCACGCCGCGCTGCTCGGTGATGCGTACCGCCTCTGCCATGGCCGGGAAGCCGCCGACGCCGGAGGCGATGATTGTCGCGGTCCGTTCCAGCGCGCTCGCGTCCTGCGGTGCCCATCCGGCTTGTGAGACCGCCTCTGCGGTGGCGAGCAGCGCGAAGAGAATGAAGCGGTCCATCTTGCGCTGGTCTTTTGGTGCGGCCGCCTGCGCAGGGTCGAAGCCGCCATCGGCGTCGTCGGCCTTGCCGGGCACGAGGCCGGCAAGGCGTGCGGGAAGCGCCTGCGACCATTCGGGCAGGGGACGCAGCCCGCTGTGGCCGGCGAGCAGCCGGCGCCACGAGAGTTCGACACCACAGGCGAGCGGCGACACCGCGCCCATTCCGGTCACGACGATACGACGCATGTCAGTCTCCAGCCGGCGCAACGGCCGGATTCATGGCCTTGAGAGAAGCAAGCCGCCGGCGCATCAAGCGGCTGGCGCCCGGCCCCGCGATGATGACCGCGTTGTCGAGCGTGATCGGCTGCATGTCGGCGGCATCGACCACGACCGGATCGAACGGACGGCAATCGGCGCGGCTCGCCAGCAGGATGGCTTCGCCCTTCGGCGCGAGATGCTTGTTGCCCCAGGCGAGCAGCGCCGCGACCACAGGGAAGAAATCCCGCGCCTTGTCCGTCAGCACATATTCGTAGCGCGGCGGCCGCTCGTGATAGCGGCGGCGGACGAACATGCCTGACGCGGTGAGATGGGCGAGCCGCCGCGACAGGATGTTCGGTGCGATGCCGAGATTTTGCGCGAACTCGTCAAACTTCGTCGCCCCCTGGAATGCATCCCGCAGGATCAAAATGCTCCACCACTCGCCGACCGTCTCCACGGCGCGGCCGACCGGGCATTCCTGGATGGAGGCGGATTTGGGCTGCATGGCAGGAAGCTAGGGTAGTGGCTTGCAAAATGCAAGTAACTAGGCGAGCAGAAGCATGCACGGGCGGATCGAACGGCGAAGCTGCTGCTGCGAATTGGGTTGCTGGTTGGCGAACAATGGCCGGGCGCCATACTCCGTCATGGCGAGCGCAGCGAAGCAATCCAGACTGTTTCCGCGGCGGGATTCTGGATTGCTTCGCCGCGCTCGCCATGACAATGCGGGGGCTGCGCGCACCTATTCATCGCCGTCACTCTGAGCTGCGAGCGCAGCGAGCCTCGAAGGGTGAGCGGCCCGGCTGCATCTCGGCCGTGCAACCTTCGAGGCTCGCTATGCGAGCGCCTCAGGATGACGGGACCAAGAGCGGAGCCGAAGCGATAGGCGTGTTGGAGCGATCGGCCCTAGTGCGACCGCGCCAGGCAGAATGCCACCACCTGCTCGAGCGCGCTCTTCATCGGCGAGGACGGGAACAGTGCCAGCGCGTCTACGGCCATGGCGCCGTAGTGGTGGGCGCGGCTGATTGTGTCTTCCAGCGCGCGATGCTTGTTCATCAACCCAATGGCGTGGTCGAGATCGGTGTCGCCGATCTCGCCGCGCTCCAGCGCGCGGATCCAGAAGGCGCGCTCGGTGTCGTTGCCGCGGCGGAAGGCGAGCACCACCGGCAGCGTGATCTTGCCCTCGCGGAAATCGTCGCCGGTGTTCTTGCCGAGCTTGGCGCTCTTGCCGCCATAGTCGAGCACGTCGTCGACGAGCTGGAAGGCGATGCCGAGATTCATGCCGACCGAGCGGCAGGCGGTCTGCTCCGCCTTCGGGCGGTTGGCAATCACGGGGCCGACCTCGCAGGCGGCTGCGAACAGTTCGGCGGTCTTGCCGCGGATCACGGCGAGATATTCGTCCTCGGTGGTGGCGGTGTTCTTGGCGGCGGCGAGCTGCATCACCTCGCCCTCGGCGATGGTGGCGGCGGCCGCGGAGAGGATGTCGAGCGCGCGCAGCGAGCCGACCTCGACCATCATGCGGAACGCCTGGCCCAGCAGGAAGTCGCCCACCAGCACGCTCGCCTCGTTGCCCCAGAGCATGCGCGCCGACAGCTTGCCGCGGCGCATCTCGCTCTCGTCGACGACGTCATCGTGGAGCAGGGTGGCGGTGTGCATGAACTCGACGGAGGCGGCGAGCTTGATGTGGCCGTCGCCGGTGTAGCCGGCGAGGTTGGCCATCGCGAGCGTCAGCATCGGCCGCAGCCGCTTGCCGCCGGAAGAGATCAGATGGTTGGCGACCTCCGGGATCATGGTCACATCAGAACCGGTCCGCGACAGGATCGTGGCGTTGACGCGCTCCATATCAGGAGCGACAAGGGCAACCAGCTCTTCGATCGACGCGCCGGGAGTTTCGAAAGGTACGATGACGGCCACGCCGGTCTCCAATATTTGCCCCGGAAGGGCTATTCTGATGGAAATACAATAGAAACTGGAGGCGAATGCGGCAAGGCCTGCGGAACCATTGACATTTGCCGCTTTAGGCCCTTCAGGCAGGAGACCTGCGTTTTGCGTGAACTGGTTCGGACCAACGATATGGTGCTGGTGTCGGCGATCGGCGCGCTGCTCGACGGCGCCAATATCCATCATCTGGTGCTGGACCAGAACATGAGCATCATCGAGGGCTCGCTCGGCATTCTGCCGCGGCGGATCCTGGTCCATGAAGACGACGCCCTCGAAGCCCGGCAGCTCCTGACCGAGGCGGGCCTCAGCCACGAACTGCGCGGCGATGATTGAGGCCGACTTCACCGAGGACGCCTTTCTCGGCGGCCAGTTGCTGCTGAAGCAGAAGCGATCCGGCCATCGCGCCGGGCACGATGCCATCCTGCTTGCGGCGGCGACGGAGGCGCGAGCGGGCGACTGCGTGGTCGATCTCGGCGCCGGCATCGGCACAGCCGGGCTGGCGCTGGCGCAGCGCGTGGCGGGGATCAGGCTCAGCCTGGTCGAGATCGATCCGGAACTGGCGGAGTTGGCGCGCGCCAATGCGGCGGCGAACGCGATTGCCGCTGACGCAATCGTGCTCGACGTCACGGCGGATGCGCAGGCGTTTGCGGCACATGGGCTCGTGCCTGACAGTGTCGACGTGGTGCTGATGAATCCGCCCTTCAACGATGCCGCCCGCCATCGCGGCTCGCCGGATCAGGCTCGCCAGAGCGCGCATGTGGCGACCGAGGAGACGCTGCATGCGTGGGTGCATGCAGCGCGGCGTATCCTCCGATCGAATGCCGCGCTGACATTGATCTGGCGCGCAGATGGTATCGCCGAGGTTTTGGCAGCGCTGTCACGCGGCTTCGGCAGCCTTGTGGTCCTGCCGGTTCATGGTGAAGCGGGACGGCCCGCGATCCGCGTGCTGGTGCGCGCGATCAAAGGCGGCAGGGCTCCGACGCGATTGCTGCCGGGGCTCATGCTCAACGAGGAGTCACGCGTGCCTAAAAAAGAGGTGAGGGATATTCTGGAGGGGAGGGCGGCGTTGCCGCTGATGGAGCCGTGACGGCTTACTGCGGAAGCGATTCCGTCTGCTGGTCTTGCGGGGACGTAAAGCGAATCGCCGTGAAAAGCGCACCGATCAGCAGCATCAGCAGATAGATCTTCATGGCGTTTCCTCCGCTGCTTCATTGCAGCTTCCCAACGAGGAATCTGCAAAACACGTTCCAGGCACTTCCAATGACAGTCGCGTGATAAGAAATGGTTAATCAGGGGTAACGGCATGGCCGAACAATTGAACGATCGTGAGAGTTCCGGCCTGGCCGACAAGCTCATGCAATATCTGCCGGCACGCTTCCGCCCCGGCACGGCTGTCGTGCCGGTGGTGCGGCTGTCCGGCGTGATCGGTGCGGTGACGCCGCTGCGCCCGGGCATGTCGCTCGCGGGCGTCGCGCGGGTGCTGGAGCGTGCCTTCTCGATGCGGAACGCCAAGGCGGTGGCGCTGGTGATCAATTCGCCCGGCGGCTCGCCGGTGCAGTCGCGCCAGATCTATCTGCGCATCAAGCAGCTCGCGGCCGAGAAGAAGCTGCCGGTGCTGGTGTTCGTCGAGGACGTCGCGGCCTCCGGCGGCTACATGATCGCCTGCGCCGGCGACGAGATCTTCTGCGATCCGTCCTCGATCCTGGGCTCGATCGGCGTGGTCGGTGGCAGCTTCGGTTTCCAGGAGGCGATCAAGCGGCTCGGCATCGAGCGGCGCCTCTACACCGCCGGCGCGCACAAGGCGATGCTCGATCCGTTCCTGCCCGAAAACCCCGATGACGTCGCCAAGCTGAAAGCACTCCAGCGCGAGATCCACCAGATCTTCATTTCGCTGGTGAAGGAGAGCCGCGGCGCGCGGCTGAAGGGCGCCGACGACACGCTGTTCACGGGAGAATATTGGGCCGGCGAGAGCTCGGTCGCGCTGGGGCTCGCCGACAGCATCGGCGATCTCCGCTCAACTCTTCGTGCCCGTTATGGCGAGAAGGTTCTCACCCCCGTGATTGCCCAACCGACCGGCCTCCTGTCCGGCCTTTTGGGGCGGAAATCGCCCGGCGCGGGGCAGCTTTCGGCCATGGAATCAATGGCCGGCCTGCCGGACGAGCTGATCTCGGCGGTGGAGACGCGGGCGATTTGGGCAAAATTCGGGTTCTAGGCGACGCCCTCCCGCGCCATTTGGTCCGGCCCGAGCCAATTGCGGCGCGGCCCGGTCTGCGCAAGAATATGCGTGGGGGCTGAGCAATAGACGAGGATCGACAGATGCCGCCGTTCGTCGCTTTCGCGGGCGTCCTGGGCGGGCTTGCCGTGGTCCGCTGGGCCTACAAGACCGCTGTCCGGATCAACCAGGAGCTGGAGGAGATGCGCCTCTCACGCGTCGCCGAAGCCGCCCATATGGGGGATATCCAGACGTTGAAGCGTGACCCCGTGACCGGGGCTTACCGGCCGGGTTAGCTCTCTCCGCGAGCAAGGTGCGCTACCTCTCCCGCAAGCGGGAGAGGTAAGAAGCGGCCCCCTTTGCCTTGATTCCCACCCCCGCCGTCGATACGGTCCCGCGCGATTCAAAACCCCCGCGAGAGCCTGATCTGACGATGGACGCCTCATTGCCCGCCCATATGCGCCCGGAACGCTCGTTCCAGGGTTTTATCCTCGCGCTCCAGCGGTTCTGGGCCGAGCAGGGCTGCGTGATCCTGCAGCCCTACGACATGGAGATGGGCGCGGGGACCTTCCATCCGGCGACCACCTTGCGCGCGCTCGGTCCGAAGCCCTGGAACGCCGCCTATGTGCAGCCCTCGCGCCGGCCCAAGGACGGCCGCTACGGCGAGAATCCGAACCGGATGCAGCACTACTACCAGTTCCAGGTGATCATGAAGCCGTCGCCGCCGAACCTTCAGGAGCTGTACCTGAAGTCGCTCGCCGCGATCGGCATCGATTCCGCCGTGCACGACATCCGCTTCGTCGAGGACGACTGGGAGAGCCCGACGCTGGGCGCCTGGGGCCTGGGGTGGGAGTGCTGGTGCGACGGCATGGAAGTCAGCCAGTTCACCTACTTCCAGCAGGTCGCGGGCTTCGAATGCGCGCCGGTCGCGGGCGAGCTCACCTATGGGCTCGAGCGCCTCGCGATGTATGTGCAGGGCGTCGACCGCGTCTACGATCTCAATTTCAACGGCCGCGACGGCGACGCCAAGGTCACCTATGGCGACGTCTTCCTCCAGGCCGAGCGGGAATATTCGAAGCACAATTTCGAAGTCGCCGACACCGCGATGCTGTTCGAGCAGTTCAAGATGGCGGAAGGCGCGTGCAGAAAGTATCTGGAAGCAGGCTGGAAGGACGGCAAGCGCGAGGCGCATCTGATGGCGCTGCCAGCTTATGACCAGTGCATCAAGGCAAGCCACGTCTTCAATTTGCTCGACGCGCGCGGGGTGATCTCCGTGACGGAGCGGCAGAGCTATATTCTTCGTGTTCGCGAACTTGCAAAAGCCTGCGGCGAGGCCTGGATCCATACTGAAGCGGGCGGAGCGGCCTGATGCCCGATCTTTTGCTTGAACTGTTCTCGGAAGAAATCCCCGCGCGCATGCAGGCCAAGGCGGCTGACGACCTGCGCCGCATGGTCACCGACAAGCTCGTCGCCGAAGGCCTCGTCTATGAGGGCGCCAAGGCGTTCTCGACGCCGCGCCGCCTCGCGCTCACCGTGCACGGCATCCCTGCGCGCCAGCCTGATCTGAAGACCGAACGCCGCGGGCCGAAAATGGGCGCGCCCGACGCGGCCGTGCAGGGTTTTCTGAAAGCCACAGGTCTGACGTCGCTGGATGAGGCCAAGATCCAGCGCGATCCCAAGGGCGACTTCTACATCGCGCTGATCGAGAAGCCCGGCCGCGACGCGATCGACGTGCTTGCCGAGATTCTGCCGGTGATCATCCGCACCTTCCCCTGGCCGAAATCGATGCGCTGGGGCGCGCGCTCCGGAAAACCGGGCTCGCTGAGCTGGGTGCGTCCGCTGCACGCGATCACTGCGACGTTCGGGCCCGAGACGGAAGAGCCCGATGTCGTGAAGTTCGAGGTCGACGGCATCGCGACCGGCCAGACCACCTACGGCCACCGCTTCATGGCGCCAGCTGCGATCAACGTGCGCCGCTTCGAGGACTATGAGGCGAAGCTGAAGGCCGCAAAAGTCATCCTCGATCCGCAGGCGCGCAAGGACATCATCTTCGCCGACGCCAAGGAATTGACGTTTGCGCAAGGCTTTGAGCTGGTCGAGGACCAGGTGCTGCTGGATGAGGTCTCGGGCCTCGTCGAATGGCCTGTCGTCATGATGGGATCGTTCGAAGCGGAATATCTCGCGATCCCCGAAGAGGTGATCCGCGCCACCATCCGCAACAACCAGAAGTGTTTTGTGGTCAGGGATGCCAAGACCGGCAAGCTGACCAACAAGTTCGTCCTCACCGCCAATATCGAGGCGACCGACGGCGGCAAGGTCATCGTCGCGGGCAACGAGCGCGTGATCCGTCCGCGCCTGTCGGATGCGAAGTTCTTCTATGAGACGGACCTGAAGACCAAGCTGGAAGACCGTCTGCCGAAGTTCGATCAGATCGTGTTTCACGAGAAGCTCGGGACGCAGGCGGAGCGCATCAAGCGTATCGAGCGCTTGGCGGCTGAGATCGCGCCGCTTGTTGGTGCTGACGTCGCCAAGGCGACGCGCGCTGCGCATCTGGCAAAGGCGGATTTGCTGACCGAAGTGGTCGGTGAATTCCCTGAAGTGCAGGGTCTGATGGGCAAGTACTACGCGCTGGCGCAGGGCGAGGATGCCTCCGTCGCCGCGGCCTGCGAGGAGCACTATAAGCCGCAGGGGCCTACGGATCGTGTGCCGACCGATCCCGTCAGCGTTGCGGTCGCGCTTGCAGATAAGCTCGACACGCTCGTCGGCTTCTGGGCCATCGACGAGAAGCCGACGGGCAGCAAGGATCCTTACGCGTTGCGCCGCGCCGCGCTGGGCGTGATCAGAATTCTGTTGGAGCAGAGTGATCGTATTTCCCTGACGCCGATTTTCCAGGATGCGATCGCGCTTCATATCATGCGCGGTAGTGACGTTGCGTTCGAGAACATTGTTCGAGTTGTTCGTAATCCGACCCCCAATCCGACGTTCCTCCGAAAAGGCGGACCGATCGCGGGCGACAACCTTGTCTCACTGGTCGGTGATTTGCTCGCCTTCTTCGCCGACCGCCTGAAAGTCCAACTTCGCGAGCAGGGCGCGCGTCACGATCTCGTCGATGCCGTGCTCGCGCTTGGCGGGCAGGACGATCTCCTGATGATCGTCCGACGCGTCGAGGCGCTTGGCAAGTTCCTCGAATCCGACGACGGCAAGAACCTGCTGGCCGGCATCAAGCGCGCGAGCAATATCCTTGGCATCGAGGAGAAAAAGGACAAGCGCACCTTCGACGGCGCGCCGGATGCGGCGCTCTACGGCCTCGGTGAGGAGAAGGCGCTGGCCAAGGCGATCGGCGAGGTGCAAGCGGAAGCAAGTGCTGCGGTCGCCAAGGAAGACTTTGCCGCCGCGATGAGTGCGATGGCGAAGCTGCGTCCGCCGGTCGATGCGTTCTTCGAAAAAGTCCGCGTCAACGACGATGATCCGAAGGTGCGCGAGAACCGGTTGAAGCTGCTGAACGAGATCCGCAGCGCCACGCGCGCGGTGGCGGATTTCTCGAAGATCCAGGATTGAGTGTGCCCCGGACGCTGCGCAGCGCGCCGCGTCTTCGCGGCGTGATGCGCTGCAGAGCCGGGGCCCATGCTGGCCGCGTGCTCGGAGCTTCTGGGTCCCGGGTCTGCGCTTCGCTTGCCCGGGACACGAGAGAAAAAAGCCCCGCCCGGCGGGGGGAGACCGGGCGGGGCCTGATGTCCGACTACGCGATGCGCGTCAGCCTGATTTGACGCGCCGGACATCGAGTCGTGCAGAGCGTTTTCGAGCGACGTGGAGACCGGTTCGTGCAAGGCAAACGCATCCGGACCAGAGTCTAATCCATCACCTCGACGATGCGGCGCGAGCGCGGCTCGACCAGCACGGTCTCGCCGTTCACGACGGTGTAGCGATAGGTGGTGGCGCCGAAACGTTGCGGCACGTCATAATAGGTGACGCCGCTCTCGGGTAAGGTGGCTCCAACCACCACGCGGTCCGGAATGCGGAAGGCCGGCACACGTTGTTCGACGACATAGTCACGAAAGGCGGGTCGTTGTTCGACCTCAATGGTCGGGCCGCTGTCGACCACGACGGGTGCACGTCCCACCGTAATACCTGTCTGCGCCTGTGCCGCGATCGGCGCACCGAGCGCGGCGCCAAGCGTTGCGAGAGCGAGAATCCTGTTCCGCATGGACAACTCCTTCGACATGATTCAGCCGGCGCCAGTGGCGCGACCGGTTGCCAATGCTGCGACGCGCATGATGTTCCGGAAAATGCCCTGCCGCATTCGCGGCATTTTCGGGCAGTTTTCGCGAAGCCGGGAACTCGCACGACCCCCAGTGCGTCTCTACCCGCGGAACCGGGTCCGCTATGATCCGCCCGCGATTCGCCTCACCTCCACGGAAAGATAGTTCATGCACATCACTGTCGCCCACATTTCGCCGATCCTGTCGCTGATTGCGGGCGTGCTCATTTTGATCATGCCGCGCCTTCTCAACCTGATCGTTGCGATCTTTCTCATCGTAAATGGTGCGATCGGGCTCGGATTGTTGAAGTGGCTCCATCTCTAGGCCTTCATTTTCCGGAACTCTTCGACTTGCGCGACCCTGCCCAAAGTGGTGTAAGGCGCGCGATTTCCCTTTCCTCTCGCAGGTTGTGTGCAAGCTATGGCCAAAGCCGCCTCGAAGCCCAATAAAACTCCAGCGAAATCAAAGTCCTCCGGCAAGGCGACCGCCGCGCCGGCGGCCCGCAAGGCACTTGCCAAGAGCGCCCCGAAGCCGGTCGCCAAACCCGCTGCAAAGGCGGCGGCGAAGCCCGCAGCCAAGCCGGCTGCGAAGGCTGTGACCAAGCCGGTTGCTCCGAAGGTCGCTGCGAAGAAGCCGGCCCCCGCCAAGGCGGCGCCAGCCGCGGCGAAGGCCGGCAAATGGGTGTTCACATTCGGCGACGGCAAGGCCGAGGGCCGCTCCGAGATGCGCGACCTGCTCGGCGGCAAGGGCGCCAATCTCGCCGAGATGGCCAATCTCGGCCTTCCCGTGCCTCCTGGCTTCACCATCCCGACCTCGGTCTGCACCTACTTCTACGCACACGACAAGTCCTACCCGAAGGAATTGCAGTCGCAGGTTGAGAAGGCGCTGGACCATGTCGGCAAGTTGACCGGGAAGATCTTCGGCGACACCAAGAACCCGCTGCTGGTGTCCGTGCGCTCCGGCGCGCGTGCCTCGATGCCGGGCATGATGGACACCGTGCTGAATCTTGGCCTCAACGACGAGACCGTGGAAGCGCTGTCGGAATTGTCGGGCGACCGCCGCTTCGCCTATGACAGCTATCGCCGCTTCATCACCATGTATTCGGACGTGGTGCTCGGCTTCGAGCATCATCACTTCGAGGAAATCCTCGACACCTTCAAGGACAGCCAGGGCTACACGCTCGATACGGACCTCACGGCCGAGGACTGGGTCGACCTGGTCGGCAAGTACAAGGATGCAGTCGCGCGCGAGACGGGGAAGGATTTTCCGCAGGATCCGCACGACCAGCTCTGGGGCGCGATTGGTGCTGTGTTTTCCTCCTGGATGAATGCGCGCGCGGTGACCTATCGCAAGCTGCACGATATCCCCGAGTCCTGGGGCACCGCGGTCAACGTGCAGGCCATGGTGTTCGGCAACATGGGCGAGACGTCGGCCACCGGCGTTGCCTTCACGCGCAATCCCTCGACCGGCGAGAGCAAGCTCTACGGCGAGTTCCTGATCAACGCGCAAGGTGAAGACGTGGTGGCGGGCATCCGCACGCCGCAGGACATCACCGAGGACGCGCGGAAAGAGTCGGGCTCCGACAAGGCGTCGATGGAAGCGGCGATGCCGGAGGCCTTCAAGGAGCTGACGCGGATCTACACGCTGCTCGAGAAACACTACCGCGACATGCAGGACATGGAGTTCACGGTCGAGCAGGGCAAGCTGTGGATGCTCCAGACCCGCGGCGGCAAGCGTACCGCCAAGGCGGCGCTGCGCATCGCGGTCGAGCTCGCCAATGAGGGCCTGATCACCAAGAAGGAAGCGGTGACGCGGATCGATCCCGCTTCGCTCGATCAGCTGCTGCATCCGGCCATCGATCCCGGCGCCAAGCGCGACGTGATCGCGACCGGCCTGCCGGCATCCCCGGGTGCTGCCTCCGGCGAGATCGTGTTCTCCTCGGATGAAGCGGCCAAGCTTCAGGCCGACGGGCGCAAGGTGATCCTGGTGCGCATCGAGACCAGCCCGGAAGATATCCACGGCATGCACGCCGCCGAAGGCATTTTGACCACCCGCGGCGGCATGACCTCGCATGCGGCGGTGGTCGCGCGCGGCATGGGCAAGCCCTGCGTCTCCGGCTGCGGCACTATCCGTGTCGACTACGGCCGCGGCACCATGAGCATCGGCTCGCGCACCTTCAAGACCGGCGACGTCATCACCATTGACGGCTCGCTCGGCCAGGTGCTGGCCGGCCGCATGCCGATGATCGAGCCGGAGCTCTCCGGCGAGTTCGGCACGCTCATGACCTGGGCTGACCAGGTCCGCAAGATCGGCGTTCGCGTCAATGGCGATACGCCGGAAGACGCGCGCACCGCGATCAAGTTCGGCGCGGAAGGCATTGGCCTGTGCCGCACCGAGCACATGTTCTTCGAGGAGACGCGCATCCGCACGGTGCGCGAGATGATCCTCTCCGAGGACGAGCAGTCGCGCCGCGCGGCGCTGGCAAAACTGCTGCCGATGCAACGTGCCGACTTCGTCGAGCTGTTCGAGATCATGAAGGGCCTGCCCGTCACGATCCGCCTGCTGGACCCGCCGCTGCACGAGTTCCTGCCGCACACCCACGCCGAGGTCGAGGAAGTGGCGCGCGCCATGAACACCGATCCGCGGCGTCTGGCCGATCGTGCGCGCGAGCTCTCGGAATTCAATCCGATGCTCGGCTTCCGCGGCTGCCGTATCGCGATCGCCTATCCCGAGATCGCCGAGATGCAGGCGCGCGCGATCTTCGAGGCCGCGGTCGAGGCCGAGAAGCGCACCGGCAAGGCCGTCGGCCTCGAGGTGATGGTGCCGCTGATCGCGACCAAGATGGAGCTCGACCTCGTCAAGGCGCGTATCGACGCCACCGCGAAGGCGGTAATGCGCGACAGCAATACCAAGATCGCGTACCAGGTCGGCACCATGATCGAGCTGCCGCGCGCTTGCCTGCTCGCGGCGGAGATCGCGGAGAGCGCCGAGTTCTTCTCCTTCGGCACCAACGATCTGACGCAGACGACTTACGGCATCAGCCGCGACGACGCCGCGAGCTTCCTCGGGACCTACGTGTCCAAGGGCATCCTCCCGATCGATCCCTTCGTGGCGCTCGACCAGGAGGGCGTCGGCGAGCTCGTCAAGATCGGCGTCGCGCGCGGCCGCAAGACGCGTCCGAAGCTCAAGGTCGGTATCTGCGGTGAGCACGGCGGCGATCCCGCCTCCGTCGCCTTCTGCCACAACATCGGCCTCGACTACGTCTCCTGCTCGCCCTACCGCGTGCCGATCGCCCGCCTTGCGGCGGCGCAGGCCGCGCTTGGCAAGGCGATCGCGAGCCAGGCGTAAGACGTATTGAAAGAGTGAGTTCGAGAGAGGCGGGGCCAAACCCCGCCTCTTTCATTTTGCCACCGCTCTCTCCACGCCGTCATTGCGAGCGCAGCGAAGCAATCCAGACTGCCGCCGCGGAAAGATTCTGGATTGCTTCGCTGCGCTCGCAATGACGAGATTGTTGCACGCGCATGCCGCACGCTCGCTGTCATCGCCCGCGAAGGCGGGCGATCCAGTACTCCGAGACAGTGCGAGGATACGGAGAGGCCGCGGCGTACTGGATGCCCCGCTTTCGCGGAGCATGACAGCCGTTGTTGTCGAAGCTCTTCTTGCAACACCGGGAACTCATCGCGCGTCCCGTAATGATACGTGCGCGCAAGAGTTCCTTCACCATTCGCGTTGACCAGATGTTTACCGCTTCACGTCAGCGGACGTTTACCACGCGTGCAATTGCCCCGTGAAAACACCTGTGTTTGCTTGAGTGTGCCGCGCGCGCAACGGCGATTAACGCCCCGGCAACCTAAATTAGATACTCACGATAAAGATCGAATTGCACGGATGTACTGCGGCTTGATCCTTCTAGAGTAAGCGTAGCGTGAGCGTGTTGATGTCAGTGTTGCGTAACCATCCGAAGGGCGCGCGGTTCGCGTCCTTCGGCATCGGTCTCTGCATCTTCGCATTGATGCCGAGAGAGACCGGCTATCAGGACATTGCCTCTTTGCTGGCGCGCCAACCCGGCGTCGCCGAGCGCTGGCAGAAGCAGGTGTTTTCTGCCGCGTCCTCGATCCAGCTCGCCACTTACAGTTTTTCCCGCCCGATCGGCACGTCGGTTCCGCAGAGCGCGATGGTTCGCCTCGCAAGCATCGATGGCCGCGACGTCACCGGCGCGATCAGCCGCAATCCGGCGCTCCAGGCGCCGCCGCGCTACCAGGCCGCAGATTTTCCCAAGGTCGATCGCTCCATGAAGGGTGATCGTCTCGCAGCCGTTGCGCCCACGCAGGTGCCCGAGACGGCCGCTCCGGCCGCCGTGCCTGCGCAGGAAGATCCCGCGAAGTCGAACAGTTCGGTGTTCGGCGCCAAGACCGTCGCCCTGCCGCAAGCGATGTCGCCGGAGTCCGCAGCTGCGCTCGACCCGGAGCTCGCAGAAGCACTACGCGCGCCGCCTTTGCCGCAATATGCCAATCCGCCAAAGGCCAGCGACCTTGCGCGCTCGTTTGCGGTGCAGCCGCTGGAAGCGCTGAAGCGGGCCACTGCGCCGGCCGCGCCGCGCGATCCCTTCAGCGTCAAGACCTCGAACCTGTTCTTCGGGAGCTCCTCGCTCGGCGGCAATGTCGAAAGCATCGAGAGCTGGCAGCCCGGCGCCGAGCCGCTGATCGTGATGCCCGATCCCGACATGAAGGTGACGGCTTCGCTGTCGCCGCCGACGGAGGAGATCGCCAAGGACATCGAGAGCGGCGAGAGCGTCGCGCCGAAGGGCGAGGTCAACGCCGACAACCAGCGCGCCAAATCGCCGGCCGAGCGGCTCGCGCTCGACGACAAGTCGCGCGCGAAGTCGGAGAAGTGTCTCGCCGAGGCCGTCTATTTCGAATCCCGTGGCGAGGCCGTGCGTGGCCAGATGGCGGTCGCGCAAGTCGTGATGAACCGCGTGTTCTCCGGCAAATACCCCGATACGGTGTGCGGCGTAGTGTACCAGAACAAGTACCGTCACCTCGCCTGCCAGTTCACCTTCGCCTGTGACAACAATCCCGACGTGATCCGCGAGCCAGAGATGTGGGAACGCGCGAAGAAGATCTCGAAGGCGATGCTCGACGGCCAGATCTGGCTGCCCGAGGTCGGCAAGTCCACGCACTATCACGCCTACTGGGTGCGGCCGTCTTGGGTCGCCGAGATGAAGAAGCTGTACAAGACCGGCGTCCACACCTTCTACCGCCCGCGCAATTGGGGCGACGGCAGCGAGGAACCGAGCTGGGGCACCCCGGCCCAGACGGCGGCGCTTTCGGCCGAGCTCGCGCAGGAAGCCAAGAGCTCCGCCGAGATGGGTGTGAGCGAGCGGCGCTGAGATGGTTTGCGGCTGTCGCCGCAAGCGCAACTGCGCTCCCTCGCCCCGCTTGCGGGGAGAGGGTTGGGGTGAGGGGGACTCTCCACGAGGACGGTGAGAGCTGACCTCGCGGAGACTCCCCCTCACCCGGAATCCGCGCTTTCAGCGCGAATTCCGGCCTCTCCCCGCACGCGGGGAGAGGCGAAGAGATCACGCCTCGATATCCAGTGCGCAATCGAAGTTCGGCGCCGAATGTGTCAGCGCGCCGGCCGACGCATAGTCCACGCCGGTCGCCGCGATCGCGGCGATCGAGTCCAGCGTGACGCCGCCGGACGCCTCCAGCTCGAGGCGGCCCTCATTGAGCCTGACAGCCTCGCGCAGCGTCGCAAAATCCATGTTGTCGAGCAGGACGGCGTCAGCCATTCCCGTGTCCAGCACCGCGCGCAGCTGTGCCAGCGTATCGACCTCGATCTCGATTTTGACGAGATGGCCGGCATGCGCCCGGGCGCGCTCCAGCACCGCACCGATGCCGCCGGCGACCGCGATGTGGTTGTCCTTGATCAGGATCGCGTCGTCGAGCCCGAAGCGGTGGTTGAAGCCGCCGCCGCAGCGCACCGCGTATTTCTCCAGAGCCCGCAATCCCGGCGTCGTCTTTCGCGTGCAGCAGATGCGCATCCTGGTGCCCTCGGTGCGCGCGACGTAGTCGGCCGTCAGCGTCGCAACGCCCGACAGGCGGCCGACGAAGTTGAGCGCGGTCCGCTCCGCCGTGAGGATGGCGCGCGCGGGACCCGAGATCGTCAGCACATGCTGTCCGCGGGCGACGCGCGCGGCGTCGCGGACATGCGCGCGTACCTCGATGTCGGGTGAGAGTTTTTGCAGCGTCGCCAGCGCCAGCGGCAGGCCGGCGATCACGCCGGACTGGCGCGCGACGAGGATCGCCTGTGCTTTGGTCGCTTCCGGGATCGTCGCGAGCGAGGTGATGTCGCCGGCGCGGCCGAGATCCTCGTCGAGCGCGCGATGCACGGCCTCGTCGATCGCGAGCGGCGAGAGGAAAGCGTCGGGATAGAGCAGAGAGGTCGGGATGATCATGATAAACTCCGTCAGGCGATCATAGGTTGCGCGGTGCGCGGCATAGGACGTTCGGTGAGGTTTTCTGCGACCTCGCGCGCTGCGGCGAGCGTGGTCATCGTTCGCTGCGCCAGCGCGGCGACGTCCGCCGGATGATCGATGCGGAAATGCGCGCCGCGGCTCTCGCGCCGGCTCCAGGCGGAAGTGGCGACGAGCAGGGCCGAAATCGCCATGTTGCGAACAGCCGCGCTGGTGGCTTCGTGTTCGAGCGCGGCAAAGCTGCGCACGGCCTCTGCAAGCCCGTCAGCGTCGCGGATGACGCCGACATGTGCACTCATCGTCGCGCGCAAACGCTTCGCACCGGCGGCGTCCGGTGTGCCGTCGGGTCGCGTCACCAGCGCATCGGGAAGGCGTGCAGGCGAAAGGATGGCGCGGCCGGCGATGTCGTCGGCGATGCGCGCGGCGTAGACGACCGCCTCTAGCAGCGAATTCGAGGCGAGGCGGTTGGCACCGTGCGCGCCGGTGGACGACACCTCGCCGCCGGCCCAGAGCCCGTCGATCGAGCTGCGACCGCGTTCATCCACCGCGATGCCGCCCATGTGGTAGTGCGCGGCCGGCGCGATCGGGATCGCCTGCGTCGCGGGACCGATGCCGGCGGCGATGCAGCTTGCATGCACGGTCGGGAATTTGTCGGCAAAGCGCGCGCCGAGCGCCTGCCGCGCATCGAGGAAGGCACCGCGCCCGGCCGCGATCTCCGCGAACACGCCGCGGGCGACGATGTCGCGCGGCGCGAGCTCGGCGAGCGGATGGAGCGCCAGCATGAAACGTTCGCCGCGGCCGTTGATCAGCGTGGCGCCTTCGCCGCGCAGTGCCTCCGTTGCCAGCGGTGCCGGATCGCGGCCGACCATGATGGCGGTGGGATGGAACTGCACGAATTCAGGATCGGCGATGATAGCGCCGGCGCGGGCCGCGATTGCAAGGCCGGAGCCGCTGGCTTCAAGCGGGTTGGTGGTGACGCCATAGAGATGGCCGAGGCCGCCGGTCGCGAGCACGATCGCGCGTGAGGCGAGCAGGACAGGCCGGGCGGCGGCATTGCCGGCCTCCCGCAATTGAAGGCCGGTGACGGCGCCGTCGTCCGTCAACAGGGCTTCGGCAACAAAGCCTTCGATCAGCCGGATCGATGGCGTGCGGCGCACCGCCTCGCTCAAGGCCGCGATGATCGCCGCGCCCGCGCCGTCGCCGCGCACGTGCACGATGCGCCGCGCCGAATGCGCGGCTTCACGCCCCACTGCGAGTCGGCCTTCGAGATCGCGATCGAACGGGACGCCATAGGCGAGAAGGTCATGAATGCGTGGCGCGGCCTCGCGCGCGATGCCGAGTGCGACTGCCTCGTCGACGAGGCCGCCGCCGACCGCAATGGTATCGGCAGCATGCGCTTCCGGCGTATCGCCTTCGGCCACCGCCGCGGCGATGCCGCCTTGCGCCCATGCGGACGATGCGCCCTGTCCGAGCGGTGCGGCCGAGATCAGCGTCACCGGCCGCGGCGCGAGCTTGAGCGCGCAAAAGAGTCCGGCAAGGCCGCCGCCGACGATGACGACGTCATCGGTGTTGCGGGTGAGATTGTGGATGTTGTCCTGCATGTTCTGCTCTCAATTCTTCAGATTGATCATCCGTTCGACCGATCGTCGCGCGCGCATCGCGAGCGCTGGATCGATCGTGACTTCCTCGCGCAGCGTCAGCAGGCTCTCCAGGATGTTGGCGAGCGTGATGCGCTTCATGTGCGGGCAGAGATTGCAGGGGCGCAGCATCTCGACGTCGGGCAGCTCGGCGCGCACATTGTCGGCCATCGAGCATTCTGTGATCATCACCAGCCGCCGCGGTCGCTTTTCGCGGACCCAGTTGATCATGTGCGCGGTCGAGCCGGTGAAGTCGGCTTCCGCCAGCACGTCAGGCGGACATTCGGGATGGGCGATGATCTGCACGGTCGGATCGGCCTCGCGAAGCGCGCGCAGCTCTTCGCCTTTGAATCGCTCGTGCACCTCGCAGGCGCCCTTCCAGGCTATGATCTTCACGTCGGTCTTCGAGGCCACGTAGGTGGCGAGATAACGGTCGGGCAGGAAGATCACGGTCGGCGCGTTCAGGCTCTCGACCACCTGCACCACGTTCGAGGACGTGCAGCAGATGTCGACCTCGGCCTTCACTTCCGCGGATGTGTTGACATAGGCGACGACAGGCACGCCGGGAAATTTTTCGCGGAGCAGGCGGACGTCCGCACCCGTGATGCTGGCGGCGAGCGAGCAGCCGGCGCGCGAGTCCGGAATGAGCACCGTCTTGTCCGGATTGAGCAGCTTTGACGTCTCCGCCATGAAATGCACGCCGCACTGGACGATGATGCCGGCCTTCACCTTGGTCGCCTCGACCGCGAGCTGGAGCGAGTCGCCGCCGATGTCGGCGACGCAGTGGAAGATCTCCGGCGCCTGGTAATTGTGCGCGAGGATCACCGCGCCGCGGGCCTGCTTCAGCTCGTTGATCGCCTTGATGGTCGGCGCCATCAGCGGCCATTCGATCGGCGGGATGACGTGCTTGACGCGCTCATAGAGCGGCGCGGTCGCGCGTTCGACCTCCGGTGTCCATTCCAGCGAGGGCATTGGTAGCGCAGGCCCGGTTCGCGCTGGCGCGGCACGGGGCGAGGCGGGGAGGTGGCCCTGCGGCCGGTCTGTAAAGTCGTCGGGGCCGTAAATTCCAGTGATCGGCATCGAAGCCTCCCGTGTATGCTAATTATACTCTATATGAGTATATATGGAGCCCGAGAAATCCGGCCGAGTGGGCCGGTGCAGTTTCGTTAGCGTTCACATATACTCAAACTGAGTAAATCGAAGATAACACGCCGCGAGGGAGCCCGCTAGGCCCACCCGCACACATTCCCGTTAAGAGGCCTATCGCGCGTCAGGCGGGGCCGCCGGGAAAACGCAATGCTCCCGCCACAGCCCTTCGTGGAACGCAATCATTTTTGACTTGGGATTTTCATGCATCTGCATTAAACGCCTGACTCGCGGTGACCTATTCCGGCCCCGCCAACGACAGTTGAGGAAGCGCATGTCGACACAAGCAAGCGAGCTCGGTCGTTCCTCCTCCTGGCGCACGCCAGCGATCATCATTCTCTGCGGCTGTGCCATCGGCATGCTCGGCTTCGGCCCGCGCTCGGCGCTGGGCTTCTTCGTGCAGCCGATGAGCCACGAATATTCCTGGGGCCGCGACGTGTTCGGCCTTGCGATTGCCTTTCAGAATTTGCTGTGGGGATTGGGCCAGCCGGTCGCCGGCGCAGTCGCCGATCGCTTCGGCTTGTTCCGTGTGATGTGCGTCGGCGCGCTGCTCTATGCCGGCGGCCTGCTTCTGATGCGCTACTCGTCGACGCCGCTGTCGCTGAACATCGGCGCCGGCGTGATGGTCGGCTTCGGCCTCGCGGGGTGCTCGTTCAACCTGGTGCTGTCGGCCTTCACAAAGCTGTTGCCGGCCGAGAAGCGCGGCCTGGCGCTCGGCGCCGGCACGGCAGCGGGCTCGTTCGGCCAATTCCTGTTCGCGCCGATCGGTGTGGCGCTGATCGACAATTTCGGCTGGCAGCAGGCGCTCACCGTATTCGGCTTCCTGATGCTGCTGATCATTCCGCTGTCGCTGGCGCTCTCCACGCCGCCGGTTGACAGCTCTGCGAGCAGGGCGCCCGCGGACGACCAGACCTTTACCAAGGCGCTTGCCGAAGCTTTCGGCCATCGCTCCTACGTGCTGCTGGTGCTCGGCTTCTTCACCTGCGGCTTCCAGCTCGCCTTCATCACGGTTCACTTGCCGGCCTTCCTGGTCGACAGCGGCATCTCGGCACAGACAGGCGGTTGGGTGATCGCGGCGATCGGCCTGTTCAACATCATCGGTTCGCTCAGCGTCGGTTATCTCCAGAATAGCTTGCCCAAGCGCTACATCCTCTCCGTCATCTATTTCACGCGCGCGCTTGCGACGCTTGCCTTCATCTCGTTCCCGATCACGCCGTTCTCGGCGATCGCATTCGGCGCGATCTCCGGCCTGACCTGGCTGTCGACGGTGCCGCCGACCTCGGCTCTGGTGGCGCTGATGTTCGGCACGCGCTGGCTTGCCACGCTCTATGGCTTTGCCTTCGTCAGCCATCAGGTCGGCGGCTTCCTCGGCGTCTGGCTCGGCGGCATCGTGTTCGAAAAATTCGGTTCCTACACGCCGATCTGGTGGCTCTCGATCCTGTTCGGCGTGCTCTCCGCGCTGATCAATCTTCCGATCGTGGAGAAACCGGTCCAGCGAGCGGTTGCGCAGCCTGCCTGATCGGCTAAACATCCCGTCAAACAAGTCAGGGAGTGCAGTCGTGGCCACATTCAAGGCGATCCGCATCGACAAGGCGGACAAGGGCACCACCGCCACGCTCGCGCAGTTCGACGAAGCCGAGCTGATGGAGGGCGACGTCACCGTCCGCGTCGAATGGTCGACGCTGAACTACAAGGACGGCCTGGCGCTGACCGGCAAGGCACCGGTGGTGCGCCGCTTCCCGATGATCGGCGGCATCGATTTCGCCGGCACGGTCGAAGCCTCCTCGCATCCGACGTGGAAGGCGGGCGATAAGGTCGTCTGCACCGGCTGGGGCATGGGCGAGACCCATCTCGGCGCTTACGCCGAGAAGGCGCGGGTGAAGGGTGACTGGCTGGTCGCGCTGCCACAGGGGCTGTCGGCGCGCGATGCGATGGCGATCGGCACCGCCGGTTTCACCGCAATGCTCTCGGTGCTGGCGCTGGAAAAGCACGGCATCTCACCGAAGAGCGGCCCCGTCGTGGTGACGGGCGCAGCCGGCGGCGTCGGCTCGGTCGCCATCGCCGTGCTGTCCAAGCTCGGCTACCACGTCATCGCCTCGACCGGCCGTGCCGCGGAGGCGGACTATCTGAAAGAGATCGGCGCGACTGAGGTTATCGACCGCAATGAACTGGCGGCGCCGGCAAAGCCCCTCGCCAAGGAGCGCTGGGCCGGTGGTGTGGACAGCGTCGGTTCGACCACGCTGGCGAATCTCCTGTCGATGACGAAATACGGCGGGGCGATCGCGGCCTGTGGCCTCGCGGCCGGCATGGACCTGCCGTCTTCTGTCGCACCCTTCATTTTGCGTGGGGTGTGCCTTCTCGGCATCGATTCCGTGATGTGCCCGATCGAGCCGCGAAAAGCCGCCTGGCTGCGTTTGGCATCCGATCTGGATCGGTCAAAACTATCTGAAATCACTCACGAAATTCCGCTCGACGAGGTTCCGGAATGGGGCGCGAGAATCCTGGCCGGCCAGGTCCGCGGTCGCATCGTGGTAAAAATTGTCTAACGGCGTTCAGACTTTACCAACCAAGCTGCTTCAATGTCGCCATGGTTAGTATGGTAAGCAGCGGGTAAAGAGATAAGGCATCGCCCGCGCTGGGGTTGGTTCGGAGTAGAGCATGCTTGCGCGTATTGTGTTGGGGGCTGTCACGGCGGCAGCGACGTTGGCGCCGGCCATTGCTGGAAGCATGAATGCCGACGAGGCGCGCCGCTTCGTCGCCGGCAAGGTGTTCGCGTTCACCTGTTTCGACGGCACCCGCGGCGCAGGCCGCATCCTCGACGACCTCGGCGCCGCCGGGGCCGTGCAGTTCTCGGGCGCAGGCCCGGTCAAGCATCTCCGCCTGCCCGGCAACACGCTCCAGATCCGCGGCCAGAACGTCTGCGCCTCGATCAAGGGCATTCCATTCGAGCCCTGTTTCAACCTTGAAAAGACCGACGATCGCAGCTTCCGCGGCTCGGTGTCGGGCATGGGCTTCGCCTATTGCGACTTCCACCACCAGGGCGGCAACCAGATGCTGATGGCGCGCGCCGTGGCGCGCCCGCGCTCGCTGCGCTCCTCGGAGCACACCGGGTCGGTCAGCACGCCGAACACCGAGGTTGCCGCGCGCGTGGAGACGCCGCGTGTCGAGGGTAGCCGCCTCGAGCCGGTGAAGTCGGAAGCCAAGTCGGAGCCTGCCAAGAACGACGCTCCGCTGGAACTGCGCCGCTCCACCCAGTGAGTTGCTGCGCGGGACGATCCGCACCTTTTCGTTGAAGACATCCACCGCGCACGAAGCCGCCGCGCCGTAGTCATACGGACGGCGTCTTTCATGCGTTGGTAGCTGTTCGCGCCCCAGTTTGCGCACGGCCGGGGGGCGCGGCCCTACAAAAGGGTTCAACGATGTCGCTGTACTTCTTCCGCATCAGCACGGGCCGCTATTCCGGTGCCGCCGATCAACCGTACGAGTTCGAGGATCGCGCCGCCGCGTGGACCGAAATGACTGAGGTCTGCGCCAATCTGCTCGGCGGCATCTCGCGCAGCCTGAAGCCGAATGCCAAGTGGAGCATGGAGCTGCTCGACGAGAATAAGGAGCCGGTCTTCCGCATCAGCATCGTGGGGGAGGCGGTGAGCTGACACCGCCGCGAATGACGGTGCGGGCGTTAACGAACGCGAAGCATGCAAATCCGCGAAGCTTCATTCCGCTGCGCGCGCAAAGTGTGGAAGTCTGCCGATTTGAGCGGCGTTGTCCGTACTTCTACCCAAGGCATGGGGGTCGCACTTAACGTTAATGAGCAACCTGCCGTTCTAGCCTTCTGGGGATGTTCACGCGCTTCGTCGCGGCAATGCATATCTCGGAGATAGTTCGATGTCGTTCATTCAGAACCTGCGCATTGGCACCAAGCTCGCCATCACCTCCGCGCTGACCATCGGGCTGGTCGCGCTGATGATCTATCTCCGGATGAGCGGAGACGCCGAGGTTCAGAAGCTCGGCAATGGAGCATCGGGACAGCAGACGATCGCGCAAAACGCCGCGGAAGCGAAGGCGTCCGTTCGCGGCATGCAGATCGGCATTCGCGACATCCTGACGTCCAGCTCGCCGGCCGAGATGCAGAAGGCCGTCGCCTATTTCAACGACCGGCAGACGGCGGCCCTGAAATTCTCAGGCGAAATGGCGCGGCTCTCGCACTCGCCCGAAAACCACAAGCGGATCGATCGCCTGACCGTGCTGATCGGCAATTTCAGCAAGGGCGAGCTGCAGATCGAAGCCATCCGTAAGCAGGAACTCGCGCTCGACGGGAAGAAGGACAGCGAAGCGGCGGCGCAGATCGCAAAACTCGTGGCCGAGATCGGCGCCATCCGCAAGGGGACGCTGGTGCCGATCAACGAAGAGATTTCCGAGCTGACCAACCAGATCACCGACTTCGCCAAGCAGAAGAGCGTCGAGGCGCGCGCGGAGGCGGAAGCCGAGGCTGCGTCGGTCGCCCGGACGTCACTCGTTGTCGGCGTTCTGGTCGCGCTGGTCCTGATCGGCGCGTGCATCTTCTCCGTCTTCAGCATTGCCCGGCCGATGCGTGCGCTCACGGCAGCGATGGAGAAGCTCGCCGGCGGCGACTTTTCCGTTGTGCTGCCGGGCCTCGGCCGCAAGGACGAGGTCGGTGAGGTTGCCGGCGCCGTCGAGAAATTCAAGATCGTATCCGAGCAGAAGGCGCGCGAGGAAGCGGCAGCCAAGATGCGCCAGGATCAGATTGCTGCCGAGCAGCGCAAGGCCGAGATGCACAAGCTCGCCGACAGTTTCGAAGGCGCCGTCGGCGAGATCGTCGGAACGGTGTCATCGGCCTCGACCGAGCTCGAGGCATCTGCCACCACGCTGACCTCGACCGCCGAGCGCACGCAACAGCTCACCACCGTGGTTGCGGCCGCCTCGGAGGAAGCTTCCACCAACGTCCAGTCGGTGGCGTCGGCGACGGAGGAGCTGTCGTCGTCGATCACGGAGATCAGCCGTCAGGTGCAGGAATCCGCACGTGTGGCAAGCGAGGCCGTCGGTCAGGCTCGCACCACGACCGAGCGCGTCAGCGAACTGTCCCAGGCCGCGACGCGGATCGGCGACGTGGTCGAGCTGATCAACACCATCGCGGGTCAGACCAACCTCCTGGCACTCAATGCCACGATCGAGGCCGCGCGCGCCGGCGAGGCCGGCCGCGGCTTTGCCGTGGTGGCCTCCGAGGTCAAGGCGCTCGCGGAGCAGACCGCGAAGGCGACGGGGGAGATCGGCCAGCAGATCGCCAGCATCCAGACCGCGACGGAGTATTCGGTCGGGGCCATCAAGGACATCAGCGACACCATCGAGAAACTGTCGGAGATCTCCTCGACCATCGCGGCGGCGGTGGAAGAGCAGGGCGCGGCGACGCAGGAAATCTCCCGCAATGTGCAGCAGGCGGCGGAAGGCACGCATCAGGTATCGGCCAACATCACCGACGTGCAGCGCGGCGCGAGCGAGACCGGCTCGGCCTCCTCGCAGGTGCTGTCCGCCGCGCAGATGCTGTCCGGCGACAGCAACCGCCTCAAGTTGGAGGTCGGCAAATTCCTGGAGACGGTGCGGGCAGCCTGATCCAGTTCCAGCCTCGCAGTCCGGACGGTGGATATGTAAGGAGACCTGTCGCTAAACCCGTGGTTGTACGGTTGTCTTTCTTAAGAGACTGGGAATCCTTCAGAGAGATGCTTTACCGCGATTTAAGCATTTCCGAGAGCCGCCAATGCATTTCCTGGGTCGTTTCCGCATCCTCACCAAGATTCTTGGCATCGTTGCGCTGCTTTGCGCGATCGCCGCGAGCATTGCCTATATCGGTGTCTCCGCGCTCGCGGAGCTCAACGGCAAGGCCGACGCCATGTCGAGCGCGGCGCGCCGAGCCTTGTCGGCCGCGCGTGCAAATCAGAACGTGATCGCTCTCAATCGCGCGGAATTTCGCAGCGCGCTCGACCCTCGCGATGAGAATCGCCGTTCCGCACACGAAGTGATCGACGCGCAGCTCAAGCAATACCAGGAGCGGCTCGAGCATATCGCCGGGACCCGTGACGAACAGGCCCTGGCCATGTTGCCTGCGGTACGTGAGGCCTTCTCCGCCTACAAGAGCCAGCTCGATGCGACCATGACGGTCATCGAGGGCGAGAGGTCCGCGAAGCTGAGCGATAGTGCCGACAAGCTGCGCGATACCGCGATGAAGAGCAGGGCAGCCGCCGAAAATCTTCAGGCCAAGATCCGCGCGGTGGCCGATCGCCTGAATTCGCGGGTCGAGGAGAAGACGCGCGAGGCGCGGGAACAATATGAGTCCACCTCGCAGCTGTTGATCGTGCTGGCGGCTATCGGCGTCATTGTCGGTGGTGTGGTTGGTTTCGTGCTCGGCCAGTACGGCATCGCCGCGCCCATTCGCAACATCGTCGGCCTGCTCCAGGAGCTTGCCACGGGCAATTATTCGGTCGAAGTTCGCGGCCTCGATCGTAAGGACGAGGTCGGAGAGGTCGCCAGGACGGCCGAGGTGTTTCGCGAGAATGGTCTCGCCAAGCTCCGCATGGAGGCCGAACAGAAGGAGAGCGAGCAACGCAGCGCGGCGCAGCGGCGCCAAGACATGCTGCGCCTCGCAGACCAGTTCGAGACAGCTGTTGGCGAGGTGATCGAAACCGTGAGCTCGGCATCCACCGAGCTCGAAGCATCCGCGACGACGCTGACTTCGACCGCCGAACATGCGCAGCAACTTGCGACTGTCGTGGCCTCGGCCTCCGAGGAGGCGTCCACCAACGTCCAGTCGGTGGCGTCGGCGACCGAAGAGCTGTCGTCCTCGATCACCGAGATCAGCCGTCAGGTACAGGAATCCGCGCGCGTGGCGGGCGAGGCAGTCAGCCAGGCCCGGACCACGACCGACCGTGTCGGGGAGCTGTCCCAGGCGGCGATGCGGATTGGTGACGTGGTCGAGCTGATCAACACCATCGCCGGCCAGACCAACCTCCTGGCACTCAACGCCACGATCGAGGCGGCGCGTGCGGGCGAGGCCGGCCGCGGCTTTGCCGTGGTCGCCTCCGAGGTCAAAGCGCTCGCTGAACAGACCGCGAAGGCGACGGGAGAGATCGGCCAGCAGATTGCCAGCATCCAGACCGCGACGGAGTATTCGGTCGGGGCCATCAAGGACATCAGCGACACCATCGAGAAACTGTCGGAGATCTCCTCGACCATCGCGGCCGCGGTGGAAGAGCAGGGGGCGGCAACGCAGGAAATCTCCCGCAATGTGCAGCAGGCGGCGGAAGGCACCCACCAGGTCTCGTCCAACATCACTGACGTGCAGCGCGGCGCGAGCGAGACCGGTTCGGCGTCCGCGCAGGTGCTGGCGGCGGCGCAGTCGCTGTCCGGTGACAGCAACCGCCTCAAGCTCGAGGTCGGCAAGTTCCTGGGCACCGTTCGCGCGGCGTAGGAGTCGCCGCATGATTGACGAGGCAGTTCGTGAGATCATCTGCCTCGTCAAGCGGCCGGCTGCAAAGGCGAACGATGGGCAGCTCAAGCTGAAATTCGTAACTTGTTCGTGAAATTGGTATTTCAGTGTTAATTATTTGACTCAAGATCTCCGTATTACTCCGGAGGGTGCGTTAATCATAACAGGGAACTCTGCCGCTAGTTTCTCTGGCAGGGGCGATCAGCGTCCAAGTGGCCGGCAAGACTTGGCTGCGTGTTTCCTTTGCGAAAAACGGACCATGTCGAGCCTCGCCCAGAGTCAGCAAACCCGAACCAAGGTCGCCGGCGCGTCGAGCCGGCTTGGATACATTCGAATCGGCACGATTTTGCCAACCATCATCGCAGCGCTGGTGCTGCTGGGGTTGTCTTCGGCTGGATTCATTGCCTACCAGGCGATCGTCAAGAGGCAGGAGTCCGAAGCATTCCTGCGGGTCAATCGAGTCGCGCAGCTGCTGTTGCGCAGCGCGGGACAATGGGCGATTGAGCGCGGCATGACCTACGTGGCGCTGAAGTCTCCCGATGTCATGACCTCCGAGCGTCATGCCGAAATCGAGAGGGCACGCGCGATGGCGGACGAGGCCTTTCGCGAAGCTCTGCTTGATATTGGTTCGATTCCCGAAATGGCGACCGAGCAAAGGCAGGTTGCGGACGCGGCGGCGAAGTTCGAGGCACTGCGCGTGTTGCGCGAGAAGGTCGATGCAAGCCTCTCGCGACCGCGCGTCGAACGCGCGCCTGACGTGGTAGACGGCTTCGTTCCGATGATTACCGACGTCATCGACGTTGCGAGCAACCACTTGCGGTTGACGCTTGAAACCCTCACCAGCCCACCTGCGGCAAGGTTGGTGCAATTGATCGGCTTGCGGCACCTTGCAGCTCAGATGGCCGAGAACGCCGGAAGGGAGCGCGCCATGCTGGCGGTGGCTGTCGGGGCGCATGCGAAACTCGGCACTGAAGGCTTTCAACGTCTTTCCGCGCTGCGGGCGAAGGTGGAGCTCGCGTGGGATACGATATTGCCAGTGCGACTGCGCCCGGATCTGCCAGCGCAGATCAGGGACGCGATGATCGAGGTCGAGAAGATCTATCTCGGCGCCTATGGCGAGACGCGCGCGATCACGCTCGCCTCGGGCGACAGTGGAAACTACGAGATCACCGGCTCCGAGTACTTCGCGCGGGCCACTGCCGGCATCAATGCGGTGCTGAAGCTCGGCGAAGCCATTGGCGTCGCCGCCGGCCGTGAAGCCGCCATGCAGGCGGAAGCCAGCACGCGCAACTTCATGCTTGCGGTTCTGTTGCTTTGTGCTTCTCTTGTGCTCGCGGGCCTCAGCTTCTGGATCACCTTCTCGCGGATTCTCAATCCGCTCTCAGCTATTTCGGGCGCGATGGGCCGGCTCGCCAACGGCGACTTTGGCACCACAGTGCCCGGCACCAGCCGAGCTGATGAGGTCGGGGAGATGGCGCGTACGGTCGAAGTCTTCAAGCAGAACGGTATCGAGGTCGAACGCATGCGCAGCGAGCAGGCGGAGGCCGAGAAACGCGCCGCCGCGCAACGCAAGGCCGAGATGCGCAAGCTCGCGAATGACTTCGAAGCTGCCGTCGGCGAGATCGTCGACACCGTCTCCTCGGCTGCGACAGGGCTCGAGGCTTCGGCGTCGACGCTGACCTCGACGGCGGAACGTGCAAAGGAACTGACCACAATGGTTATGGCGGTCTCCGGGGAAGCATCCACCCACGTGCAGTCGGTGGCCGCAGCGACCGAAGAGCTGTCGTCATCGATCACCGAGATCAGCCGGCAGGTCCAGGAATCCGCGCGGGTGGCGGGCGAGGCGGTCGGCCAGGCCCGAACCACGACCGAGCGCGTCGGTGATCTGTCCCAGGCGGCGACGCGCATTGGCGACGTGGTCGAGCTGATCAGCACTATCGCCGGGCAGACCAACCTTCTGGCGCTCAACGCCACGATCGAGGCGGCGCGTGCGGGTGAGGCCGGCCGCGGCTTTGCCGTGGTGGCTTCCGAGGTCAAGGCGCTCGCTGAACAGACCGCGAAGGCGACGGGCGAGATCGGCCATCAGATTGCCAGCATTCAGACCGCGACGGAGCACTCGGTCGGTGCCATCAGGGACATCAGCGATACCATCGTAAGACTGTCGGAGATCTCATCGACCATCGCCGCGGCGGTCGAGGAGCAGGGGGCCGCGACGCAGGAGATTTCCCGCAACGTCGCGCAGGCCTCGCAAGGTACCCAGCAGGTGTCGTCCAACGCCACCGACGTGCAGCGCGGCGCGAGCGAGACCGGCTCGGCGTCCGCGCAGGTGCTGTCGGCCGCGCAGTTGCTGTCCGGCGACAGCAACCGCCTCAAGCTCGAGCTCGGCAAGTTCCTTGACACCGTACGGGCCGCCTGAGGGCGGCCGTCCTCACCCATCACGTGGACTGCAACCGCCGCGCGAGGATGCGCGGCGGATCGCATGCGTTTGAAGTTGGATGCCGCGTTGCGAAGAGCTGCACGGTTAACTTTCCGGAAAAGCGACGCAGGCATGATCTCCGCAATATTCCGGGTGCCGAGTCCCCCTCCCTGTATTGCGTACCGAGCGTTTTGGAGCACATTCAATGAGCGGCCTTTCCATTCGTCTCACCCATAAGGTCATGGCGATAGGACTGCTCGGACTGCTGGGTCTCGGCGCCTTCGGCGCGATCTATGAGGTCGGCAACCTCTCCCAGGATGCGTCTCGCAACATCGCCAACCGCGCTCGGGCGATCGCGGATCTCGACAAGCAGCTCTCGATCGAGATGCTGGAGGCCCGTCGCAACGAGAAGAACTTTCAGCAGCGCCGGACCGAGAGCTATGCCAAGGCGCATGCCGATCTGATCGGGCCGATCAACCGCGATTTCGACGAGGTCGAGCGGCTGATGGCGGCGGGCGGGATGAGCGCGCTGTCGGACAAGATGAAGTCGGCGCAGGATGGCTTCAAACGCTACGCTGCGGATTTCAATGCGCTGGTCGCCGCCGAAATCAAGCTCGGGCTGAACGAGACGCTAGGCCTGTCCGGCTCGCTCCGCGCCGCGGTGCACGAGATCGAGGCGAAGCTGATGGAGATCGACAATCCCAGGCTGACGAACTGGATGCTGACGATGCGCCGGCACGAGAAGGATTTCATGCTGCGGCGAGATCCCAAATACGTCACCGAACTGAAGAAGGCCGCGGCCGAGTTCACGAAGGCCATGGAAGCCGCGGCGGTGCCTGCCTCCGTCATGGCCGACATCACAGCCAAGCTCCAGAAATACCAGTCCGAGTTCGTGACGTGGGCCGAAACCGCGCAGCAGAGCGCGGCTTATGATGCCGGCATGATGAAGACCTTTCGCGAGCTCGAACCTGCGATGATCGAGGTTCGGACCGCCGTCGATGCCATGTACAAGCAGGCCGACGCCGCCGAGGCCGCGACCCGCGACGCTGTGCGCCTGTGGATGATGATCGCCTTCGCCGTCACCGTCGTCGTACTGGCGTTGGTCGGCTTCCTCTTGGGACGCTCGATCTCGAAGGCGCTGTCCGGCATGATCGGCGCGATGACGCGGCTCGCGCGCGGCGAATTGTCGATCTCCGTGCCCGGCGTCGGGCGCACGGACGAGATCGGCGAGATGGCCGGTGCGGTCGAGGTGTTCAGGACCAACATGGCGGAGGCCGAACGGCTGCGCGCCGAACAGGCGGAAGCGGATGCGCGTGGGCGCGAACAGCGCAAGGCCGACATGCAGCGGCTCGCCGACACGTTCGAAGGCGCGGTCGGCGAGATCATCGAAACCGTATCGTCGGCGGCGACCGAGCTCGAGGCCTCCTCCAACACGCTGACGCGGGCCGCCGAGCGCGGCAACGGGCTTGCAACCGCCGTGGCGACGGCCTCGGAGGAGGCTTCGGCCAACGTGCAGTCGGTGTCCTCGGCAAGCGAGGAGATGACCTCATCGATCTCCGAGATCAGCCGCCAGGTGCAGGAATCGGCTCGCGTCGCCGACGTCGCGGTCGGGCAGGCGCAGCGCACCAATGCGCGTGTCGCCGAGCTGGCGAAGGCTGCCTCCCGCATCGGCGACGTGGTCGAGCTGATCAACACCATCGCCGCCCAGACCAATCTCCTGGCATTGAACGCCACGATCGAGGCGGCGCGGGCGGGTGAGGCCGGCAGGGGTTTTGCCGTGGTCGCGTCCGAAGTGAAGGCGCTTGCCGAGCAGACCGCGAAAGCCACGGGTGAGATCAGCCAGCACATTGGCGCGATCCAGACCACGACGGAAGACTCCGTCGGCGCCATCAAGGAGATCGGCGACACCATCGCGCGGATGTCGGAGATCTCGTCGACCATCGCGGCCGCGGTGGAGGAGCAGGGCGCCGCGACACAGGAGATCTCCCGCAACATCCAGCACGCCGCGCAGGGCACCTCGGAAGTCTCGGCGAATATCGGCGACGTCCAGCGCGGCGCCGGCGAGACCGGAGCCGCCTCGGCGCAGGTGCATTCGGCGGCGCAGTCGCTGTCACAGGAGAGCAACCGGCTGAAGAGCGAGGTCTCCCGCTTCCTGGACTCGGTGCGGGCGGCGTGAGGGCGTCAGTCGTCCTGCTTGAGCCGCATATTGCGGTGCGCTGGTGCGGCGCTGCGCGATGTCTGCTGCACTGCAACGCATGATTGCGGAACATGTAACGGCGGTGGCAGTGAATTCCGTAGTTTCACTAGGTTCCTGTTAACGCCTGTTTGCAACTATGGGCGCAATCTTACCGGACAAAAACCAGCCAACATTGTTGGAATGCCCCCGTCCTGTCGTCCGTCGTGACGATTGCGGCGCGGATGACTTATGCGTTGCTAGGGATTCGGGATTAGGTGTGATGTCGAAATTGTCGATCGTCTTCAAGCTTCTGACCGTGTTGTCGGTCCTCGTGATCTCGCTCGCCGGCGTTGGCGTGACCGCGATCGGGACCATGCAAAACATCAACTCGCACACGGTGGAGATCGCAGAGAGCTGGCTGCCGAGCGTGCGTGCGCTGGGTTCTATCCGCGCCGACGTCAACGAGTTGCGCGTCGCACTTCGTCTGCATCTGATGCAGGACACCGCCGAGGGCAAGGAAGCTGCTGAGAAGCGCCTCGCCTCGCTGCAGGGGCGCATCGACCAGACCCGCAAGGTCTACGAGCCGTTGATCACCTCCGCCGAGGAGCGCTCGCTCTACGGGCAATGGACCAGGGCATGGGCCGAGTATCTGAACGGCGTGCAGGACGTGATGGCGCTGTCGCGCAAGAGTGTCGGTAAGTTCCCGACCGATGCCAATGAGATGTTGCAGACCAAGGTCGCGAAGATGGCGCAGGCCGCCGATCCCTTCCTCCAGAAGGGCATCGAGATGAACAACCGCGGCGCCGAGCTCGAGACCAGGCAGGCGGCCGACAGCTACGCCATGATCTTCCGCGTGCTGGTCGGCATCATCGTGCTCTCGGTCGTGATTGCGATCGGCGCCGCCTATTATCTGGTGCGCGATGTCTCGCGCGGCATCGCCTCGATCATCCGTCCGATGCAGTCGCTCGGCGAAGGCGACCTCTCGGCCGAGGTGCCGCATCGCGGCGAGAAGACCGAGATCGGCTCGATGGCGGACGCGCTCCAGATCTTCAAGGAAGCCCTGATCGCCAAGAAGGCCGCCGACGAGGCCGCTGCGGCCGACGCCGAAGCCAAGATCGAACGCGGCCGCCGCGTCGATGCCATCACCCGCAAGTTCGAAGCCATGATCGGCGAAGTCGTCGGCACCGTCTCCTCGGCCTCGACCGAGCTCGAAGCGTCGGCATCGACGCTGACCAGCACCGCGCAGCGCGGCCAGGAGCTCGCGACCGTGGTTGCGGCGGCGTCCGAGGAAGCCTCCACCAACGTTCAGGCGGTCGCCTCCGCCTCCGAGGAGCTGTCGTCCTCCATCACCGAGATCAGCCGCCGCGTGCAGGATTCGGCGCGGATGGCCGCGGAAGCCGTCGAGCAGGCGGCGCGGACCAACGAGCGGGTCAACGCGCTGTCGCTGGCCGCCTCCCGCATCGGTGACGTCGTCGAACTCATCAACACCATCGCGGGCCAGACCAATCTGCTGGCGCTGAACGCAACCATCGAGGCGGCGCGCGCAGGCGAGGCCGGTCGCGGCTTCGCCGTCGTCGCGTCCGAGGTCAAGGCGCTGGCCGAGCAGACTGCGAAGGCGACCGGCGAGATCGGGGCGCAGGTGTCGGGCATCCAGGCGGCCACGCAGGAATCCGTCAGCGCGATTCAGGAGATCGGCGGCACCATCGAGCGGCTGTCGGAAGTGTCCGCGGCGATTGCTGCCGCCGTCGAGGAGCAGGGCGCGGCCACGCAGGAGATCTCGCGCAACGTCCAGCAGGCCTCGATCGGTACGCAGGAGGTCTCGGCGAATATCACCGACGTGCAGCGCGGCGCGATCGAGACCGGCGAGGCCTCGGGCGAGGTGCTGTCGGCGGCGAAATCGCTGGCGACCGACAGCACGCGCCTCAAGGTCGAGGTCGCGCAGTTCCTGGATTCGGTCCGCGCGGCCTGATCCTCAACTGCCCGTTTGCGGCGCCGGCGGCACCTGCCGCCGGAACAGGATGCGCTGGTAGAGCCAGCCGATCGCGACCAGAACGATGCCGAGGCACATGAACGACAGCGCGCGATAGACGCCTGTCAACGTCGACATGTCGATCACGAAGGCCTTCAGGATCGTCAGCGCGATGACGGCGGCCGACGCCAGTCGCGCGCGCTCGGAGTTGACGAGGATGCCGACGCCGAGCAGCACCACGCCGAAGCCAAGCCAGCCGATCGAATAGGTGTATTGCTCCGCGCCCGTGGTCGATCCGGTGGAGAGGATCGGGCCGTGATAGAAGCGGCGGATCTCCACCGTGACATAAGCGAGCGCGAACAGCAGCGCGCCGCCCGCGATCGTGTTGGCGTAGACCTTGCCGCGTTCGCCGACCACCGCATAGGACAGCAGCAGCATCAGCACCGCCGGCAGCGCATAGCCGAGCAGCAGCAGGTTGAACACGGCGCCGCCGACATCGATGTACCAGATCAGCGGGTTTTCGAGGATCAGCAGGCCAAACACGCTGATGAGGCCGGCGATTGCGGTGAGCACGACCGCGCCGAAATTGTGCACGACACTGCGGCTGCGAAGCCTGAGCCGTTCCAGCCCGATCGTCATCGCAAGCGCAATGCAGACCTGAAGTGCGCATTCGAGCAGCGACGGCGCCGACGTCATCTGGCCGCCGGTCGCAAAGTGCCGGATCTCCATGAAGGCGAGCAGTGCGGTGAACAGGATCGCGGCGGCCTCGACGACGCGCAAGGGGGCATCGTCGCCGCGGCGGCGCAGGAAGATGCTCGCGCCCCAGAACGAGGCCGCCGGCAGGCCGTAGCCCCACAGCAGCCAGTTGAAGATCGGCGTCGTGCCGACCGCGTCGCCGACGATGCGCGGATCATAGCCGATGCGCGCGGTGACGATGGCCGCGAAGATGGCCGCGAGCCGGCGCAGGACGGGGATCGGCCGCTGCAACGAGATCCAGGCGGTGCCGAGCGACATCAGCGCCAGCGCAATGGTGAGCCAGCCCTTTTCCAGCGCAAAGGTCAGCGCCAGTGCCAGCGCGCCGAGCGTGCCGGTCGCGAACAGCGCGGTGGAGATTGCTAGGCCCGGCCGGTCTTCGCGGCGGTTAAGGGCTTCGGTTGCGGCGCCAAAGGCCGCGGCAAGCAGCACCGCGAGGATCGCAAACGGGATTGAGCGATCGAGATGGGCGATGCGCGCGTAGAGCGCAACGAGGATCGCGATCGGCGTGGCAACAGCGGCCGCCGACCACACCACCGGAATGATCGCCGAGTTCGAGCGGCCCTGCGCGAGGAAGCCCGCAATGCCGAAACCGGCGGCGAAGATCGCAGCCGTCACCAGATGCAGTGTCACCGAGCCGTCGGTTGCGACCGGTCCGACGCCGGGAATCGGGCCGCCCGGCAGCACCAGCATGTCGGGATTGGCGAGCACGGCCCATTCGGCGAACACGATGAAGACGGCTGCTGCGGCCGCGCCGAGCGCGCCAGTGGCAGCCGGTGCGCGCCAGGCCACGAGCAGCGTTCCGCCGACCAGAAGCGTGAAGGCGATCAGCGCGAGATCCGCATGCGCACTCGACAGCACGATCAGCATCGCGCCGAACAGATAAGCGCCGAGCGAGCTCGAGGAGACCGGCTCGATCTCACCGTCCTCGATGGTCGGACCGAACATGAAGCCGCAGACGACGAGCAGCGCGGCAAGCACGAAGCCCGCGATGACATGGAAGGCGTGCGGCGCGACCTGCATCTCGCTGGGGTCGAGGCCCGGGAAAACCCACAGCACGGCGAAGGCGATGGTGGTCACCGCCAGCCAGCGCCACAGCCGGATACGCGCCAGGCCGAAGCTCGCGGCGGTGACGACGGCAAGATAAATGTAGAGCGCCCAATAATCCGGCTTGCCGCTGGAGACGAGGATCGGTGTCGCGAACGCGCCGACTACGCCGAGGCCGGCGAGCGCGGGCCCGTGCAACAGTGCGGCAGCCAGCGTGCCCATCGCAACGATGCCGAGCAGCACGAAGGCTGTCGCTGGCACGAGGAAGCCATACAGCGCATAGGCCGCATAGATGGTCGCGAACGCCACCGCCGTTCCGGCCGCGGTGAGGATCGCGGGGATGTTGGCAATCGGCAGCGCCGCGATGTTGGAGATGCTTTCCTTGCGCCGCGACCATTCGCCGGCACCTAACAGCGCAGCTGCGAACAGCCCGCCGAGGAACACGCGCACGCCGGGACCGACGAGGCCAGCCTCGATCGAATAGCGCACCATGAAGAAGCCGCCGAGCGCGAGCGCGAGGCCGCCGATCCACACCACCCAGCGCGTGCCGAGCCGCTCCTCGAAGCCGGGCTCTCTCACATCAGGCGCCCGTGTGGGCAGTGGCGGCGGTGCGTCAGCCTCCACGCTTGCTGCGAGCGGGGGCGGTGGCGAAACCTCTTCGGTGACGCGCGGAGGCGGCGCTTGCTCGGCTTCGGGCGCGAGCGGCGGCGGTTCGGCGGCAGGCGTCGCGGGCGCTTCAGCCTGCACTGGTGTGGGCATCAGCGGCGGCGGCTGCACGACGCGCCGTTGCGCGTAAAACATCTCTTCGAGCGCGTTCAATTTTCGGCGCAGCTCGGTCACCTGGCTCGAGGCCTTGATCGCGATCAGGATGGCGACGATCGCAATGATCAGCGCAAAGACGTCAAACGGGCCGTCGAACATGAAGCCTCCAGGCAACCGGCGGGCAGGGGCCGGTCACGCAAATCCTAAGGTTTAGCGCCGGGAGCGCACACGCAAGCCCGGTGCGGGCCGCTCCTGGAGCACGTCGCGGCGGAAGCGGTAGAGCGCCGCCGGCCGTCCGCCGGTCTGTGTCGACATCACCCCGGTCGGTTCGACCAGGGCTTCGGTTTCGACCAGGCGGCGGAAATTTTGCTTGTGCAGGTGCCGGCCGGAGATCGCCTCCACGGTGTACTGCAGTTCAGTGAGTGTGAACTCGGCGGGCAAAAGTTCAAACACCACAGGACGATACTTCAGTTTTGCGCGCAGCCGCGCGATCGCGGTGGCGAGAATCCGGCGGTGGTCGAACCGCATCGAGGTGCCGAGTGCGGGAAGCGCCTTGCGCGCTAATGCCGCAGGACGGCCGTCGCGCCGCGCCTCCTCGATCAGCCCGGCCTCGTAGAGCAGCTCGTAGCGGTCGAGCACGCGCTCCTCGTCCCAGGGTGCGCCGTCGAGGCCGAAATAGAACCGCACGCGATCTTTTCGCGGCAGCGCGCGCGTCGTCTCAGGCGTCTCCTGCTCGGCCCATTCCGTCAGGGCCGGGATGATGTCGCGGGCGATGATCGCGGGCGGTTCCTCGCGCCAGTCTTCCCAGGGCAGGAAGCGGTACCACGGCTCGAAGCTCGCGCCTGTCGCGGCAAGCTCACCGTCGACGGCGCGCGTGAGTGCGAGATAACCGATCGACACCATATGCGCGCCGGTGTCGCCGGCCTCGGCGTGACGGCCGCGGTCGCCAAACGTGTAGAGCTGCTCGACATAGCCGAGCCGCAAGCCCGCCTGCTCCTCGACCCATGCGCGCAGGCCGATCTCGAAGGTGCGATGGCTCAGCGCATCGAACGGGCCGAACGGCAGGCCGGCGAGGCCGTCGCTGCCGCGCGCGGTCAGGATCAGCGGCTCATGATCCTCGATCGCGACGATCGCGGCAGTCAGGCCGATCTCGATCGGCGTCAGGAGCGTGTCGCTCATGCGGCAGTTGTCGTGGGTGTCGTGAGAAGGTCGATTGATCCGGCCTCTCCGCGGGCTCGCTGCACCTCTCCCGCTTGCGGGGGAGGTCGACGCGCTCGAAGAGCGCGGCGGGTGGGGGCTCTCTCCCCATGGGGGTCCTTCCTCGCAGAGAGACCCCCACCCCAACCCTCCCCCGCAAGCGGGAGAGGGAGCGCACCTGCATTGTGGTGCGCGGCGGTCATTCGAGCTCGATCACGAAGGGGCGGCCCTCGACCATCATCGCGCCGGGGCCCATCTCGTCGAGCGCGCGCAGCATGCGGCCTTCGCGCCCCAGCGCGCGGTCGGCGAGGCCGACGATGCGCCGGTTCGGGGAAGCGATCGGCGAGGCCGCGCGGATCTTCTTTGCGATCTCGATCTCGTCGCGATGCGGATTGAGGGCGCACACGGCCGCGAACGCGCTCGCGGTCGAGCGGCTGATGCCGGCATAGCAATGCACCACCAGCGGCGCGTTGCGGTCCCAGCCGCGCACGAAATTCAGCACCTGATCGATATGCGCTTCGGAGGGTGCGGTGAAGCCGTCCATCTCCTCGGTGATGTCGTCCATCGACACCTTGAGATGGTTGGCCGGCAGCACCGACACCGGCCGCACCACCTGCTCGACATTGGCCATCACGGTCAGCACGTGACTGGCCCCGGTGAGGCGGACGGTTTCGGGAAGGGCGGCAAGGGAGCAGACGTGGATCATGGCGGACCTTTTTGGCGATTATAACGATCGCCGTAGGGTGGGCAAAGCGCAGCGTGCCCACGTTTTTGTCGCAAGCGCGAAAAGATGGTGGGCAAGGCGCAAGAGCGCCTTTGCCCACCCCACGAGACCTTACGCAAAGACTGCGCCAAACCGCTCCAGAAATTGCTTCTCGGCCCGCGCCGCGGTCCAGGGCGTCAGATAATCGCGCCGGACACTGTCGGAGAGGCCGGGATCCCCACCGAACAGGCGCTTGGCCTCGGCATCGCTGAAGCCGGCGAGCTCGGTCGCCTCCAGATATGCCGCGCCGCGATCGGCGGCCTTGATGGCCTGCGTGATCTCGTCCGGCAGCATCGGCGGCAGGCCGAAGCGGATATGGATGGCGCCGAGCAGGCGTTTCTCGACCGCCTTGTAATGGCCGTCGAGCACGGCCTTGAAGGGCGAGATCATGTCGCCGATCACATATTCGGGCGCATCGTGCAGCAGCGCGGCAAGTCGCATGCGCAGGTCGGCGCGCGGCATCTCGTGCCGCATCACGGTTTCCACCAGTAGCGTGTGCTGCGCGACCGAGAAGATGTGCGCGCCGGTCGTCTGCCCGTTCCAGCGCGCCACGCGCGCAAGCCCATGCGCGATATCGGCGATCTCGATATCGAGCGGGGAGGGATCGAGCAGGTCGAGCCGCCGGCCCGACAGCATGCGCTGCCAGGCGCGGGACTCCGCGCCGCGTGTCGTTTTCTTCGCGCTCATTTGGCCTTGAGGCGCGGCTTGCGCTGCATTTTGCTACAGCTCGCGTGACAGTGGCAGTCGACGAGATGATCGTTGACCATGCCGGTCGCCTGCATGAAGGCATAGACGATGGTCGGGCCGACGAACTTGAAGCCGCGCGAGGACAGCTCCTTGGAGATCTGCACGGAGAGCGGCGTCGAGGCCGGCACGCTCGCGGTGGTCTTGAAATTGTTGACCTTGGGCTTGCCGCCCATGAAGTCCCACAGCAGTTTTGAGAAGCCCGGCCCCTTCTCCATGATATCGAGATACGACTTCGCGCTCAGGATGGTGCCGTCGATCTTGGCGCGGTTGCGCACGATGCCGACGTCGTTCATCAGCGCATGAACTTTCTTGTCGTTGTAGCGCGCGATCTTCTCCGGTTGGAAATCGTCGAAGGCTTTGCGGAAATTGTCGCGCTTGCGCAGGATCGTGATCCAGGAGAGGCCGGCCTGAAAACCGTCGAGGATCAGCTTTTCGTAGAGCGCGCGGTCGTCATACTCCGGCACGCCCCATTCGGTGTCGTGATAGGCGACATAGAGCGGATCCTCGCCGGGCCAGGGGCAGCGCGTCTTTCCGTCGGGATGCAGGCGGGGAGCACGGCTCATGCGATGGGCTGCTTGGTTGGGATACGCACGACTTCGGGCTCGGCGAGCGTCAACGCGACGCCTCCGGCGCTGAGCGGCTGAGTTGCGTCGAGCGCGTCGGCAACGCGGTCGATGCGGACCAGCGCGATGCCCTTGCCCTGCGCCGACGAGCCCATCGTGCCAACGGACTTGTCGCCGGCCATGACACTGACGCCGACTTCGGGCGACGGTCCATCGAGCAGCACCTTCACGCTGCGGGTGCGCGCGGTGCCGCGATGCTGCATCCGCGAGACGACCTCCTGGCCGACATAGCAGCCCTTGTCGAAATCGACGCCGGCGAGGCGGTCCATGTTGGTCTCGTGCGGGAACGCATCGCTGTACATGAAATCGAGCCCGCCGCGCGGCACGCCGAGCGCGATGCGGTGCGCTTCGTAGTCGGCCGCATCGACCAGCTCGGCGCCGATGAGGTCGGAGAGCTTCTGCTTCAGATCGTCGGGGATCAGGATGCGAGAGCCGAGCTCGCCATGGCGCGGATCGGCGAAGGCGAGGTCCGGCTGGGCCGCAAGCTGGCCGTCCCAGGCCGCGAGCACGCCGAGATCGAGGTTTTCCACACTGACCTTGGCGCGCAGCTTGTAGAATTTCAGCTTGGTGGCGAGGCCCTCGCCCAGCGCCTTGGGGCAGTCGATCAGGAACCCGCCGCCATGGCCTGCCGGCACCTCCGTGATCAGGAAATCGACGATGATCTTGCCCTGCGGCGTCAGCAGCGCGCCGAATCGCCCCAGGCCCGGCTTGAGCCTGTCGAGATCGGTAGTGATGAGGCCGTTGAGGAAGTTGCGCGCATCCTCGCCCGCGACCTTGATCACGCTCCGGTCGGGAAGAAACGCTGATTTCATGCGAAAATCTCTTGCGACATGTTGCTCCGGAACGTAAGCCCGCAAGGCATAAACGACAAGACCTCGAGCCCTGCGCTTGGGGACGAGAGAGGCCTCCAGCCATGACCCAGCGTTTCGATGTGATCCTCAAAGGCGGCACCGTCGTCAACCAGGACGGCGAGGCTGTTCGCGATATCGGCGTCACCAACGGCCGTATCGCCGAGCTGGGCCCGCTGTCGCAGGCTTCCGCCGCCGAGGTGATCGACTGCAAGGGTCTGCACATCCTGCCCGGCGTGATGGACACTCAGGTGCATTTCCGTGAGCCGGGGTTGGAGCAGAAGGAAGACCTCGAGACCGGCTCGCGCAGCGCCGTAATGGGCGGCGTCACCGCTGTGTTCGAGATGCCGAACACGTCGCCGTTGACCGTGACAGAGGCCACCTTCACCGACAAGGTGAAGCGCGCCCACCACCGCATGCACTGCGACTTTGCCTTCTTCATCGGCGGTACCCGCGAGAACGTGCAGGACCTGCCGGTGCTCGAACGCGCGCCGGGTTGCGCCGGTGTGAAGGTGTTCATCGGCTCGTCCACGGGTGCACTGCTGGTGGAGGACGACGAGAGCCTGCGTCGCATCTTCCAGGTGATCCGCCGCCGCGCGGCCTTCCACGCCGAGGACGAATACCGCCTCAACGAGCGCAAGCCGCTGCGCATCGAGGGCGACACGCGCTCGCATCCGGTCTGGCGCGACGAGACGGCGGCGCTGATGGCGACGCAGCGTCTGGTCAAGCTTGCGCACGAGACCGGCAAGCGCATCCACGTGCTGCACATCTCGACCAAGGAAGAGATCGAGTTCCTGCGCGACCACAAGGACGTCGCCTCCTGCGAGGCGACGCCGCATCATCTCACGCTGGTCGCGCCGGAATGCTACGAGCGCCTCGGCACGCTGGCGCAGATGAATCCGCCGGTGCGCGGCGCCGATCACCGTGCCGGCATCTGGCGTGGCATCGAGCAGGGCATCATCGACGTGCTCGGCTCCGACCACGCCCCGCATACGCTGGAAGAGAAGCAGAAGACCTATCCGGCTTCGCCGTCCGGCATGACCGGCGTGCAGACGCTGGTGCCGCTCATGCTCGATCACGTCAATGCCGGCCGCCTGTCGCTGGCCCGCTTCGTCGATCTCACCAGCGCCGGCCCCGCGCGGCTCTACAACATGGCCTGCAAGGGCCGCATCGCTGCTGGCTATGACGCCGACTTCACGGTGGTCGACCTCAAGCGCAGCGAGACCATTACCAACAAATGGGTGGCGTCCAAGGCCGGCTGGACGCCCTATGACGGCGTCCGCGTCACCGGCTGGCCCGTCGGCACCTTCATCCGCGGCCGCCGCGTAATGTGGCAGGGCGAACTTGTGACGCCGTCGCAAGGCGAGCCGGTGCGGTTTCTGGAGACGCTGAAGCAGTAAGGGCAGATGTAGTTGGGGATGCACAGCGCGTCCCCACACCGTCATTGCGAGCGCAGCGAAGCAATCCAGACTGTCGCCGCGGAAAGATTCTGGATTGCTTCGCTGCGCTCGCAATGACGAGGGGAGAGGGCTACACTTCCTCTCGAACGGGAGAGCAGTCCGATGTCCCAACCGACACCCCTCATCACCCCCGAGCAACTCGCCACGATCCTCGGCGATCCCAATCTCCGCCTCTACGACTGCACGACCTATAACGAACCGGTGCCGCCGGGCAGCGACGTGCCCTATCGTGCAGTGCCCGGCGACAAGACGTTCGCGGCCGGCCACATCCCGGGCGCCGATTTCCTCGACCTGCAAGGCGAGTTCTCCGATGCCTCCGCGCAGCAATTCTTCATGATGCCCGATGTCGCGCAGCTGGAAGCCGCCTTCGGCCGCCATGGTGCCGACGCATCCAAGACCATCGTGCTCTACAGCATCGGCACGATGATGTGGTCGACCCGGTTCTGGTGGATGCTGCGTTCGCTCGGCGTCGATGCGCGTGTGCTCGACGGCGGCCTCGACAAATGGAAGGAAGAGGGGCGGCCGATCGAGACGGGCGCGCCGAAGGGCTATCCTGCAACAATCTTCAAGGCCGCGCCACGCGCGGGCTTGTTCGTCGACAAGACCGCCGTGAAGGCGCGGATCGACGATCCCTCGACAGTCATCGTCAACGCGCTGGGGCCGCAATTTCATCGCGGCCTCGAGCCGAGCCGCTATGGCCGGCCGGGCCGCGTGCCCGGCAGCGTCAACGTATCAGCGGCAACACTCACGAAGACCGACAAGACGCTCACTTCGCTTGCGGATGCGGAAGCCAAATTCGCGGCGCAAGGCGTCACGCGCGACAAGAATGTGATCCTATATTGCGGCGGCGGCATCTCGGCGACGATCGATCTGCTCATGCTGACGCAGCTCGGCTACGACAAGCTCACACTGTACGATGCGTCGATGGGGGAGTGGGCGAGGGATCCGGCGCTGCCGATCGAGACGGATTAGCGCGCATCCCGACCGTTTCGGGAAAACGTCCCGGCCATTGCGAGACTAATGCTTGTCTGCGGGAAACGGCTTCCGTGCGATAAACACCGCAGACTTCGCGACGTGTCGCAGAGTCATTCATCCGTCAACTGGCCCCGCCTGCATGGCGGGGTCATTTTCGAAAGCGCTTACTGCCGGGAGATGTCGACGGAGAATTCGCCGTTGCGGATGCGGCCCGGAAAGCCCTCGACGAACTTCGCCACCGCGTCCTCGCCATAGGTGCCGACGAGCTCGGCGAAGGCCGCAAACAGGCTCGCCTGCGCCAGGCAGTCGCCGTCGACGCCGTCATGGCGCGCTTCGGCCCAGGCCTCGTTGAGATAGCTCAGAGCGGCCTGTTTCTGCTCGTGATCGGGCAGCGGCGCGCGGGCGGGGGCGTAGGAAATCGGCTGGCTCATGAAACTCGATCAGGGCTGGGGCGCGATCCACGGCGATGCGCTGTGCGAGAGGTGTAGCACGCGCATTAACGACCGCTAGGCCACATCTTTAGGAACGGTTAATGGCGGTGGACAAAGACGATGACAGGGTTCCGGTGCCCGTCATTCCGGGGCGCGCGTAGCGCGAACCCGGAATCCATCGAGCCGCAGCGTTGGTGGATGAATGGATTCCGGGCTCGCGCTACGCGCGCCCCGGAATGACAATTCAGTTCGCGTAACGCGCCGTGAGATCCCGCGAGATTTTCGAGCCTTCCTCGATGTAGCGGCGGATCGCCACCGTCGCGGCCGGGGTGCAGCTCCGATAGGTCTGCTGAAAACCGTTATAGCCGCGGTTGAAGCCGGCGATCATGCGGGTGCGACGCTCGCCGGAGGGGGTTTCGGCATCGATCAGCGCCTGCATCTCGCTGCGCCATTTGTTGCCCTCGTTGGACCCGCAGATGCCGCGCAGATAGTGCAGCCCGCCGAGGATCTCGGCCAGCCGCTGCAAATCGGCGTCAAACGGCGCCGCCACGTCCTGGGCCCTCGTGGGCACGGAAGCGCAGGCGAGGATCAGGGCAAAAATGGCCAGAAATCGCGTGGACATCGGCGGGGTGTATGCCCCCTCGGGGCCGATGACGCAAGGCGGGGCGGTCAGGGGCCGACCAGGCGCGCGGCGGACTGGATGACCTCCTCGAGCCCCCCGGTCAGCTTGAGGTCACCCAGGCCTGCCAGGGCGTCCGGGGCGATCCAACGATAATCGTCGAGCTCGTCGTTCAGGACCGGCTCCCGGTCGGTCCAGCGGGCGGCAAAGGACATGATGAGGTAGTGGCCGGCACCGGGTGCGGCCGGCAGCACCTCGCGCCAGCCGGCGAGGCCGATGATCTCGATATCGAGCCCGGTTTCCTCGTCGACCTCGCGGCTCAGTGCCCGGTGCAGCGATTCGCCGAACTCGACCCGGCCGCCGGGCAGCGAATAGAAGCCCTTGGCGGGCGAGCGGGCGCGGCGGGTCAGAAGCACCTTGCCGTCGCGGAAAATCGCGGCACTGACCGCAAGCTGGGGATGGCTGGGCTGGATGACCGCTGACATATCTCTTCAGCTATCCTGGCTCAGTTCGCCATGATGGTGTCGACGTCGGCTTCCGCGCCGCCATTGATGATGCCGCCGCAGGCCGCGATCAGCGGCCTGACCCAGAGGGAGGCCTGCTCGGCGAGCCGGACCCGCGTCGTGTCCTTCTCGACCTCGCGCATGGCCGAGCCGACCGCGGTCAGGATCGAGGTCATGGTGTCGGTGAGGTGGTCGAACTGGGCGCGCACATTGGGATCGGCCTTCTCATAGGCCTCGATGGCGAGATCCCGTGCCTTGAAATTGGACGCGGTGAAATGCTCGGCATAGGACAGCGGCGACCAGGTCAGAAAGTCTTCGGCGCATTCCGGCATATCAGGCACCATTTCCAGGAGCATCACGGCTTCATTGAAATGGTTGAGATAGTCGGTGGCAAGCCCGGTCCGCGGGTTGATGTTGGCCACGCGCAACCGTTCGGCCCAGGCCGTGGCCTCGGGCCCCGTCTGTCCATGCGTCCGCGCGGCTTGGGAGACCGTTGAGCTCATCTGCCGCAGTGTTAACGTTCGGGGTTAAAAGGACCTGAACGGACCCTATATAGTCGCTCAAGGATGTGTGGACGCTTCGTCATAACTTCGGCCCCGGCGGCTTTGCGGCAACTGTTCGGCTATGTCGAGCAGCCGAATTTCCCGCCACGGTACAATGTCGCGCCGACGCAACCGATTCCGGTCGTGCTGATCGAGAATGGCGCGCGTCATTCCCGCCTGATGCGCTGGGGCCTGCTGCCGGGTTGGGTCAAGGACCCCCGGGGCTTTACGTTATTGATCAACGCCCGTTCGGAGACGGTGCTGGAGAAGCCCGCGTTCAAACGCGCGATTCGCCGGCGCCGCGGCCTGATCCCGGCCGACGGCTATTATGAGTGGAAGTCGGAGGGCGGCCGCAAGCAGCCGTTCTTCATCCACCGCGCCGACGGCGCGCCGCTCGGCTTTGCAGCCTTGTTCGAGACCTGGGTCGGCCCAAACGGCGAGGAGCTCGACACGGTCGCGATCGTCACGGCCGCGGCGAGTGAAGATCTCGCCGCGCTGCATGACCGCGTGCCCGTCACCATCAGCCCGCGCGATTTCGAACGCTGGCTCGACATCAGGGGCGACGAGGTCGATGCGATCCTGCCGCTGATGACCGCACCGCGCATCGGCGAATTCGCCTGGCACCCGGTCTCCACCCGCGTCAACCGCGTCGCCAATGACGATGATCAGCTGCTGTTGCCGATCAGCGCGGAGGAGATGGCGGCGGAAGTGGAGTCGTTGAAGCCGAAGCGGGCGGTGAGAAAGGCTGCGGCTGGATCGGCGGATGACGGGCAGGGGTCGTTGTTTTAGAGCTGGCTGGCGCTACAAAACATACTGTCGTCCCGGCGAAGGCCGGGACCCATACCCCCAGGGAGCGGTGTGGCGCACGATAGTAGTTGGCAATCCTTGCCAAATTTAGATTTGTGGTTATGGGTCCCGGCCTTCGCCGGGACGACAGCGGAGCTTTTTGGCGGGCGCTCTACACAATCTCCCTTGCCCTTAACGCCGCAATCGCATCCGCATCAAACCCAAGCTCACCCAAGACCGCGTCCGTATCCGCCCCCAGCTCCGGCGCCATGCGGTCGAGCTTGCCGCCGCCATGGGCGAGCTTGAAGCCGCTGCCGGCAAAGCGCAGGCGGCCGTAGGGCGTATCCAGTTCCTGGATCGCGCCGCGCGCCTTGATCTGCGGATGGTCGATCACCTCCTCGACCTTCCAGATGCTGGCGCAGGGCGCGCCCGCGTCCTCCAGAACCGTTTCCCATTCCCGGGCAGGTCTTGCAGCGAGCGCCGCCTCGATGATGGCGCGGAGCGCGGGCTCGTTCTCGTTGCGCGCGAACCAATCGGCAAAGCGCGGATCGGAGAGGGTGTCCTCGCGGCCGAGCGCAGACATCAGCGCGCGATATTGTTTTTCGTTGTTGACGGCGAGCAGGATGTGGCCGTCGCCGCATTTGAACAGGTTTGCCGTGGTCCTGCGGCTGACGGCCTGGTTGCCCGACAACTGCTGTCGATGACCGGCGACCGACCAGTCCGCGATCTGTCCTGATAGAAATGCCATCGTCGCCTCCAGCATCGAGACGTCGATCAGCTGCCCCTTGCCGGTGCGGTCGCGCTGATAGAGCGCGCTCGACACGCCGAACGCGGCCGTCGCGCCCGAGAGCACGTCGCAGACCGCAAAGCCCGCGCGCGTCGGCCCTGTCTCCGGATGACCGGTGATAGCCATGATGCCTGAGAGCGCCTGCATCTTGCCGTCATAGCCGGGCCGCAAACGATCCGGGCCGGTCTGGCCGAAGCCTGACACCGCGCAATAGATCAGCTTCGGATTGATCGCGGAGAGCGCTTCATAACCGATGCCGAGCTTGTCCATCACGCCAGGGCGAAAGTTTTCCATGACGACGTCGACCTGTGCTGCCAGCTTCTTCACGATCGCGATCGCGTCCGGCTTTTGCAGGTCGAGCGTCAGGCTGCGCTTGTTGCCGTTGATGGCCTGGAACGCCGGCGCCAGCCCGCGCTCGGCCCATTCGCGGCTGAGCGGCGTACGGCGCATGTCCTCGCCCTCGCGCCGCTCGACCTTGATGACGTCCGCGCCCAAGAGCGCGAGCTGATAGCTCGCATAGGGGCCGGCCAGCACTTGCGTGAAATCCAGAATCTTCACGCCCTCGAACGGTCGCGTCACGTCGCTCTCCCTTTTGATTGTCGTTATTGGAGGACGTCAGGCGGCGCGGTTGCCGCGCGCGATCTCCTTCTGCTTGTCGAATTCGGCACGGCGGCGCGCCAGCTCTTCAGGCGAGAGCTGGGCGACATTGTTGTAGTCGAGCTTCCAGGAGGCGTCCTCGCTCCAGCGCAGCGGCGACTGCATCGTGGTCTGCGGGCCGCTCGCGCTCTCCAGCAGTTTGAACGCCAGCTCCAGCGTCTGCGCCTGTGACGCGACGTCGTGCGGCTTGCCGGCGGAATTGCCGAGCGGGAAGTCCGAGAACAGGAAGCGCGGCACGGCGGCGTGCTCGATGATGTCCTTGGCGCAGCCCATCACCACGGTCGGGATGCCGTTCCGCTCCAGATGCCGCGCCACCAGCGCGGTGGTCTGGTGGCAGACCGGGCAGTTCGGCACCAGCACGGCGACGTCCACCTTGTCAGCAAGGCAGCGCGCCAGAATCTCCGGCGCGTCGGTGTCGAGCGTGACACGATGGCTGCGGTTGGTCGGCGCGCCGAAGAAGCGCGGGGCGACCTCGCCGATGCGCCCCGCCGCGCTCGCCTTCAAAAGCTGCGGCAGCGGAAACCAGGTGCCGTTGTCGGTCGCCGTGGTGTGCTTGCGGTCGTAGCCGATGTGCGAGATGCGCAGATCGTGCTGCTTGGACGTGTCGCCGTCATAGACCTGATAGAACTTCGCGCCGCCATTATAAGCCGCGCCCGGCCCCTGATCGCCCTTGGCCGGATCGAAAGGAGCCGCCGTGGTGATGATGGTGACGCGCGACTGCGCCAGCGGCTTCTTCAGCGGCTGGAACGGCGCCTCGGTGTAATGAGCCCAGCGGTACGCCGTGGTGTAGCCGATCGCGGCGTAATAGTCGCGCGTGCGCTGCATATAGGGGACAGGGGAGTCGTAGTCGGGCGCAAAGCCGAATTCGTCGTCGCGCGAAGCGGACATGGGGCGCGTCTCCTGGTTCTTGTTGGCGACAGACTAGAGATAGTCGGCCGGCAGCTCAACGGGGAGGGCGGCGGCGCAGGCCAGAATTGCGATCCTGTGGGGGAGCACTTCTTTCCCTCTCCCCTTGTGGGAGAGGGTGGCTCGCCGCGTAGCGGCGAGACGGGTGAGGGGTCTCTCTCGACGAGTCTAACTCGTGGAGACATACCCCTCATCCGGCGCTTCGCGCCACCTTCTCCCACAAGGGGAGAAGGGAAGAGCACGCCTACCTGAAAATATGCAGCGCCGCGTATTGCAGCAGCATGATCGCCTTGCCGTCGATGATGCGTCCGTCCGCGATCATCGCCAGGGCCTCGTCGATGCCGAGCTCCAGCACCTCGATGTCCTCGCCTTCATGTTCGAGGCCGCCGCCGGCGCTGACGCGCATTTCCGGCTCGTATTCGGCGACGAAGAAATGCAGCTTCTCGGTCACGGCGCCGGGACTCATGAATGCCTCGAACACTTTCTGCACGTGGTGCAGGCGATAGCCGGTTTCTTCCTCCGCCTCGGCGCGGATGCGGACCTCGGGGGACGCGTCGTCCAGCACGCCGGCGGCCGCCTCGACCAGCAGATCGTCGTAGCCGCGAATGAAGGCCGGCAGGCGGAACTGGCGCACCAGGATCACCGTACGCCCTGCGCGATTATAGGGCAGTACGGCGGCGGCGTTGTCGCGCTCATAGGTTTCCCGGTGCTGCGTCTGCCACTCGCCATTGGCGCGCCGGTACTCGAACGTCGTGTTCTTCAGCGTGGTCCAGCCGTCCGAGAGCACGCGGACGTCCTTGATGCGGACGCGGTCGGAAATGGTCATTGCTATCTTCCGCTAACGGGGCTGCTCGCGGCCGTCGAGCCACTTCTGGAACATCACCGAGGTCGATTCCTCGAAGCCGAGCGACTGATAGAATGCATTGGCCTGCGCGTTCTCGCGCCGGACCAGGAGCTGGAGCTTTGCGATGCCGGCGTTCCGCAGCCAGTCTTCCGCCGCCGCCATGATGGCGCGGCCGAAACCGCGCTTGCGGATGTCAGGATCGACCGCGACGTAATAGACCCAGCCGCGATGGCCGTCATGGCCGACCATGACGGTGGCGACGATCGCGCCGGCCTCGCGGCCGATCAGTACGGTGGAGTTCTCGCGCCGCCGCGCCAGCGCGATGTCGGCATGCGGATCGTTCCAGGGACGTGTCAGGCCGCAGCGCTGCCACAGCGCCACGACGTTCTCGACGTCGGCATCCCCAATGGCGTCGATCGTAAGTGAAACGCTCACAGCACCTTCCCCGGATTCATGATTCCCTGCGGATCCAGCATCGCCTTGATGGCTCGCATCAGCTCGATCGCGGTCTTGTCCTTCACCTCGGGCAGCTCGTCGCGCTTGAGCACGCCGATGCCGTGCTCGGCCGAGATCGAGCCGCCCATGCGCAGCACGATCTCGAACACGACGGCATTCATCTCGTGCCAGCGCGCCAGGTAGTCCGCGGTGTTGGCGCCGATGGGCTGGCTGACATTGTAATGCAGATTGCCGTCACCGAGATGGCCGAACGGCACCGGCCGCGCGCCGGGGATCAGCTTCACCACCGCTTCATTGGCCTCAGCGATGAAGGCCGGCACCGTGGCAACAGGCACCGAGATGTCGTGCTTGATCGAGCCGCCTTCCGGCTTCTGCGCCGCCGACATCTCCTCGCGCAGCTTCCAGAAGCCGTTGCGCTGGGTGAGGTTGGCCGCGATCACGGCGTCGTCGACGATCTCCTCCTCCATGGCGCGGGCCAGGATCGTCTCCAGCCGCGTGCGGGCATCGTCGCCGGGGGAGGACAATTCCATCAGCACGTACCAGGGATGCTTCGCTTCGAGCGGATCGCGCACGTCGATGCCGTGGCGGACCGAGAAATCGACCGCCATCTCGGACAGCAGCTCGAAGCTCGTCAGCGCGTTGGCGGCTTCGCCTTGCGCGATCGTCAGCAGCTTGAGCGCCGCCTCCGGCGACTTCAGCCCAACGAAGGCGGTCTCGACCGCCCGCGGCTTCGGGAAGAGCTTCAGGGTCGCGGCGGTGATGATGCCGAGCGTGCCTTCCGCACCGATGAAGAGATTGTGCAGATTGTAGCCGGTGTTGTCCTTCTTCAGCTTCGACAGCACGTTGAGCACGCGGCCGTCGGCGAGCACGACTTCCAGCCCGAGCGCCATCTCGCGCGCGACGCCATAGGCGAGCGCTGCGGTGCCGCCGGCATTGGTCGAGAGATTGCCGCCGATGGTGCAGCTGCCTTCGGCGCCGAGCGACAGCGGGAACAACCGGTCGACGTCGGATGCCTTCGCTTGCGCGATCTGAAGCACCACGCCGGCCTCGCAGGTCATGGTGTTCGAGGCGGTGTCGACCTCGCGGATCTTGTCGAGCCGGCGCAGCGACACCACGACCTCGCCATTGTGCGGCGTCTGGCCGCCGACGAGCCCGGTATTGCCGCCTTGCGGCACCAGCGCGATTTTGTGCGCGAAGGCGAGCTTGCAGATTTCGGCGACTTCCGCGGTCGAGCCCGGGCGCAGCACCAGCGGCGAGCGGCCGTGGAACAGATTGCGCTCCTCGGTGACGTAGGCTTCGATGTCGGCCGCGTCGGTGATCGCGTGGCGCTCGCCGACGATCTTGCGGAATTGGTCGATCAGCTCGGGCGCAAGCGGAGGAGTGGCAGGCTTGTTGATGTTCATTGTCTCGTCTCTTGCTTCGCTCTTATCTTGCCACCGCAGCCCGGCGCAGCCGGTCGTTGATCGCTTCGCCCAAATCGTCTTCGGGAATCGTCATCACCGCGATCGCCCGTGGCCCCTTCGCATCGAGGCTGCGAAGATAGCCGAACAGGTTCGCGGCGGCTTCATCGAGATCACCGGCGGGCGACAAATTCATGACGGCCGATGCTGCGTCAAGGCCGGGCAGGCGATCGGGCCCGAATGCCAGCAGCGCTTCGCCAGGCGCCACCTCGCGCGCGTTGAGCCGCACTTGGGCGCGCGGCGCGTAATGCGAGGCCAGCATGCCCGGCGCCAGCGGCTGGCTGTCGTCGCTTTCGGCCTCCACCGGCGGCCGTGTCAGGGCCACGCCGAGCACGGCCTCGATCCGCTCGCGCGACAGCCCGCCCGGGCGGAGCAGCATCGGCGCCTCGAAGCAACCCACGATGGTCGATTCGACGCCGACCGCAACCGGCCCGCCGTCCACGATCAGGTCGATCCGCCCGGAAAGGTCGCTCTCGACATGGGCGGCCAGCGTCGGCGACACATGGCCGGAGATGTTGGCCGACGGCGCCACCACCGCCCCGCCAAAGGCGCGCAGGATCGCCTGCGCGACCGGGTGGGCGGGGATGCGGATCGCGACCGTGTCGAGGCCCGCGGTGGCGAGGTCAGCCACCGGGCAATTATCCGTCTTCGGCACCACCAGCGTCAGCGGCCCCGGCCAGAATGCTTCCGCAAGCCGCAAGGCGCGCGTGTCGAACCGGCCGATGGCCCGCGCGGCGGCAATGTCGGCGACATGGGCGATCAGCGGATTGAAGGCCGGCCGCCCCTTGGCGCTGTAGATATGGGCAACCGCGGTGGCATTGGCGGCGTCCGCCCCGAGCCCGTAGACCGTCTCGGTCGGGAACGCGACCAGCCCGCCGGCGGCCAAAGTCCGGGCGGCGGCCGCGGCGGCAGCCGCTCCTGCCGGTAAAATCAGCGTTTCAAGACCCGTTTTCACAGGGATAAAATTCCTCAACTCGGCCGCTTGCGGTGCGCCACACCCGACGCTATAAGCCGGCCTCTTGTCGGAGTGTGGCTCAGCCCGGTAGAGCACTGCGTTCGGGACGCAGGGGTCGCAGGTTCGAATCCTGCCACTCCGACCATTCTTCCAAAAGTCGACGTTTTCCTAAAGGCTTGGCGGACCGGCCGCCGGCGCCTCAGGAGCGCCTTTTTGCAACGATTTAGGGTGCGGGTCCACGGCCGATTTGGCCGGGCAGGGGCGACTGTGCGCGTGGCATGGCTCTTCATTCGCTCTGCCACCGATCGTCAACGCTATCCGATAGGTCAGAGGCCTACCTTCTCGCCACCAGCACGCCGAGCATGAACGCCACCATCAGCGCCGGCAGCGGCGCCTCGCGGACCATGCCGCGAACGATGGCCGTCCAGTGCTGCTCCGGGACGAGTTTCGGAGATCTGATCTCAGGCGCCGGCGTGATGCCCCATTCCGAGGCGAGTTCGGTGATCTCGCTTGAGGCAAGCCGCACGCCGTCGCGGACACGGAAAATGGCGGCGTCCGTACGTTCGCGCGGCGCAAGCAGCATCAGCGTTGTGATCGCCGTCCGCAGCGTCATCTCGCCATAGCCTTGCAGCCTCACCGATTCCTCGGGGTCGGACGTCATGCGAAATCCCTCACAGCGCCAAATTCTTCACAATGCAAAGTGGCGCGCGATGGTGAATGCCGCCGTCGCGCACAGGACCAGCGTGGAAACCGCGCCGGCCACGCCGCGCGCGAGATGGGCTCGCGTCAGGTGCCTGGTCATGATTCTGCTCCATGCTCAGCATGGCAATGGCGCCGAGGGAACTTGGTTCCTTGCGCGGCGGGCGAATCGTCGGGTGCCGGTTACTTTCGCAACAACTCGCTCAAGGCCGCCGTCGCCTCGGCGCAGCGGATGTCGTCGATCTCGCGCGACAGGCTGAGCGCACTCGATCTCAGTTCTTCGAGCTTCCAGCTTTCCGGATGCTGGCTTTCGAGCTGACCAAGACGCTTGTTCAAATCGTCCAGTCTCGACTGGAGCTGCCCGATGCTGGCGGCCCCATTCACTTTCCAAACGCGCTGTGCACGCATCGTCGTTCCCCTGTAGTCTCACGGCGTTGTGAGAGCGGTTCGTGGCCGGAATGGGAGTTTCTTTTGTCCGGCTTCAGACCGTGGGGAACCGTTGCAGATCGGCAACGAAAGTTCCGGATTACGCGGCGTCCGGCTGATGCTGCGCGATATATCTCAGCAGCCGCGGGATCTGGTTGTGAGCGATCGCGACGATGCGCCAGGAGCCTTCGAATTTCGCGAGGCTGTAGCTGGCCTGGAAATCGTAGAGAAGATTCGACCCGCCATCGAGCACATCCATCCACAGCGAGGCCTGCACGAGCTGCGGCGACAGCTTCAGGATCGACAGGTCGTGAATGCGGCCTGAGGGCGCGCCGAGCTGGCGATGAAGGGCGACCACCCGGCTCATCGCAGCCAGGCACTCCTGCCTGTTCGACATCGCGATCAGCGTGACGTCGTCACCATCGGAGACGATGTGGCTGGGATAGGCGACGCAATCGGCGATCGCCTCGACGTCCAGCGCCTCGAACGCCGCACAATAAGCCCGGAAAAATGACTTCACGTCGTCAGCCAGCTCGTTCGACATTTCGCCTGCTCCGCTCAGCACATTGACCCGGGCAAAGCGTAGGCGCGCAACATTACAATTTGTCGTCGGTGCTTTCCGTGCGGCGGAAGCAAGCCTGCCTCGCAGTTGAGCATCATGCCGGACAGCGAGGCTGTGCGTGTGGCGTATCGCACGATAGGTTTGGTCCCGATCCGATCCGGGAATCGAACGAAGGACAGACGCGTGGCGAGATTTGTGAATGTTGCGGCCGGCCAGCTTGGCCCGATCGCGCGAGCCGAGGCGAAGACCGAGGTCGTGGCGCGCCTGATGGATTTGATGCGCCAGGCGAAGGCCAATGGCTGCGATCTGATCGTTTATCCCGAGCTCGCGCTGACCACGTTCTTCCCGCGCTGGTATTTTGAGGATCAGGCCGAGATCGACAGTTTCTTCGAGCGCGAAATGCCGGGGGCGGAGACGCAGCCTCTGTTCGACCTCGGCAAAGCGCTCGGCATCGGATTTTACCTCGGCTATGCCGAGCTGACGGTCGAGGCCGGAATTGTCAGGCGCTACAACACCTCCATCCTGGTCGACAAGAGCGGCGCAATTGTCCTGAAGTACCGCAAGGTCCATTTGCCCGGCCATGCCGAGCACGAGCCATGGCGCAAATTCCAGCATCTGGAAAAGCGCTATTTCGAGCCCGGCAGCGGTTTCGGCGTGACCCGCGCCTTCGGCGGCGTGATGGGCATGGCGATCTGCAACGACCGCCGCTGGAGCGAGACCTATCGGGTGATGGGCCTCCAGGGCGTCGAGATGGTGATGATCGGCTACAACACGCCGGTGCATAATCCGCCCGCGCCCGAGCATGACGATCTCTCGCTGTTCCACAATCATCTGGTGATGCAGTCCGGCGCCTATCAGAACGGCACCTTCGTGGTCGGCGTCGCCAAGGCCGGCGTCGAGGAAGGCGTGGACCACATCGGCGGCAGCTGCATCGTCGCGCCCTCGGGCGAGATCGTCGCGCGGTGCACGACCAAGGGCGACGAGATCGCGCTGGCGCGCTGTGATCTCGATCTCTGCAATTCCTACAAGCGTACGACATTCAATTTCGACGTTCATCGTCAGCCCCGTGCCTACGGGATGATCGTGGAGCGGAAGGGCGTGACGACGATGGCAGATGGCACGCCGGTGCGGCCGAAGGGGTGAGCGCTCCGGGCTTCGAGATTTTGCCCGACGGGCAAAACACCCGTGAGGCTGTCAATCTGCCCGCGCAAAAATATTCCACTTTACCGAAATTCGGATTTGTCGTATGTGTCTCCCATCCCGGCTCATCCTTGAGGGGCGATCGTACGTCGTCACGATATGCGAGCCGGGTTGCGGTGGACGCGGCGGCGTCGTGCGCGAGAGGCGCGGGCAGGGCGGGTAGTCCCTGTGAGCCCGTGGCCACGTGCGGACGAGCGGCGCTGAAGTCCGGCGAAGCCTCTTGGCGAAGCCGGATGAGCTGCGTACGGCAAAACCGTGTGGTCCTGGCCGTCGTTGCTACGGTCAAGTCTTCGCGAAGGTGCAAGCGAGCCCAACCGGGCAGACTGCATCATCCAATTCGCGAGGCGAGGGAGGCCAGAAGGAAAGTTCGGCTCCCGGGAGAGCACGGCATAAGCCGTCCAACCATCGCGCAGGGAAGGCCGAGTGATTGGCACCACCTGTATGCTGCTGTGCGGTTTTCCTGCGTGTGCGTTTCGCGCAGCGGACCGCGGGTGCGAGGTCAGCACCCGGCCTTCCCTGCGCCCTCTTGGCTTAGAGGGTGGCGTGACCAGGCAAAGCTCGGGCGAATTGCGCCGCGAGGATGCGAAGGCGTGTCTGCGGCTACACACTCACTGTCATCGCCCGGCTTGTGCGCAATTGTGCACTGGGACGGGCGATCCAGTACTCCGAGACAGCTATGATTGAACCGAGAAGCCGCAGCGTACTGGATTCCCCGCCTTCGCGGGGAATGACAGTGGTGTTTAGAGAGAAAGCGCATCGCGCCGTGCCCACCATCTCGTAGCAACCGCAAAAGCAGGTGGGCACGCTTCGCTCTGCCCGCCCTACGGCACTTCGGCAGTGCGCAGAGCCGGGACACGAGCGTGAGCAATGTTGCTACCACCGATAGCTCAACGTGCCGATCACCTGACGCCGCTCGCCGGCATAACAATAGCTGGCCTGGCAGGTGGTGTATTTCTTGTCGAACAGATTGGTCGCGTTGACGCGCATGTAGGCGCCACGAAAACTCCGGTCGAGCTTACCGAGATCGTAGTCGATCACGGCGTCGAACAATGTCGTCGCCGCATTCTCGAAGGTGTTCTGGTCGTCGCCGAAATTGGCGCCGATATAGCGCACGCCGAGGCCCAGCCCCAGCCCTTCCACCGGCGTGCCGGACTGGAACGTGTATTTGCCGAAAGCCGCGACCGAGTCCCGCGGGATGCCGGAATACTCATTGCCGGTCGTATCGGTATTGCCGCGCGTGATCACGACGTTGAGGTGGGTATAGGCCGCGGTGAGATCGAAGCCCGGCTTGAGCGCCAGCTTGGCTTCGAGCTCGAGGCCCTTGGACTCGACCTGTCCGGTCGCCGCCTGGAACGCGATGTTGTCGGCATTGGTACGCAGAACATTGTCCTGCTTGATGTCGAAAACGGCAGCGGTCAGCAGCAGCGGAAAATTCGGCATTTGATACTTGACGCCCGCTTCGGTCTGCTCGCCGGTGGTCGGCTTGAAAGTGGCGCCCGTCACGTCGACGCCGGTCTGCGGGCTGAACGACGTGGCGTAGCTGACATAGGGGGCAACGCCGTTGTCGAACAGATAGCTCAGACCTGCGCGACCGGTGAAGGCCGAAGGCTTCGAGGTGACCGGCGTTCCGTCCAGCGTCGTTGTCGTGCTCTGCGAGACCCAGCTCTGACGACCATTGAGCGTCAGGATGAATCCGCCGAGCTTGGCCTGTTCCTGTACATAGACGCCCACCTCGTCGGTCGACTGTTTGGTGAAGATCGAGAATGCCGGCGAGGCGATCGCCTGGGCGCCGTAGTTCATGGTCGCAAGATTGAGATCGGGCGCCGGCCCGTACCCGATCTTGTCGTCGTAATGGGAATGACTGTAATCGACGCCGAACAGGACGGTGTTCTTGACTGCGCCGAGCATGAACTTGGCTTCGGCCTGGTTGTCGAGCGTGGCGGTCTTGAGATTGTCGACGATACGCCAGGCAGAACGCGACGCGGTCTGGGTCGCTTCGTCGATCGAATCAATCTGGGTGTATTTCGCGTCCACGCCGACCTGATAGTATCGGAAGTTCTGTCGCACGGTCCAGGTGTCGTTGACGTTGTGCTCGAACGCATAGCCGATGCGGAACTGTTTCTGGTCCATGGCGCTGAAGGCGGGGTCGTTCGAGTAGATGTTGGTCAGCTTGCCGTCAGCCGTGTGCGCGTTTCCGATGCTCGCGGCGGTGCGGCTGGTCTGATATTCGCCGAGGATCGTGAACGTCGTGTCGAGGTTCGGCTTCCAGGTCAGGGCCGGCGCGATATAGGCGCGGTCGTCGTCATTACCGGGAAACCAGGTCTTGGCGTCGCGCAGCAAACCCGTCAGCCGATAGTACAATTGATCGCTGCCGGGCACCGGGCCGCCGACGTCGAAGCTGCCCTGGTAACGATCGTAATTGCCGGCCTGCAATTGCACCTCACCGAACGGCGTTTGTGTTGGCCGCTTGGTCGTGACGTCGACAATGCCGCCTGGCGAGCCGAGGCCATACAGGCCGGAGGCCGGCCCCCGGAGAATCGACACGCTCTCGAGCCCATAGGGCTCGATCTTGGGAATGACGAAATTGCCGCCGCCTTGGCGCAGGCCATCGCGATAGATGCCCGTGTAGGTCACGTCGAAGCCGCGGATGGAGAAGCTGTCGAAGCGAGGATCGTAGCCAAACGCCGTCGTCGTGACGCCGGGCGTGTAGTTGACCGCGTCCTTGAGCGTCTGGACGTTGCGATCCTCGAGCTCCTTCTTCGTCACCACCGAGAGAGATTGCGGCGTCTCGATCAACGGCGTGTTGGTCTTGGTGCCGGCGGTGCTGGTGGTCGCGACATAGCCGGTCGTCGCAGCAGTCGTGCCTCCGGCTGTCTGCGCAGCGCGATTCTGATTGGCTGCCACGTTGGCACGCCGGTTCGCCGACGTCGCGCGAGGAGATCGTGTGGGCTGATTGGACGCGGCGGTGCTGCGCGGCTTCGGCGCGGCCGGCGCTTCGACGGTGACAGGTGGAAGGTTGCTTGCCTGGGCCTGCGCTTGGGAAGGCAATGCTTCAACAGATGCGAACACGACTGAACCGAACATCGTTACGTTGATGGCAGCTGCGCTTCCAAACCAGCGATGTTTCCTCTCCGACAAAGCAACGCCCACCGATGATGATCCCCAATTTCGCCGAACTGATTCACGCGAACGCGCGCAGCTGTGTGCTGACGCGTGTCGCGCGATGCGGGACTTCTATTGGTGAAGCAGTCGGAATTCCACACGCGCAAAATAGAATTGCTTGAACGTGCGGCGAGCGAGTTTGGAATGGTTCAAGATGTGCGGGCGCGTGTGCGGCAGATGCGCGCACGCTGAGCTCGTCGTCGCTCGCATGCGATCGCGGTGTCGCGATTGGCGCAATGTTGTCGCGTGCGACCGCGCATTGCTGGTCGTCCCGTTCGCAGGGACGACTGCCAGGGTCGCTGCAAGCGCGTTACCAGGAGATCGGGATCCGCTGCGCGAAACCGCCCAGATCCGAGTCAGGGCTCAGAGGTTGGCGATCCAATGGGCGATTGTTGTTTCCGCGGGCGAAGGATGCGCCGGGTGGCAAGGCATAGTCGGTGAACTTGCGCTCACCGGGGAGTACCTCGGTTCCACCATCCAGCCAGGACCGCTTGCTGACATAGATGCGCGTGCGCGAACCGGATTGGTAGGACCGGTTCGGGCCGCGCGGACCGTACTCATAGACCGCAATTTGCGTCGTCGGCGATGGATCGCGCTTGCCAGCGTTCGCGGCATGAGCGGTGAGGGTCGAGGCGAGAAGGGCGACCAGCGCCGTTCTGGCCATGACAAGCGGGTTCATCGGCAAATACCCCATGCGAGTTCCTGATGTCGTGGCCTCTCGCACCGGCTTAAGCGCCTGTAAAGAATTCGGACGTTGCGCGATGTTGCTGTGTGTTTGCCTAAGCAGTGGCTTCAATGCCGGTCAACCCGCGCTGACGGCCCGTGCAGTCGTCGTGGCAGCCATTCGCACATGGCTGATCGGCCAATCAAATTCAACGACCGGAAACAGTACAGCAATCTCAAAGCCACACCGCGGCCACAGCCGTCTCGTTTCAGAGCAGGAGGTGTTCTTGAGGTGTGGAATGTCGGTGTTGCGGGCCTGGCTTGTCGCGGTGGCGATGTGCGGTGTGTCGATTGCGAGTTCAATTCCCGTGCTGTTGCCGCAGCCGGCGGCCGCGCAGGCGGTGGAGACGATCGTTGTCGAAGGCAATCGCCGCGTCGAGGTCGAGACGGTCCGCTCCTATTTCAGGCCCGGCCCCAGCGGGCGTCTCGACCAGCCGGCGATCGACGACGGCCTCAAGGCGCTGATCGCGACCGGCCTGTTCCAGGACGTGAAGATCAACCAGGCCGGCGGCCATATCGTGGTGTCGGTGATCGAGAACGCCGTGATCGGCCGCATCGCCTTCGAGGGCAACAAGAAGATCAAGGACGAGCAGCTCTCGGCGGAAATCCAGTCCAAGGCGCGCGGGACCTTCTCGCGGGCGCTGGTGCAGTCCGACACGCTGCGCATCGCCGAGATCTATCGGCGTTCCGGCCGCTACGACGTGCGCGTCACGCCCGAAATCATCGAGCAGCCAAACAACCGCGTCGATCTCATCTTCACGGTCGAGGAGGGCGCCAAGACCGCGGTCAAGTCGGTCGAGTTCATTGGCAACAGCGCCTATTCGGCCGCGCGTCTGCGCGACGTGATCAAGACGCATGAGAGCAATTTGCTCAGCTTCCTTGCCAGCAACGACATCTATGATCCCGATCGCGTCGAGGCGGATCGCGACCTGATCCGCCGCTTCTATCTCAAGAATGGCTTCGCCGACGTCCAGGTCGTGGCCGCGCTCACCGAATACGACCCTGAGAAGAAGGGCTTCAACGTCACTTTCAAGATCGAGGAAGGCCAGCAATATCGCGTCGGGTCGGTGGACTTCCGCTCCAGCATTGCCAATTTCGATGCGAACTCGATGCGCTCCTATTCGCGTATCGGGGTCGGTTCGCTCTACAACGTCGAATCGGTCGAGAAGTCGACCGAGGACATGCAGATCGAGGCGTCGCGCCGCGGCTACGCCTTCGCCATCGTGCGGCCAGGCGGTGAGCGCAATTTCGAGGCGCACACCGTGTCCGTGGTGTTCAACGTCGACGAGGGTCCACGCACCTATATCGAGCGTATCACTCTGCGCGGCAACACCCGTACGCGCGATTACGTGGTCCGTCGCGAGTTCGACATTTCCGAGGGCGATGCCTACAACCGTGCGCTGGTCGACCGTGCCGAGCGACGCCTGAAGAACCTCGACTACTTCAAGAGCGTCAAGATCGTCACCGAGCCGGGCTCCTCCAGCGATCGTGTGATCCTGATCGTCGATATGGAAGAGAAATCGACCGGCGACTTCTCGATCTCGGGCGGCTATTCCACGAGCGACGGCGCACTGGCGGAGGTCTCGATCTCAGAGCGCAATTTGCTCGGCAAGGGGCTCTACGCCAAGGCGTCGGTCAGCTACGGCCAGTACTCGCGCGGTATCTCGCTGTCCTTCGTCGAGCCATATTTGCTCGACTACCGGCTGGCGCTCGGCTTCGACACCTACTGGCGCCAGCAATTGTCGAACAGCTATACGAGCTACGGCGTAACGACGCTGGGCTTCTCGCCACGCCTCGGCCTTGCGTTGCGCGAAGACACCTCGCTCCAGTTGCGCTATTCGCTGTATCAGCAGAGCATCACCCTCGCCAGCGCCTACAATAACTGCAACAACAACGCGTCGAACACCTCACTGGCCTTCAATCCGACGCCGGCTTACGTCAAGAACGTTCTGGGCGGCGTGGACCCGACCAACGCGACGGACTCGGGCGTCTATGGTTATGGCTGCTATGGCGACGGCGAGTCGAGCCTGCCGGTGCGGAAAGAGCTGGCCAATGGCGCGACCTGGACCTCGGCGATCGGCTACACGCTGAACTACAACACGCTCGACAACAACAAGAACCCCACGGACGGGTTGCTGGTCGATTTCAAGCAGGATTTCGCCGGCGTCGGCGGCGACGTCACTTATCTGAAGACGGCGCTCGATACCAAATATTATACGCCGCTGGTGTCGGAGATCGTCAACGTGATCCATGTGCAGGGCGGCATCCTCAACAAGATCGGCAACAACGATCTGCGCATGCTCGATCACTTCCAGATGGGCCCGAACCTCGTGCGCGGCTTCGCTTCCAATGGCATCGGCCCGCGCGACATCACCTACTACAATTACGGCTCCAACGGCGATGCGCTCGGCGGCACGAAATACTGGGGCGCATCCATGGAGTTGCAGATGCCGTTCTGGTTCCTGCCGAAGGAAGTCGGCCTCAAGGGTGCGGTCTATGCCGATGCCGGTTCGCTCTGGGGTTACCAGGGGCCGACCTCGTGGACGGCCACGGGCGAAGTCAACACCAAGGCCTGCCCGACCTGCGGACTGCAATATGACGACGGCAACACGGTGCGCTCGTCGGTCGGTGTCGGCCTGATCTGGGCCTCGCCGTTCGGCCCGCTGCGCTTCGACTACGCTGTGCCGCTCACAAAGGGCAAATACGACATCGTCCAGGAGTTCAGGTTCGGAGGCGGCACCTCGTTCTAGGAGGCCACGCGGCCGCGGGAAGCCGCGGCATCTGTCGTGCATTTGTGAAAATCCGTGATGAGCTTGCTGCGCGCGAGCGTGGACAGCTATTGGCGAATGTCCGATAATGGTGTTGCAAATTGCAGGACCCTGCGGCCTGCATTTGAGCTTCCACAGAGGGACGATTCCGATGACACAGGCAGGCGCCTACGGGCAGAGGCTTGGGCAGTTCCTGCGCTTGAAGGATGCGCCGCCTGCGCTGGTCGCGCGCTCGCTGCGCAGTGCCGAACTCGCGGTCACCGAGACCCGGAATGACGATCCGGTGCGCGGCCTGTCCGGTTCGTTGGCCGAAGAAGATGCCTTTCTGGTCAGCCTGAAGCTGCACGATTACCCGGATTGCGAGCTCTGGGAGGGCGGCAAATCCGTCATGAAGGCGGACGTTCGTGCCGGCACGACCTATCTCTATGATCTCAAGCGCGACCCGCGCTACGTGATCGACAAGCCGTTCCACTCGCTGTTCTTCTACATTCCGCGCTCGGCGCTCGACAGCATCGCCGAACAAAGCAAAGTGCCGCGGGTCGACCAGCTCGACTGTCAGGTCGGCGTCGGCCATGACGACGGAATCATCCGCCATATTGGTGCGTCGCTGCAGGAAGGCCTGCGCAGGCCGGACGAGGCCAACCAGCTTTTCATCGATCATATGATGCTCGGGCTCACCGCCCATGTCGCCCAGGCCTATGGCGGGCTTCAGCGCACGTCCGCGCTCGCGCGTGGCGGTCTTGCGCCATGGCAGGCGAAGCGTGCCTGCGAGAGGCTGGAGTCGGACCTCGGCGGCAAGCTGTCGTTGCAGAAGGTCGCCGCCGAGCTCGATCTCTCGATCAGCCATTTCTCGCGTGCGTTCCGAATTTCGATCGGCCTGCCGCCGCACCAATGGCTGCTGCATCAGCGCGTGAAAGCCGCCAAGCAGTTGATGAGCGTCCGCGACCTGCCGCTGTCGGAGATCGCGATGTCGGCCGGGTTCGCCAACCAGAGTCACTTCACGCGGGTGTTTTCCTCGATCGCCGGCGTCAGCCCCGCCGTCTGGCGCCGCGAGGCGCTCGGGGCCTCCAGTGGCGAGACGTGAACCCGGGCGCCTTCCGTGCTCAGCGGCGTTTCGCGAGTGAGATGGTGTAGGCGGCGCGCCGCGCCGCGAAGATTTCGTCCGGCGGGTGAGCGATGCCGTCGGCGAGATTGGCCGGATTGAAGATGGAGCCGTCGCAGGCCTGATCCGGCTCGAAGCCGGTGATCACGATCGTGCCGAGGCGTACCTCTTCGCGATCATCCTCATCCGGCCAGCGCATGGTCACATCCATGGTAGGATCGCCAGGGCGGTCGAGCAGGGCCATCACGTTGAAGCGGACATGACCCGCCGCGATCCACGTGCCCAGATCGGCGTGCAGGAAGTCGGCCGGCTTCGCCCTCGCTTCGTCCTCGCTCAGTGTGATCTCGCCGCCGGCCGGGACAACCTTGAACTTGATGAAGCGCGTCTCGCCTTGCTCGTTCGTTGCCGGAAAGGCGTGCACGCCCCAATAGGTCGTGCCGGCAAAGCTTCCGGGCAGCGGCCGCGCGGCGACATAGTTCGCCTGGTTGAGCGTCTCAGGGTTGGCTGCCGAGAACGCCTTCACCTTCGCCATATCAGGCTTGCCATCCGGCCCGGGGATGCGGGCCTCGAGGAAAGCCTGCATCTGGCCGAGCGTTCGCGCAAAATGCACGGGCGCGCTCTCCACGAGAATGTCGGAGCGGTGGTCGTCGTCGCCGAGCTTGAAGCTGAAGCCGCGCAACACCAGATTGTTGGTGTCGGCGACGTCAGGATTGCCACCGCCGACCGAGAAGCGCGCCAGTACGCGCGATGGTTTCGTAAAACTCTGCGACCGCGTGACTCCCGCCGCCCTGTCCGACGGAGTGTAGGTGCCGCGAACGCACCGGCCCTTGGCGAAGCTCGCGCGGACCTTTGGCGGATTGCCGGCGACGGCCTTCAGGGCGTCAACGATTGAGGCGGGCGTTGCGGCACCGTTCGGACTCTTGGACATGGCGGACCTTCTCGCGCGTGCGGGCCATGTTCTAGGCGCGAGGCCAAGCCGGCGTCTTTCCCAAAGCGGCCAGGTTTTGCCCGATCCTGCTCAAGATTCATGCAGGCAGCGGTGCAACCGGCTCGCTGCGATCTCGTTTCGGAAAATGCATTATCATCCGACGGGTGGGGTTTGGAGTTGTAATTGCAGGCTCCATTTTGGGCCAAATGTTGCCAAAATCGGTCGAATTCAACCCTCGGAAGGGTCGTGACCGTGTTGACTCGCTCTTAAGATAATGCATTATGCATTTATGTTGGTCACAGAAGCCCAAGGCAAGGCGCTGCTTCGCGCCGCTGCCGTCGCCACACCTTCAAGCCAGGAGTTGCGCTCGCTCGACGAGGTCAGGGCCTGCCGGGTCACGCTGCCTGTCGCGGTGAAAGCCCAGGTGGCTGCCGGCGGCCGCGGCAAGGCGGGGGGAATCCGAAAGGCCAGTTCCGCTGCCGAGCTCGAAGAAGCTTTCGGAGCGATCATGGGAATGCGGTTCGGCGGCGAAGCGCCGTCCTCGGTGCTGGTCGAAAGCTGGCTCGACATCGAGCGCGAGCTGTATCTGGCGGTCGCGATCGACAGCCGCGTCGGCGGCTTCAACGTGCTTTATTCGCCGCGCGGTGGCATCAACATCGAGGACGGGCCACCGCCGCTAAGCTATCCGGTCGGGCTCGCCCGCAACTTCCGAGCCCATGTGTTTCGCGCGCTTCTCGAGCCGGTCGAGAGCGATGCCAGGGTGCGCGAGCGCGTGATCTCCACCGCGCGGCGCCTGCTCGAGATCGCGCAGTCGAACGAATGCACGACGGTCGAAATCAATCCGCTGGTCGTCTCCCGCGGCGGTACGTTGATCGCGGCGGACGCCAAGGTCATCCTCGACGAGGCTGCGGCGTTCCGCAGAACGGCGACCGCTGCGGCCATCGCGGCTGCGCGCGACAAGGCCGAGCGCGAGATCAGGCTGTGCGAAGAGGCCAATCTGATGCTGGTCTGGCTCGATGGCGAGATCGGCCTGATCTCGGGTGGCGCCGGCATGACGATGGCCGCAATGGACGCAATCGACGGCGCCGGTGCGCAGCCGGCCTGCTTCCTCGACGTGAGTGGCAATCCGACGCCGGCGGGATTCGCGCTCGCCTTCGATCTCCTGGATCGCGCGCCGAACGTGAAGGGCATCCTGGTCAGCATGTTCGGTGGCGGGCTGCATACCGACCGTGTGGCCAAGACCCTCGTCGAGCTTCTGGCGAAGCGAGCGTCCTCGAAGCCGGTGACGCTCCGCCTCAACGGCACGCGCAGCGATCTGGCGACGACCATTCTCGGTGAGGCCGGCCACCGGAACCATGCGACGCTGGAGGAGGCCGTCGCCGACATCGTGAAGACGGTTGCGGGAACGCGGTCATGAGCATTCTCCTCGACTCTGACGCACGCGTGCTGATCGTCGGCATCACCGGCAAATTCGGGACGTTCTCGGTCAAGGATCTCGCGCAGAGCCACACCCGGGTTGTCGCCGGCGTTGCGCCAGGGCGCGGCGGCCAGGCCATCGAGGGCATTCCGGTGTTTTCGAGCGTCGCAGCCGCGATGAAGGAAACGCACGCCAACGCGGCGCTGATCTATGTGCCGGCGATGGTCGCACTCGACGCGGTGCTGGAGACGATCGAAGCCGGCTGTTCGCTGATTGCCTATCCCGGCGACGGCCTGCCGGTGCTGGATGCGATGGAGATGCGTGCGGCGGCGATTGAGCACGGCGCGCATCTGGTCGGGCCGAATTCGCCCGGCCTGATTTCGCCCGGCAAGGCCAAGCTCGGCTTCATGCCCTCCTTCTGCTACACGCCCGGCCCGATCGGTGTGATCTCGCGCAGCGGCTCGCTTTCCTATGAAGCCTGCTTCCGCCTGTCGCAGGCGGGCCTCGGCCAGACCAGCGTCATCGGCATCGGCGGCGATCCCGTGCGCGGCGTCAACGCGGCGGAAGCGATCGCGTTGTTCCACGACGATCCGGAGACGCGGGCCATCATCTATCTCGGTGAGATCGGCGGCTCGGAAGAGTACGCGCTTGCCGAATATGCCGGGCGTTCGGACGCAAAACCGGCGGCGGCGCTGTTGGTCGGCCGGACCGCGCCCGCCGGCAAGAAGATGGGACATGCCGCCGCGATGATCGGCTCCTACGCCGAGAGCTGGGCCGCCAAGGTCGAGGCACTCGATCGCGCCGGCGTGGTGATCGCGCGCGACCTCGATGGCCTTGCGGCTGCGGCTGCATCGGCACTGGCCCGCGCCATGAAACCCGCAGCCTAGAAAACCTCAACTCAGACAGGGAATGGAGACCACAATGGCAGACGTCATGGAAAAAGAAAATGAGGTCGGTCACGCACCGGCGGAAGGAAAGATCACCGACGAGGCGATCGCGCAGGCGCGCGGCATGATCGGTCTCCAGCTTCGCCCCGAAGGACCGTATCTCCAGGATGCGACCGACGACACCATCCGCAATTTCTGCAACGGCATTGGCGATCTCAACCCGCTGTATCGCGATGCCGAGCACGGCCGCCAGAGCCGCTACGGCACCAATGTCGCCCATCCCATGTTTCCGATGGCGTTCGGCTGGATCGGCCGGACCCGCTGGGGCCTGCCCGGTGTGCACGGCTTTTACGCCGGCAACGACTGGGAGCTGTACCGCCACATCCGTCCGGGCGACCGCATCACCGCGATCGAGCGCGTCGTCGGCATCGAGGAGAAGGAGAGCAAGTTCTCCGGCCGCCTCGTGCTGCAATATGTCGAGGCGACCTATTCCAATCAGCGCGGCGACGTCGTCGCCCGTGCGCTCGGAACCTGCACGCGTCACGAGCGCAAGGCCGCGCGCGATGCCGGCAAGTACAAGGACGTCAAACCCTATGAGTACACCGCCGACGAGTTCGCCGCGCTCGACGAGGCGATCCTGAAGGAAGACGAGCGGATGCGCGGCACCGCGGTCCGCTACTTCGAGGACGTCAATGTCGGCGACGAGTTGCCGCCGATCGTGCGCGGACCGCTTTCGTTGATGGACACGATGGGCTTCCTGGTCGGCTGCGGTCGCGGCCACACGCACGGCATCGTGCTGAAATCCGCCGTCAAGCATCCCGGCCATTTCTTCCGCAATCCGGAAGCCGGCGGTGGCATCGAATATACCGGCATCGGGCATCATCGCGAGTCGGTGGCCAAGGAAGTCGGCGTTCCCGGCACCTATGATTACGGCCCGCAGCGCTCCTCCTGGCTTGCGAGCCTCGTCACGAACTGGATGGGCGATGCGGCCTTCCTGAAGCGCGTGCGCACCGAGATGCGGCGCTTCAACACCATGGGCGATTCCACCTGGTGCAAGGGCAAGGTCAGCAAGAAGTACGTCAAGGACGGTTTTGCGCTGGTCGACCTGGAGATCTGGGGCGAAAACCAGCGCGGTGAATTGACCACGCCGGGCCTTGCCACTGTGATGCTGCCGTCGCGGAACGTCGAGAACCGCGTGTTCTTCGACGGATCGACACTCGAGCTGGAATTGCCGACGGTCCGCTAAGGCCCGCCCGAGCCGACAACCGAGGCGTGGTGCGCGTCCGTGCATCACGCTTCGGACTCAACCAAGAACAATAAGGGGAAGCGTTGCCATGATGGACGGGGCTGCTGCGCCTCTGCTGGCGGGAGTGAACGTCGTCGAAATTTCGCGCGGTGTTGCGGCGAGCCATGCCGGTCGGCTTCTCTCCATCCTCGGTGCCGAGACGATCCTCGTCGAGCCGTCGGCTGGCAACCCTCTTCGCTGTGAGCCGCCGTTCCTCCCGCCGGCGGGCGATGCCAGCGCGCTGTTCGCTTTCCTGGCGGCCGGGAAAAAGAGTGTCATGTGCGATCTCGATACGCCGTCGGGGCGGGCGGGACTGTCCGTGCTGCTGGCGGCCGCCGATGTCTTCATCCATGACCTTCGCCCTGACGAACGTGCGAGCCTCGACCTCGACGAGCAGGCGCTGAGAGCGCGCTATCCGAAGCTGGTGGATGTCTCGGTGCTGCCCTTCGGCGCCACGGGGCCGAAGGCCAGCTGGCAGGCCGAGGAGATCAACCTGATCCACGCCTCGGGCGAAGGCTTCCTGCTGCCCAACGGCCTTGCCGCCGAACTCTTCCCGGATCGTCCGCCGCTGAAGGTCTACGGGCACTTCGCCGAATACCAGGGCGGCGTGGTGGCTGCGCTCGGCGCGCTGTCTGCGTTGATCGGCCGCGAGCGCGGCGGCGCCGAGAGCGTCGATGTTTCCGTGCAAGACGCGGCGCTCGCCGTGGGCGCATTCGCGCTCCAGCGTTTTGGCGACGGCTCGCTGGAGCACCGCCGGATGCGCTCCTTCAAATATGGCGGCGTGCTCGAATGCGCTGACGGCTATGTCGAGCTGCTAACGCTCGAGGAGCGGCAGTGGCGCGGCCTGGTCGAGCTGATGGGCCGCCCCGACTGGATGCTCGACCCCGCACTCGCGGACTCGCTGGAGCGCAGCCGCCGTGGTGACGAGATCAACCGCGCCGTTCGCGCCTGGGCGCTCCAGCAGGAGACGGCGGACGTCGTCGCGCGGGCCCAGGCGCTCGGCGTTCCCATGGCGAAATATGCAAGCCCCGCCGAGGTGTTGTCCGGCGCGCACGAGCGCGCGCGGGACTTGTTCCAGCCGGTGGAGATTCCGGGCGGCGGCTCGCTGCCCGTGTTGTCGGCGCCGTTCCATGTCGACGGTGCGGCACTGCGCCTGAAAGCCGGGCCGCCGCGGCTCGGTGAACATCAGCACCTGCTCATGGTCGGTCGCCATCGCGATCAGCCGCGCGTCGCCGTGGAGGCCTCATGAAACCGCTTGCGGGTGTTCGCATCGCCGATTTCACGCTGCATGCGGCAGGGCCGTTCTGCACGCATATGCTGTCGCAACTCGGCGCGGAGTGCATCAAGGTCGAGAGCGCGGCGCGACCCGATATTTTTCGCAAGCCGCATCCGGTCTATGGCCGGATGGGGCCGGCGAGCTTCGATCAGGTTGCGGCCAACAAGCTCTCGGTGCGCATCAATCTGAAGGACGCCAAGGGCATCGCGCTTGCCAGGAAGCTTGTCGGTGCGAGCGATCTCGTCTGCGAGAGCTTCCGGCCCGGCGTGATGGAGCGGCTCGGCCTCGGCTATGCCGCCCTGGCCGCGCTGAAACCGTCCGTGGTGATGGTGTCCGTGTCCTCGTCAGGCCAGCGCGGGCCGGATTCACATTTCGCGGGCTACGCGCCGTTGTTTGGCGCCTGGGGTGTACTCGGCTATCTCACGGGCTACGAGGACGGACCACCGGTCGAGATGCGGCATGTGATGGACCACAGCATCGGCATGAACGCGGCAATGGCGGCAGTGGCCGCGGTGTACCGGCTGCGCCGCACCGGACGCGGCGGACATGTCGATGTCAGCGCGCGCGAGGTTGCCTGTTCGCTGGTCGGGGAGGCGTTGCTATTCGCCGCCGCGGGAGGAAGCCCAACGCGGATCGGCAATGATCATCTGCGCATGGCGCCGCACGGCGTGTTCCGGACCCGCGAGGAAGATCGCTGGTTGACCATCGCGGTGCGCACCGACGACGAATGGCGCGCCCTGGTGAGGTTGATGGATGCGCCGCATCTGCTGACCGATCCGCGGCTTCAGAGCGCAGCAAGCCGGCACGAATATCGGCGGACGCTGTACGGCGAAATCGAGCATTGGACGACGACCTGCGAGGCCGGCGCAGCGGAGCGAATGCTTCAGGCTGCCGGGATCGCCGCTCATGTCTCCTGCAACATGGAAGACATTGCGCAGGACCGGCATTTGCGCGAGCGGGGAACCATCGTCGAGGTCGAGGATATGACCGGCCACAAGCGTGCCGCGCTGAAGGCGCCGATCCGCTTCTCGAAATCCGACGTCGGCATGACGCGGGGCACACCGCGGCTTGGCGAAGACGAGGACTATGTGTTCGGCGAGCTGCTCGGTCTAAGCCGCGAGGAACGCCAGAGCCTGATGGATCAGCAGGTGATTTACTGACCGCTTGAAGTGGAGTTGCCGTCATGAGCGAGAGCGAAGCGCTGGCCGGAGAGGACTGGCAGGCCTGGGTCGGCCGCAAGGAGACGATCCGGGAGCTGATCGCACCGGACCGTGTCGCCGCGCTCGGCGCCACACTCGGCATCGAGGGACATCATGCGGCCGGCGCGCCGCTGTCACCGGGATGGCACTGGATCTTCTTCAATCGCTTCGTGCCGCGTCACGAACTCGGAACCGACGGACATCCCAAGCGCGGCGGATTCCTGCCGCCGGTGTCGCTGCCGCGCCGCATGTGGGCCGGTGGGCGGCTCACCTACCACAGGCCATTGACTATCGGCGGGGAGGGCTTGCGTGAGAGCACCATTCTCAAGGTCGAAGCCAAGTCCGGGCGCGCTGGAAGGCTGGTGTTCGTGACCGTCAGCCACAGCATTGCTTGCGATGGCAGTGCGTGCATCACCGAGGAGCAGGACATCGTCTATCGCGAGGCGGCCGCGCCAGGGGCGCCGGCGCCTGCGGCCACTCCCGCTCCGCAGGAGGCGGCATGGTCGGAGACGTTCCGGCCCGACACCGTGCTGCTGTTCCGCTATTCGTCGCTGACGTCGAACGGGCATCGCATCCACTACGATCAGGCCTACGCGCAGGCCGAAGAAAACTATCCCGATCTCGTCGTGCACGGGCCCTTGACGGCGACGCTGCTGCAAGGCTTTGCGGAACGACGCGCCGGCAAGCCGCTCAAATCCTTCGAATTCAGGGGTGTCTCGCCACTGTTCGTGAGTTCGGCGCTCAAGCTGGAAGGCACGGGCGATGCGAGCGCGCTCGATCTCTGGGCCAGCGGCCCCAATGGCACGCTGGCGATGCGGGCAGCCGCAACGGTCTGACGGTCCGCTCCCGGAGCGGGATCGGTCACAAGAAGAGTGCAGGGGAGATCAAGGCGATGAGATCAGCGCACCTGTCTGTTGTCCCTGCGCAAGATTGCGAGGCGCGGTGCGCGCCCGCGGTCGAGCTGCGCGGCGTCGGCAAGACCTTCAGCTCGCGCAATGGCCGGGTCGACGTGCTCAGCGGATTGAACTTCTCGCTCCAGAACGGCGAGTTTCTCGCCATCGTCGGCCCGAGCGGTTCGGGCAAATCGACCGTCCTGAATTTGCTCGCTGGCCTCGATCAGCCGACCGCAGGTTCGGTCTTGTGTCAGGGCGCGCCGGTCGCGGCGGTCAATACCGGGATCGGTTATCTGACGCAGCATGACAGCCTGCTGCCGTGGCGGACCGTGGAGCAAAACATCGCGGTCCCGTTGGAGCTGCGCAAGATCGATCGCGCGGAGATTGCCTTGCGCGTGCGCGACCTGATCGCGCAGGTCGGCCTCGAGGGCTTTGAGCGGCATTATCCGAGCCAGCTCTCCGGCGGCATGCGCAAGCGCGCCATGTTGGCCCGCACGCTGATCTACGATCCGCCGGTGCTGCTGATGGACGAGCCGTTCGGGCCGCTCGACGCCCAGCTCAAGCTGGTGCTCCAGGCCGAGCTTTTGAAGCTGTGGTCGGCGCGACGCAAGACGGTGGTGTTCGTGACCCACGACATCGTCGAGGCGATCACGCTTGCCGATCGTGTCCTGGTGTTTTCATCGCGTCCCTGCCAGATCAGGCTCGACGAGCCGATCGCCATTCCGAGGCCGCGCGAGGTGCACGAGGTGCGCTTCCATCCTGCGTTCGAAGAGCATTATCGGCGGCTCTGGGCCGCCCTCGAAGCACCGGCGAGGCGACCGTCATGAGCACGCAGGCGCTGTCCGAGATGCAGGCCGAACCGGCCTTGAGCCTATCCAGCCGCGTGTGGCTCTATCGCGCGATCTCAGTGGTTGCGGTGTTGACGGCCTGGCAAGCCGCGTCGGGCCCGTTGCTCGATCCATTCTGGGTGAGCAGCCCGGCTGCGGTATTCAAGACGCTGGTGGCATGGACCGCGAGCGGCCAGCTCACCTATCACCTCATGATCACCTTCAAGGAAACCGCCGCCGGCTTCGTGCTGGGTGCGACCGCCGGCGTCCTGTTCGCATTGCTCATCGGTGCGAGCGACACCCTGCATCGCACGGTGGATCCGTTCGTCACGGCAGTGTACGGTGTCCCGAAGGTCGCACTCGCGCCGCTCTTCATCATGTGGTTCGGGATCGGGCTCGCGCCCAAGATCGTGCTGGCCGCGATCAGCGTTTTCTTCCTGGTGTTCTTCTCGACCTTGCGCGGCGTGCGGGAGGTCGATCATAAAATGGTCGATGCGCTCCGCACCATGGGCGGAGGCAAACTCGCGGTCCAACGCATGGTGATCTTTCCGTCGGCATTGCCGTGGCTGTTCACAGGCCTGAAGCTCGGTCTGCCCTACGGCTTCGTCGGCGCGGTCGCTGCCGAGATGATGGCCTCCAATGCCGGCATCGGCTACCTCACGCAGAACTCGGCAGGACAGCTCGACACCGCCGGCGTGTTCGCCGCGCTGTTTGCGCTGATGGTCGTCACCACGCTGCTGAACGAAGCGCTCGGACGGCTGGAGAGCTGGATCTTCCGCTGGCGCTGAGGAGACTTTGCCACAACAAGAATAATGGGAGGACACCATGATCACACGTCGGACGATGCTGGGCGGCATTGCCGGAGGCGCGCTGGCCGGCTCGGTGACGCGAAGCCTGGCGCAAGGTGCGGGCGGCAAGCCGGTCACGATCGCGATCGGCGGCTACACATTCGCCTATCTGCCGCTGCTGGTGGCAACGGCGGCGGGCTTCATGACGGACGCTGGCCTCGACGTCTCCCTGATCGATACCGGCAGCGGCACCAACAGCATGGCGGCGATCCTTGGCGGCAGCGTTGACGTCGCCGGTCTCGTCATGAGCGACGCGATCCTGGCGGTTGCCAAGGGGCAGAAGATCAATGCCTTCGCGCCGCTGATGTCGCAATATGCGAGCGACGCCGTCGTCAGCCGGAAGACTGCGGAGAAGATCGGCCTTGCACCGGAGATGCCGTTGAAGGAGCGCATGGCCCGCATGAAGGGCCTGACGCTTGCGATCTCCGGTCGCGGCAGCGGCACCGACAAGATCTGGCGCTATCTGCTGTCGCTCGGCGGGCTCGATCCCGAGAAGGATGTCAGCCTCACGGTGGTCAAGCTCGACAAGATGTATCTGGCGCTGCGCTCCGGCCAGATCGACGGGTTCAACACCACGGCGCCCGCCAACAACCAGGCGGTGGAGGATGGCCTTGCCGTCTGGGCCGCGCGCCCGTCGCACGGCGAAGTGCCCGGCATCGAGAATTTTCTCTACACCGTGCTGTGCGGACGACCGGATTTCCTCGACAAGAACCCGGATGTGGTTGCGCCGCTCGTTCGTGGCATGACCAGGGGATCGGAATTGATCCGCAACGATCCCGACACGGCTGGCCAGGTTCTGCACGACCGCTATTTCCAGCAGACCGACATAGCGCTGATCAAGCATACGGTGTCGGACCAGCGCATGACCGTCTCGGTGCCGCCGACGCTGTCGGAGCAGCAGTTCGCGCACAACATCGAGTTCGAGCTGAAATTCAGCGACGCCGTGCGCGGCGTCACCTACCAGCAGGCGATCAATCCGCGCTGGCTGGGAACTTAGTTTCTTCACCTCGCCCCGCGAAGAGCGGGGAGGGTGGCTCACCCGAAGCTCACATCCGCGCTGGTCTTGATCGCGGCGAAGCGGGCGAGGCAGCGCAGGGCGCTGTCGTGCTCGTCGGTCGTCCCGCCGGCGCAGCAGTCTTCCAGCACCGTGCAGGCATAGTCGCGGTCGTGCGCTTCACGCGCGCCGGTGTGCACCACGCCGTTGGTGGAGACGCCGGTCAGGATCAGGTCGGTCACGCCCTGGGCGCGCAGGATCGGCTCCAGCGACGTCCCGTAGAACGGGCTGACCCGATGCTTGACGATGTCGCAATCGCCCGCCTCCGGCGTGAGGTCGGGATGCACCTCGGTGCCCCAGGTACCGAGCTTGAACAGGCCGGCGCCCTTGGCACGCGAGAAGATGGGCGAATTGGGCGGGCATTCCCGGTAGTCGGGCGAGAACCCGACCCGGACATAGCCGATCAGCACGCCGGCCGCGCGTGCCTTCGCGATGACAGCCTTGGTGCGGCCGAGCACGTCACGCTCCTTCATCAGCGGAACGTAGGTCTTGGCCCCGGCGCCGTTCTCGTGAACGAGGTCGTTCAGCATGTCCATGACGAGCAGCATCGGTTTCATAGCGTCTCCTTCTCAGAGCTCTTGCTCTCAGGACTCTTGTTCTCAGGATTCTTGTTCTCAGGCTTCTTGGATTTGACGGGATTTTCGGACCTTGCGGGCATGCTGTTGCGCAGCTCGGTCCAGCCGGTCTCGATGTGCTGCCGCATCGTCAGCATGGCGCTTACGGCGTCGCCCTCGATCACGTTCTTCAGGAGGTCGTTATGCTCCCTGGCGGCGCGTAGCGCCCGGCCGCCGATGCGGTTGATGACGTCGAACGGATATTGCGCCCACAACACCTGCACGAAATGCAGCGTCTTCGGCAGCCGCGCGAAATCGTACATGCGGCGATGGAAGCGATAGTTGATGCCGCGCGCCGACGTGCTGTCATTGGCGAGCGCGGCTTCCTCGAACTGCCGCGCCAGCTCGCGCAACTCCGATATCTCCTCGGCGGTGATGTTGCGCACGGCGCTTTCGACCAGCTGGGTTTCGAGCGTGATCCGCAGCTTCAGGATCTCGGTGGAAGCCTCGACGTCGAACGGCGCCACGGTCGCGCCGCGATATGAGTCACTGGCGAGATAGCCTTCCGCCTCGAGCAGCTTCAGCGCCTCGCGAACCGGCGTGATGCTGATCTTGAGCTCCTGCGCGATTTCCGTCTGCTTCAACCGGGCGCCACGCGGCAGCCGCCCCGAGATGATGCCCTCGCGGAGATAGTCAGCGACCTGCTCCTCTTTGGTCCGATATTCCATTGGATGCCGCCGCCCCCGCCTGATTTGCCCGCGACTACCATAGACGCGCTCTCCCAGAGAGGATAGAAATACAAACGATAATGCATGATGCATAATCGAGGTTGACGTCGAATGTCCAGCGCTTTGTCCCGTTCTTTCCTGTTTGTCCCCGCCAACCGGCCGGAGCGTTTCGACAAGGCGGTCGCGTCCGGCGCCCACCAGGTCATCCTCGATCTCGAGGATGCGGTGGCGCCGGTCGACAAGGGGGCGGCGCGCGGCTTCATCGCGCAGTGGGCAGGGCGGGCTGATGCAATCGTGCGCGTGAATGGCGCGGATAGTCCGTTCTTCGCCGCGGACATGGACATGATCCGCCGTGCCGGCGTGACCAAGCTGATGCTGCCGAAGGCTGAGCCTGGAGCCCTCAATCGTCTGGTCGGATTGCTGGATCAACCCTGTCAGGTGATTGCGCTCATCGAGACGGTCAGGGGATATGCGGAGCTGCGGAGCATCGGCAAGAGCGGCCTGGTTTCGCAACTTGCCTTCGGCAATCTCGATTTCGGCATCGATGCCGGCGTGACCGAGACTGCGCAGGAGCTCGATCCGGTGCGCCTGCAAATCGTTCTTGAGTCGCGGCTGGCTGGATTGGCGGCGCCGGTCGACGGAGTGACGACAAATTGGACGGATCCTGCGGCATTCGGGGCGGCGGTCGGTCGCGCCAAGGCGCTGGGCTTTGGGGCCAAACTCTGCATCCATCCGGCCCAGGTCAAGCTGGTCAATGATGTCTTCCTGCCCACGGCCGACGAACTTGAGTGGGCGCGGCGCGTGATGGAGGTCGCCGAAGGCGCAGGCGGCGCTGCGGTGGCGCTGGATGGCAAGATGATCGATGCTCCAGTCATCCGTCGCGCCGAACTGATCCTGGCCAGCGAGGCGCCATTGTCACATAATGCATAATGCATTTTCTATTGACCGGACAGGTTCCTCGCTCTAAAGATGATCGGAGAAAAACAAATACCGGGGAGGGCCTATGAAGAGGCGTGACTTTCTCAAGCTGTCGGGCGCCGCTGCGCTCGCGTCAGCCTATCCCGGCACATCGCTGCTCGCCGACGAGATCGGGGTCGATGCCGCCGCCAAGACCATCACCATCGGCGGGTTCACGCCGATCACCGGACCCGTCCCGTTCTATGCGATCCTGACCCATGCGGCTGACGCGTATTTCAAGAGCGTCAACGAGGCCGGCGGCATCAAGGGCTGGAAGATCAACTATGTGACACTCGATGACGGCTACGATCCCGCCCGCAGCGTTGCCGCCGTCAGGCGCCTCGTCGAGGACAACCACATCTTCGCGCTCGTGGCTGCCGTGGGCACTGCCACCAACGTCGCCGTCATTCCCTATGCCAAGGAAAACGGCCTTGCGATGATCGGGCCGATCGGCGGAGCCAGCGCCTTCTTCGCCGAGCCGAACATCTTTCCGCTCCTGCCCGATTACGGCTGGTCGGCGGCCTCGAATGCCGAGTTCGCCGTCAACGATCTCAAGCTGAAGAAGATCGCGCTGCTGTGGGAGAACGACGAGCTCGGTCGCTCGGCCAAGCGCGGCTTCGATCTCTTCATGGAGGCCAACAAGCTGACGGCGGCGGAGTCGGTGCCGTTCGAGGTGAAGACCACCGACTTCACGCCGCACATCCGTCGGGTGGCGAACTCTGAAGCCCAGGCCGCAATCCTGTTCGGCTCCAACGCCAATCTCGCGGCCGCGCTGAAGGCGGCCGATCGCCAGGGCGTCAAGCTCACCTGGTTCGCGCCCTTCTTCACCGCCGATCCCGCCACCTACAAGCTGACCGGCGACCTCCTCAACGGCGTCTACTTCTCGTCATGGCTGCTGCCGGTCGACAGTGGCGAGCCCGAGATCAAGGCCTATCGGGAGGCCGTGTCAAAATACTATCCGAACGATCCGGTCGGCGTGTTCGGCCTCAACGGCTGGAGCAATGCCGCGCTGTTCGGCAGCATCTTCGGCGCGTTGGTCGACAGCGGCAAGCCGATCACGCGCGCCAATCTGATCGAGGCGGGCAATACGCTGAGCAATGCCTCGGTGGGCGGCGCGCGCAAGGTGACCTTCACCGGCGCCGACCACCGCGGCACGCGCCAGGAGGCGATCCTGCAAGCGCAGGGCTCCTTCGTCATGGTGCGCGACTTCAAGCCCTATCCGGCGGTGGCCTTCGACGCCAAGCCGGCCTGAGCCTTTCGTTTCAGCGGGTGGCCGCAAGACATTGTCGCCCGCTGCTCGTGTTAGCTACCAAGAAAAACAAGGAAAGTACGACATGGCTGGATCGCCCTTGAGCGGGCCCTCGCGTCTCGACGGACAAATTGCCCTCATCACGGGAGCTGCCGGCGGCATCGGCCGCGCCGTCGTCGCCGCGTTCTGTGCGGCAGGCGCCGACGTCATCGCGACCGACATTGTCGAGGACGGCGGCAAGTTCCCCGAGCGGGCAAGCTATCGTCGCTGCGATGTGACGGATCGCGCGGCGACCGAGAAGCTGATCGATGACGAGCTGAAGGCGCGCGGCAGGATCGACATCCTGGTGCTCTGCGCCGGCACGATTGCCAACACGCCGTTGGCGCAGTCGACCGACGAGGAATGGGAGAAGATCCTCGCCGTCAACCTGATGGGCACGGTCAATCCCGTCCGCAAGCTCTATCCTGTCATGGCCGAACGCGGCTTCGGCAAGATTGTGGCGCTGGGCTCGATAGCCGCCAAGATCGGGGGCGTCGCGTCAGGGCCCGCCTATGTTGCGGCGAAATCGGCGGTGCACGGCCTGATGAAATGGGTCGCCAAGAACGGCGCGGCCAAGGGCGTGTACGCCAACATCATCGCGCCCGGTCCGGTCGAGACGCCGATGTGGGCGACCGTCACCGATCGCGCCGCGCCGTCGGCGAACGGCAACGTGCCGCTCGGACGGTTCGGCCAGCCCGAGGATATCGCCCAGAGCATTCTCTTCCTCTGTTCGCCGGCGTCGAACTGGATCACCGGCACGGTGCTCGACGTCAATGGCGGCATGTTGATGGATTGACATCATGAGCGCAGCAGAGACCCTCGGCTTCATCGGGCTTGGCGTCATGGGCGGTCCGATGTGTCGGAACATGGCGAAGAAGCATGCCGGACGCGTGCTGATGCTCGACCGCGATCCGGCGGCGATCGCGGCGCTGTCCGACACCAAGGCGGAGGCGGCCGCCTCCCTCGAAGCGCTTGCTGCCGACGCGCACGTCATCTTCCTGTCGTTGCCCGGCGGACCTCAGGTGGAAGCGGTCTCGTCCGCGATCGCGCAGGCGGCGCGGCCGCGGACCACGATCGTCGATCTCAGCACCACGCCCGTTGCGCTGGCGCGCAGCGTATCCGAGCACCTGAAGGCCAAGGGCTTTGCCTTCGCGGATGCGCCGGTGGCGCGCACGCGAGAGGCCGCGCAGCGTGGCGAGCTCAGCATCATGGTCGGCGCCGAGGAGGCCGTGTTCGCACGGATCAAGCCGCTGCTCGATTACATCGGGTCCGACGTCACCCATTGCGGCGAGGTCGGCTGTGGCCAGGTCGTCAAGCTGATCAACAATGCGCTGGTGTTCGAGCACACGCTGGCGCTGGCCGAGATGATGGTGGTCGGCGAGCGCGCCGGTGTGAAGCCCGAGACGCTGCTGAGCGCCGTCTCGAAGGGGTCGGGCGACAGCTTCGTGCTGCGCAATCACGGTACCAAGGCGATGCTGCCGCGCAATTTTCCGGCAAAAGCCTTCCCGCCGGAATACGTGCTGAAGGACCTCGACTACGTGCTTCAGCTGGCTTCCGACACCGGCGTCCGCCCCGGTGTCGCCGAGCTTGCGCGCCGCTACTATGACGCCGCCTGCCGTCAGGGGCTCTCGGGGCGCTATTTCCCCGGTGTGATCGAGTTCATCGAGCAGGGTGGCGTGCCGGACGAAGGGCAGGGGTGAGCGTGGCGGGATTCATCCGAGACATCCCGCCGTTGCTCTGGTCCGGCCTCATATCCGGCTGCCTCTACGGCGTCGGCGCGCTCGGCCTCGTCATGGTGTTCAAGAGCTCGCGCGTCGTGAACTTCTCGCACGGCAATCTTGCCTGTCTCGGCGCCTTCGTGGTCTACGGCTTCTCCAGCGGTAGCCTGCTCAGCCTGTCCTGGGGCAGTGCGGTGGCACTGGCGCTCGGCATAGCCTGCGCGATTGCGGTTATGAGCTATGCCCTGATCGCGCCGATCGTCTTCAAGTCCGATCTCGCCTCGACCATCGCAACGCTCGGCGTCGGGCTGATCCTGCAAGGCGCCGTGCAGCTGGTGTTCGGTGCCGACATCGTCAATCTCGACCTCCCGGTGCCCCGCCTCAACTTCAGCCTCGGCGCGATCCGTATCTCCTCCTATGATCTCGCCGTTCTCGTCGTCACGCTCGTCATCGTCGGCGGCCTGTTCGTGATCATCGAGCGCACCAAGCTCGGTGTTGCGTTCCGCGCGGTGTCCACCAACCCGTTCGCCTGCGAGGTCTGCGGGCTGAACCTGCGCTCGGTCCACCTGTTCTCCTGGCTCGCGGGCGCCGTCCTCGGCCTCGTCGCCGCATTGTTGATCGTGCCGACGACGTTCCTGAGCTCGACGACGGTGCCGTCCTTCATGTTGCAGGCTTTCACCGCAGCCGTGGTCGGCGGTTTCTCGAGCCTGCCGGGCGCCGCCGTCGGCGGCATCCTGGTCGGCGTCGCCATGAACCTGTTCTCGTTCTACGTCTCGCCGGAGTTCATGAACACGTTCCTGCTCGGCGTGATCCTGCTGACGCTCAACTTCTTCCCCAACGGACTGCTGGAAAGGGCGATCGGTGGCCGTGTCTGATTTCGCCCACGCGTCCAAGGTCGGCGCGTCCGCCCGCGGCAGTCACGTCGATATCGCGCGCCTGTCCATGCTCGTCTTGGTCGCGGCGCTGGCGCTGCTGCCGCTCCTTGCCGGCGGCTTCCTGCTCTACAGCCTGTCGCTGTGCTTTGCCAATGCGCTCGCCGTTCTCTCCGTCAGCATGCTGGTGCGTTACGGCGGCGAGGTGTCGATCGGACACAGTTTCTTCGTGGCGCTCGGCGCCTATGCGGTCGCGATTGTCGAGCACCGGCTCGGCCTGTCGATCGCCGTGAGCCTGCCGCTGGCCGTATTGCTCGGTGCCGGCGCCGGTTTTGCATTCGCGTTTCCGTCGCGGCGATTGTCCGGCATCTATCTGGCGGTGGCGACCATGGCGCTGGCGCTTGCGTTGCCGGAGATCCTGATCGGCTTCGAGAAGTTCACCGGCGGTTTCGAAGGTCTCTACATCGCGCAGGACCTGGTCCCCGGCGTCTCCAAGGCGTTGCAGCGCTATTACGTCGCTCTCGTCGTTCTGATTGTCGTCTGTCTCGCGCTCGCGCATTTCCGCAAGTCGGCGCAAGGCTTGGCGCTGTTGATGGCGCAGGCCCAGCCGCGCGCGGCCGAGGCGATGGGGATCACGCGGAGCTGGGCGCGTATCTCGATCTTTACGGTGAGCGCTGCGTTGGCCTCGCTTGCGGGGGCGCTGACGGGCTTTGCGTCCTCGACCGTTTCGCCGAACAGCTTCACTTTCTTCAGCGGCGTCTTCCTGCTGGTCGGCTCGGTCGTCAGTCTGAGCAGGCTGTCATTGCCCGCCGCGCTCGTCGGCGGCGCCTTCATCACGCTGGTGCCGACCTATCTCGCGAAAGCCGGCGACTGGGTCCCGATCCTCTATGGCGTGGCGCTCGTCGTCGTCACGCTGGTGGCGAATGCCGGCGATCTGCGCCGCTTCCTGCCGGGCGGGAGGGTACGATGACGGTAGCCGCCGGCAGCGGGCTCGTCGCCGAGGGGATCTCGCTCGGATTCGGCGGACTTCAGGTTCTCAGCGATGTCTCGCTGACGTTGCGGCCCGGCGTCATCACGGGCCTGATTGGACCCAATGGTGCGGGCAAGACCAGCTTGTTCAACTGTCTCACCGGGCTCTACCGCGGCCAGCGCGGCCACAGCAGTTTTGCTGGCAGGCCGCTGGACGGCATGGGGCCCGCCCAGCGCGCCGGATGCGGCATCACCCGCAGCTTCCAGAATCTGGCAATGTGTCCTGATCTGTCGCTGCTCGAAAACGTCCTCGTCGGTCTCACTCTCAAGCGGCGGTCCGGCTGGTTCAGCGCCTTCGTGCCGACGCCGGCGCAACGGATCGAGCAGAAGGACACTGAGCGCCGCGCCATGGCGGCGCTGAATGAGCTCGGCATTGCGTCTGCCGCCCATCAGAAACCGTCCGACCTGCCGCCAGGGACGCTGCGTCTCGCCGAGATCGCGCGCGCCATTGCCAGCGAGCCCAAGGCGATCCTGCTCGACGAGCCGGCTGCGGGACTGAACGCCGTCGAGACGCGCGATCTGATGCGGGCTTTGAAGCGGCTGATGCGGCCCGACCTCGTGCTCCTCGTCGTCGAGCACGACATGGACCTGATCATGGAGCTCTGTGAGCACATCTATGTACTCAATTTCGGCAAGATGATCGCGAACGGCACGCCCGCAGAGATCCGTGCGCATTCCGACGTGATCCGTGTCTATCTCGGAGACGATGCCGATGATTGAGCTGTTCTCGGCACGCGGTCTCTCGGTCAGCTACGGCAGGGCGCGTGTTGTCGAAAACGTCGATCTTTCCGTGCCGGAAAAAGGCGTGGTGGCACTGCTCGGCGCCAACGGCGCGGGCAAGTCGTCGGTGCTCAAGGCGATCGCCGGCCTGGTGCCGGCAGAGGGCGAGATCCGCTTTGCCGGCGAAGACATCGGAGCTCTCGCCGCGCGGCAGCGCGTGAAGCGCGGGATCGTCTATGTCCCCGAAGGGCGTCAAATCGTCGGCTCGCTCACGGTTGCCGAAAATCTCCTGCTCGGCGGTTTCTTCCTCGATGCGCGCGTGCAGCGGCAGCGGCGCGATCTCATGCTGGATCTGTTTCCCGAGATCGCAAACCGCCTGAAATCACCAGCATGGATGCTGAGCGGCGGCGAGCAGCAAATGCTCGCGATCGGACGCGGCCTGATGAGCGCACCGCGGCTGCTGCTGCTCGACGAGCCGTCGCTGGGATTGGCGCCGCTCCTGATCCGGCGCGTGTTCGAGCGCCTTGTCACGATCAAGCAGGACACCGGCCTTGCCATCATGCTGGTCGAGCAGAATTTCCGCATGACCATGAAGGTTGCCGACGAGCTCTATTTCATGCGCAACGGCGCCATCGTGGGCCATCGCAGCGCGGCTGATCTCGCGACGCCGGCAAGCCGGGCCGAGGTCGTGGACGCTTATCTCGGCGCAGGCCAGCCGGCGCCGGCCTAAGGATATGGAGTGACGCGATGCGCCTCGAGGGCAGAGAGATTGCGAATGGACTGGCCTTTCCCGAAGGGCCGGTCGCGCTCGCCGACGGCAGCGTCATCGTCGTCGAGATCGAGGGCGGCCGGCTGACGCGCGTGCTTCCGTCGGGCCGGAAAGAGGTGATCGCGCATCTCGGCGGCGGCCCGAACGGCGCCGCCATTGGTCCGGACGGTAAATGCTACGTCTGCAACAATGGCGGCTTCTCCTGGCACAGGGACAGCAGCAACTTTGCTCGCCCGACGGGCCGCGCCGAGGACTACATGACGGGACGCATCGAGCAGGTCGACCTCGATACCGGCGCGGTCAAAACCCTTTACGACAGTTGCGGCGGCGTTCATTTGAAAGGGCCGAACGACATCGTCTTCGACGACAGAGGTGGCTTCTGGTTCACCGATCTCGGCAAGACCTATGGCCGGCTGATGGACCGCGGTGCGGTCTATTATGCGCGTACTGACGGCTCCATGATCCGGGAAGCAATCTTTCCGATCATGACGCCGAACGGCATCGGCCTGTCGCCGGACGGACGCACGCTCTACGTCTCCGAAACCGAGACCAGCCGGATCTGGAGTTATCCGATCACGGGTGAGGGCGAGGTCCTCAAGGAGCCCTGGCCGTCGCCCAATGGCGGCCGATTGTTGCACGGCCTGCCGGGTTATCAGCGCTTCGATTCGCTCGCAGTCGAGGAGGGCGGCAACATCTGCGTTGCCACACTGGTACGTGGTGGGGTTAGCGTGTTCTCGCCGGCCGGCAAATTGATCGAGTTTCACGAAGCCGACGAGGTCTATTGCACCAACATCTGCTTCGGTGGCCCGGATATGCGTACCGCCTTCATCACGCTGTCCGGTACCGGCCGGCTCATCACGGTGGACTGGCCGAGGCCCGGCCTTGCGCTCAACGATCCCCGTACAGCGCGCAGATAGCGCCGCCGACCCCACTGACAAACCTCCCACCCCCGTGTACCGTGCCCGCGGTTTCATCGCGGGTGAGGGGAATCGACGGTTCGTGACTGCCGGTAGCGACACAGGGAAGGCGGCGCCGATCATCGGCTCCAAGGAGCGGCGGCGTAAGGAGTCCGACCGGCGAATGCTGCGGGCGGCGGTGGCGCTGATCGGCCGGCACGGCACGTCCGGCGCGAGCCTCGCCGATATCGGCGTCGAGGCCGGCTACAGCCGTGGCCTTCCGGTGCAGCGCTTTGGCACCAAGCTCAACCTCCTGGAGACCGTGATCGACACGATCCAGGAGCGCTTCATGCGCCAGGTCGAGCGGCGGATCGATGGTCGCACCGGTTGCGCGGCGCTCGCCGAGCGCATCCGGATCCAGATGGAGGCGGTCCGCGACATGCCGGACTCGGCGATCGCGCTCTACCATCTGATCGTGGATTCCACCGGCACCGTGCCGGAACTGAAGCCGCGCATCGCCGAGCTGCACGCGCTCTACCGCGACAATCTCCGCGCCTATCTGTTGCAGGCGCGCAAGATGGGCGAATTGCGCAAGGACGTCGACATCGAGCAGAACGTGCGGGCGATCTCCGGCGCGATCAGCGGCATCTGCATCCAGGCACTGGTGACCGGTGATACCAGAAAGCTCGGCGAGGACGCAGAGTTCGTCGCCGACCTCTTCATCGACCGCATGACGGAGCCGACCTCGAAGCCCGCCACCTCTGGCAAGAGCAAGGTCCGCGCCCCTGTCAGAACCAGGTCCGCGCCTCGGAGAGTTGCGCGCTGAGCGCCGGTTTGCTTCCGGCCGTCCGCGCCTGCTTGACGTCTGCCGGGAATGGCAGCGTTCCCTCGCCTCAGGAGCCTTTCGACACCGGACCGAGCTGCTGCGGCGCGGGGCCGCACGGCCGCCCGCATCCCAGGCGTGGTCTCGGCTCAATTACTTGCTAGTCAGCAAGCAACTAACGTGATAGCTAACCCGCCGACAACTGAAACAGATGTTGCGGAGGGAAAGAGGTGACGATCAGAGCGGGCATCATCGCGTTCGGAGCGTTGCTGGCATTCGGTCTCCAGGCCTCGGCCGGAGAGAAGAAGTACGGCCCGGGCGTCACCGACACCGAGATCAAGATCGGCAACACGGCGGCCTATAGCGGGCCGGCCTCGGGTTTCGGCCTCATCGCCAAGACAGGAGAGGCCTATTTCCGCAAGATCAACGAGGAGGGCGGCATCAACGGCCGGAAGATCGTATTCCTGTCGTATGACGACGCCTATTCGCCGCCGAAGACGGTGGAGCAGACCCGCAAGCTCGTGGAGAGCGACGAGGTGCTCTTCATGTTCAATGCGGTCGGCACGCCCACCAACTCCGCCGTGCAGAAATATCTCAACGCGAAAAAGGTGCCGCAGCTCTTCGTCTCAAGCGCGGCCGCAAAGTGGAACGATCCGAAGAACTTTCCCTGGAGCATGGGTTTCGCGCCCTCGCTTGAAACCGAGGGAAAGGCTTACGCGAAATACGTCCTGAAAGAGAGGCCGGGCGCCAGGATCGCTATTTTCTATCAGAACGACGATTTCGGGAAGGACTACCTCAAGGGCATCAAGGCCGGCCTCGGCGACAAGGCGCAGGCGATGATCGTCGCAGAGGAATCCTTTGACGTTGCCGAGCCGACCATCGACTCGCACATCGTGAAGCTGAAGGCCACCGGCGCCGACGTCGTCTTCAACATGGCAACGCCGAAATTCGCGGCCCAGGCGATCAAGAAGATCAACGAGCTGAACTGGAAGCCGCTCCAGCTTCTGAGCTTTGCCTCAGCCTCGATCGGCAGCGTGATCAAGCCGGTCGGATTCGAGAACGCGCAAGGCATCGTTTCGGCGACCTATTTCAAGGATCCCAATGATGCCAGATGGAAGGACGATGCGGACTTCAAAGCGCTGAACGCCTTTCTCGACAAATACCTGCCGGATGCCAATCGTACCGACACGCTGATCATCAACGGCTACAATCCGGCGTTGCTGCTGGTGCAGGTGTTGAAGCAGTGTGGCGACGATCTCAGCCGCGAGAACGTCATGCGGCAGGCCGCAAGCCTTGGAGATGTCGAGGTCGGCACGCTGCTGCCTGGGATCAAGATATCGACGTCGCCGACGGATTACGCGCCGATCAAGCAATGGCAGCTGATGCGCTTCGAGGGAAGCAACTGGCAGCTCTTCGGCGATCTCGTTGGCAGTGATTGATCCCGGGATCCTGAAGGAGCTGGTCATGTTTTCCCTGACGGGCAAAGTCGCGGTGGTCACCGGCGGTGGACGCGGTATCGGCAAGGGCATCAGCCTTGCCTTGGCGCAGGCGGGCGCGACCGTGATCTGCACGGGACGCACCTCAACGCCACTGGAAGCTACAGCGGCGATGATCCGTGAGCAGGGTGGTCATGCGCGGGTCCTCGCCAACGACATCGCACGGCCCGGCGCCGCCCAGGCTATCGTCGACCGGGCGCTGTCGGAATTCGGCCGGCTCGACATCTGGGTCAACAATGCCGGCAGCGCCGCGCGCGAGGATGTCGGACCGCTGATCGATCTCGACGAGGGGCAGTGGGACCGGGTCGTCGATCTCAATCTGAAGTGGACCTTCTTCGCCGCGCAGGCCGCGGCCCGCGCGATGACGGCAAGTGGCTCCATCATCAACATCACCTCGCGCTCGGCCTCGCAGCCAAACCCCATGACGGGCCAGTACGGCGCGGCCAAGGCCGGCGTCGACAACCTCACAGGAACCATGGCGGTGGAGTGGGGCCATCTCGGCATCCGTGTCAACGCGATCGCACCGGGGCTGGTGCTCACCGAGGACAATTCCGAGTTCATGTCCGGCCCGCGAGCGCAGAAGCAGATCGATGTCGTGCCGCTCGGGCGGCTCGGCACGCCCGATGACATCGGCCCGCTCTGCGTCTATCTCGCCTCCAATGAGGCAGCCTGGATCTCTGGCGTCGTCATCCAGGCCAATGGCGCAAGCCGCATCCCGTTCGGCTATCTCGCTTATCTGCACAAGATCGCGAAGGCGAAGCACGACGCTTCGGCCGTGTCATGACGTCATCGGGACGGCTTGTGCCGTATCGCCGCGTTGACCTGAAGCCGCTCTACGATCCCGGAAGCGTCGCGATCATCGGCGCCTCGCCGCGCCCGGCGTCCTTCGGCGCGCGCACCGCAGCCAATCTGAAAGGCTTTTTCGGCGGCCGCAGCTTTCTGGTAAACGACAAATACGACCGGATCGGTGACGCGCCGTGCTATCCGAGCTTGCGCGGGCTGCCGGCGATTCCCGATCTTGCCGTGGTCACGACGCCTGCGGCGACCGTTGAGCCGATCATCGAGGCCTGCATTGCGGCCGGCGTTCCGAGCGTCATGCTCTACGCTTCGGGGTTTGCCGAGATCGGCACCAGCGAGGCGATCAAAATCCAGAACCGCATCGTGCGCCGCGCACGGGAGGCAAATCTTCGTCTGCTCGGGCCGAACTGTGTCGGGCTGTTGAATTACACCAGCGGCGCCCGCATCACCTTTGCGGCGGTGCCGGAAACGCGGCCGCTGGCGCCATTCGCGATTGGGCTCGTCAGCCAGTCCGGCGCGCTCGGTTTTGCGCTGGCCCAGGCCATCGAGCGCGGCGTGTCGTTCAGCCATGTGCTGACATCGGGCAATTCCGGCGATGTTGACGTCGCCGACTGGATTGCCGTGTTGGCGGAAGATCCGGCCTGCGCCGTTATCGCCTGCGCGTTCGAGGGTGTTGCGGACCCGCTGAAGATGCTCGCGGCGGCCGAGCGCGCATGGGAGAACGACAAGCCGCTGATCGTGTTCAAGCTCGCCACCGGAGAGACCGGCGCCACCGCCGCCCTGTCCCACACCGGTTCGCTCGCCGGCTCAAACGCGTCCTGGCGCGCGTTGCTGGAGCGCGGCGGTGCCGTCGTCGTCGATAATTTCGAGGATCTGATCGAAACCGCCGCCTTCTTTGGCAAAGTGGGACGGCCGACGGCACAAGGCGTGGCCGTGCTCGCAGGCTCCGGCGGTGCCGCGATCATGGGCGCAGACAGTGCCGAGCAGCACGGCGTGCCCCTGCCGCAACCGGAGCCGCGCGTGCGCGCCGTGCTGGAGGCGCGCATTCCGCCATTCGGGGCTCCGCGCAATCCGTGCGATGTCACCGCACAGGTGATCTCGGATTCGGAGTCGCTGATGGATTGCGCGGACGCGCTTCTCTCAGATACGGGTTACGGCGCGCTGGTCTATGGCTGTACCTATGCCTATGGGCCCGCGACCGAACGGCTTCCGCATCTCAGCGCGCTCGCCGGCAAACATGGCAAGCCGATCTGTGCGGTGTGGCTGACGCAATATCTGGAGGGGCCAGGTTCCGAGGTGATCGAGCGCGATCCCAACATCGCGATCTTCCGCTCGATGGATCGCTGCTTTTCGACGCTTGCTGCCTGGACTGCGCGGGCCGAACGCGCGGCACATTTGCCGGTCGGGTTCGTGGTCGATGCGGAGCGCAAGGCTCGCGCCGCCGCGCTGCTGCCGTCGCAGGAGACCGTGCTCGGTGAGACCGAGACCAAGGCGCTGCTCGCGATCTACGGCATTGCGACATCGCGCGACATCACGGTCACCAGCGCGCATGACGCGGTGCGGGCTGCGCGCGCAATCGGCGCCAAGGTCGCCATGAAGATCGACAGCCCTGATATCGCGCACAAGTCGGACGCGGGCGGGGTCTTGCTCAGTGTCGAGGGCGATACGGCCGTGCGCGAAGCCTACGATCAGATCATGGCGGCCTGCGCCAGAGCGGCTCCGACGGCGCAGCTGCGGGGCGTGATCGTGCAGGAGATGGTCCCGGCGGGCGTGGAAATCATCGTTGGCGTGAACAATGATCCGCTATTCGGACCCATGATCGTCATCGGCCTCGGCGGGGTCCTGACCGAACTTCTGCGCGACAGCGTGACGGCGCTTGCACCGGTCGACGAGCACGAGGTCCTGCGGCTGCTCGCCCGGCTTCGCGGCGCCGCGATCCTTGACGGATTCCGCGGCTCGCCGCCGGCCGATCGCAGGGTGCTCGCACGCACGATCAGCCGCATCTCGGCGCTTGCCTGTGCCCACCGCGATCGCCTGCGCGAGCTCGACGTCAATCCGCTGATCTGCCGCGGCGAATCCGTTGTCGCGGTCGATGGCCTCGCCGTGATCGGCCCGAACGCCTGAGAGGGGATGATGAATTTCGAATGGAGTGCCCGCGAGCAGGCCTTTCGCGACGAGATCAGGTCGTTTCTCGCGCGCGAACTGCCGCCGGATTGGGAGACCATCGCGCGCCATGGGCCCGGCTCGAAGCAGCAGACCGATTTCTCCCGCGTCTTCTGCGCCAAACTCGCGGCGGCCGGCCTGCTCGTCCCGCACTGGCCGAAGGAGCATGGCGGCCGCGGCAGCTCGGTGTGGGAGCATTTCATCCTGGGCGAGGAGATGTGGGCCGTCGGCGAGCCGCGCGGCCCGCAATACATGAACGTCAACTGGATCGGCCCGACCATCCTGCGTTTCGGCACCGCGGAGCAGAAGGCGCGCTACATCCCGGAGATCGCTGCCGGCAACGCGGTGTGGTGCCAGGGTTTTTCGGAGCCCTCCGCCGGCTCCGATCTTGCCTCGCTACGGACGCGTGCCGACCGCGACGGTGATCATTTCGTCATCAACGGCTCCAAGGTCTGGACCTCCTATGCCGGCCTCGCCCAGCACTGCTTCCTGCTCGCGCGCACCGACGGTAGCCGGAAGGACGGCATCTGCATCTTCCTGATCTCGATGCAGACGCCGGGCATCACGGTGCGGCCGATTCCGGCCCTCGTCGGCAACGGCGACCTGCACGAGGTGTTCTTCCAGGACGTTCGCGTTCCCGTCTCCAGCATGCTCGGCGAGGAAGGCAAGGCCTGGTCGCTGATCACCTATGCACTTGCCAACGAGCGTATCGGCCTGCCGCGCTATCAGCTCTCCACCCGCGTGCTCGGCGAGATGGTCGAGCTGTTGAAGGCAAACGGCTCGTGGAACGACGATATCGTCAGGTTCAGGGCCGGGCAGGCGCTCGCGGCCTGCGAAGCGGCGCGCATGCTGGTCTACCGCGTGGTGGACCAGCGCTCGCGCGGCTTGCCACCGAACTCGGAATCGTCCCTGGCGCGCGTCGCCATTGTCGAGGCCGATCACGCGGTCGCCAATTTCGCGCTCGACTTTCTTCCGGAGGCGTTTTCGGGCGACGTTCTGCCGCTGCTCAAGCCGCATCATGAACGCGCGATCGCGGCCGGGATCGCCTCGGGCGCGGCCGAGATCCAGCTCGGCATCGTCGCGTCCGACTATCTGAACCTGCCGCGGAGCTAGGGCGCATGTTTCTCGATATCAGCGACGACCAGGACGCGCTGCTCACGACGGTGTCCGCCGTTCTCTCCCGGGCGAAAAGCCGGCTCGTGCTTGGGAGCGGCAAGGCGTCTTTCGATCTCGAACTCGATGCAGATCTGGACAAGAATGGCGTGCTCGACGCGGCATCCTATCCGGAGTTCGGTGTGTCGACGGCGGCGCTCATTGTACACGAGGTTTGTCGCAGTGCCGCCATCGCCGAGGTCGCGGCATCAGCCGTGATCCGTCCGCTGATCTGCCCCGATGCATCACGACCGCTCGCAGTGCTGACGGGCGATCCGAGGCAAGCGGTGCGTTTCCTGCCGGTTGCGCGCGCCGTCCTCGTCCTGTCGGAGGCCGGCGCGTCGTGGTTTCCGGTCTCGCCGGACGACATCGAGGTCGTCGATTCCTATTTCGCCTATCCCATGGGCCGGATTCATGATCCCGAGCGCTGCTTTGCGCGGTCGTGCACTGTCGCCGATCCAATGTTGGCGCGGCGCCTCGCCCAGCTCGCCGCCGCTGCGGAGATCAGTGGCGTGCTCCAGGGCGGTCTCGACGCCGTCGTAGAGCACGTCACCGACCGCCGCCAGTTCGGCCGGCCGCTCGGTGCGTTCCAAGCGGTGCAACACCGGCTCGCCGCCTGCGCCTCGAAGATCGCCGCGGCCAAATGGCTGGCGTTCAAGGCCGGCAGCGGCAGCGCCACGCATGCCGACGCCGTCACGGCGCTCGCCTATGCGCAGACCGTGGTCGACCCCATCGTCTACGATCTGCATCAATTCCTTGGCGCCATGGGTCTGACGCTGGAGCACCCGTTGTATCGCTGGACCTATCGCGCAAAACTGCTCAAATCGGAGTTCGGTGGCGCCTCGCGCAGCAATCGCGAACTGGCAGACCTCGCCTGGTGACATCGGGCGAGACGCCCGGCCAATCAGGGAATGGCGGGCTGCGTCTCTGTCAGCGGGATCCAGCCGGCGTCGCTACGCTGGAAGAGCGGGCACCCGTAGACCGCTCGAACCGCAAGCGGCGCGACCGAGGCCTGCCAGCGATTGGTTTGCTTCATCGCGACGACCATGCCGGCAATGTCGACGCCGATCGTCTGCAACAGGCGTATCGCAGCAATCGCGGTCGCGCCGGTCGAGATCGCATCGTCGACCAGCACCACGCGGCGGCCTTCGATCAGGGGCAGCAGGTTCGGATCCAGCCGCAGCTTCTTCCCGACCTCGGGGCTGGTGATTGACGCCACGGGCTCGGACAGCGCATCGTCGTACCAGAATTTGCGCGAGTAGCCGAGCGGGACATAGCGCGGCTGCCCGAGGCGTTCGGCGACCAGCGATGCGAAGGCAAGACCAAGGGTCGGCAGTCCGACGATGATCTCGGCTTCCAGTGCGCGCGCCTGCGTCGCCATGTGGTCTGCGAGCGCGGCCACGACGAGGTTTGAAGCCTGGTTGGCGATGAGCGAGGCGACGGCGCGGTCGCTGTCGGGCAATTGACGTAGCGGCAGAACGAGGACACGGCCACAGGGCAGGGTGGCGGGATAGCCGAAGCGATAGGGCGGCGTTGCCGAGAAACGGGCGGGGAGCTCCGGCGTCAGCTCCTGCCAATAGCCGGTTGTCGCCTCGGTATAAGTTTCGCTCGTGCTCATGATGCCGGCATCGGACGCCTAGCCACCGAGGATTCGCCGACAGGCGTCGACGAAGACGTGCGCGCCGGTGAGGATGTCGTCGTCCGCAGTGTTCTCGGTCCAGTGATGGCTGATGCCGCCGATCGACGGCACGAACAGCATCGCCGCGGGCATGACGGTCGCAAGCATCTGTGCATCGTGCCCGGCGCCACTGAGCATGCGGAGGGATCGTCCGCCGGCGACGGCCTTGCTCGCAGCTTCGATCGCGTCCTGAAAGCCGGCGTCCATCATCGCGGGCGCGCCGGTGCGAATCTTTTCCACGGTGACGTTGCAGCGGCCCTTCGCGTTGACCTCATCGGCCATCGTGCGCAGCAGCTCCTCGAGTCGCGCGATGATGGCCGGATTATCGTCGCGGATCTGGAACAGCATTTCGGCACTCCCGGGAATGATGCTCGGCGCGCCCGGATCGAGCGTGATGCGGCCGGTGGTCCAGACGGTGCGCGGACCGCAAGCGGCCGGGAAGCGCTCGTCGATCGCCACGCAGAACTTCGCCAGCGCAAGGCCGGCATCCTTGCGTGCGGCCATGCGGGTCGTGCCGGCGTGGTTCTGCTCGCCGGTGAAATTGATGCGATACTGCCAGATGCCGACGATGGAGGTCACGACGCCGACCGCGAGCTTGCCGCTCTCCAGCGTGTCGCCTTGCTCTATATGTGCCTCCAGATATCCGACGTGCCGCCCCGTCTCGACGGCGACACGGGCGCGTCCAGCGAGCCCCACGTCGGCGAGCGCATCGCGCATGGGCCGCCCGTTGGTGCGGTCGTGCGCGGCGTCGATTTCAGCCTCGGTCACTTGCCCCACATAGGAGCGCGAACCGAGGAAGCTGCCAAAATGTCCTTCCTCGTCGCACCAGGCAGCGACCTCGACCGCGCCCTTCAGCGAGGCATCGGCATTGAGCACGCGGGCGGCTTCGAGCGCATAGACGACGCCGAGCGGGCCATCGAGCCAGCCGGCGTAGTTCTGGCTTTCCAGATGGGAGCCCGCCAGCAGTTTCGGACCTGCCTTCGTGCTCGTCCCGAACACATTGCCGATGCCGTCAAGCGTCGCGGAGAGACCCGCATCGGGCAATTTCCGCACCAGCCAGTCCAGCGAAAGCTTGTGTGGCTCGGAGAAGGTCGGCTTGTGTACCCCGGTCTTATAGGCGCCGATGGCACGGAGCGCATTGAGGTCGGCAAGAACGCGCTCGCCATTGGCGCGGGACTGAGTGTCAGGCATGTTCGGCAACCTTCAGCGCCTCGGTACGGATTTCCTCGACCAGCCGTTCCTTCAGCTGGACGAATTCGGGCGTCGTTTTGATCTTGTAGGAGCGCGGATGCGGTAGGTCCACCGCAATTTCGGCCTTGATGCGGCCCGGACGCGCGCTCATGACGATGACGCGGCTGCCGAGGAAGATCGCCTCCTCGATGTCGTGGGTGACGAACAGCACGGTTTTCTGGTCGCGCTCCCAGATACCGAGCAGCATTTCCTGCATCAGGGCACGGGTCTGGTTGTCGAGCGCGCCGAAGGGCTCGTCGAGCAGCAGGATTTTTGGATCATTGGCAAGCGCGCGTGCGATTGCCGTGCGCTGCTGCATGCCGCCGGAAAGCTGCTTGGGCCAGTGGTTCTCGAAACCGGACAATCCGACCTGGCGAATGAAGGCGTCGGCGATCTTGTGCCGCTCTGTCTCGGAGACGCCGCGTTCGCGCAGGCCGAAGGCGATATTCTCGCGCACAGTGAGCCACGGGAACAGGGTGTACGATTGGAACACCATGCCGCGATCGGCGCCCGGACCGGTTACCTCGCGCCCGTCGAGCGTGACGCGGCCGGTGGTCGGGCGGTCAAGCCCGGCGACGATGCGAAGCAGCGTGGACTTGCCGCAGCCGGAGGGGCCGAGGATGGTGACGAAGTCGTTGTTGCCAATGGTGAGATCGGTCGGCTCCAGCGCCTTGGTCGGCGCGTCGCCGTGGCGGGCGGGAAAGGTCCGCGAGACCTGCTCGATCTTGAGCGTGGTCATGCAAGCCTCCATGGAAACAGCCAGGCGTTGAACGCCTTGAACATGAAGTCCGAGAGGAGGCCGATCAGCCCGATCACGATGATGCCGAAGATGATCTGGCCGGTGTTGAGCAGCGCCTGGCTGTCGGTGATCATGTGGCCGATGCCCGAGGACGAGCCGATTAGCTCGGCGACGATGACGTAGGTCCAGGCCCAGCCCAGCACCAGCCGCAGAATTTCCGCGATCTCCGGCGCGGAGGAGGGCAGCAGCACGCGGCGGATGACGCCACGGTCGCTGGCTCCCAGCGTATAGGCCGCCTCGACCAGATCGCGCCGCGTCGCGCCGACCGTCACGGCGACCATCAGGATGACCTGGAACACCGAGCCGATGAAGATGACCAGCAACTTTTGCAGCTCGCCGATGCCGGCCCACAGGATCAGGAGCGGGATGAAGGCGGAGGCCGGCAGGTAGCGTGCAAAGGAGACGAACGGTTCGAGGAAGGCTTCGACCGGCTTGTAGGCGCCCATCAGCACGCCGAACGGCACCGCGATGATCGCGGCGAGCGCGAAGCCGCCGACGACACGCCAGATCGTCATGCCGATGTCGTAGCCGAATCCCTGCTTGGCCAAGAGGTCGTAACCTTCCTGCACCATGGTCAGCGGGTTGGCGAGGAAGGTCTTCGACACATGGCCGCCGAACGTCGCCCAGGACCAGAGGGCAACGAACAGCACGAAGAACGCGAGGCCATAGGCCACGCGCTGCCTCGATGTCACGGGATCCAAGGGACGCATCAAACTGTCTATCCGAATGGTCGTGCACCGGCTCCGCCTCCTGGCGGAGCCGGTAGCTTGCAGAAATTTACTTGATGAAGCTGGCGTCGTAGAGGTCCTCGACCTTCGGCGCAGCCTTGATGATGCCGATCTCGAGCAGGAGCTCGGCAGCCTCCTTGTTGAAGGTCAGGAAGTCGCCGGCAAAGAACTTCTGGTTCGCGGCCTTGTCCTGCCAGCGCAGGTACTTTGCCGAGTTGCCGAACGCTTCGCCGGTCTGCTTCACGTCGGTGCCCATGATCTCATAGGCCTTGGCCTGGTCCTTGGCGATCATGTCGAGCGACTCGAAATAGCTGTTGGCGAGCGCCTGGGCTGCCTTCGGATTCTCGCTGAGGAATTTCGGCGTGCAGCCGAAGGTGTCCATCACGATCGGATAGTCGAGCGTGGTCGCGATGATCTTGCCCTTGTCGGGCGCGGCGCGCACGGTCGACAGATACGGCTCGTAGGTCATCGCGGCATCGTTCTGGCCGGAGACGAAGGCCTGGGCCGCGGCCGCCGGCTCGAGGTTCACGACGGTGACGTCCTTCACCGTCAGCCCGTTCTTCTTGAGCATCCAGGCCAGCGCGAAATAGGGCGAGGTGCCGGGCGCGGAGGCGGCGACGGTCTTGCCCTTCAGCTCCTTGATCGATGTGACGTCGTTGCGCACGGCCATGCCGTCGGCACCAAAACTCTTGTCGAGCTGGAAGATCTGCTTGGTCGCAACGCCGTTGGCGTTCCAGGAGATCCAGGTCTCGACGGTCGTTGCCGCGCACTGGACATCGCCGGAAGCGATCGCGAGGTGGCGGTCCTTCTGCGGGATCTTCTTGATGGTGACGTCGAGGCCGTTCTTCTTGAAGATGCCGGCCTCCTTCGCCAGCGTCAGCGGCGCGAAGCCGGTCCATCCGGAAATGCCGATTCCGACCTTGACGTCGTCGGCGAGCACGGGAGTGGAGGCCGCAAGGGCAATGATTGTCGCAAATACCTTTGAATTACGCATGATTGTCGTCCTCTTGCCGATCGATGGATTGACGTCCTGTTGATCTGTCTATTTCGATCCGGATTGCATGGATCTTTGCCCGAAGCGTTGCACGAATTGTGCCGACATTCTCCTCTCAACCTCCCTTGAATCGGGCGACAAGGCGGTGAGAGTCACCGGGATAGAGCAGCCGTACGGCGGTGATCGTGCGCGCGCTGCGCCAGGTGTAGCGGTCGATCACGAGGCAGGGCGCGCCGATGGCGATGTCGAGCGCTTCCGCCGTGCGAACGTCCGCAACGATGGCGCTGATCGTATGCTCGGCTTCTGTCCATGGGACATGATGAAGCAGCCACGAGCCGGGTGGTTCGCGCGAAAAATCCGCGGTCGCAGCATCCGGCACGGACGACAGATCGATCAGCCTGTCCTCGACGGCAAACGGTACGTTGTCGGCGCTGTGCCGGCAGCTGATCGCGACCACCTTGCCGGCTTTCTTGACGCCGAGACGCTCGCGGTCGGCGGCGGTCGCCGCGCGCAGCTTGCGATGGATCAGCTCATAGCCATAGCTGCGGCCGAGCGCCGTGATCTCGGCGCGCATGTCGGCGATCTTGAGCACGGCCGACTGATGTTGTGGCCGGCGCACGAAGGAACCGGCGCGACGTCGGCGCTCGATCAGGTCGGCTTGCGCGAGCTCCGTCAACGCCTTGCTCACCGTCATGCGCGAGCAGCCGTAGCGTACGACCAGTTCGTGCTCGAACGGGATGCGGTGGCCTGGCGGCCACTCGCCGGTCAGGATGCGCTTCTCGATGTCGGCGCGGATGCGCTTGTAGAGCGTCGGCTGGTCGGTGGCATCTGTGGCGAGGCTCATGCGACGAGCCTCCGCACCGCTGCGTTGAATCGCTCGCGCGCGGCCTGGCGCAGCCGGTGCCGTCCGCCTTCGACCACCTTGTCGCCGCCGGCCCAGACGCAATCGATCGCGCCGCTGCCGGCGGCAAAGATCCAGCCGTCGATGGCAGCGTCGCCCCTTCGACCTGCGAGCGACGGATGTTCGCCGTCGAGTGTCACGATGTCGGCGCGAGCGCCGGGGACGAGGCCGATCGTTGCCTGCGCCAGTGCCTGCGCACCACCGGCGAGTGCATCATCGAACAACGTGCGTCCTGTCGACGTACCGGCGCTGCCTGAGAGCACGTTGCGCTGACGATGCTTGAGCCGCTGGCCGTATTCGAGCTGGCGCAACTCGTCGGCGACGCCGATCAATACGTTGGAATCGGTGCCGACGCCGAACCGGCCGCCGGCATCGAGGAACTCGCGAGCCGAAAAAATCCCATCGCCGAGACTGGCCTCGGTGATGGGGCAGAGGCCCACCACCGCGCCGGTCTTCGCGAGCGCGCTGACTTCCTCGCTTGTGGTGTGGGTTGCGTGGATGAGGCACCAGCGCTGGTCGAGAGGTGCGTGCTCCAGCAGCCACTGCACCGGCCGCCGGTCCGACCAAGCAAGGCAATCCTCGACTTCCTTCACCTGCTCTGCGGCATGAATGTGCACCGGCCCGCCATCGGCAAGCGGAATGATCGCCGCGAGCTCGTCCGGCGCCACCGCGCGCAAACTGTGCGGCGCGATGCCGATATTGGCCCCCGGCAATGTTGCGATCGCTTTGCGCGACGCTGCCATCAGCGCGGCGAACCGATCGACCGAGCAGATGAAACGGCGTTGGCCGGCATGTGGCGCTGCGCCGCCGAAGCCGCCGTGCGCGTAAAAACTAGGCAGCAGCGTCAGAGCTATACCCGATGCTTCGGCAGCCTGCGCAATGCGCCCGGCCATTTCGGCAAGGTCGGCGTAGGGTGAGCCGTCGCGATCATGGTGGAGATAATGGAATTCGCCGACGCGGGTAAAACCCTGCTCCAGCATCTCGACATAGAGCTGCGTCGCGACGGCGGCGACGTCATCCGGCGTCATCGCGAGCGCGAAGCGATACATCGTCTCGCGCCAGGTCCAGAACGTGTCGGTGGAATCGCCGCGCAGTTCCGCAAGCCCCGCCATGCCGCGCTGGAATGCGTGGCTGTGCAGGCTCGCAAGTCCCGGAAGCGCGATATGATGGCGCTCGTCGCCGGCGGACGGCGCCACGCCCGGCGTCACCTCCGCGATCGCGCCGGCGGTGATCACCACCTGCACGTCATTGGCCCAGCCCGAGGGCAGGAGCGCGGAGGCGAAATGCAGTCGGGTCATGTTTACACGCCGGCTGGACAGAACCGCCCCACGATTATATGTCTAGACATATAAGTCAAGCATCCCACGGCGAATGGACACCCGCATGGCAGAGCGCTTCGACCGGATCTGGCATAATGCCCGTCTCGCCACGATGCGGGCCGACCGTCCCGATCTCGGTGAGATCGAGCATGGCGTGATCGCCATACGTGGCGGCCACATCGTATATGCCGGCACGGAGGCGGATTTTCCTGCAGATGCCGACGCGATCAAGCGGATCGATTGCGAGGGGCGCTGGATCACGCCGGGCTTCGTCGATTGCCACACCCACCTCGTCTATGGCGGCAACCGCGCGCACGAATTCGAGCTGCGCCTGAAGGGCGCGAGCTACGAGGAGATCGCGCGCGCCGGCGGCGGCATCGTCTCGACGGTGGCCGCGACGCGCAAGGCGAGCGAAGCCGAGCTCGTCGCAAGCGCGTTGCCGCGGCTCGATGCGCTGATCGGCGAGGGCGCGACCACGGTCGAGATCAAGTCCGGCTACGGCCTCGACGCCGAGACCGAGATGCGCCAGCTCGCGGCCGCGCGCAGCCTCGGCGGTCAGCGGCCGGTTGCGATCCGCACCTCCTTCCTCGGCGCCCATGCGCTGCCCGTGGAAGCCGACGGCGACAAGGATCGCTACATCGATCTCGTCTGCAAGGAGATGCTGCCCGCGATTGCAAAGGCCGGCCTTGCCGATGCCGTCGACGCCTTCATGGAAGGTATTGCGTTTTCTGCTGACCAGACGGCGCGGGTGTTCGAGGTGGCAATAGGGCTTGGCTTGCCGGTCAAGCTCCATGCCGACCAACTGTCGAACCTCGGGGGTGCTGCGCTCGCTGCAAAATTTTCTGCGCTGTCGGCCGATCATCTCGAGCACACCGACGAAGCCGGCGCCGCCGCGATGGCGAAGGCTGGAACGGTCGCCGTGCTGCTGCCCGGCGCCTTCTACTTCATTCGCGAGACGCAGAAGCCGCCGGTCGAAGCATTCCGCAAGCACGGCGTTCACATGGCGCTCGCGACCGACTGCAATCCCGGCAGTTCGCCGCTGACCTCGCTGCTGCTTACCATGAACATGGGTGCGACGCTGTTTCGGATGACGGTCGCCGAATGCCTTGGGGGCGTCACCCGTGAGGGGGCGCGCGCGCTCGGCGTGCTTGATGAAACCGGCACGTTGGAGGCCGGCAAATGGTGCGATCTCGCGATCTGGGACATCGAGCGTCCGGCCGAACTCGTCTACCGTATCGGCTTCAATCCGCTGCACCGGCGCGTGTGGAGAGGGCAGTGACGCAGCAGGGCGGAGCGATCGTCGTCAAGCCGGGAACGGTCAGCCTCGACGATCTCGCGCGCGTGCTCGAGGGCGCCCCTGTCGTCCTTGATCCCACGTTCTGGCCGCGCGTGGAGGCTGCAGCTGAGATCGTCGCGAAGGCCGCGAAAGCTGACGCACCCGTTTACGGCATCAACACCGGCTTCGGGAAGCTGGCCTCGAGGCGCATTCCGCCCGACCAGACCGCGCTGCTCCAGCGCAACCTCATCGTCTCGCATTGTTGCGGTGTCGGTGCGGCGACGCCGGAGCCGATCGTGCGCCTGATGATGGCGTTGAAGATCGTCTCGCTCGGCCGCGGCGCCTCCGGCGTGCGGCGCGAGGTGATCGAACAGTTACAGGCCATGCTGGCGCGGCGCATCTATCCGCTGGTGCCACAGCAGGGGTCGGTCGGGGCTTCCGGCGATCTCGCGCCGCTCGCGCATATGACCGCCGTGATGATCGGCGAGGGGCAGGCGCTTGTCGATGGCAGGGCCATCTCTGGCAGCGAAGCACTCGCTGCCGCTGGCCTGGCGCCGCTGACGCTCGGCCCCAAGGAGGGGCTCGCGCTGATCAACGGCACCCAGTTTTCGACCGCCTATGCCATCTCAGGCGTGCTTCGAGCCTTTGGCTTGGCGCGCGCCGCGCTCGTGACCGGCGCGCTGTCGGTCGATGCGGCGATGGCATCGACGGCGCCGTTCCGTCCCGAAATCCAGTCGCTGCGCGGCCATGCCGGCCAGATCGCCGCGGCCGTAGCGCTGACCGCGTTGCTCGATGGCAGCGATATCCGCCTGTCGCATCTCGAGGGCGACGAACGTGTACAGGATCCCTATTGCCTGCGCTGCCAGCCGCAGGTCGCAGGTGCTGCGCTCGACTTGATCACGCAGGCTGCGCGCACGTTGATCATCGAGGCGAACGCCGTCACGGACAATCCGCTCGTTCTGATCGAGACTGGCGAGATCGTCTCCGGCGGCAATTTCCACGCCGAGCCCGTGGCCTTTGCCGCCGATTCGATCGCACTGGCGCTGTCGGAGATCGGCGCGATCAGCGAGCGTCGCATTGCGACGCTGGTGGATCCCGCGCTGAATTTCGGCCTGCCGCCGTTCCTCACCCCCGATCCCGGCATCAATTCCGGCTTCATGATCGCTGAGGTCACGGCGGCTGCGCTCTACGCCGAGAACAAGCAGCGTGCGGCTGCCTGCTCGATCGACTCGACGCCGACCAGCGCCAACCAGGAAGACCACGTCTCAATGGCGGCGCATGCCGCGCGGCGGTTGTCCGACATGGCCGACAATCTCGCCGCCATCCTCGGCATCGAGCTTCTGGTTGCCGCGCAAGGTATCACGCTGCGCGCGCCGCATGCGACCAGCGCGCCGCTCGTCGCCGTCATCGCGGCCCTGCGCGAACAGGTGCCGGCGCTCGGTGCCGATCGCTATATGGCCGGCGATCTCGCTAAGGCCGCTACGCTGATCCAATCCGATGCATTGCCGACCATCGCGCTCACGGCGCTTCCAACCGACCCGTTTCCAAGACTCGCCTGAAGAGGTTTCCGCATGAACCGCCGACTGGACAACGACCGCACCATCCGCGCCCCCCACGGCAGCGAGATCAGCGCGAAAAGCTGGCTGACCGAAGCCCCCTTGCGCATGCTGATGAACAATCTCGATCCCGACGTCGCGGAGCGCCCCAGCGAGCTCGTCGTCTATGGTGGCATCGGCCGCGCCGCGCGCGACTGGGAGAGCTTTGACCGGATCACGGCGGCATTGCGCAAGCTCGAAGGCGACGAGACGTTGCTGATCCAGTCCGGCAAGCCGGTCGGTGTCTTCCGTACGCATACCGATGCGCCGCGCGTGCTGATCGCAAACTCCAACATCGTGCCGCATTGGGCGACGCTCGATCATTTCAACGAGCTCGATCGCAAGGGCCTGATGATGTACGGCCAGATGACCGCCGGCTCCTGGATCTATATCGGCAGCCAGGGCATCGTGCAGGGCACTTACGAGACCTTCGTCGAGGTCGGCCGTCGCCATTATGGCGGTAGCCTCGCTGGCAAATGGATCCTCACCGCCGGTCTCGGCGGCATGGGCGGCGCGCAGCCGCTGGCTGCGACCATGGCGGGCGCCTCGATGCTCGCGGTCGAATGCCAGCCGAGCCGCATCGAGATGCGGTTGCGCACCGGCTATCTCGATCGCCAGGCCGCGACGCTCGACGAAGCGCTCGCGATCATGGAGGAGGCCGCGAAGACGAAGAAGGCGGTCTCGGTCGGCCTGCTCGGCAATGCCGCGGAGATTTTTCCGGAGCTGGTGCGGCGTGGCGTCAAGCCCGACATCGTCACCGATCAGACCAGCGCGCATGATCCGATCAACGGGTACTTGCCGAAGGGCTGGACGCTCGCGGAATGGGAAGCCAAGCGCACCTCCGATCCAAAAGCTGTCGAGCGCGCGTCGAAGACGTCGATGGTCGAGCACGTCCAGGCCATGCTGGACTTCCATGCGCAGGGCATTCCGACGCTCGATTACGGCAACAACATCCGCCAGATGGCGCAGGACATGGGCTTGAAGAACGCCTTCGACTTCCCGGGCTTCGTGCCCGCCTATATCCGCCCGCTGTTCTGCCGCGGCGTCGGTCCCTTCCGTTGGGCCGCGCTGTCGGGCGATCCGGAGGACATCTTCAAGACCGACGCCAAGGTGAAAGAGCTGATGCCCGACGACAAGCATCTGCATAACTGGCTCGACATGGCCAGGGAGCGCATCAAGTTCCAGGGCCTGCCGGCGCGAATCTGCTGGGTCGGCCTTGGCGATCGCGATCGCCTCGGCCTTGCCTTCAACGAGATGGTGGCGAGTGGCGAGTTGAAAGCACCGATCGTGATCGGCCGCGATCATCTCGACAGCGGCTCGGTGGCAAGCCCCAACCGCGAGACCGAGGCGATGAAGGACGGATCGGATGCCGTGTCCGATTGGCCCCTGCTCAACGCGCTGCTCAATTGCGCCAGCGGCGCGACCTGGGTCTCGCTGCACCACGGCGGCGGTGTCGGTATCGGCTATTCCCAGCATGCCGGCATGGTGATCGTCGCCGACGGCACGCCGGAAGCGGCCAAGCGCATCGAGCGCGTGCTGTGGAACGATCCCGCCAGCGGCGTCATGCGCCACGCGGATGCGGGCTATGAGACCGCGATCGACTGTGCCCGTGACAAGGGGCTCGATCTGCCGAGCCTGGCTTAATCGGGCGTCATGCGAGGGCTTTGCCGAGCTCGTTGAGCTTTGCGATCGCGGCCTTGCCGACATCGGTGATATTCTTTTCCGCGCGTGCGGCCAGCTCGCGATCGGCGTCAAAACCCTTCCTGACGGCATTGACGCTCTCTCGGATCTGGGCGCCGATCGTGGGATCGCTGATTGCCTTCTTCACAGCGCCGTCGTCGAAGGCCTTCACCGTCTGGTCCTGATCGGCGAGGCGCACGCTGTTGCCGGCCGAGGTCTCCTGGAGCGCGGCACTAAGCGCCTCGTCCAGGAGGTCGTGCAGCGCCGCGAGCGGACCTTCGGTGGCGGAGCTGGTCGTGCTGACCTTGAAGCCTGGCGTATCCGGCACGAACAGAACGGTGCCACGCGTGAGCTTGTTGAAATTGGCATGCGGATTGGCCTCCTGCAACGCCTTCAGCGCGGCTTCGCTGCGAACGTTGCTCAGATTGGCGTGCAGCAGCTTCTCGCTGACGGCCTTGAGTTTCGTCTCGTCTCCGACAATGAACGTGCGCATCAAAATATCTCCCGAAATTAGCCGATCGCGTTGAGCGGCGCCCACGGCGTGTTGGCAATGCCGCCGGGGATGAGGATGTTGCCGGTGGTGATGTTGCCGAGCACGGTCATCGCCCGCGCATTGGTGAGGCGAATCGAGCTTTCGCCGCCGCGCACACGGTTCGTGCTGATGATGGCGATCGCGCTTTCCAGCGACACCGCGATGCTCTTGGTGCTGGCCTCGACCCGGTTGTCGTTGAACAGGCATTCCTGGCCGGCGGTCACCAGCACGGCGGGGGCGGGGCCGCGTGCGGAGAGCATGTTGCCGATAATGCCGGCGCGCGCGCCCTCGGTGTCGTTGGCGGCGAGACTGGCCCTGACAAAGGCATAGTCGGTGCCGAGTGCCAGGATGCGCCCGTCGCCGAGCCGGATCGCGACTTTTTCGCCGGCCTGCGCGAACGGCACCCTTGGATTGACCTCGGCCGTCGTCAACGCGAACCAGTTGCCGGTCGAATCGTCGGGGGCCGGCGCGAGGTCGCGTTGCACGCTGTTGTGGTTGACTTCGATCTGGGTCTGCGGCGCACGCAGCATCGCTGATCGAGCCGTCGCGCAGGACGAAGCCGGCTACCCCGGCCTCTGCGCAGGCCAGGATGTCCTGTTCGACCTCGGCGACCGCGATGGCGACGACCTTCAGCTCTGGCAACAGGCTGCGGCAGGCCGCCGATTGCTGCAATCCTCGCGACGTCGCGATGTCGACCAGCAGCACTTGGGCACCGCTATCGACGACCTGCTCCGGCAGGGTCGTGAGATCGCCGTGCCCGGCGATGTGTAAGCATCCCTGCCGTGCCAGGCACGAGCCGAGGCCTTCGCAGAGCAGGCGCACGTCGCTGAGGATGAAGAGGCGGATCGGCATGTCGCCGCTACCATCCGGCTCCTCGGGCGGTCGTGACGCATGTGAAATGGCGAGGTGGGAATGCGGCGGGGCGAGGCGCCCTGCCGGAAATGACGCATTGGACGACATGCCTGCCTCCGATTGCCAACTCACAACCGTGTTTGCCGCCGCGCCCAGTTGAAAGTCACCAAGATCAAAAAGTTGTATCTTTAGTATCTTTCCCCTTGAAATTGAGTATCGCGTTTTTTGGGGACGCTGACAAGCTTCCACATCACGCATGGGGACATCAGGGCATTTCGACGCATGTGAAGCGGTCGAGTTGACAGGCCCAGGTTCGACCTGTCGGCGATGCACCTTAAGGTATTTTTTGTCGCCTCAGGCGACCACCTTGGCAGCAGGCGTTGCGGCGCCGTCGAGACGCTGCCGTTCCTTTGCGAGATAGGCGCCAATCGCGTTGCCCGGCATGGGCTTTGCGAAATAATAGCCCTGGATGTAGTCGCAACCGAGACGGCGCAGGCTATCGAGCTGGGCGCGGGTCTCGACGCCTTCGACGACGCAGGCGATCTCCATGTCGTCGCACAGGCCGGTGAGCGACTTGATGATCTTGTGGCTGACCGGATTGTCGTTGATGTCGGCGACGAAGCTGCGGTCGACCTTGAGCTTGTCAAGCGGCAGCCGGTGCACGTGGCTCAACGAGGAATAGCCGGTACCGAAATCGTCCAGCGAGATGCCGCAGCCCATCGCCTTCAATGCGGCGATCGACTGCTGCGCGCGCACGAAGTCGAAAGTGACGGCGGTCTCCGTGATCTCGAAATCGATCCGGTGGGGCGGCAGCCCACTCTTCTCGACGATGCTGATCAGCGGCAGGATGCCCTCGGGCGAGCAGACGTCGTGGGCGGAGAGGTTGAACGACAGGTGGATGTGGTCGGGCCAGGTCTTCGCCGCCGCCAGCGCGCGTACCAGCAGCGCCTGCGTCAGCGGCCGGATCAGGCCGATACGCTCGGCGGCCGGGATGAAATCGGCCGGCGAAACCAGTCCGAGGCGCGAGCTGTGCCAGCGCGCCAGGACCTCGAAGCCGGCCGTGTGCTCGCTCATGGCGTCCACGATCGGCTGGAACACCAGATCCATCTCGGTGCTGAAGTCGGCGGTGCGCAGCAGATTCTCGATGACGCCGCGGCTGCGGATCTCGGCCTCGAGCTCGCTCGAGAAGATCACGGTGCGACCGCGCAGATGGCGCTTGGCGTGGTAGAGCGAGTAATCGGCGCATTCGTAAAGCGCCTCGGCGGTGGTTGCCGATTGCGGGAATAGCGCAAGGCCGATCGAGCAGGACAGTCCGGTATGGGCGGTGTCAACCTGGTACGGCAGCTTGAGCTGCTCGCCGATGCGTTCACCGAGTCGGTGCAGATCCGCGTCATCGGGGTCGCCGCACACGACGAGGCCGAACTCGTCGCCGCCGAGCCGGGCGAATTCCACCCGCTGCGGACCAAAGCCTTCGCAGACCTCGCGGATGCGGCGGCCTGCCTCGATCAGGACGCGGTCGCCGACCGAGTGCCCATAATTGTCGTTGATCGGCTTGAAGCCGTCGAGATCGATGATCCCGACCGCGACGCGAACGCTCCTGCGCTCGGCATCAGCGAAGGCGCTGGACAGCTCGGCAAAGAAGCGGCGGCGGTTCGGCAGCTCGGTGAGCGAATCGAGATTGGCGAGGCGGAAGTTCTCGTCCGAGAGTGCCTGGGTCGCCGCCTGCTGCGCCAGCAGCGATTTGCGGCTGGCGACGAGATCGGCGAAGTCGCGATAATAGATGAACAGCACCGTCACCATCGCGCCGGAGACCAGCAAATTGTTGACCGCGATCGCCTTCAGCGTCGGCTCGCCGGTCGCCCAGAAGAACAGTACATAGGGCACGTCGACGACCAGCGTCACGATCAGCGCCGCGGAGCGCAGATGCATCAGCGAGAAGATGCAGCCGATCACTGTGACGGCCATGTAGAAGGCGACCTGGCTCTTGGCGAACGCATCGCCGTAAGGGTAGAGCGTGAAGGACCAGGCGGTGAAGCCCGCACCGATCGGCAATGTCATCCAGTTGGTGGCGCGCAGATTGCGCAGGATGTCGGCATCGCTGCGCACGAGGTGACGCTGGCGCAGCCACCAGAAGGTGCGCAGGGCCGCGAGCACGGTCAGCACGCTCGGCACGATCATCGTCAGCCAGTCCGGCGCCACGTTCACATAGGTGTAGGCGACGGCGATCGTGTTGCTCATCAGGATGAAGTAGAGCAGCGGGATCTGCTTCGAGAAGGCGTCGAACTGCGCGCGTGTCAGGTCCGGGTCGTCCGGCACGCGAAACAGCCGCATCGCGGCGGCGAAGTGAGACTTCAAATTGGCGACAGGCATTGCAATACGCGCCCCGGATCCCTTGAAAACGGAGGCGATCTTGCACAGCGGGGGTAAAGGGCGCGTTAGACGGGTTCCACGCGGAAAGGCCAGCGCAGGTTGCACGCTACCGCGTTGTGTTCCGGCCGCGTGCATTGGTGAGGTGCCGTTAAGGATATGGACCGTCCGAGGGGGGCGTCGGCCCCGTCAGGCCGTTCGTGGTCACACCCTGCTAACCATGTGCATCGGCCGCCACGCATTGCCGCACGTCGACAGGACGGGCCGACGTGCGGGGACACCTCTCCCCTCTGCGAGAGGTGAAGGACGATGACTGATCGCCGCTATTTCTTCTCCAGCGCTGCGGTCTGCTTGGCGAGCTGCTTGTCGAAGTCCGCCGACAGGGTGGTCGCGTAGGTTGCAAGCTCGCCCGGCTTGACGAATGGGTTCGGCGCGCCGTCCTTCATTTCCGCGCGCTTGGCCTGCATGCCATAGACCTCCGGATGCGGTCCGAGCAGCACGTCGATCTTCATCGCCTTCACCTTGGCGTAGGTCGCACGGTAATCCTCGACGATGCCGGCATGGGTCGGCTGGCCGACCAGCCGGTTCAATGCCACTGTGCCGCTACAGAAGAACAGCACCTCGCGGTCCTCCTTGCCGTCCTTGACGGTCATCTCCCAGCTCGTGCAGCCCGGCGAGTGGCCGGGCGTTGCATGCGCCGTCAGTGTGGTGTCGCCGAGCGTCACCTTGTCGCCTTCCTTCACGGCGCGATCGACCTTCACCGCGGGGAAGGCGAGATCCTCGTTCTTCTCATCGCCCGGATAGTAACCGCCCTCGAGCAGCGGCTTGTCGCGCTCGCCGGCCACGAGCTGGGCTCCTGTCTCCTTCTTGATCTCGGCGAAGCCGCCGGTGTGGTCGAAATGCGCGTGCGTGTTGAGGATATACTTGATGTCGGCGACCTTGAAGCCGAGTTTCGTGATGTTGTCCTTGATCATGCCGGTCGACTCCGGCAGCGCGGTATCCATCAGGATCAGCCCCTGCGAGGTCTTGATGATGTAGACGGCAATGCCGTCGGTGCCGACATAATAGATGTTGCCGATGAGCTGGAACGGCTCGAACGGCGTGGTCCATTTCTTGGTGACCGCCGCCAGGAAGTCCTTGACGGTCTGCGCCTGCGCGCCGGTTGCCAGCAACGCCAATGCGCACAGCGCGGCCGTGAATACTCTCATGGTTTGCCTCCGGTATTGTTCTTGTTGGTTCTTGTTCGTTCTTGCTTGTTGTTCTCGATCGGACGCAACCTGCGTGCCTTCCCAATGGGTCGCAAACTACGCCGTGAGGGGCCTGTCAGCAACGGTTTCATGTCCGCAATATTTTCCGACCCGCGCGGGAATAACGGCTCGCGGCCGGTTTAGGCATGGCGGTTATCGTGGCAACGCGGGCCACGCGAGTTTGACCGCCTGCCGGCCACCCGGCATACTTCTCCTCAAGGCGAGCCAACAAGACTCGTCGGCACCGGGAGCTGAAATGACCAGGATCTTGCCCGTCCTCGTGGCGACGCTGATTTCCGCGGCCTCCTTCACGTCAGTCGCCATGTCGCAGCCGGCCTGCGTCACCCAGAACATGGCCGTGCCGCCAGGCGCCAACACCGCCGACAGGGCGGCGCCCTTCTTCATCGACACGACGGGCCTCGACTTCAAGACGGCGCCGCCGACGCGCGATCCGTCAAACCCGAACTATCCGCGCGCGACCGAGCTGCCCGACGGGACGCTGCCGCCGCCCGGCGCTGAAGGCAATTTCATCATCGGCCCCACCCACAATCCAGCTCCGGAGACGATCGCGAAAGAAGGCGTGCCGCGCGGTGCGACGAAATCCTTCACGCTCACCTCGAAGGAGAGCACGATCTACAATCCCGGCCTGATCCGCGACGACGTCGCGGGCTGCACGAATTCTTCGATCATGACCACCGTCACCGCGCCGGAGGACAAATCGCACATGATCGTCACCACCAGCCATCCCGGCGTCTGGTCGCGCACGATCGACGTCTACGTTCCAGCGCAATATGTGCGCGGTACCGAGGCGCCGTTCATCGTGGTCGGCGACGGTGGCTCCAACGCCTACAAGGACCTTGCCAACACGCTCGACAATCTCATCGCACAGCGCCGCGTACCGCCGATGATCGCGATCCAGATCGGCAATGGCGGGCAGGACGCGCAGGGCAGCCAGCGCGGTCGCGAATATGACGCGGTGTCAGGCGTCTATGCTCAGTTCGTCGAGCGCGAGGTGCTGCCGCTGGTGGAAAAGAACGCCGATGTCAGGCTCACCAAAAATCCCGACGGGCGTGCAACCATGGGGCTGAGCTCGAGCGGAGCTGCTGCCTTCACCATGGCGTGGTTCTATCCCGATCTCTATCACCGCGTGCTCGCCTTCTCACCGACCATGGTCAACCAGCAATGGCCGCATGATCCGTCGCTGCGTGGCGGCGCGTGGGAATATCACAGCGCATGGGCGGGGCCAGCCACTCCCAATCTCATTTCGAAGGCGGGCGTGCTGACGCCGGCCGAGCCCCCCGGCGTACCGCTGATCGTCGCGGCGCCGACGAAGCCGATCCGCTTCTGGTTCTTCGGCGGCGACCAGGATCTGTTCTATCCAAACCCCACCATTCCCGACGGCATGCACGACTGGACGCTGTCGAACGCGCTGATGGCGAAGGTGTTGGCCGAGAAGGGCTATCACTACCAGTTCCTGTTCGTGCGCAATGCCAAGCACGTCGACCGGCCGACGATCGCGCAGACGCTGCCGTCGGCGCTGGAGTGGATCTGGAAGGGGTATCCGATTCCGTGAGCGTGGATGCGGACGCCTAGCGCCCGATCGTCACGCCGGCGGTCGAGCGCATGGCGTCTCGCAGGCTGGTCGCGTTCTTGTCGTCGAGGACCTGACGCGTCAGCACCGTAGTCTGGCCGGGCGTGTCGAGGATCGTCTCACCGCGCGAGGACGAGAGCCGGTCGGCCTTGTAGGGCGCGGCTGGGTCCGCGGCGGGCGCTGCCGGCGTGTGGCGCGGCCGCTTGCCGGACGCCGCCCAGGCGCCTTGCGAGACGCAGAGGGTGGCCAGCAGGATCAATGGCAACAATTTTGCGGGCATGCGATCTCCCACATCCATGGCATCAGCCCAGCATATGGGGAGCAATGCCGTTCAGGAAAAGGTCAGGCGAGGGCGGCCTGACGTTCCCGCACCGGTTCGCGGGCGCGGTCTGACTTCACGGGCTCGGCGAGCCGGGTGAAGCTACGCTGGCCTGCGTGCGCGGGCGCCTCGACGACAACGCCCTCGCAGACGATTTGCCCACCGAGCATTTTGAATTCGAGCCTGTCGTAGCGCGGCATCGTCTCGCCGGGCGCGGGCGGCAGCAGTTCGCTTCGTCCCTGGATGTTCAACGTGGCATCGCCGGTGCCGTGAAGCCGAGGATTCCACATCCTGATCCCGGTCTCCGTCCAGCGTTGCCGGATCAGCGTTGCGCGATCGGCGGGATCCGCCGCTCTCGTCGGAGTTTTCGGCGCGCGGCTGGGCTTCGCCCGGGACGCTACTGCGACCAACGCGGGCGCGCTGCTCGTGCTTGAATCTGAAGAGATTGCCGGAACTTCGTCCGCAGCGACGGGCTTCGCGGGTGAAGGGACCTCTGTCGGGACGGGGGCGACGTCCGCGGCGACGCTGGGAGCTGGATCGCTGGCGATGACGAGGTCGAAAATGGTCGTCGCGCTTTCAGCCTGGACGAGCGCCACGGGCGCGTCGTCAACCCCGACTGCCTCGACGTCCGCAATAGCTTCAGCGGTTGGCTCGCTGGCGACGACGAGATCGGAGATATCGGCCGCCGGGCTTTCGACCTCGGCGAGTTGCGTGGGCGCGGCCTCTGCGCTGGCGGGCTCGGCGTCCGTTGCGAGTTCAGTGAACGGCTCGCTGATGATGAGATCAGAAGATTCCGCCGCAGGGCTCAAGCCGTCAGCCGAGGCGGCGTCTGCGATGACCGGCTCAACGTCTGCGGCATCGCCGGCGCAAGCATCGTTGCTGACGATGTGATCGGCGACTTCAACAAGCTCCCTCTCGACCTCAATGGAAAGGTCTGCAGGCTCCGCGACCGGATCGATATTGGCCGGCACCTCGTGAGACGAATCCTCGGCGGTGGTGATATCGGACGGCACGGCGGAGGCGCTATCCTCGACATCGGGAACAGCGGTCTCACCGACCGCGACAGGAACTGTTGCCGCGACCGGCGCGTCCTCGTGCAGCGGGGCTGCGCAGATCTCTGCGCTTGGAGAAGTTTCGGCGAGGTCTGCAACGAGAGCCTGAGGCTCATCCGCTGCGACTGGCGCACCGGTGACGCTGCCGCTCTGCGATGAAGGCCGAAGCCGGGTGAACGCCCATTTCACCGCAGGGATGCGGCGCAGCAACGATATCAGTCTCGAAAGCACTGGGAGTTGTCCAAGAGGTACTCGGCGTGAGGCAATCGCTGATTCGTCAGCAATGCAAAAACTGCCCCGGCCGTCACACTGATGTCAATGTAGGTGGGACCAATTGCAGAACATCGACAACGGCTGCGCACGGGAAAATGCGGGTTATTGCCGTCTTCGCTTCGGACCGTTCGCTGGTCGCGACACAAACGCTCCTGCATCCTTCATTCGAAATGCGTCAATGCGAGCGGATCTTCCTCGCGATCAGGCAGGCGCGTGGTAGAGGGGATCGCGCCGCACGCCCGATATTCCGGGCCATACGAGGGACCACGCGGGGTTCAAAATGCGTGAAACGGGCGTGGGGGCCCGGGAGAGCGATGCGCGACAAACCGTCCCGGGAACCCGGATGCGACAAAGCACCACCGCCGGGTTGTCGGAGCCCGCGCCTAGGATGGGCGGGCAGCAACGCAAAGCACTCGCATGTCCGATCCTCCAGACGACAGGATCGTTCCGCTCCGCTCGTTGCAAGGCGCCCGGCTCGACGAGCGCTTTGACGCAACGCTTGCGGACCTGGAGGCGCGCCGCGACGAGCTCGTGCAAGTCATCGCGCGTCTCAACGACGGATTGAGCGTGATCGATCAGGCCGCTGCGGCCGGATCAGCACAGTCGGCGCGGGATCTGCTCGATCTTCTGGCCAGGGCCAAAGCTCAGCTGGGCGAGGTGACGGCCATCATCGAGAAGCTGAGGTCGTTGTGAGTGCGCGGCGCGACCGGGCGCCAATGTGATGGTGCCCACAGAGTTGCCGTGCCGCGCCCGGATAAGATTCCTTCGAACGCGAAGGAGAAAAGACGTGATCGGGAAGACCTTTCTGGCGGCGGCGCTCGCCGCCTTCATTGGCGCGCCTGCGCTTGCGGACGATCTCACGCCGAAAATCGCCGCTCACCTCGTCCCGCCGAATGCGGAGATCCACGTCTCCTGGACCAGCCCCGCGTCAGATCCGCAGGGACGCGCGATCGAGGTGGCCTGCGGCGAGGTCACGGTCCGCAATCCCAGAGGGTTCGATACCGTGACGTTCGCCTATGTCATCGGCGACGACAAACTTTGGCTGCACGAAGACGCGTGGGTGAAGGAGCCGGAGCCACAGGCGATCCGCGCCGTCATGCGCTACTGCCCCGATCGCTGAGCCTGCGCCGAAGGTTGGGCTTTCCTGCGTCATCCGTCCTGGCGTAATTTGAAGCGTCAGGGGAGTGAGGACGACGCAATGAGGAAACTTGCCGCCATTACCGCGGTCTTGGTCTGGTCAACATGCGCATTCGCGCAGGATCGCACCATCACGGTGGCCTCGACGACGTCGACGGAACAATCGGGCCTGTTCGGCTATTTGCTGCCGCTGTTCTCAAAGGCCGCGGGCATCAGCGTGAAGGTCGTCGCCGTCGGCACCGGCCAGGCGCTGGACATCGGGCGGCGCGGTGACGCCGACGTGGTGTTCGTTCATGACAGGCCGGCCGAAGACCAGTTCATGTCCGAGGGGCAGGGCGTGAAGCGCTTCGACGTCATGTACAACGACTTCATCATCGTCGGCCCGAAGAGCGATCCCGCCCACATCGTTGGCGGCAAGGACGTCACCGATGCGCTGCGCAAGATCGCGGCGGCCAAGGCGCCGTTCATTTCGCGCGGCGACAAGTCCGGCACGCACGCGGCCGAGCTGAGATTGTGGAAAGAGGCGGGCGTCGACATCGCTGCCGGGAAGGACAGCTGGTACCGCGAGATCGGCCAGGGCATGGGGCCGGCACTGAACATGGCCTCGTCGTCGAATGCCTATCTCCTGTCGGATCGCGGCACCTGGCTGTCGTTCAAGAACCGCGGCGAGCTCGCCATCCTGACCGAAGGCGACAAGCGGCTCTTCAACCAATACGGCGTCATGCTGGTGAATCCGGCAAAGCACTCGAATGTGAAGGCGCAGGATGGGCAGGCCTTCGTCGACTGGCTCGTTTCCCCGAAGGGACAGGAGGCGATCGCCGGGTACAAGGTCGGCGGCGAGCAGCTATTTTTCCCCAACGCGGCCAACTAGCAGAAAGGCGACGGTCGACACCGCCACGCTGAGCGCGAGCAGGATCAGCCCGAGCCCCAGCGCCAGCGGCAGGTCGCCCTTGCTGGTCTCGAGCGCGATCGCGGTCGTCATCGTGCGCGTGAAGCCGCGGATGTTGCCGCCGACGATGACGATGGCGCCGACCTCGGCGATGGCGCGCCCGAACGCCGCGAGAAAGGCCGTCAGCAGCGAGGTCCGTCCCAGCGCCAACAAGAGCGCCATGCTGCGCAGCGCGGACAATCCGTCGATCCGCGCCAGATCGCCATACTCGGCCCAGAGCAGGCTAGCCGGCCGGTGCACCAGTGCCACCACGATCGGTGTCGCGAGCAGCGTCTGTGCGATCACCATCGCGGTCGGCGTGAACAACAGGCCCGCCGCTCCGAGCGGGCCGGAGCGCGACAGCAGCAGATAAAGCGCAAGCCCGACCACGACCGGCGGAAGGCCGAGCAGGGCATTGGTCAGCACGATGATGACCTGCCGCCCCCGGAAACGGGTGATTGCAAGCAAGGCCCCGAACGGTGCGCCGATCAGCAGCGCGACGATGCTGGCGCTCAGGCTGACCCTGACCGACAATGCGACGATGCCCAGAAGCTCGGAATCGGCCTCGCCGATCAGCGTGAAGGCGGCACCGATGGATCGCGCAAAATCGTTCATCCGCGGGATGGTCCCTACAAATTTCGTGTGGGGCAAAGCAGCGGGCATTCGCGCCCGTCGTGGGAAGGGCTCACAGAATACTCGCGAGCCGCGTTTTGAAAACCCGCTTCTTGCGGCAGCGAATGCCGCAGTTGCGTGGCCTCAGGATGTGAGCCGTCGGGCGTCCGGCTTCGAGGGAAAACCGCCCCAAAGCCAGCCTGCGAGCGGAACGGCGAGAAGTGCCCCCGCGATTTGCGCAACGATGAAAGCCGGCACGCCCTGGGGCGCGATCCCCGCGAAAGTGTCGGATAGCGACCTGGCGATGGTGACCGCCGGATTGGCAAAGGACGTCGAGGCTGTGAACCAATAGGCCGAGGTGATGTACAGGCCGACCGCGTAAGCAACGGCGGTCTGTGTTCGCGAGGCGACGCCGAAGATCGTCAGCAGCAGACCGAAGGTCGCCACGGCTTCCGCAAGCCATTGCCCGGCTCCGGTACGCTCCGTCAGCGAGAGCTGGAGCACAGGCAGCCCAAACATCAGATGCGCGATCCACACACCGATGATTGCGCCGGAGATCTGTGCGGCGATGTAGATCGCCGCGTCTTTCCACGCTGTTTCGCCGCGCAGGACGAAGGCGAGCGTCACGGCGGGATTGAAATGAGCCCCCGATATCGGAGCGAACATCAGGATCAGCACCACGAGGATGGCGCCGGTTGCGATGGTGTTGCACAGAAGTGCGAGCGCGACGTTTCCGCCGGAGAGCCTCTCGGCCATGATCCCCGAGCCGACCACCGCGGCAAGCAGGAACGCGGTCCCGAGCCACTCGGCGAAGGCGCGCTGTGCAAGCCCCGGCATCAGGCGCCGCGGTCCAGCCGGACGCGCTCGCCGTCTTCCTTGACGAATTCACCCTGCTGTGCCGGGAGGAGATCCAGCACCAGCTCGGAAGGGCGGCAGAGTTTAACGCCTTTTGGTGTGACTACGATCGGCCTGTTGATCAGGATCGGATGCGCCATCATCGCCTCGAGAAGCTGATCGTCGGTCTGTGCCGCGTTGCCGAGCCCGAGCTCGGCATAGGGCGTGCCCTTTTCGCGGAGCAGATCGCGCACGGACAGTCCCATGCGCGCGATCAGCTGCCGCAGCAGCGCCCGCGATGGGGGCGTTTTCAGATACTCGATCACATGCGGCTCGATGCCGGCGTTGCGTATCATCGCGAGCGTGTTGCGCGAGGTGCCGCAAGCGGGATTGTGGTAGATGATCGCATCCATGGCGTTATACCCCGTCTTCAGCCGCGAGCCGTGGACACGTGAATGTGCTGGCGATCCATGGTCTGTCCTCTCAGGCTTGGATTTTGCCGCGCTTTCGCGCGGGCTTGCAGACGGCAACGGGCGCGCATGGCGTTCCATCGCAACAGTTCTCGGTCAGGAAGCCGACGAGCGCATTGGTGGTCTCGAACCGCGCCGCATAGATCATCGAGCGCCCCTCGCGCCGGACGGTGGCAAGACCCGCCATCCGCAGGCGGTCGAAGTGAAACGTCAGCGTGTTGGGTGCCAGATCCAGCGCCTCTGCGATCGCACCGGCGGCCATGCCGTCGGGGCCCGCCTGCACCAGCAGTCGGAAGACGTCGAGGCGATTGTCCTGGGCAAGCGCGGCAAGCGCCGCGACGGCATCCGTCTTTTCCATATTTCAACGATTATCGAAATGATGACCATCAGTCAATCGCTTCTCCAGCCGGACCGGTCGCTACCCCGTGCTGTCCCATATCGGACGTCTTGACGATTGGTCAGCTCACGCGGTGCGGTCGATCGCGAAATCATCGAACAGGGGAGAATTGCCTCCGGAGCAAAGCGTCGCCAGCAGTTCGGCGGCAAGGTAGCTGAATGTGATGCCGTTGCCCCCGTAGCCGTAGGCCGCGAAAATGTTCTTCTGGCCGGGTACGGCGCCGATGAGCGGCAATCCGTCCTCCGTCGTATCGAACGCCCCCGACCAGCAATAGTCGATCTTGTCGGAGGACCGCGGCCAAAGCGCCCTGAGCTCTTGCTTCAGGCGTTCCCGCTTGGCCGGGTTTAGCGTGTCGCGGGCCTGCGGCTCTATCGTGGAATCATCATCCTCGCCGCCGAAGATGATGCGGCCGTCGGATGTGCTGCGGGCATAATGGTAGTCGTGGCTCGCCTCCCAGATCAGCGCGTCTTCGGGCCACAGGTTTTGGGGCTGAGGCTCCGTGGCAATGGCCCAACTGGAAGTTGGACGCTGGATGGTCGGACGCACGATGCTCGGCATGACGTAACCCGTGCACAGCACCACGCGGTTCGCCTCGATCTCGCGACCGCCGTCGAGCCCAACGATGATTTTGGCGCCGGCGCTCTCGAACGCCGCCGCGTTGGCTTGCCGGATCGAAGCGCCGCGGCCGATGGAAATCTTCAGAAGCTCGTGAGTAAGCTCGACTGGATCGGCATCGGCGGCGAGCGGCGAGAGAATCGCACCAGCGCGCGCAATCTCGAACCGGCTGAGCAGAGAGACATGATCGAGAAACACGCCCGGAAGGTCGGCACGCGTTCTCAGTTCGGATTCCTCTCTCAGAGACTTTCCACTGTCGGCAACCGCAAGGTAAAGCGAATGCCGATCCCTGATATGGCAGGGGATACGATAGCGACGCGTCAACGACAGCAGGCCCTGGACAGCCCGGAGGCTCGCCGTGTAGCAGCGCGCCGCCCGTTCAAATCCGTAGGCTTGCGTGAGCTCGGACAACGGGCGATCGATTTCCCAGAGCAGCATCGCTGTGCTCGCGCCCGTGCTGCCGTGTCCGGGTGTTTCACGATCGATGATGACGACCTCGTGCCCGCGACGGGTGAAGCTCTCGGCGACCATGGCGCCGGTGATGCCCGCGCCGATCACGAGGACGTCGCATGTGAAGCTTCCGGCGACAGGGCGAATGTCGGGGCCACCGCTCGTGACCCAAGGGGTCGCTGAACTCCTGAGGTCGCCGTGATCGATGTCTTCGTCATCGGAAAAAATTGCAATTCCTCCAGCCGGCTCAAACGCGGCCCGTCGGCCAGCTAACGTCCTCAAAGCACGCAAGGTTCCCGGCCGGCAGGCCAGCGGACATCTGCCCGACGGGCAAAACACGTCGCCAAAGGGGGCTCCCCGATTGTCAATCCGCTCGCGCAAAAATATTTCACTTTACCGAAATTCGGATTTGACGTATATGTTCTGCCGTCTCACCCGGTCCGAGGGTGCGGATCGCGAGTCGTCCGATACGTGGGTGAGGTGCGGTGGACGCGAGCTGCGTCGGCACGCAAGGTCGAGGGCGGGGCGGGCAGAGGATTGAGCCGAACCCCGTGAGCCCTTGGCGGCGTGTGACGGACGGCGCAGATTGCGTACGGCAAAACCCGTGTGGTCCTGGCCGTCGTTGCTACGGTCAAGCCTTGCGAATGCGGTGTTCGTCCAACCGGGCGGCATCGGCGAATTTCGTGAGGTGACGGAGGCCAGAGAGAACTCGGCTCCGGGGAGAGCACGGCATAAGCCGTCGACCATTCGCGCAGGGAAGGCCGGGATGTCCTGGCTGCCCTGTATGCCGCTGTGCAGTTTCCTATGCGCTACCAGCGCACAGCGGACCGCGGGTGCCAGCCGGCGCCCGGCCTTCCCTGCGCCCTCGGCACTTCTCGAGGGCGGACGAGATGCAAAACTCGGGCGAAACAGGCCGCGAGGCCGTCAAATCATGCCGTTCGCGACCGAATGGCGGCTTTATTCCCGCTTCGGATGCTTTAAGGAAGAGGCAGGATCAGGTCGCACCGGCCCGGCGGCGGTGCTAGACCCTGATGCAGGAACAATGGGGTTGGGCCGTTAGCGGCGCGCCCGCAGGGATGAAGGATATGAGGCAATGATCCAGACGGTTGGTATCATCGGGGCAGGGACCATGGGCAACGGCATCGCGCAGATTTGCGGTGCGGCCGGGCTCTCGGTCGTGATGGTCGACATTTCCGATGCGGCGGTGAACCGCGGGATCTCGACCGTCGGCGGCAGCCTCGAGCGCCTGGTCAAGAAGGAGAAGATGTCGGCGGCCGACCGCGATGCCACGCTCAAGCGCATCACCGGCACGACCGACCGCGCGAAGCTCGTCGATTGCGACCTCGTCATCGAGGCCGCCACCGAGAACGAGGAGCTCAAGGTCAAGATCCTGAAGGACCTCTGCGCTACGCTGTCGCCGCGCACGCTGCTTGCGACCAACACCTCCTCGATCTCGATCACCAAGCTTGCCACCGCAACCGATCGCCCTGATCGTTTCATCGGCATGCACTTCTTCAACCCGGTGCCTGTCATGGCGCTGCTCGAGCTGATCCGCGGCTTGCAGACCTCCGACGACACCCATGCCAAAGCGCTCGATTTCGCCCAGCGCGTCGGCAAGGTGGCGATCACGGCCAAGAACAGCCCGGGCTTTGCGGTCAACCGCATCCTGTGCCCGATGATCAACGAGGCGATCTTCGCGCTTCAGGAGGGGATCGCGACGGCGGAAGAGATCGACGCCGGCATGAAGCTCGGCTGCAACCATCCGATCGGGCCGCTGGCGCTGGCCGATCTCGTCGGGCTCGACACCATGCTGTCGGTGATGGAGGTCTTCTATAAAGGCTTCAACGACCCCAAATACCGTCCGGCCCCCTTGCTCAAGGAAATGGTCGATGCCGGCCATCTCGGCCGCAAGACCGGGCAGGGTTTCTACAGCTACGGCGCCTGATATTGGCGCAGGCGGCGGGCGCCCCGCGCCCGCTGCCCGATCCCGCAATTTGCGCTGCGACAAAGACGCCGTGCGCACTTGGCCCGACAATGTCGAACGGGCGGCCCGCGGGAACAACGGAACGGAACCATAAGGACATGTCGGATCGACTGAAGGCCGAGCGCGAGGCGGCGGCCGCGCGGCGGAACCTGTTGACCCAGGATGCGATCGAGCGCACCGGGATCACCGAAGAGATGATTGGGGAACTCGTCACCCGCTTCTACGGCCGCGTGCGCGAGGACGCGCTGCTCGGGCCGGTGTTCGCGGTCGTGCAGAATTGGGACGAGCATCTTACCAAGCTTAAAGGTTTCTGGTCATCGGTCGTGCTGATGAGCGGTCGCTATCATGGCTCGCCGATGCGGGCACATGTTCCGCTAAGCCTTGTCGGTGACCATTTCGACCGTTGGCTCGATCTGTTCGAGCAGACTGCGCGCGAGGTCTGTCCGCCTCCGGCGGCCGCGCTCTTCATCGACAGGGCACGGCGCATCGCCGACAGTTTTGAAATGGCGTCGGCAACCGTCGCAGGCCGCATCGCTTCGCCGCGTCACGTGCTCAGGTCGTGACATACAAGATGCCTGCCTGAGAAATGCGCAAGCGTGCGTCGCGCGTGGCGCGTTGCACCAATTCCAACATCATCGGTCTGGTCTGCAAAATCATCATGCCGTTCGCGCGGTGCGACGTAGAACTGTGAAAATACGTTTGAACGCATTCACTCTCGTTCAATCAAAGCGAGCATAGCCATATTGATGCACTGCGGCGCCAATTCTTCGCCTTTCTTTCGGCAGAGTTCCAGCGCCTGCTAGCGGGCATGTCGCGCGCATCGTTCAACAGTACTTCATCATCCTCCGAGAACATCGCGGAGCCTGACGTTGACGCGGGTCCGGAGCAGACGCGACGAACGCTGCTGCTTGGTGCGCTCGCCACCACTGCCTGCCTCGGTTGTTCCGCAGCGGCGCACGCAGGCGAGGAGCCGCCCGGTTCCGACGAACGGCCACAGAAGGGAGATCTGCTCGTCTTCTCCGAAGGCGACCAGGAAGGGAAGCCGGTCACCCTGGCCGATCTTTCCGCAGGCGGGCCGCCGGTGCATGCCTGGCCGAAGGATCCCAAGACATCGGTGGTGCGCAGTGCCTCTCGGCTCAACGAGATCCTGATCATCCGGCTCGATCCCGCGGAACTCGACGAGCAGACGCGCGCGCGTGCCGTCGACGGCATCATCGCCTATTCGGCGATCTGTTCGCATGCCGGTTGTCCAGTTACCGCCTGGGTCAAGAGCGATGTCGGCGACAAGGAGGTATTCAAGTGCATGTGCCACAACTCCGAATACGATCCCCGCGCGGGCGCGCAGGTCGTGTTCGGGCCGGCACCGCGACGGCTCGCGACGCTGCCACTAGCGCTCGCTGACGATTCGATCAGCGTTGCCGGCAATTTCATCGGAAAGGTAGGTGGCGCGCAGCCCGGATGATGGACGGTGCGGGGTATGCCCGCGTCACGAGAGGCCGCATCCGCCGATGGGCGGACGACGGGACGAACGACAAGAATTCACAACAAGAATTCAAACGGATGAAAAAGGGGAACGTCCATGAAAACCTCCATGACCAGAAAGCAATGGTACCTGTCCGGCTTCGTCGCCTTCACCTGCCTTGCCGCAACCGCCGCGACCGCCGGCCCGATCGAAAACTACGCGCCTGTGACCCAGCAGCGCCTGGAGAATCCGGAACCAGGCAACTGGATGCTCTACCGGCGCACCTATGACGGGCAGGGCTACAGCCCGCTCGACCAGATTACAGCCGCCAACGTCAAAGGCCTCACACCGGTCTGGACCTTCGCCACCGGCGTCGTCGAGGGCCACGAGGCGCCGCCCATCGTGAACAACGGTGTGATGTTCGTGGCGACCCCGATGGGGCAGGTGATCGCGCTGAACGCGAAAACCGGCGACGAATACTGGCGCTACAAGCGGCAGCTGCCCGACGATTTGTTCCAGCTGCATCCGACCAGCCGCGGCGTCGGCCTCTGGGAGGACAAGCTTTACCTTGCCACCACCGACGACCATGTCGTCGCGCTCGATGCCAAGACCGGCAAGGTGGTGTGGGACACCAAGGTGCAGGATTACAAGAAGGGTCAGTACATGACCCTGATGCCGCTAATCGTCGACGGCAAGGTCATCGTCGGCGGCTCCGGCGGCGAGTTCGGCGTGCGCGGCTATGTCGCCGCCTATGACGCCAAGGACGGCAAGGAGCTGTGGCGGACCTACACGATCCCCGGCGAAGGCGAGCCCGGTCACGACACCTGGCACGGTGACGATTGGAAGAACGGCGGCGGCTCCGCCTGGATGACCGGCAATTACGACAAGGACACCAAGACGATCTATTGGGGCGTCGGCAATGCCGCACCCTGGCCCGGCGAGATGCATCCCGGCGATAATCTCTATACCTCGTCCGTACTCGCGCTGGATCCGAACAACGGCAAGATCAAGACCTATCACCAGTATCACCAGAACGATTCCTGGGATTGGGACGAGGTCGAAGCGCCGATGCTGATCGACCTGCAACGCGATGGCCGCAGCATCAAGAGCCTGGTCCATCCGGGGCGCGACGCGATCTTCTGGGTGCTCGAGCGCACGCCGACCAAGATCAACTACGTCGCCGGCTGGCCGTTCGTTGCCACTGACGTGTGGAAGGGCATTGATGCCGAGAGCGGCAAGCCGATTGTCGATCCCGCCCACAAGCCGGTGGTCGGCAAGCGCGTCGAATTCTGCCCGTCACTATGGGGCGGCAAGGACTGGCCGTCAGCGGCCTACAGCGAAAGGACCAAGCTCGTCTATGTGCCGGCCAACGAAAATTTCTGCGGCGGCTTCACCGGCGAGAAGCTCCCGCTCAAGCCCGGCGAGCTCTGGCTCGGCACCAAGCCCGAGGACATCGGCTTGAAGACCAAGCCGGGTGCAGATCATTTCGGCGAGCTCCAGGCCTGGGATCCCGCCACCGGAAAGAAGGTGTGGCAGCACAACTTCCCGAAATCGCAGATGTTTGGCTCGGTGACGGCGACCGCGGGCGATCTCATCTTCGCCGGCGGCACCAACGACCGCAACTTCCGCGCCTTCAACGCCAGGAGCGGCGAGCTGTTGTGGGAGCAGAAGACCAACTCCGGCATCATGGGCATGCCAGTGTCCTATGAGGTCGATGGCACCCAGTACGTCGCGATCCAGTCGGGCTGGGGCGTGGACGCGCAACGCATTCAGGATGCGCTCGTCACCAACGATATCGGCATCGAGGCCAACGTGCCGCAAGGCGGCGTGATCTGGGTGTTTGCGCTGAAGAAATAGCTCCGCGGCGGATCGACGAAGGCGGAGCAGCAGGGGGGTGGCGAATGCGGCGGACGGAAACGTCCGCCGCATTTTGTGTGGGCGCAGTGTGGCTATTTCCCCTGACGATCGACCTTGTCCTTTTCCTTCTGGTTCATCTCCTGAACCTTGGGATCGGTATTGCTCTGCCCGGTGGTCTGGGTGGTCGAGGCGGGTGGGGTGGTGGCGTTGGGGAGCGAGTTCTGGTCAGGCGCGGTAGGGCGCGTGGCCGTGGTCGGTGGTGTGGTGCTGCTCTGGGCGAACGCGCCCGTTGCGGTCAAAAGAAAGGCGCCCGACAGCAACGAGACTGCGAGCGCCTTTGAGATGTTGATCATCGATCTGCTCCTGTCAGATCGATGGAAACGGCGCGAGGCCGTTCAATGTTCCGCTTTAAGCTTCCAATTGCTTGCCGAGCGGAAGGTTGCGGATACGTTTTCCCGTCGCCGCGAAGATCGCGTTCATCAGTGCAGGTGCGAAGGGCGGAACGCCGGGCTCGCCTGCGCCGCTGGGCGGCGTGTCGGGTCCGGGCGGAACGATGTAGACGTTGGTGATCCCAGGAGATTCATCCATCCTGATGACCTGGAAGTCGTCAAAGTTCTTCTGCTCCACCTTGCCGTCCCTGAAGGTGACCTCGCCGTATTTGGCGAGGCTCAGGCCCATGATCGCGGCGCCCTCGATCTGCGAGGCGATGCGCTCCGGATTGACATAGGTGCCGCAGTCGATCGCGGTGTCGACCCGCGGCACCGTCAGCTTGCCCTTGTCATCGACGGCCACCTCGACGATGGTCGCGATGTAGCTGACGAAGCTGCGGTGCACGGCAATGCCGAGGCCGTGGCCCTTGGCGACGGGCCGCCCCCATTCGCCCTTCTCGGCCACCAGCTCGACCACCTTGCGCAGGCGCGCGGTGTCGATCGGGTAGCTGTCCTGGGGCTCGCCGTAGTTCCACATGTCCTTCACGGCGGGCTTGACGATCCGCGGGCTGCCGATCAGCGCGAGCAGCGTCTCCTTCTGGTCGCGGCCGGTTGCAGCCGCGATCTCGCCGACCATCGATTGCACCGCGAAGGCGCGCGGAATGTTCGAGACCGAACGGAACCAGCCGATGCGGGTGAACGCCGCAGCTTCCGGATTCTCGCAGGAGATGTTGGCGATCTCGAACGGCATGTCGACGAGGCCCATGCCGAGCTCGAACGCCGCTTCGTGCTTCGCACCGGCGGCAAAAGTCGAGGCGATGGTCGGCGCTACGCTGCGATGGCGCCAGGCGATCACCTTACCGCTCTTGTCGAGGCCCGCCTCGATGCGTTCCACGGAGACGGTGTGCAGGAAGTCGTGGCGGACGTCGTCCTCACGCGTCCACTGCACCTTCACGGGCGCACCGAGCTCCTTCGACAGCAGTGCGGCCTCGAGCGCAAAATCGCATTTCGACTTGCGGCCGAAACCGCCGCCGAGCAGCGTGACATTGACGGTGACATTGCCCTCGGGGATGCCGAGCGTTTTGGCGACGTCCTCGCGGGTGCCGCCGGGGCTCTGCACTGGCGCCCAGATCTCCGCCTTGTCGCCCTTGACGTCGGCGACCGCGACCGGCGGCTCCATGCTGACATGGGCAAGGTGGGGCAGATAATATTCGCCGACGATGACCTTGTCGGCGCCCTTGAGCGCAGTGTCCGCGTCACCTTCCTGACGCACGACGAGACCCGGCTTGCGCGAGGCCTCCTCGAGCTCCTTGCGATAGGCAACCGAGTCGTATTTGCCGTTGGCGCCGTCATCCCAGGTCAGCTTCAGCGCGTCGCGGCCCTTGATCGCCGCGCCGGTGTTGCGGGCGATCACCGCGACGCCGCCGAGCGGTTGGAACTTTGACGGCCACGGCCAGCCGCGCACCTGCATCACCTTCTCGACGCCGGGAATCTTCAGTGCCGCGTCCGGATCGAACTTGACCAGCTTGCCGCCGGTCACCGGCGGCCGCGCGATCACGGCATATTTCATGCCGGGCAAGCGCACGTCGGCGCCGTAACGCGCCTTGCCGGTGGTGATGTCGTGGAGATCGACGATTCCGACCTGGCCCTTGCCGAGATAGCGGAAGTCCTTCGGGTCCTTCAGCTTGAGACCTTCGACAGCAGGCACCGATTCCTTGGCGGCATCGGCCGCGAGTTCGCCGAAGCCGAGCTTGCGTCCGCTGGTGCTGTGGACGACCTCGTGATTGACGGCCTTGACCTCCGATGCCGGCACGCTCCAGCGCTTCGCCGCAGCCTGCTCCAGCATGGTGCGGGCGGAGGCGCCGATCTGGCGCATCGGGATCAGATAGTGCCGTGTGCTGCGCGAGCCGTCAGTGTCCTGATTGCCGAACTTGACCTCGTCGCCATGGGCCTGCTGGACCTTCACCCTGGACCAGTCGGCTTCCATCTCCTCGGCGACGATCAGCGGCAGGCTGGTGCGCACGCCGGTGCCCATCTCGGAGCGGTGGGCGAGGATGGTGACGGTGCCGTCGGGCGCGACCGCGACGAACACGCGCGGATCGACCACGACGCCATGCGGCATCTTGCCGGCGCCGGTCTCATAGGCAAACGCCTGGCGTGACATCACGGGCGCGGCGAGCACGAAGCCGCCGGTGATGCCGAGCCCCTTCAGGATGCTGCGGCGCGAGACCTTCTCGACACGGATATTCTTTTCGAAGCTGTGAAGCTTCCGGGGATTGTCGATGAAATTCATGTCACACTCCCGTTGATGCGAGGTGGACCGCGTTCTCGATGCGCTGATAGCAGCCGCAGCGGCAGATGTTGCCGGACATCGCCTCGCGGATCTGGTCGTGCGAGGGTTTCGGGTTGTCCATCAGCAGCGCCGCGGCCTGCATGATCTGGCCGGCCTGGCAGAAGCCGCATTGGGGAACGTTGACCTGACGCCAAGCCTTCTGCACCGGGTGATCGCCGTTCGGATGCAATCCTTCGATCGTGGTGACCTCGCGTCCGGCGACGTCGTTGATCGATGTGATGCAGGACCGGACCGCCTCCTTGTCGACGATGACGGTGCAGGCGCCACACAGGGCCTGGCCGCAGCCGAACTTCGTGCCGGTCAGCCCGGCCTCGTCGCGCAGGAACCAGAGTAGCGGGAGATCCGGGTCGCCGTCCCAGCTCTGTTCCTGGCCATTGATCTTCACCTTGATCATGATCGTCCCTCGCTCTTCATAAGCATGAACTCAAATGCGGTTCGTCTGTCATCTCGCCACACCCCGCCGTCATCCCGCGCGGGCAAATCCCGGAGGGAGGCAGGGACGCCAATGGCGATGTCTGGATGTGCTCGATACCTCCCCGTGTTGTTCTTATTTGATTGAACTTCGCGCGGCATCGTGACGATGCGAACCTAGCAGAGGTCGCGCCGGCCCGGCGTTCACAGCCGAGTGTTCTTGGTGGGAAAAGAATGCAACGCAGGTTTGTCAAAAGCAGGGCGCGGCATCACGTCGCGCTTGCGAGATGGGCGCGACGAAAAAAGCTTCGTCCGGCAGCAGAACTGCGCGGACGAAGCAGGATGCCTCAGTCGAGGGAGGGAGAAACGCAGAGTCGCGGACTTCGAACAGGAAGCGGGGCGGCACTGCGCAGTCATTCAGAGACCAGGACTGAGGAGCTCACGGCCCTCATACGCAGAGTGCAGAGGCAGCGGCATCGCCGCGATCGTTCTGGAGCCGGACCCGTCCGGCTCGCTGGTGGTGGTCGGAACCAGCGAGCGGACGGGGCACGACGAAGGTCAGGCGGCCTTGGTCAGGCGGCCTCGTTTAGGCCGCTTTGGCTTTCGCCACGTGGGTCGCGATCGCGTCCATCAGCGCCGGCGACAGGCAGTCATAGGGCTCGAGCCCGATTTCCTTCAGCCGCGAACGGATGCCGGCCATCTGCTCCGGCTTGACGCCGGATTCGATCACCGAGGAGACGAAGGCGGCGAATTGCGGCGCCTGCGAGCCCTGCTCCTGGAACAGCTCGGGATGGATGAAGTCGAGGCCATAGAACGGATGGTTCTTGTTCTCGATGCGGCCGAACATGTGGGTGCCGCAGGCCTTGCAGGCGTGGCGCTGGATCACCGCGGAAGCGTCGACGATCTCAAGCTTGTCGCCGTTCTCGAGCACGCTGACGTTCTGACGCGGCACGACGGCGACGACGGAGAACGTCGCGCCTTGCGGCTTCCAGCACTTGGTGCAGCCGCAGGCGTGGTTGTGGGCGACGTCGCCCTTCACGGCGACCTTGACCTGATGGTCCTTGCATTTGCAGGCCAGTGTGCCGCCGGCAAAGCTGCCGCTGCCCTGTTTGAGGCCGTTGTCGATCGATGGGTGGAGTGCAACAGTCATGGGTCGATCCTCCTTGGGGGTGACGCTTTCGAGCTAGTACACGACGACGGAACGGATGGATTTGCCCTCGTGCATGAGGTCAAATCCCTTGTTGATCTCTTCGAGCTTGAGCACGTGGGTGATCATCGGATCGATCTGGATCTTTCCGTTCATGTACCAGTCGACGATCTTCGGCACGTCGGTGCGGCCGCGCGCGCCGCCGAAGGCGGTGCCGCGCCAGTTGCGCCCGGTGACGAGCTGGAACGGGCGTGTGGCGATCTCCTTGCCGGATTCGGCAACGCCGATGATGATCGAGGTGCCCCAGCCGCGATGGCAGGCTTCGAGCGCCTGACGCATCACCGTGGTGTTGCCGGTGCAGTCGAAGGTGTAATCGGCGCCGCCGTCGGTGAGGCCGACGAGATGCTGGACGATGTCGCCGGTAATCTTCTTCGGGTTGACGAACTCGGTCATGCCGAACCTGCGGCCCCAATCTTCCTTGGAGTCGTTGATGTCGACGCCGATGATCTTGTCGGCACCGGCCATCTTGGCGCCCTGGATCACGTTGAGGCCGATGCCGCCGAGGCCGAACACGACCACATTGGAGCCCGGCGTGACCTTCGCGGTGTTGACGACGGCGCCGACGCCGGTGGTGACGCCGCAGCCGATGTAGCAGCTCTTGTCGAACGGCGCGTCCTCGCGGATCTTGGCGACCGCGATCTCCGGCAGCACGGTGAAGTTCGAGAAGGTCGAGCAGCCCATATAGTGGTAGACCGGCTTGCCCTTATAGGAGAAGCGGCTGGTGCCGTCGGGCATCACGCCCTTTCCCTGCGTCGCGCGGATCGCGGTACAGAGATTGGTCTTCTGGCTGAGGCAGCTTTTGCACTGACGGCATTCCGGCGTGTAGAGCGGAATGACGTGGTCGCCCGGCTTCACCGAGCTCACGCCGGGGCCGATCTCGCGGACGATACCGGCGCCCTCATGCCCCAGGATCGACGGGAAGATTCCCTCGCTGTCGAAGCCGTCGAGCGTGTAGGCGTCGGTATGGCAGATGCCCGTCGCCTTGATCTCGACCAGGACTTCGCCGGCTTTCGGTCCTTCCAGATCGAGTTCGACGATCTCGAGTGGTTTCTTGGCTTCGAAAGCGACGGCGGCACGTGTCTTCATCGGTAACTCCTCAAATTCTCGAAAGGACGCCAAGAAGTAGTCTTGGCAGCCCTCGCAACGTTCATTTATGGCCCATGCAGGCGTCTTCCGCCTTGGTGTAGACCTCGTTCTTCTCGTCCTTCTTGGCGGGACGCTGCCGCCCCCACGCCTCGTCGGAGCGAGCGCGCAGATAGACGTAGAGATCGTCCATGTAGCAGGCGACGTTCGGGTTGTCGCCGAAGGCCGGCATCACGTTCTCCTGCGCGGTCGAGATATTCTTGCGACCGGAGGCGACGACGCCGAGGAAGTCGCCATAGCTCATGGTCTTGACCGAATCCTTCAACGCCGGTGCGTAGGTCGATCCCATGCCGTCGGGGCCATGGCAGACGTGGCAGTCGGAGTGATAGCGGCGGTATCCGGAATAGGTGAACCAGTCCACGGTGCCGTCGGCGGAAATCTTGTAGGTCGGGTTGCCTTCCTTATCGAGCCACTTTCCGTCGTCTTCTTTCTTCACGGCGGTCGGGTCGCCCGGACCGTCCGCAACAGCAATTCCCCCCGAGGCGATGAAGATCATCGCAGCAATGACAGAGCGGATTTTACGCAAGAGCTTTTCCTCGAAGGCATCAGGTGAGACGAGCCGGCGCGTGGAGTTGATCCACGCGCCGGAGCGACACGAAGGTTAAGGCTAGTTCGCCGGCAGCGAGAACACGGTCAGCGTACCGCCGAGTGCCGTGTAGTTGCTGAGCGCTGCGTAGCCACCGACTGCGCCGAGACCGGCGGTCGGATCGGTCAGACCTGCGGCCAGACCAATGCCGGCCCAGCCACCGACGCCCGAGAGCACTGCGACATACTGCTTGCCGCCGTTCTCATAGGTCGTGACGTTGCCGATGATGCCGGAGGGAGTCTTGAACTTGTAGAGCTCCTTGCCGGTCTTGGCATCGACCGCCTTCAGGTAGCCTTCGAGCGTGCCGTAGAACACCACGCCGCCGCCGGTTGCGAGCGCACCCGACCAGACCGAGAACTGCTCCTTGTTCGACCAGACGATCTTGCCGGTCTTGCCGTCCCAGGCGATGAAATTACCCATATGGGTTTCACCGGCCGGCGGATACATCGAGAGCGTCGCACCCACATAGGGCTGGCCCGCGGTGTAGCTCACCTTGAACGGCTCGTAGTCCATGCAGACGTGGTTGGTCGGAACGTAGAACAGCTGCGTGTCCGGCGAGTAGGCTGCCGGCTGCTCGTCCTTGGTGCCGAGCGCGGCCGGGCAGATGCCCTTCACGTTGTGGTCCTCACCCGCCTTGTCGGTCGAAGCTGCGTCGAGCACCTTCGGACGGCCATAGGTGGCTGAGTTCTTGTCCATGTCGACCCCGGAGGTCCAGTTCACCTTCGGATCGTACTTTTCGGCGACCAGCAGTTCGCCGGTGCCGCGATCGAGCGTATAGCCGAGGCCGTTACGATCGAAATGCGTCAGCAGCTTGCGCGGCTGGCCGTTGATCGACTGGTCCGACAGGATCATCTCGTTGACGCCGTCATAGTCCCACTCGTCGTGGGGCGTCATCTGGTAGACCCACTTGGCAACGCCGGTGTCCGGGTTACGCGCCCAGATCGTCATTGACCATTTGTTGTCGCCCGGACGCTGCTTCGGATTCCAGGTCGAGGGGTTGCCCGATCCGTAGTAGACGAGGTTCAACTCGGGATCGTAGGAGATCCAGCCCCAGGTCGCGCCGCCGCCGATCTTCCACTGATCGCCCTGCCAGGTCTTCAGGCTGGAGTCCTTGCCGACCGGCTTGCCGAGGGAGGTGGTCTTGTCGTCGACCAGGATCTGGTCATCCGGCCCTTCCGAGAACCCGCGCCAGGCCACTTTGCCGGTCTTGATGTCGTAGGCGGTCATATGGGCCTGAACGCCGAACTCGCCGCCGGAGATGCCGACCAGGACCTTGTCCTTGACCACCATCGGCGCCGAGGTGCCGGTCTCGCCCTTGCTGGGATCGCCATTCTTGGCAGTCCACGCAACCTGACCGCTCTTGGCGTCGAGCGCGACCAGGGTCGTGTCGGCCTGATGCAGGAAGATCTTGCCGTCGCCGTAAGACAGGCCGCGGTTGACCGTATCGCAGCACATCACCGGGATGACGTTCGGATCCTGCTTCGGCTCGTACTTCCAGACGATCTTGTTCTCGTTGGAAAGGTCAATGGCGTAGACCTTGTTCGGGAACGGCGTGTGGACGTACATCATGTTGCCGATGATCAGCGGGCCGCCTTCGTGGCCGCGCAGCACGCCGGTTGAGAAGGTCCAGGCGACCTGAAGCTTGCCTACGTTTTGTGCGTTGATCTGATTCAGCTTGGAGTAGCGGGTATTGGCGTAGTCGCCGGTCGGCATCACCCAGTCTTTCGGGTTCTGCGCCATCTTGTTCAGCTCGTCATTGGCTGAAGCGCTGCCGGCGGCGAGAGCCGCCGCGGAGCCAAGAAAGGTCGCCAGTAGTACCTTGCGCATAGTTATTCCTCCGTTGGTCTCGTTTATTGTTTCCGAAGCATTGCTCAATCACCGGGCTTCTCGTCCGGCGTCTGCTCGTGCAGGGCGGTCACGATTGGGACCAGAAACGATGCTGTGCTGGTTTCCTCCTCCGGATGAGAGCTACGGGTCCACGTGCAGGAGCGGCCCGTTCTTGTTGTTCCTGCCGCAATCCCTAACGACTTCGTCATCGGGAAACTTGCCCAAGAGAGAAGCCAGTTTGCTTGACAGCGCACGGACGCGAAGATTTTGATTTTGCAGTAGCGAATTCAGCTGCTTCCGCACTGCTTTAGGAGCACGTTCAGCGGTCAGGTTCCCCTTGACGGCGCTGCAACTAAGGCGGAGGATTAAGTTTCAAGGGTGGCAATGAAACGATGGCGCTCGTTTCAAAAGACCGCTCAAATTCGAGGTAAACGTCACGCAATCGCGGCTGAGGGCTCCGGCAGTGCTGGTCGCGATTCGCGTAGAATCTCCGGATCAACCCAGTGGCTGGATTAATGTCCGACACAATTCACACGCTCTCGACGACCGGCATGACGCCGAAGCGGCAGATCCAGAGCTGGATCGACGGGCTGACGAGCCTGTGTGGGCATTTCGACGTCGATCCGCTGGAGGCATCCTCGCTTGAAGGCCGCATCGACTACACCAGCGTCTCGCGCCTGAAGCTCTGTCAGATCGAGGTCAGCCAGCATCGCATCGCGCACACGCTGGCGCGCGCCAAGGCCAACGAACACCCGTACATCAAGATCCACTTCCAGACCTACGGCGTGTCCTATTTCGAGCAGGAAGGCCGCCACATCGAAATCAATCCCGGCGACATCATCGCCTATGACGTCTCCTGCCCGCATTCGATCATCAGCCCCGCCTTCACGCGCCATGACGTGGTGATCGTGCCGAAGGCGCTGCTGCGCGACCGCGGATTCCCGTCGCAGCGCATGCCGGCCTGCAAATTGTCGGCGAAGACGGGTACGGGGCGGATCGCCCATGATTTTGTTCATGCGACCTTCGACGAGGCGGCCAAGCTGTCGGCGAACAGCGCGGTCGGCGTCGCAGATTCGCTGATCGATTTGTTGCTGCTGCCGCTGCGCGAAGCGGACACAGGGTTCGATCGTGTCGGGCCCGAGGCGATGTATGTGCGCGCCCAATTCTTCATCCGCGAGCACCTGCGCGATCCGGATCTGTGCATCGACCAGATCTCCACCGAGCTCGGCTGCTCCAAGCGCTATCTGCACATGCTGTTCAGCGAGCGCGGTACCACGGTGAGCGACTATATCTGGCAGGCGCGCTTGCAGAACTGCCGCCAGGAACTCGAGGCGCACGGCGGCAAGACCATCACCGACGTCGCGTTCTCCTGGGGTTTCTCCAGCTCATCGCATTTCAGCCGCGTCTTCCGGAAGTATTTTGGCGTGGTGCCGTCCTCGATCCACAAGGCCCAGCAGGGTGCTGCATCTGCGGGCGAGCATTAGTTAGGCCGGTCGTCGCGGTCGCGAAGTCCCTCACGTCGACGTGGCGACATATGGAACGCTGGCGAGGAGAGCGGCGAGCAGCACTGCGTTGCACAGCATCCCGCTCAGATGCAGCCGGCGCAGCCGCCGCGCTGCATCGGCATCGCCGGCATCCCTTGCGCTGAGCTGGTCGTCGATCCGTGGCATGAACCAGCGGCGTCCGTAGATTGCCAAGGCCGCGAGCATCGCGACCCCCGTCGCGGCGACCATGCGCCTGTCGACCAGGAAAGCCAGCGTCCCGATCACGCCGGCAATGCGCATCACCAAAAAATGGGCGTTGAACATCCCGCGCAACAGTTGGGCGACAGGCTGGATATCGAGCTTCACGAACAGGAAGGCCGGCGATGCCAGCATGAAATAGCCCATCGGGACGAGCAGGATAACCATGACGGCGATGGCGACGGCATCCGGTGTCATGGATCGGCCTTTCTCGTTCGCCGCGGAAAGAGCTTCCCGAAGCGGCGCACAATCATAGCGGGAATATATGTTTCCGACACTAGGCTTTGGTCGGATGCCGGTCCGCGATGGGGCAGCCGCCGCCCTCAGCCGTGCGTCAGGCCGGCTCGAGGCCTAGCGACTGCGCACTCTCGATCCAGATCGGCAGCTCGCGCTGATACAGCGCATTGGTCTCCTTGAAGCCGATCGCGGGTTCGAGCACGAAGGTTGCGAGTACCTCCTTCACCTTCGGATCGCTGTTGGCGGCGACGCAGAGCTCGGCCAGGCGGTCGACGACCGGTTGCGGCGTTGCCTTCGGCACAGCCCAGCCGGTAAAGCCGCTTACGGTGAAGAATTTTGACGTCGCTCCCTGTTCAGGCAGGGTTTTGACGGTGGGGATCGCGTCCACCTTCTTCGAATGCACCGCGAATACGGTGCCGCGATCGCTTTGCAGGACCGACTGCGCCGCCGTGTAGCTGCCCATCGCGGCGTCGAGCGTGCCTTCCAGCATGCCCGTCCACATCGGCGCCTCGCCGCGGTAATGAACCGGCTCGATGTTGAGCCCATATTGCTTGTTGAGCTCGTTGATCGTCATGTGCGGGGCCGAGCCCGCGCTGTAGGTACCAAAATTCACCTTGCCGCTCTTGCGCGCGAAGGCGACGAAATCCTCCAGCGTCCTGACGCCGGTCTTGGGGTTCGCAACCAGCAGGAGGCCGGCACCGGGAATGACGCTGACGAGCGTCAGATCCTTGTCCATGTCGTAGCCGGGATTCTTCATCACCACCCGGTTCATGATGTAGGTGGTCGAGATCGAGCACAGCATGGTGTGGCCGTCGGGCTCGGAGCGGGCAACCTCGGCCGTGCCGATCGCGCCGGAGGCGCCGGGCTTGTTCTCGACGACGACGGTCTTGCCGACCTGCTTGGAGATGAACTCGCCATAGGCGCGCGCGAGCAAATCTGTCTGCCCGCCCGCGGGATAACTGCAAATCATGCGAATCTGCCGCGACGGCCACGCGGCTTGCGCCGAGGCGCTGCGCGAGATGAAAGGCAGCGCGACTGCGCTGGTACCGGCGGCGATAAAATGGCGGCGATCGAATTTGGCGGACATGATTCCCTCCTGATTTTGGCCGAACCTACTGCATCAGGCTGGCGCTGCCATGGGCAGGAGGCGAGACAGATTGGCGCATTCGACAGGGCTCGGTCGGGGCGCTTCTCCCGTCATCCGGACAATCGGTCCTTCCGCATGACGCGCCGCCAGACAATCTCGGTCAGGGCCACCGCAAGCAGACCGAACGTGCCGCCGATCAGCACGTTGACGATGCGCTCCTCCGCGATCCCGCTGGCGCCGCCGGCAAAGGAGGCGGCCAGCGCAATGAAGAAGCAGCGCAGGCCGAAGCCGAGGATATAGCGGGAGAACGAGATCAGCGTGAGCGTGGCCGCGAGAACCGCGAGCGCGTAGCCGACCCGGCTCTGCGGCAGCACGGTGCCGGCGATGAAGCCCAGCGGCACGCCGACGAAGGCGCCGATCGCGCGTTGCTTCAGCTTGTCGGTGGACGCGGTGAGATCGCCGACCACGACGCTTGCGGCCGACCACATCACCCATTGCCCCTGCGCGAGGTCGAGGATCTCGACCAGCGCGGCCGCCGCGAACACCGCCATGGCGGTCGCCAGTGCGGGCAGGAACCACGTGGCCGCGGGCGGTCCGAACGAGGTCGCGGCCTCGCCTTGCCGTCGCTGGTCGTAAATCCGGATAGCGCAGACCAGCGCCAGTGCGATCGGCGAGGAGACGATGATCACGCCGGCATGGCGGAGCGCTTCGGGGGCGCTCACGCCCTCCCGCACCTCGCAGGCGAGATAGACGGCAGGGATGAAGACCCAATTGCCGAGCGTGCGGAAATCTTCGCCATGGCGCGTCCCCGCCACGGCGAGGAAGCCGGCAAGCGCGGTCAGGACCACGAACAGCGGCTTGATCGGGGCGGCCAGGAAGAGCGCGGCAAAGGTGACGAGGATGGCAAGGTAGTGCCACGCGATGACCTTCGGCGGCAGATGCAGCCGTAGCGCCGGGATGAGCAGCGAGACCGCGACGAGGCCGAGATTGAGCAGCGCCGTCTCGCGCGCGATGAAATAAGCGGCGACCATCGGACCGACCACGATCAGCGCGCGCAGCAGTTCGCCGGCCTTGATTTCGCGGGAGAGGAGGTCGCGAAAGCTTGTGATGGTCGGGGAATTCACGGGGCACCAAAGGGGCGGATGAAACGCGGACATCATATGGTTCAGGTAGCAATTAGGCCAGTCGATGCCGTTGGGCTGCCTCAAGAGGCACGCTGCCGTTCCTCCGCACTCCGTCATTGCGAGCGCAGCGAAGCAATCCAGAATCTTTCCGCGGAGGGACTCTGGATTGCTTCGCTACGCTCGCAATGACGATGTTGATGCAGTTGCGCGACGACTCAAATCTCGTGCCCGGACGCAGCGGGAGACGACGGCGTTTTCCGTCACCGCTGAATGATCTTCATCCAGACATCGCCCAAAATCGCAGGCTCGCGTGGTGACAGGTAGGTGAGGCCGGCCTGCTTGCCGAATGCTGCGATCTCTCCCCCGGCTGCGAGCTCCGTCAGCGCCTTGTTGGCGGCTTCGATCAGCGCGGGATCGCTGGCGAGCCCGACATAGCCGCGATTGGCGCCGATCGGATAGTAGTAGCCGGAGGCGGTGATCGCCGTGTCGGGATGCGCGGCACGATGGGCGTCGAAGCGCGCGAGGTCGACCAGCGTCGCGTCGTAATCGCCGCGGGCGAGCGCGCCGAGGAGATCATCGCGGCCGGGAACCAGATGGGTGATGCTGTCGATCAGGCGTCCCTTGTCGAAGGTCATCAGGATGGCATCGCCCAGCGATCCGCTCTCGATCGCGAGACGAAGGCCGGCGACATCGCCGATGTCGCCGATCTTGCGCCCCTGCGCTTTTGGTCCGAGCACCACCGTCATCGGCGAATAGACATAAGGCTGGCTCGGCGCGAGCACGCCGAGTGCGACGCGGCGACGCCGGTCGTCGCGCGTAGCGCCGGCGAAATCCGGCAGGCGCGCGGTCTTCATGCCGGGCTTGACGAGGGAATCTATCGTCAGTGCGTAGCCGCCGACCAGCGAGCAGCGCCCGTCGGAGAGCAGCGCATTGGCCTCGAGCTGCGGGCTCGAATCCTCATCCAGCTTGCTCTCGAACCACTGGATTTGGAGCGGCCGTCCCATCCGATCCGCGATCGCCTGCGCCAGCAGCACATCGAAGCCGGAGTCGGGCTTGCCCTTGTGATGTACCGAAAGCGGGGGCCGGTCTTCATCGAGGCAGACTCTGAGCGGCTCATCTGCGGCGTGCGCAGCCATAGCCGATGCCGCGAGGATCGCGGCGCCGCTCCAGGCGGCGAGCCAGCCCCTCATGGTTTCCTCCGACTCGAGATGAAGGCCCAGAGATCGGTGATCTCGTCGTCGCTCAAAATGTCGGCCCAGGGCGGCATCTTGTTGTTCTTGCCGTTCTTCACGGTGGTGACGAAACGCGTCTTGTCGTCCGGAAAGGCGCGCAGGTCCGGCGTGATGGTGCCGGGGTTCATCATGTTGGGGCCGTGGCAGTGCGAGCATTTTTCGGCATAGGTCGACTTGCCGTGGTCGATCTGCGCCTGCACGGGATTGCCATTTGTGTCGTCCGCGGCACGAACGGTCGCCGCAAGCGCGACCGTCAGTACCGCGACGGTGGCGAGAACCGCCACCGTCTTGTGAGAGACGTCTTTCAGCATCGGGCCGTGGCTATTGCTTCACCGCAAAAACCCACAGCGAGCCGCCGGGCGGCACCTTGGCAAGCCGCTCGTCGCCGGAGAACAGCGAGTAGACGCCGCCATAGCCGCTCGTGACGGCGACATATTGCACGCCATCCTGCTGCCAGGTCACCGGTTGTCCCTCGATGCCGGAGCCGGTCTGGAACTGCCAGAGCTTCTTGCCGGTGTCGGCGTCGAAGGCCTCGAACTCGCCGGTCAGCGCGCCCGAGAATACGACGCCGCCCGCGGTCGACAGCACGCCGGAGAAGCGCGGGATGTCGCTTGGCGCTTCCCACTTCGCCTTGCCGGTCATCGGATCGATCGCCTTCAGGTGACCGCGCGGACCGTCACCCCATTCCCAGAGATCGGTGAGGTCCATGCCGAGATACCATTCACCCTGCTTGAAGGTTGCGGGCTCGGTCTTGTACCTGCCGCCGAAGGCGAGCGTATTGGCGTAGGCGAGGCCGGTCTGCGGATTGAACGACATCGGCTCCCAGTTCTTGCCGCCGAGGATCGACGGATAGACCGTCACCTTCTTGCCGTCACGCGCGTCCTTGCTGACGTCGGTCTCGATCGGCCGCCCGGTCTTCATGTCGATGCCGGTGGCCCAGTTGACCTTCACGTAAGGATTGGCCGCGAGCAGCTTTCCGTTGGTGCGGTCGAGCACGTAGAAGAAGCCGTTGCGGTTGGCGTCCATCAGCACCTTGGTCGGCTTGCCCTCGACGTTCATGTCGGCAAGAACCATCTCGGCCACGCTGTCATAGTCGAACGGATTGTTCGGCGAGAACTGGTAGTGCCACTTGATCTTGCCGGTCTTGGGATCCATCGCCAGCACGGAGCAGGTGTAGAGGTTGTCGCCGGGCCGCACCGCCGAATTGAACGGGCCGGGGTTGCCGATGCCCCAATAGACCGTGTTCAGTTCTGGATCATATGAACCGGTGATCCAGGTCGAGCCGCCGCCGAGCTTCCAGGTGTCGCCCTTCCAGGTATCGCCGCCGGGTTCGTCCGGCGAGGGGATCGAATGGGTGCGCCACAGGTGCTTGCCGGTGGCCGGATCCCAGCCGTCGATGAAGCCGCGGGTGCCGAACTCGGCGCCGGAGATGCCGGTGATGACGACGCCGTCGGCGACCAGCGGGGCCACCGTCATCGAATAGCCTTCCTTGATGTCGGCCGCCTTCTGCCGCCACAACTCCTTGCCGTCCTTGGCATCGAGTGCGATCACATTGGCGTCGAGTGTGGTACGGAACACCTTGCCATCGTAGAGCGCAGCGCCGCGGTTGATGATGCCGCAGCAGACGATACGCGGCGTCTCGGCGGGATATTCGACCTTGGATTTCCAGATCTGCCTGCCGGTCTTGGCATCGACCGCCATGGTCGCGTTGTGGGAGGTCACGTAGATCACGCCCTGGTACACCAGTGGCTGCGATTCCTCGCTGCGATCGTCGTTGAAGGAGTAGTTCCAGACCGGGACGAGATTTTTGACGCTGTCCTTGTTGATCTGGTTCAGGGTCGAGAAGCGCTGGAGATTGTAGCCCATCCCGTAGTTGAGAACGTTCGATGTATCGGTCGCACCCTTGACCAGCTGCTCGGTGGTCTGGGCGTTTGCACACGTCGATGCAAGCATGACGAGGCTCGCGGCCATCGCAAAGCGTTTCATCCGTTCCTCCCAATATGCGCGCCTTTTGACGCTGCGACCGTAACACTCCGCCCGATTGCAAAACCCGTCAATACGAAAGTCGAATGCGCGCTGGCAATATGTTGGACGCCAGATGCCGACCACCTGACGGAAACCTGACAACCGGTTTTCACTTGTGCGCAGACGCTGGAAAAATTCCGTGACATGAAGCGATGCCAGCTTGGCCGCTCCCCTTGGGTGGTCGGGTTCCGCGAGTTGTGCGGTGCGCAGGCTGCAATTCCGGACTTGAACCGGGGCTCGCCTGCGGACTTATGTTGTTTTGATCCCGCTCGAATCGGGGCTTTTGGTCAGGGAGGTCTGAATGATATCGCGTCGCTCAGTTGCGCTTGCGCTTACGGTTGCATTGCTGTCCGGTCCGGCGTGGTCGGCCTCCGGCAACGCCGTCAAAATGTTCGATACCGACAATGACGGCACGCTCGACCTTGCCGAAGTGAAGAAGGCGGCCGCCGCGCTGTTCGCCAGGCTCGATCCCGATCACGACGGCACGCTGGATGCGCGCGAATTGCGCGGACGGTTAACGGCGAAAGAACTTGCCGCCGCCGATCCCGATCGCGACGGGACTCTGACGCTCGACGAATATCTGGCCGTGGTCGAGCAGCGCTTCAACGCGGCGAATCCCGATCATGACGGAACGCTTGATGCGAAGGAGCTGAACTCGCGCGCCGGCCGGGCACTGCTGCGCTTGTTGCGGTGAAAGCGGTGATGCTTGACTGGGAGTGAAGGCGATTTGCCCGAGAGGGAAATTCGCGAGCACAATGCGACAGTTCGCTGTGTTCGCTATTCGATTCCAGGCTTGCGCTGCACTTGACGCAGCCCTAGGTTTTGCCCCGCGCGATGTCGCGCTCAATCCCTTGGGAGACCCCGAATGGCTTGGAAAGCTCCGAAGATCGTGGAAGTGCCGGTCGGCATGGAAATCAACATGTACGCCTGCGCTGCGCGCAAGTAAGACTGACGAACCTGCCGCGGCTTCGGTGGCGAATGCCATCGAAGCCGTGGTAGTGTTCGCGATGCCCATCGGAGCTCGCACAATCTGGACGGCAATTGCATGCATGGCCGCGCTTGCACCGGCCTGCGTCCGCGCCGAAGAGGGTTTTGATACGGAGCACATCTTCGGCTTCATGATCGGCACCGACGTCGGCAATCCCGGCGAGCGCGAATTCCAGACCCAAACGACAGGGCATTCCGGCAAGGGCGGCGGCACCTATCGCGCCCTCCAGCAGGAGGTCGAGATCGAGATCGTCCCGCTGCCGAACTTCCGCATCGAGGTCGGCGGCACAGCCACGCTGCACGACATTACCGGCGTCCCCGATATCGGCGATCGCCGCCAGTTCAACTTTCAGGGCGCCTCGCTCGACCTGCGCTATCGCCTGCTTGACCGCGAGCGCGCGCCGTTCGGATTGACGGTTGCCGCCGAGCTCCATGGCGATCGCATTGATGAGACCTCTGGCGCCAAGGGCCGGATGTACGGCACCGACTTCACGCTCGCCTTCGACCGCGAGCTGATCCCGAATTTCGCCATCGGTGCGCTCAACCTGATCTATCAGCCGGAATGGGCGCGCTTCGAAGTGGCGGGAGTGTCCGAGAAGAGCTCGACCATCGGCGCCGCCTTTGCCGGCCTGGTCCGCGTGCGCCCCGATATGCTGCTCGGCGGGGAGATGCGGTACTTCCGGCAGTATGAGGGCATCGGCCTCGGCGAGTTCGCAGGGCAGGCCCTGTTCGTCGGTCCGACCGCCTATTTCCAGCTATCGGAGAAGTCACGACTCACCCTGAGCTGGAGCATGCAGGCCTGGGGCCGTCCGGCCGGGACGGGGGCCAATCTCGACCTCGTCAATTTCGAACGCCATCAGGCGAGGCTGGTGTTCGGTATTAACTTCTAGCTGAGCGGTTCCCTCACGCTGGATTGAAACTTCCGGCTCCTCGGGACGTATCCATTTATGCTAACGTACAGCGTCCCTGCGCGAGGATCCCGGCATGAACCCGATCGACCTGGTGGTGACTGTGTGTGCGGTGCTCTCGCCTGCGACCTGCGAAGAGCAGCATATTGTGTTCAACTATGCGGGGTCGCCGAAGCAATGCGCCATGGCCGCGCCGCCCTATATCGCGCAATGGGTCGGTGACCATCCGAAGTGGCAGGCGGTCCGCTGGCGCTGCGAATATCCGCACCCGAACGACAAGGCGTGAGGCGCTACTAGCTCCTCATGGTGAGGAGCGCGGAACGCGCGTCTCGAACCATCAAGGCCCCGCTCTCGCTCGCGGCCATTCTTCGAGGCGCCTGCTCCGCAGCACGAGGGCCGGAGTTCTACTTCGTGCAGTCCTTCAGATCCTTGTCGGCGATCGAGAACACCGCGTCAGCCTTGATCTCGATGTTGCGGACGACGCATTGCCGCGCATTGGGATAGCTGACCTTGGCGTCGTAGCGGCCGGGCTCGACGCCGGTGATGCGCAGCCGCTCGTCGTGGTCGACCTCCTTGTCCTTGTCGTTCAGGCACTGGTTCGGACCCCAGTCGGTCTTGCCGGCCGGCGAGAGCTGGAAGCCGGAGATCGTTTCCGTCGTCAGATTCCAGAGCCGGATGCCCTTGCCCTTGGCCTGCGCGAGCGCCGTGCCCGGCATCGCAACCAACAGGATGCCGATCGCAATCAGCGTGCGCCGCATGGTGAACCTCCCTCGACGATCTCGTTGGGTCCAGTTGACCACGAGTTCTCATTTCGATTCAAGCTGAACCGCCGCGAGCTCCGCCCTGATCCTGCCAAGCGCCGCTTCGGTGCGCTCGGCGCGTGGAACGACAATCGGCACCTCTTGCACGATGTGCGCCGGGCGCGCCGACAGGACAAACAGGCGGTCGCCGAGACGGATCGCATCATCCAGGCTGTGGGTGACGAGCAGTGTCATCACAGGACGGCTCGCCACCAGCGTCGCGATCTCGTCGCGCAGGCGGCCTGCGAGCGCGTCGTCGAGCGAGGCGAGGGGCTCGTCGAGCACCAGCAGATCGGGCTCGACCGCAAAGGCGCGGGCCAGCGCGACACGCCGGGCAAGGCCAAGCGACAATTCACCGGGGAAATGACTGCGATGCGCCTCCAGCTCCAGGATCCTGAACAGCTCGGCGAGCTTGGCGTCGGAGATGCCTGGTGCAGCCAACCGCACATTCTGCTCGACCGAGCGCCATGGCAGCAGTCGCGGCTCCTGGAACACCATGCCGATCCGCGCCTCCGGCGGCCGCGCGATGCGCCCGTGAAAGTCGTGATCGAGCCCGAGGATGATGCGCAGCATCGTGCTCTTGCCGCAGCCGGACGGGCCGATCAGCACGCCGACTTCGCCGGATGAAAGCGCGAATTTGACCGGTGCCAGCACCTCGTGCGTTTCGCCCGCGGCACTCCTGAAAGTCTTGCCTGTGATCTCGACTTCAAGCCGCACGGGGGCGCCACCGTGTTGCGCGGGCTTCGAATGGCTGCACCAGCACCGTCTCGATGACGAGCACGACGGCGGCGAAGGTCAGCGAATAGGCCAGCAGACGCGGCGTGTCGAACAGCTGAAACGCGACGCCGATCTCGAAGCCGACGCCGTTCGGCCGTCCCAAGAGTTCGGCGACCAGCACGATCTTCCACACCAGCGACAGGCCCGAGCGGGCGGAGGCTGCGATATAGGGCGCAAGCTGCGGCAGCACGACATGACGGAAGGCACGCCAGCGCGGCATCGCGAATACGCTCGCCATCTCGTCGAGTGAGCGGTCGAGCGCACGCGTGCCCTCGCGCAGGGTGACGATGGCGGTCGGCAGCTTGTTGATGGCGATCGCCGCGATCGCGGCCGCTTCGGTGAGGCCGGCCCAGATATAGGCCAGCACGATCACGACCAGCGCTGGCAGGTTGAGCAGCAGGATCAGCCAGGGATCGCCGAGCCGGTCGGCGAGCTTCACCCGTCCCATCAGATAGCCGATGGCGCTGCCGAGCGACATCGCCAGCGCGAAGGCGAGTGCGACCCGCGCCAGCGTGGCCCCGAGATGCAGGAACAGCGCGCCGCTCGATGCCTCCGCGATGATGACGTTGAGCACGGCCGGCGGGGAGGGCAGCTTTGCGCCGCCGACGAAGAGAGCGGCAGTCCACCAGATCGCAAGCAGCAGGGCAACCGAGAGAAGGCGCAGCACCTCAATCTCCGGGGACTGCGTGATAGAACGTGCCGGGATCCAGCTCGGCCGCGGGGCCGACAAGGTCGCGGCCGCCGATCTCGGCGAGCACGCGATAGAGCACGCGCGCATCCTTTTCCTCGTCGTCGATGCTCCGGCGCGGAATCCCGTCGCGGTAACGGTCGCGGTAGGTTTTGAGCATGACGGCATCGCTCGCGCCGGTGAGCGGGGCAACCTTGTCCCAGGCGGCATCCGAGCTGATCAGCATCTGCTTGGCCTTGCGGGTCATCGCGATGAAGCGCGCCACGGCCTCGCGATGGCTCGCGGCCCAGCCTTCGTCGAAGACGTAGCCGACGGCCGAGACCGCACCCTTGGCCCCCAGCTTCGGCAAGATGTCCTCGATGCCGGTGAGACGCCTAAAACCCTTGGCCTCGAGCTGGGCGCAGAAATTCCAGAAATTGAGGCTTGCATCCATCTCGCCGTCGAGCGCCTTGGCGGCGATCAGCGGCGGCGCGCCATAGACGATGCTTGCATCCGACTTGAGGTCGATGCCGTCCTGCTTCATCCGCGCCTGCAGCAGCAGCCAGCTCTTGTCGATAGCGCCGCCGCCGACGCCGAGCTTGCGGCCTTTCAGATCGGCCAGCGTCTTGAGTGGCGAGGACGCGGGCACCATCACCGCGCCGAGCGCGCTGGAATAGGGATAGAAGGTCAGCCTGGCGCCGAGCGCGCGCTCGCGCGACACCCACAGCCAATCGGACAGGATGATATCGGCACTCCCGGCACGCAGCGCGATCTTGCCGGCTTCGGGGCTCGCGAGTTCGGTGACCTCCAGCAACAGGTCGGCCTCCTTGTCGAGCCCTCCGGCGCGGATCGCGGCCAGCTCCCAGGAGAATGTTCCGGTTTTCTGCACCGCAAGGCGGATCGTATCCGCGGCGTGGCCGCTTGCGACCTGTGTCAGCGCCAGCGTCACCGCGAGCGCCAATGTTCGTCCCAAAACTCTCATCACCTTGTGAGCCGCTTCCTCAGATTGAGTGCTTTTCAGGACAATACGCATAGCATAGCTTTCGTCGCAACCAGCGGGAGGACGCGCATGAATCTGGCGGGACAGCTACGACCGATTGTCGCCGCATTGGCGGTGTGGGCGGTGACCATGTACGCCGCGCGCGCCGAGGAGGCCAATGACTATCCGACATCCGCGCGCGCGGAGTACGTCTATGGCTGCATGAAGGCCAATGGCGAGAGCAGGCAGTCGATCGAGCAATGTTCCTGCTCGATCGACGTGGTGGCTTCGATCGTGTCCTATGACCGCTACGTCACCGCCGAGACGGCGCTGAGCATGTCGCAGGTGCGCGGCAATCTCGGGGTTCAGTTCCGCACGTCGGAGCAGGCGAATTCCGCGGTGAATGATTTGCGGCGTGCGCAGGCCGAAGCCGAGGTGAGGTGTTTCTGACTATTTGCGGCATAGATGGTGCGATCCCTTCTCCCCTTGTGGGAGAAGGTGGCGCGAAGCGCCGGATGAGGGGTATCTCACCTCACGCTTAGACGTTTGAGAGTATCTCTCGCGGAGAGATACCCCTCACCCGTCTCGCCGCTGCGCGGCGATCCACCCTCTCCCACAAGGGGAGAGGGAAGCACAGCTCGCCTCACGTCCCCGACTTCGCCACATCCCACTCATTGCGGAACACGTGTCCGTCCGTGTCCTTCGCCTCTGCGCGAAAGCGCTTCGCGCCGTTGGACACATAGGTGAAGCGCAGGTTGGGATCTTCGGAGATCGAGATGCCGCCTTCCATCGACAGCACCGGGCTGTCGTCCTGCGTCAGCTTCAGCTGGTTGACGAAGAAGGCGGGAATATAGAGCTGCGTGACCTGGTCCATCTGCAGGCCGGAATTGTTGGGATGGCCGATCATGATCTGCGCTTCGCGGATGCGGCTCGCCGGCGCCTCCTCGCGCGCGAATTGGCGGTAGCGCATCTGGCCGAGGCGGTTGTTGGCTTCCTCGGCATTTTTCCCGGCCGGGGCGGAGCAGCCGCCGGAAGCCTTCACATAGACTTTCGAGACATAGAGCTGGCCGTCGCTGAGCTCGGCGACGGCGTGCACGTCGGTGTAGTTGTTGACGCGCACGCGTGTGGAGATCTCGGTGACGTTGGCATCCGGGCCGAGCTCGAACTTCGCCGCCATCGGTGCCGGATTGCGGTCGATCACCAGCGTGATCGAGCGGATGCGCCGCGCATCGCCGGGCGACAGCTTGCTGCGCAGGGTCACCGGCACGATTGCTGCGTCCTCGGCGCGATAGGGCATCTCGATGCCGATGACCTCGCTGCCGTCGTTCATCGCCCGGTTGCTGAAGATGTCCTGCACCAGGCCCGGCCAGGGATCGTAGGCCTCCTCGGCGCTAACAGGCACGGCGAAGGCGATGCCGAGCAGTGCGGCGATCATCGTCAGGCGACGTGTGCATCCCGTCATGATCATGATCCCCGGAGTCAGCGAAGCTGATCTCCTGTGCGGACGAAGCAGTGTCACGGTGAGCGTAGCGCGTCCGCTACTCCCATTCAATTTCCGAAAATGCTGCGGTTGCGTTGCGGGCGTTGTAGTCATCGAACAGTTCCCAATGCGGCCGCTCCGTCGCGGCCGCCTTGTCGGCGGCGGTCCGGATCGGCTCGCCCTTCTTGTTCGACGCCCGGACGTCCGCCAGCAGCGTCGCGAGATAACGCCGTTCGTCGTCCAGTGCGGCCGGCCAGCCACTCACAGGGCCGTGACCGGGAACGACGCGTTGCGCCGGAATTTTCGCGAGTTCCCCGAGGGTGTTGAGCCAGCCGCGGATGCTGCCGTCCATCACCGGAATATGGCGGAGGAAGACGAGGTCTCCCGCGAACAGCGTCTGCGTCGCCTCGTCGAACACCGTCAGGTCGTTGTCGCTATGCCCGGCCGGCCACGCCAGCAAGGTCAGGCGGCGTGATCCAAGGTCGAGCGTCAGCGTGTCCTTCACGAGCAGGCTAGGCGGCACGATCTTCACGGGATCGATTAACTCTTTGCCCATGATGCGGCGAAAATTGTCGAGATAGTAAGGCCCGCGCGTCGCCAGCGCCTGCGCGAGCTTGCTGTGGCCGACGAAGCTGGTCCCCGCGGCGACGAACGCGGCATTGCCGAAGACATGGTCGGGATGACCGTGGGTGTTGATGACGTAGCGGATCGGCTTCTTGGTGTGGGCCCGCACCGCCGCCAGCAGCGCCTCGCCCTCGCGAAAACTGCCGCCGGTATCGATCACGGCGACCGCGTCCTCGCCGACGATGAAGCCGACATTGGCGATGTCGCCCTCATTGTCGCGCGTCATCAGGGCGATGGTCCCGGAGTGTACGAAGATTCCGGGCGCGACTTCGCTCACAGGCAATTCGGCCGACGCGGCGCGTGCTAGCGTCGCCGCCCCGAGCAGGGCCAAGGCTGTGATGATTGAAGCGACGTGAGACACTTTTCCGCCTCAGTTCAAAGGGTTTTGCGCATTGCACTGCAACAAAAAAAGCCAGCACAAAGTTGGCAAACATGGCGCGTCATGCGTTGCATGGATAACATTCAAACAAAACGAGGAGGAAGCGCGATGACGGAGGCCGGACGACATCGTCGCTGGTTGTTTTTGCTGTGGGGGGTGGTTGCGTGCTGCGCGCTGGGCGACGTCGCCGCAGCGCAGACGAGCGAAACCGGCGATCTCTCGTTCGAGCTGGTGGACCCAAGGGTGCTGCGGGTCTGTGCGGATCCGCGCAATCTGCCGTTCTCCAACGAGAAGGGTGAGGGGCTGGAGAACAAGCTCGCCGAGTTGTTCGCCGACAAGCTCCAGAAGAAGCTCGACTATGTGTTCTTCCCGCAGGCGACCGGCTTCGTGCGAATGACACTGGGTGCGCATCGCTGCGATGTCATCATGGGCTTTCCGCAAGGCGACGACCTCGTGCAGGGCACCAATCCCTATTACCGCACGTCCTACGCGCTGGTCTCGAAAGCAGGCAGCGGGCTCGAGGACGTCGACACGCTCGAGGACGCGAGGCTGAAGGGCAAGCATGTCGGCATCGTCGCCGGCACGCCGCCGGCCACCAACATGGCGCTCGCGGGCCTGATGGGGAACGCAAAGCCCTATCCGCTGATGATCGACACGCGCTACGACAATTCGGCGCAGGCGATGATCGACGATCTCGCCGCGGGCAAGATCGACGCCGGTGTGCTGTGGGGACCGATGGCCGGGTACTATGCGAAGAAGGTCGGCGCAATGCACGTGACGCCGCTGGTCAAGGAGACCACCGGACCAAAGCTGGTCTATCGCATCGGCATGGGCGTGCGTCCCGCAGACCAGAACTGGAAGCGGCAGCTCAACAAGCTGATCCAGGAGAACCAGGGCGAGATCAACAAGATCCTGCTCGACTTCGGCGTTCCCTTGTTGGACGAGAGCGATCGGCCGCTCGGTGCGGAGACGGCCAAGAAGACGCCATGAGACAGCAAATTGCCGCTGCGCTGGTTGCCGCTGTCCTCGCGGCGCCGGCATTCGCGCAGCAGCAGGAGCCGTTCGAGCCCGAGGGGTATCGCTCCGACAATTACCGCGCGCCCGTGCCGGCAACGCTCGCCGGCGCGCGCGTGCTGACGACAGCGGAGGCCGAAGCGATCTGGCGCGCGCAGAGCGGTGCATTCATCGACGTGCTGCCGCGCGCGCCGAAGCCGAAGAACCTGCCCGAGGGCACGGTGTGGCGCGACATGCCGCATAGGAACATTCCGGGCAGCATCTGGCTGCCCGATACCGGCTACGGCGCGCTGCCGCCTGCGATGGACGATTACTTCCAGCGCGGCCTCGTACGTGCCTCACGCAGCGACAAGGCCGCACTGCTCGTGATCTATTGCCTCGCCGATTGCTGGATGTCGTGGAACGCCGCCAAGCGCGCATTGGCCTACGGCTATTCCAACATCGCCTGGTACCCCGATGGCACCGACGGCTGGGAGCGTGCGAAACTGCCGGCCGACGAGGCGCAGCCAGAACCGCGGCCGGAGCAGTGAGCGGTTCGATTAGCCCCGCGATCACGGTGTTAGAGGCAGATACGCAACTCTCTCCTCGTCATTGCGAGCGCAGCGAAGCAATCCAGAGTCCCTCCATGGAAAGATTCCGGATTGCTTCGCTGCGCTCGCAATGACGACGCAGAGGCAGCATCGCATTCCCAACTGGACCGATTCGGGAGGCGAGCAGCCTCCGCGGCCGAGAAGCCCTACTGCTTCTGCAGCCTGGTCAGCGTCCCAGTGCCGTTGGTGTCGGTCGCCGAGTATGTCACCCGGTCGCCGGCGTGGACGGCATCCAGCATTGCGGCATCCTTGGTCTTGTATTCCTGCAGCGCGCCGGCGCCGCCTGCGCTGCCGCCAACGGTTCCCTTCTGCATCTGTTGGATCGAGATCGTGTTGTTGAGCCGATCGATCCTGGTGACCATTCCGGTCATGTCGTCGGCAAAGGCGCTGGATGCGAGCATGCTGATGACCGCAGCGCCTGCGAGGATGAATTTCGTGGTTCCCATCGAGGCCTCCCGGCATTCGAGATTCACATCGACAAGCCATCCTAGATCGATTTGGTTCCGGCAGATAGCGCGGCAAAGGTTAACGATGGCGTTGACGTCTCGGGAACTTTTGCAAGTTGTCAGCAAAGCTGACGCTATTCCATGTCCTGCTGGATCACGCGCCCAAGCGCGAACAGGCGCTGGTCGATCGCGGTCGGAACCTCGCAAACGAACCGCACCACCTTGTTGCGGTCCTCGAAAATGCGGGTCTTCCAGATCAGCTCGTTGCTGAGCGCCTCGACCTTGGTGTCGTCGCGCGACGCGGTGCCCTGGAGTGCCTGGAGTTGAATCGTTTCCTCGCGGATCTTGTCGGCGGCCTCGCGCTGCTTGCGGCTGACACGTTCGAGCCCGTTCATGACCTGGGAGCGCTGGGCGTTGAGCGTGTCGAACAGACCGGCGAACAGGAGCTTGGCGTTCGCGGTCTTGTCGCCGGCGGAAGCGGCCAAAAACTCCTTCACCGACTTCTCGGCCTCGTCCAGCGGCGTCTTGCGCGCCGACAGCTTTGCGACCAGCGCGCTGATCTTGGCATCGTTCTTCCACTTGGTCTCGGCGTCGTCGAGCGCAGGGCCGGCCCAGACGGCCGCGAGCGAGATCTCCGGGACCTTGGCCTGCGCGCAGGGCCAATTGGGATAGCGCGGATCGGCCGCGCGCGCGGCTGTGCTCGCGACTGCGAGTGCCAAAGCGGTCATGGCCAGAACCCGAATCGTCATCCTTCGCCTCCCGCAGGCCCCCGTCGCGCCAGCCCGCGCGAGGGATCATAGGCCAGAATCGCGCCGATCATGAAGACGATTGTGCAGCCGGCCACCACCGCCAGCGAGATCCAGTTGACCTGTCCGTACAGCGCAAAACGGATCAGCTCGACCGCATGAGTGAACGGATTGGCCTCGCAGAGATAATAGAGATAGGGGCTGCCCTCCTGTACCCGCCAGAGCGGGTAAAGCGCCGAGGAGGCAAAGAACATCGGGAAGATCACGAAGTTCATGACGCCGGCGAAGCTTTCAAGCTGCTTGATGCCGGAGGAGATCAGCATGCCGAGCGAGCCCAGCATCAGCCCGGACAGGATCAGCGCAGGCAGCACGGTGAGATAACCTGACAGAGGAGGTGTGATGTCCCAGAACCAGGCGATCAGCAGGAACGCATAGACCTGGAGCAGCGAGACCGCCGTGCCCGCGAGCAGCTTGCAGAACAGCAGGAATCCGCGCGGCAGCGGGCTCACCAGCAGCGTGCGCATGTTGCCCATCTCGCGGTCGTAGACCATCGAGAGCGAGGATTGCATGCCGTTGAAGAGCTGGATCATCGCCATCAGCCCCGGCGCGATGAAGACCTCATAGAGGATGTAGGTCTCGTAAGGCGGGATGATGGAGATGCCGAGCACCTGCCGGAAGCCGGCGGCGAAGATGAATAGCCACACCAGCGGCCGCACCAGTGCCGAGACGAAGCGCTCGCGCTGATTCAGGAAGCGCAAGCCCTCGCGCCAGACGATGCCGGTGAGGCAGGTCATATACTCGCTAGCCGAGAAACCGCGCGGTGCATCGCGGGTGGTGATGCTGCTCATGCGCCGCCTCCCGGCATGGTTTGCGCGCCGGTCAGGCGCATGAAGGCGGTGTTGACGTCCTGCGCGCCAGCCTCGCAGATGACGCGGCTCATCGGGCCCTGCGCCAGCACCTTGCCCTGGTGCAGCACGACGAGATCGTCGCCGGGCATGATCTCGTCGAACAGATGCGTGGCCCAGAGCACGCCGATGCCTTGCTCGGTCACGAGCTGGCGGACATGGCTGATGATGTCGGCGCGCGCCTTGACGTCGAGGCCGACGGTCGGCTCGTCGAGCAGCAGCAGCCGCGGCCGGTGCAGCAGCGCCCGTGCGATCTCCAGCCGCCGCATCTGGCCGCCGGAGAGATCGCGCACCTTGCTCGCAGCGCGCTCGGAGAGCCCGATGCGGCCGAGCAGCTCGGCGCTGCGCGTCGCGGCCTCGCGGCGGCTGATGCCATGCAGCGCGGCGTGATAGAGCAAATTCTGCGTCAGCGACAGGTCGAGGTCGAGCGTGCGCGGCTGGAACACGACGCCGAGCAGCCGCAGCGCTTCGCCCGGGCTCTTGCTGATGTCATGCCCGAAGATGCCGACGCGGCCGGACTGAATGCCGAACAGGCGCGTGATCAGCGAGAACAGCGTGCTCTTGCCGGCGCCGTTGAGCCCGAGCAGCGCCGTGAAGCTCGCAGGCTGCACGTTGAAGGAGACGTCCATCAGCGCCTGGCGCGGACCATAGGCATGGCTGACGCCGTCGATCGACAGCGCCGGCACCGCCGCCGGATCCGGCCTTGGCGTCGCACGCGGTTCGGCGATGGGGGCAGGGCTGGTCATGGCGCGATCGTGATGCCCCAGGGCAGTTCGCCCACCTGAATGGTCTTGATCACCTTCTGTGCGGCGACGTCGATCACCGAGACGTCGTTCGACACGCCGTTGGTGGTGAGCAGGTATTTTTCGTCCGGCGTGAACGCCATGTGCCAGACCCGCTGTCCGACCAGCAGATATTTCGTCACCTTGCGCGTCGCGACATCGACGATCGCGACGCGGTTGGCCGGGCCGAGCGCGACGAAGGCGGTCTTGTCGTCCCTGGTCATGCCGATGCCGACCGGCTGGATCGCCTCTTTCCGCAGACCCGGAATCTCGAATGTGACCTTGCCGATCACCTCATGCTTCCCGGGATCGATCACCGAGACGGTGCCGCCGATCTCCGAGGAGACCCAGACTTCCGAGCTGTCGTGCTTGAACTCGGCAAACCGCGGCCGTGCGTCGACCAGCACGTTGGCGACGATCTGGCGCGAACTGGTGTCGATGAAGTGCGCCATGTTGGTCGTCTCGGACGTGTTGATCAGCGTCTTGCCATCGGGACTGATGGTCATTCCCTCTGGCTCGACGCCGACCTGGATGTCGCCGAGGCGGGTGCGCTTCTCGAGGTCGATCACGGTGACCGTATTGTCGTTCTCGTTGGCGACATAGAGAATTTTTCCCGCCGCATCCTGAGCGAACAGTTCCGGGTCGGGGCCGGAGGGCAGGCTGTCCACCACGGCTTGCGTCTTGGCATCGATCACCTGGATGGTGTCGTCGTCGCCGACCGCGACCATCACGAATTTTCCATCACGGGTGAACTCGATGCCGCGCGGGCGCTGGCCGACCTTGATGGTCTTGGTCACGGTCCAGCTGTCGGTGTCGATCACCGAGACCGTGTTGCCTTTCTCGTTCGAGACGTAGGCGATGAACGCGTGCACCGGCCCTGCCGCGAATGCTAGTGCCGCGAGCAACGCTGTTCCCAGTATGCGCGACATCTGTCCGCGGGCTGTCTTCACCTCCCCCGCAAGCGGGGGAGGGGGCGCACCATCTCTGCGGTGAATCCATCGCATCACAATGCTCACTTCAGCTTGCATTTGCTCTCCGGGCGGTCGTAGCCGAGCGTATCGAGCTCGGACACCTGGTGCAGGAAACCTTCCTGCGGCGACACCGACACCACCATGCGGCCGTCGACCAGCAGGATCGGCTGGCGCAGCTGGAGATTCCAGTCGCGCAAGGTCAGCTTCGTGCCTTTGAAGGCGGCGACCGAGAAATCCGGGCTCTTGACGAAGTCGGTGACTTTCCTGACGTCGCCGGAATTGGTGCGCGAGGTGGCTTCTCCGATCATGCGCACCGCCGTCCAGGCCTGCATGTCGAGCGCGGTCATGCGCCGCGCGTTCAGCTTGATGAAGCGATTCTGCATCTGGATTGCGCCCCACTGGTCCTGCGATGCGTCCCAGCTGCGTGGCACGAGGCCGGCCGAGCCAGCGACGGGGCGGGGATCCCAGGTGCGGTAGGGCAAATAGGCGCCGAACACTTCGCTCTCGTCGGCGGCGACCAGCACGTCATACGCGGGCGCGCCTTGCGTGAACACCGGCATCTGCCGTTGGATCAGCGTCACGCCGCTGTCGGTGCGCCGCGCTCCGCCTTTGTCTTCAAAAGTCTTTTCCTGCACGATCTTGGCGCCGAACCGCGCTGCGGTGCGCCGGAGCGCATCGGCGAACAGCTTGTCCTCGTCATGCGAGCCAACCACGAGCAGCCAGCGCTTCCACTGCTTCCACACCAGATACTGGCCAAGTGCATCGGCCAGCATCGCGCGGGTCGGCGCAGTGTGGATGACATTGGCGCGGCAATCGGCCTCGCGCAGCCGCTCGTCGATTGCGCCCGCGTTGAACAGAAGCGTGCCGCGGTCGCGCAGGGCGTCCGAGACTTTCAGCAGCGCGTCAGCCGGCAGGTCGGCGATGATGAAGCCATTCTTCTCGGCGAGGTCGGTGGCCGCCTGCACCACATCCTCGCCCTCCCGAATGCGGCGTTCCTCCAGCGTAAAGCGCTGGTTGAGGAATTTTCCCGTGGTGTTGTTGTCCTCGATGGCGAGGCGCGCACCTGCAACGCCGTCATTCTCGGCGGGCTGCTCGACCAGCGACAGCGTCGATCTGGTGCCGGCGATGCCGAGATAGCCGACGCCGATCATGACGGGGTCGGCCGCGAGCGCGCTCGTCGCTGCAAGACTCCAGCCGATCAGGCCGACCAACCATCGGATCATGCTTCCTCCGCAGGCTCCCCGGCTTGACCGCCGGCGGAGAATTGTTTCTGCTGAAGCATGACCGATTTGTCAGGGCATGCAACCCCGCATTTCGTCCTCGCGCGCGCGAGGCCGGGAATCACGATCATGCGAGCATTGATATGTTTCGCAGCTTTGCTGTTGACGGGCTCAGTTGCGCTCGCCGACCCGCCGAAACTCGCGGTGTTCGATTTCGAGTTGATCGACACCAGCCTGCCCGGCGAGTTCTACGGCTCCAAGCCGGAGGAGGCGCGGCTCCTGCGCATCAGCGAGCAACTGCGCAAGGAACTGACTGAGTCCGGCAAGTTCCAGGTGCTCGACATCGCGCCGGTCAGGGACGCCGCCCGTCACGCGAACCTGCAGGCCTGTGGCGGCTGCGACCTCAAGCTTGCCGGGGAATTGGGTGCCGAGCTCGAGATCACCGGCATGGTTCAGAAGGTCTCGAACCTGATCATCAACCTCAACATCTATCTGCGCGACGTGAAGACAGGCACCATGATCGCGGCCGCCAGCGCCGACATGCGCGGCAACACGGATGAGTCCTGGTCGCGGACGATGAGCTACCTCATTCGCAACCGCCTGCTCGCGCCGAATTACGGCAAGCCGGAGTAAATTCTTCTCTCCGCGTGCGCCGCTGCACCCTCGCCCCTTGTGGGAGAGGGTGGCTTCGATGCGAAGCATCGAAGACGGGTGAGGGGTCTCTCTCCGCGTATGGATCTCTCGCAGTGAATTCGACGGGGCAACCCCTCATCCGGCGCTTCGCGCCACCTTCTCCCACAAGGGGAGAAGGGAAGCGCAGCGCGCCGCATGCGACGAAAGCATCACCCCTTCAATCGCTCCGCGTGCCAGTGCAGGTGATCCCCCATGAAGGTCGAGATGAAATAATAGCTGTGGTCATAGCCCGGCTGCCGTCGCAGCGTCAGCGGGATGTTGGCCTTGCTGCAGGCGGCCTCCAGCAGCTCGGGACGCAATTGCTCCTTCAGGAAATTATCGGCCTCGCCGACATCGACCAGGAAGCCGGAATATTTTGCGCCGTCCTCGATCAGCGCCACCGTGTCATGGTTGCGCCACGCGTCCTTGTTCGGGCCGAGATAGCCCGTCAGCGCCTTGATGCCCCAGGGCACCTGTGAGGGCGCCACGATCGGCGCAAACGCGCTCGCCGCGCGATAACGGTGCGGATTACGCAATGCCACCGTCAGCGCGCCGTGGCCGCCCATGGAATGGCCCATCACCGATTGCCGCTTGGCGTCGACGGGAAAATTTCCCGCCACCAGCTTCGGCAGCTCGTCGATGACGTAGCTCCACATCCGATAGTTGCGCGCGAACGGCTCTTGCGTCGCATCGACATAGAAGCCGGCGCCGAGGCCGAAATCATAGGCATTGTTGGCATCGCCCGGCACGTCGGGCCCGCGCGGTGAGGTGTCGGGCGCAACGAAGATCAGGCCGAGCTCGGCGCAGGTTTTGCGGAATTCGCCCTTCTCGGTGACATTGGCATGGGTGCAGGTGAGGCCGGAGAGATACCAGACCACGGGAAGCTTGGCGCCCGCGGCATGCGGGGGAACATAGACCGAGAATACCATGTCGGTTCCGGTCGAAGCGCTCGCGTGGCGGTAAACGCCCTGCACGCCGCCATAGGATGTATTGGTCGCGACAGTTTGAATCGTCATGCCTTAAGCTCCGGTGGCATCTCACCACATCAACATTGCAACGCTTGTGTGACCGAATTTGTGCGGGCGCGCCAGTCCGCTGACCAGTCAGGCGACACCGCTGTCGATCGCCAATCGCACCAGCTCGACCGAGGTCTTCACACCTAGCTTCTGTCGCATGATCGACGATGTGTTGGCCACCGTCTTGTAGGACGATTGCACCAGCCAGGCGATCTCGGACAGGCTCTTTCCGGCGCTGAGAAGCCGCAGGATCTCCATCTCGCGCGCATTCAGCTTGGAGAGCGGGCTTTGCGCCAGCGCAGGTCCGGCAAAGGCGATGCTGCGCGCGATCGCGCTCGGCAGGTACGTGCCGCCGCTTCCGACAGTGCGGATCGCCTCGACGAGGTCGTCGGGATCGCCGGTCTTGGACACGTAGCCCTTGGCGCCGCATTCGATCGCGCGCGCGGCGAAAGCGGGGTCGTCGTTCATGCTGAACATGATGATGCGGGCCTCGGGCGCGCGCTCGAGCAGGCGGCGCGCCAGCTCGAAGCCGGAAACGGTCGGCAGGTTGATGTCGATGACGCAGAGGTCGGGGCGCTCGACGATGAAGACGCACTCGCCGTCTTCGGCGTCGGCGGCCTCCAGGATCTCGATCTCGCCCTCGTCGGCTAGCACGGCACGGCAGCCGGAGGCGACAATGGGATGATCGTCGACGATCAGAATGCGCATAGGCGTTCCCCGTAACAGCCTCGGCCTGTTTTGCGCCGCATGATACCGGACAAGAGAGCCGTGCGCGTCTCATGTCGCCTCATGCAACCCGGCCGGGATTGCTGTACGCTTTCGATTAGATATCGGGCGCTTCGCCTCTGTCAACGTCATCGGACAGGCGCGGGCTAGGCTTCGCAAGGCACAGGCGACACCAATGTGGCAAAATCTTTCCCTGCGCGCGCGCATTAATGTGCTGCTGGCGCTGCTGCTGGCGCTGGGGCTCGCCGTCAATATCGGCCGCCAGGTCGCGGAAGCAGGTCCCCGCGTGCAGGCCGAGGACCAGAGCGTGATCCGGCTCGCGCGCGAATTCATCGAGATGATCGTGGCCGATCTCAACGAGGCGCCCGATCCGGACGCGCGGCTGAACCAGATCGCGCGCGATCTCAGCCGCCTGCGCCATGTCAGCATCGCGCTGCATGATGCCGGCGGGAACCCGCTGACGCCGCCCCGACCCGATGCGGATGACGATACGCGCGCCCCGCCGGCCTGGTTCGTCAGCCTGGTTCATCCTGAGCAGACCGCGGTCAGCGTGCCCGTCTCGATCCATGGCAAGCCCGGCTCGCTCCGGATCACCTCGCACCCCGACGACGAGATCGCCGAGATCTGGGATGGCATCATGACCCAGCTCGAGGTCGGCTCGGTGATCGCGCTGGCGCTGTTCCTGGTGATGATGACGGTGGTCGGCCGGGCGCTCGCGCCGCTCCAGTCATTGTCGCAGGCCATGGCCGAGCTCGAAGGCGGACACTATGAGGCACGCGCTGTGCCGGGCGGCGCGCCGGAGCTTGCCGCGATCTGCACCAAGCTCAACCACCTTGCGGCTACGCTCGGAGAGGCGGTCGAGGACAAGCGGCGCCTCGCCGAGCGCACGGTGTCGCTCCAGGACGTCGAGCGCAAGGAGATCGCGCGCGAGCTTCACGACGAGTTCGGGCCCTATCTGTTCTCGCTGCGCGCGCATGCCAGTGCGTTGGCGAAGCTCGCGGATGGGCGCGCCCCGAGCGCGGATGCCGTGCGAAAACATGGCGGCGCCTTGCTGGAGCAGATCAACGCACTCCAGCAGTTCACGCGCCGTGTGCTGGAGCGCTTAAGGCCCGTCGGCCTTGCCGAGCTCGGCCTCGGCCAGGCGCTCGAATCGCTGTCGCGGCTGTGGCGGGAAGCGCATCCCGACGTCACCATCGAAACCACGATCTCGCCGGAGCTGGGCGCAACCGGAGAGACCGCCGACCTCACCATCTACCGCGTCGTGCAGGAGGCGCTCACCAACGTGTTCCGTCACGCCGGCGCGACCGCGGTCAATGTCGTCATCGAGCCCGTCGACCAGCTCACGCGCGATGGCCGCTCCTGTGCCCGGGTGCGGGTGAGCGACAACGGCCGCGGCATGGAGCCGGGCCAGAAGCTCGGCTTCGGCCTCGTCGGCATGCGCGAGCGGATTCTGGCGCTGGGCGGCACGCTCAACGTCGTTTCCGGCGACGGCGGTTTGACCGTGGAGGCGCTGGTGCCGACAGCGGCGGCCTGATCGCGTCGCAGGCAATCGGGAAGAATTCCCGATTTGATCGGGAAAACGGGTGCGGATATCGCCCGACCTTTTGTGGCTGGCGCGCTCGCTGCTGCCGATTACACTCGTCTCGACCAAACGGCGAAAATCAAAACAGCCGGTGGTCACGGATGGGAAGGCGGGGATGGGCAAGCATCTTTGGGTCAAGCGTCTTTGGTTCAAGCGTCGTGTGTTGATGGCCTCGGTGTCGACGGGGCTGCTGTCTGGGTTGGTCGCCGCGAGCCCTGCCGAAGCCGCACAGGACGAGCAAACCAACGTTCAGAACCTGCCGCCGGTCGAGGTGGCGGCGCCGCCGCCCTCGGCCACCAGGCGCACCGCGCCGTCGCGGCCGGTCGCGCGCGCGGGGGCAGCCGCCTCGAACCGCCCCAAGACACGCATCTACGTCTATCCGACCTCGCCGGGCACCGGCCGAGGTCTCGACGTCGACAAGGTCCCGTCGGCGATCAACGCGGTCGATGCCAACCAGATCAAGCGCACCGGCTCGCTCAACGTCACCGACGCGCTGCGCGACAACATCGCCGGCGTCAACATCAGCGAGGTCACCGGCAATCCGTTCCAGCCGGATGTCGAATTCCGCGGCTTTGTCGCCTCGCCGGTGACGGGCACGCCGCAAGGCCTCGCGGTGTACCAGAATGGCGTGCGTATCAACGAGGCCTTCTCGGACGCCGTCAACTGGGACCTGATCCCGACCGCCGCGATCAGGTCGGTGACGCTCGTGACCAACAACCCCGCCTTCGGCCTCAACGCGCTGGGCGGCGCGATCAACCTGCAAATGAAGGACGGCTTCACCTATCAGGGCGCCGAGCTCGATCTGATGGGTGGCTCGTTCGGCCGCATCCAGGGTTCGGCGCAATGGGGCAAGCAGGTCGAGAAGAACTACGGCGTCTACGCCGCGCTCGAAGGCCTGCACGACAACGGCTTCCGCAATTTTTCTCAATCGGACGTGCGGCGCTTCTACGGCGATGTCGGCTACAAGGCCGGCGACAGCGAATTCCACGTCAATATGGGCCTCGCCAAGAACGACTTTGGCGCCAGCGCCACCGTTCCGGCCGAACTCCTGGATAAATATTGGGGTGCGACCTACACCACGCCGCAGATCACCTCCAACCGCGTCGGCTATCTCAATCTGACCGGCAAGGTCGACGCGACGCCGACCTGGACGCTGGAAGGCAACGCCCATGTGCGCAGGTATGAGCAGAAGCTCGTCGACGGCAACCCGACCGACGTCGGCGAGTGCACCGGCGACGCGACGCTGCTGTGCTTCGGGGACGGCGCGACACCGGCGAACGGCGTAAACGGCCTTCAGCTCGCCAATCCCTTTGCTCCGGGAACGATCTTCGGCGAGATCGACCGGAGCTCGATACGTTCCACCACTTTCGGCGTGTCGGGGCAGGCTACCAACACCGATCAATTGTTCGGGCACGACAACCGATTCGTGATGGGCGCGACCTATGACGCCAGCGTCACGCGCTACAACGCCACAGCCGAGATCGGCTCGATGGGAGAGAACTACGTCGTCAGCGGCAGCGGTATCTTCCTGGGGCCAACCGGCACGCCTGACACCGGTCTTGCCGGTCCCGTCTCGCTGCGGACCGTCAACCAGTACAACGGCCTGTACGCGATGGACACGTTCAACGTCACGGATGCGTTCGCCATCACCGGCGGCGGCCGTTTCAACGTGGCGCGCATCTCGCTGGAGGATCAGCTCGGCACCGCGCTCAACGGCGATTACACCTTCACCCGCTTCAATCCCGTCATCGGCGGCACCTACAAGATCACGCCGGAGCTGACGGCCTATGCCGGCTATTCCGAGGCCAACCGCGTGCCGACGCCGCTCGAGCTCGGCTGCGCCGATCCGAACAATCCCTGCCTCATCGCGGCGTTTCTCGTCTCTGATCCGCCGTTGAAGCAGGTCGTGTCCAAGACCGTGGAAGCCGGCCTGCGCGGAGCCAAGGAGCTGAACATCGGCACGCTCGGATGGAAGATCGGCGGCTTCCGTGCCACCAATTATGACGACATCCTCGCCATTCCCGTTCCGGGCCGCACCGGCTTCGGCTATTTCTCCAATGTCGGCCGTACCAGGCGGCAGGGGCTGGAGGCCGAGGTCAACATCAAATCGCCAACGCTCCAGTTCCAGGCGAGCTACGCCTTCGTCGACGCGCGCTTCCTCGACGCGTTGACGCTCGGCTCCAACAGCCCGTTCGCAGATGGCGACGGCAACATCCAGGTCTCGCCCGGCAACCAGATCCCCGCGATCCCGCGCCACCGCGTCAAGCTCGGCGTCGACTATTCGGTGACCGATGTCTGGAAGGTCGGTGGCAACGCGATCTTCGTCTCCAGCCAGTACCTGGTCGGCGACGAGTCCAACCAGTATGCGAAGCTGCCGTCCTATACGGTGTTCAATCTCCACACCTCCTACCAGGTGAGCAGGAACGTCCAGCTCTACGGCCGCGTCGACAACATCTTCGACAAGCGCTACGCGACCTACGGACAGTTCTTCGACCGCGAAGCCTTGCCCAACTTCGCCAATGGCGGCGCCGACTTCAACGACCCGCGCTCGCTTAGCCCGGCAAGGCCGCGCGCGTTCTATGCGGGGATGCGGGTGACGTTCTAGCTGCGTCGAGCTGCAATTGCCTGTGCCTGGGCTGAGAGCGGGGGCAGGGCGGGAAAGTCCATGCGCCGCACCGCCGCGCGGACGGCTTGCATAAAATATCCTGCTTCCGGCATCATGCTGCCGGAGGCTCGCTCTGCCGTGGCGTTGAAAAATCCGGACGCAGTCGCCGCGATCGTTGCGGCGCTTCGACACGTTTACGGGGATGAGGTCGCGCGCCTTATGCTCGTCGAGGGCATGAGTCTCGCCAACTTGATCGATGCAATGTTTTCCGCGTCTTTGACCCACCGCGAGGCTGTGAAAGCAATCACCGACGGACTGGACGATTTCGTCATTTCGCCTGATCTCGGCGGCGTGTGGCACCTCAAATACATTTATGGAGACCAGCCCGGCTCCCTGCATGTCGTGGACATGGAGATCGCGACCCCGAATGGCGTGCTGGCGAGCAGGGATATCTGGCTTCGTCTGTCTTCCTAGGGAGGGCGGAGCGTTGCATCTCTTCTCTGGGCCAGCATTGCCGAGATCTATCGCGCCGCGCCCCCCGACGGGACGTGCGGCCGGCTTTCGTTCTACCTTAAGCCGATTGACACATTGTTCATGATTTGTTCTTATGTTCGCCGTCCTGTCAAGGAGCGAGCCATGGACAACCGAATCAACGAAATCCGTAAAATTATCAGAGCGTTACGCGTCAGCATGCGCGAAGCTGAGGCGATCATGCACGAACAGATCAACCGGGACGAGGATTGCACCTTCGTCGCCCAGGAGGTCATGAAGATGCGTGTCGTCATGAGCGGTCTGGTCCAGGAGCGGACCGCCCTTGGTGACACCGACCCGATCGTCGTCGCCAGCCTCTTCATTCCACGCCGGCGGCCGACGCCATCGCGCGTTCGTCTCGAACCGCGCCGTCTTGTGCCACCGCGAGAGATGGCACAGGCATGAAGGGAGAGGGGCTAACCTATTTCTCCGACATGCAGGAGCCGCCGGAGTTTCTGAAGGCTCTTGATCATGCACGGCGGCTGTCTTGCTATGAGGGATGGTGCCGGATGCACATCGAGGCGATCCAGGTCGCGATCGATCAATACGCGGAGGCAGCTCTCGGCAATCGCGAGTTCTTCCTCAACAAGCCGCACAGTATCGGCGGGAGTCGGAGGAACGGCGACGTGCCGTGAGATTGAGTGGCGTCCGGCGCGCAGCCGAAGCTTGGCGACCCATTGCCCTTTACCGATCGGAAACCATAGAAAATGATCTGAAAACTTTAACGAAACTGTTCGGCTGTCTCCGCGTCGGTTCACCGGAGGGCCCGTCTGATGACAGAGCACCAATTAAGAGAGCAGGAATTCCAGATCGCGCGTTACAGGCGTTTGGAGCGCGAAGTCACCGATCCGCTGGCCGTGGGTCTGCTTCACATCATTATTGAAGATCTTGAAGCCGGGCTGCGCGAGGACCATCCGGATTGGCACGGGAGGCGTGATTAACGCTTTGTTAGTGCTGATCATGCGGATGATCAGCGTGGGAATACAGGGGAGACTGCTCCCATGCTGAAGGACGGTACCTACGCGGCGTGGTACAAGACGCCGCTCGACCAGGGCACCGGGATCGTCCATGTCGCTGATGGTCAGATCTGGGGCCGCGACAGCCTGATGACGTATCACGGCTCCTGCAAGATCGACGGCGATCGCTTCACTGCGACGGTGCTGACGAAGCGTCATACCGATGGACGCGCAACGGTCTTTGGCGTCAACGATGAACTCACGTTGGAGATCGAGGGGACGTGCCCAGGCAAGATCGCGACTTACACGGCGACGGCAGGACAGGCGCCGGGCGTCGTCCTGCAGGGAACGCTCATTCTGACGGAACAGCCGCAGCCGGCGCCTGAACGAACCGGGCAGGTCCCACCGTTCAATCCCGACAAGCTTCCAAAGCTGCCGAAGCGCTCGCGCTGATCGCGGTGCGCTCCATGTTCCCAAGACGGAGCTACGCCAGCAATCCGTCGAGGTCGGAATAGATGACGTCGGCCGTACGCTGATAATGCTGCTGAAGCAGCCGCACGGCCTGCTCGCTGTCCTTGGCGAGAACTGCCTGAAGGATGTCACTGTGCTCGGCGCCGACCTTGCGCGCCGGATAGGCCTTCGCAATCGACATCATGCGATAACGGTAGAGCCGGTCGGCGAGCTGCTCGCAGAAGCCAAGCAGCGGCCGTGAACCGCAAAGACCGATCAGCGTCGCGTGAAACGCGCGATGCACCTTCTCCCAGTCCGGATTGTCCTCGAATATGTCGGGCTTGAGCGAGCGCGGCATGCGGTCGAGCCGGTGATGCGCCACCAGCAGAGCTTCCTCCCAGCTCTGGGTCGCATTCTGCATGGACTCGCGAAGCGCGAGGCCCTCGACCCAGCACCTCGTCTTGGTCAGCTCCTGGAGCTCCTCCTTGCTGACTTCCTTTACATAGAAGCCGCGCTGCTCCATGCCGACGACGAACTCTTCGGTCGTCAGGCGGTTGAGCGCCTCGCGCAGCGGGGTCTGCCCGACATTGTACTGCTCCATCAGGAAGCGCGATTGCAGCTTGCGTCCGGGCTCCAGCCGCGTGGTCAGGATGTCGGCCTTGAGGCGTGCGTAGATCGTGGTCGCCAGCGTTGCCGGCTGGTCCGCCTTCTGGCTTGGCAGGTCAGAGCTCATGGGCATCCCATCGGAATCTCGGCACTTGTGTACATTAGCAGAGCCAGGCGCAATTATTTATAAATTTTGGCTTTACGATCGATTTTGTACATATTAAGGAATTGGCGTTCGCGTCCCCCGACAAGGAAGCTCCATGTCCGACTTTCCGGTAGCGGCCCTGCGCAGCGTCGAGATCACGACGCCGCACCTCGCCGGTTCGGTCGATTTCTACACGGGGGTCTGGGGCCTCGACGTTGCGGCGGAAGTGGATGGCACCGTGTACCTCGCCGCAACCGGCAGCGACTTCCACGTTCTCGAGCTCACGCCGGGTGAGGCGACCTCGCTTCGCAAGGTCAGCTTCCGCGTCCGCTCTCTTGAGGATCTGCATCGTCTGTTCGCGCGTGCGCGGCAAGCCGCCTGTGAGGTGATCAGTTCGCCCGCGCCATCGTCTGCGCCGTCGGGCGGGATGGGTTTTATCGTTCGCGAACCGCAGGGATGCGCCATGGAGTTCGTCCATGGCGATCGGACCAAGCCCGCCCGCGTGATCGCCGATCGCCCCGAGCGGCTGGCACATGTCAACATCAACAGCGCCGATATCGAACAGCTCTCGGCCTTCTATCAGGATGTTCTGGGCTTTCGGCTGTCGGACCGGTCGAAGCTGATGGCGTTCCTGTGTTGCAACAGCGATCACCACGCGATCGTGCTTGCGGAGGCCTCTCGCAACGGCCTCAATCACGTTGCGTTCCTCATGCCGGATCTGGAGTCCGTGATGCGCGGCTCCGGTCGCATGGTCGATCACGGCTATCCGATCGGCTGGGGCGTCGGCCGTCACGGCCCGGGCGACAACGTGTTCGCCTATTTCGTCGATCCCGCCGGTGCCGTCATCGAATACACCGCCGAAGTCCTGCAGATCGACGACAGCTATGTCGCGAAAGGTCCAGCCGATTGGGTCTGGCCGCCGGGACGAACCGATCAGTGGGGCATCGCTCCGCCCAAATCTGACGCCTGCAAGACAGCGCAGCTCGCAATTCCCTTCACGACGGCGCGCGCATGACGGAAGCGGCCGCCACCGACCATGACGTGCTCGTCGTCGGCTTCGGGCCGACTGGCGCCGTTGCCGCGGGCCAGCTCGGCCGCCTCGGTCATCGCACGCTGGTGATCGACCGTCTCACCGACGTCTATGACAAGCCGCGCGCGATTGCACTCGATCACGAGATTTTTCGGCACTTCGACAATATGGGCCTTGCTGAGGCGATCGCACCCCATGTTGAGCCCTTCACCGCATCGGAGCATTTTGGCGTCGACGGCCAATTGATCCGGCGCATCGACATGGTCACAAAACCCTATCCGCTCGGCTACACGCCGAGCATGGTGTTCAGCCAGCCCGCGGTCGAGGCCGAGCTGCGCCGCCACGCGACAAGCTTTTCCAATGTGCGCACCGAGCTCGGCGTCGAGCTGATTGATCTCGTTCAAACCTCCGATCGTGTCGAAGCAAAGTTGAAGGAAACCAACGGAAAGCGCCGTTCCGTGACCGCGCGCTATGTGCTCGGCTGCGACGGCGCCTCGAGCAGAGTGCGCGAGATCGCAGGATTTGGGCTCGAGGACCTCATCTTCGACGAACCCTGGCTCGTGGTCGACGTGCGCGTGAAGGAGAGCGCGCTTCACAAATTGCCGCAATGCTCCGCACAATTCTGCAATCCGGCGCGCCCCGTCAGCTTCCTGATCGGCCCGAAGAATCACCGCCGCTGGGAGATCATGCTGCTGCCCGGCGAGGACGCGAGGCAGATGGAGCGGCCGGAGAATGTCTGGAAGCTGCTCGCGCCCTGGCTCACACCGCAGGACGGCGACTTGTGGCGGGCGGCCTCCTATCGTTTCCACGCCCTCGTTGCCAATGATTGGCGCAACGGCAGAATCCTGATCGCCGGCGACGCCGCGCATCAGCAGCCTCCCTTCATCGGCCAGGGCATGTGCCAGGGCTTGCGTGATGCAACAAATCTCGTCTGGAAGCTGGATCGGGTGCTCAATGGCCTGTCCTCCGCCAGCCTGCTCGACAGCTACACAATTGAACGCAAAGCCCACGTCATCGAGTTGACCGGCAAGATCAAGGCGATCGGCCAGTCGATCTGCGAACGCGATCCCGTCGCGGCCCGGCGGCGTGATGCGCACATCCTGGCCGAAGGCGGCGGCAAGCCACTCCAGATCACGCGGCAGGAGATCATTCCACCGCTGCGCGCTGGCCTTATTGCAAATCACGAAGGGCCGGCGCGTGGCAGTCTGTTTCCACAGCCGCGCATCGCAAGCGCTGGCACGGTCCGCTTGCTCGATGAGGTGACAGGACCAGGCTTGCGCGCATTCGTCGACGGCCGCCGCCTTGACGCCGCCGTTCTCCTCGCTCTCTGCACCGCGCGCCCGGACCTGTTTTCCGCGGCCATCGCACCTGCCGGCTCCGGCACACCCGATGCGCTCCAGGAGACCGAGGGCGTGCTCGCGAACTGGTTCGACCGTCACGATGTCATCGCCGCGATCGTGCGGCCCGATCATTACGTTTTCGGCACGGCGCGCGACGCCGCCGAACTCGGCGATCTCCTGCGCGAGATCGAGATGCGTCTGCACGACGTCCCGGCCGGGCGAGACAGCCACAATTTTGATCCGACAATGGAGAGAACACCGTGAAACTGGCAACTGTAGCGATCGACGGGCGCACCACCTGGGGTTTGGTCGAAGGCGAGACTTTTTTCGATGCCGGTGCTGCGCTCAAGGCGCGCTACGCCGACCTCAAGGCCGCCATCGATTCGTCGCTGGCCGGCGTTGCGGATGCAAAATCCGCGGCGACTGCCGTTCCGGTCTCCAAGGTCAAATGGCTGCCGGTCATCCCGAACCCGGACAAGATCCTGTGCGTTGGCCTGAACTACGAGACCCATCGCAAGGAGACCGGCCGCGCCGAGGTCGAGCATCCCACCATCTTCTCGCGCTACGCCAACAGCCAGACCGGACATTTGCAGCCGATCGTTCGGCCACGCGTCTCGACCGACCTCGATTTCGAGGGTGAGCTTGCTGTCATCATCGGCAAGGCCGGCCGCTACATCTCGCGCGCGGACGCCATGGACCATGTCGGCGGCTATTCCTGCTACAATGACGGCAGCATCCGCGACTTCCAGCGCCACACGCATCAGTTCACGCCGGGCAAGAATTTTCCTGATACCGGCGCATTCGGGCCCTGGATGATGACGCCAGACGAGCTCGGTCCGCTCGGCGAGCTCAAGCTGGAAACTCGCCTCAACGGACAGATCGTGCAGGAAGCGCGGATCAAGCAGATGATCTTCGATATTCCGCGCCAGATCGAATATTGCTCGACCTTCACGCGGCTCGAGCCCGGCGATGTCATCGTCAGCGGAACGCCGGGTGGCGTCGGTGCGCGGCGCGAGCCGCCGCTCTGGATGAAGCCCGGCGATGTCGTCGAGATCGAGGTCGAACGCCTCGGCGTGCTCAGGAATGTCGTCGCAGACGAGACCTGATCGAACGGCCGCAGCAGGCATCGACCTGCGGCGTGTGAACGACCAATAAAAGCCCGCAAAGAGGCATCTCCAGGGAGGAACACCATGTCCGGACTATCCCGTCGTCTGCTGCTCGCCGGCGTTGCGCTTTGCTGCTCTCTTCCGGCCTTCGCGCAGTCCTGGCCGCAGAGGCCCGTGACCGTCGTCGTGCCGCAGCCGGCGGGCAATAGCCCCGACGTGATGTGCCGCCTCATCACCGAAAAACTCTCGCGCATCTTCGCGCAGCAGTTCATCGTCGAGAATCGTCCGGGTGCGGCAAACCTCGTCGGCACGCAGTCGGTCGCCCGTGCGGCGCCAGACGGCTACACATTCCTGTTCGCCACATCGGCGGCGCTCGTCACCAACCCCTACACGTTCAAGAAGCTCCCCTACGATCCCGTGAAAGACTTCGTGCCGGTCGCGATGGTGGCCAAGAGCAACCACGTCCTTCTCGTCAATCCCGAAGTGAAGGCCAGTACGCTGCCTGAATTGATCAAGCTCGAAAAATCGGCGCCGGGTTCGCTAAGCCTCGCCGTCGACGGTGCGCGCAACCTCTCGGGCCTGATCGCTCAGGCCATCAACAAGAGCGCCGGGACCGGCTTTGTCCTCATCCCCTACAACACGACCACGAATGCGGTGCAGGACGCCATCTCGGGCCGTATCCAGGTGACGATCCAATCGGCATCGATCGCCGAGGCCTTCATCAAGGCAGGGACGCTGCGACCGGTTGCCGTTGCCGGAGCCAAGCGGATCGACTCCCTGCCGGACGTTCCTGCGATTGCGGAGACGCTGCAAAGCGTCGATCTCCAGGGCTGGTTCATGTTCATGGCCCCGGTCGGTACGCCCGCCGACATCGTCGAAAAACTGAGCGCCGAGATTGCACGCGCCCTGGAATCGTCCGATGTGCGCGACCGCGCGCCCACCCTCGGCTTCGATGTCGGCGTCGGCGATGCCGTGACGACAGCGGGCGCAAAGCGTTTCCTCGACGACCAACTCGCCTCGTCCGGCAAGATCATTCAGGGGCTCGGCATCGAGCCGGAATAGGAGCCGCCGGAGCGGGGCGTTCTTCTGCATTTTTGCATCCGCAAATCCCGTCACCGCCGCTTCCCAAATCTACCGCCAGCCGTCATTGTGCCGCCGCACCAGCATCGCCTTCGGAGCAGCATCAATGTCGGACAAGGTTTCGCGTCGCCAGTTTGCCAAGCTGGCGGGATTGTCCGCGGCCGGAATGGCAAGTCCCTTGGCAAGTCCTCTGGAGGTCGCGGAGGCCAAGCCGCCATTGGGCCCGCGCGTGAGCAACGGCTTTCCGGCGGGCTTTGTCTGGGGCACGGCGACCTCGTCCTATCAGGTCGAGGGCGCGGTCAACGAGGACGGGCGAGGGGTCTCGATCTGGGACAAGTTCGTGCGCATCCCCGGCAAGATCGAGGACGGCTCGACCGGCGACCGCGCCAACGATCACTATTCCCGCTACAGGGAAGACATCGCGCTCATCAGGGATCTCGGCTGCAAGGCCTATCGCTTCTCGATCGCCTGGCCGCGGGTGTTTCCGGACGGCGACGGCAAGCCGAACCCGAAGGGGCTCGACTTCTACAACCGCCTCGTCGACGAGCTCCTGAAGAACGGCATCGAGCCGTGGGCGACGCTCTATCACTGGGACCTGCCGCAATCGCTCCAGGACCGTTTTGGTGGCTGGCGCTCGACCGAGACCTGCAAGATCTTTGGCGACTATGCGGGTTATGTCGCCGAGCGCCTGACCGATCGCGTCAGGAACGTGTTCACACTGAACGAGAGCGGCCGCTTCGTGCAGTTCGGTTATGGCCTTGGCATCGATGCGCCCGGCGTGACGCTGCCGCAAGGAGAGGTCAATCAGGTCCGACACAACAGCGCGCTCGCGCATGGCCTCGCGGTGCAGGCGGTGCGCGCGCGTGGCCGTCGCGGCACCCGGATCGGGCCGGCGGAGAATATCGATGTCTGCGTTCCCGCGCTCGACACGCCCGAGCATGTCCGCGCCGCCGAGATCGCGCTGCGCGAGATGAATGCCGGCTATCTCAACGTCATCATGACGGGCCAGTATACCGACGCCTTCCTGAAATATGCGGGGGCCAATGCGCCGAAATACACCGATGCCGAGCTGAAGATCATCTCCTCGCCGGTCGACTTCCTCGGCCTCAACATCTACGCGCCGCAGAACTACGTGGTGCCGTCTGACCAGGGCGCGGGCTTCATGCCGCTGCCGATCCCGAAATCATTCCCGCATATGAACTCGGACTGGCTCCGCGTCGCGCCGGAGACGATCTACTGGGTGCCGAAGCTGGCGGCCAAGATCTGGAAGACGGACGCGATCTATATCAGCGAGAACGGCACCTCCGGCGACGACGTGGTCGCGCCCGACGGCAAGATCTACGACACCGACCGCATCATGTATCTGCGCAACTATCTCGCGCAGCTCCAGCGCGCCACCGCCGAAGGCGTGCCGGTGCGCGGCTATTTCCTCTGGAGCCTGATGGACAACTTTGAATGGGTGTTCGGGCTCAGCAAGCGCTTTGGGCTCTACCACGTCAATTTCGACACCCAGGTCCGCACGGCGAAACTCAGTGCGAGCTATTATCGCAACGTGATCGCGAAGAACGCGGCGGGGGTGTAGCGACGTTAAGGAACGAGATTTCGCTAGCTCCGCTCCTCCTGCTTTTATTTGGCATGTCATTGTTGGAGCTCATGCCCGAGTCGCATCTCCGGATGCATTGACCAGCCCGGTACGATTGTTAGGCGATCATCAATGAAACTCGACCTTAGTGATTGGATATTCCTCGCTGTCTCGATAATTTTGTACGCTGGCTATATGTTTGCAAAAAGACGCTATCCGCGCCTTGAAATACCGCCGGTCGCTCCATTTTGGTTTTCTGCTGCTTTCTTGGCAGTTGCGGTTGCGTTCAGAATTGGAATCGACTTCATCGATCTTGTCGAGCCGGGAGCTGATCGCGCAACGGTTGATCTCTATTTGCTGATGATCACTTCGCTGTCCTATCTTGCTGCTGCTACTTCAGCACTCATGTCATTCAACACTCTGTATAATGTCCAGCGCCAACGCGCTTTTCCACGATGGAGGGCATGTGCGATACGTTTGCTCGACGTAATATTGCCGTTGAAGATGGCGCCAGGCGATCCGTCCATAAAACACACAATTGGGACGGCTCTTATTTCTTACGCACTGGTCATTTATACGTTTGCGCTGCTGTTTGAGGTGTCCTGTCGTATCGATCCAAGAGCATTTAGCCAGCAGCTCGACCTAATCGACGCCCTGTACTTCAGTATCGTAACGATTGCGACGGTCGGTTACGGTGATATTACGCCGGTCGCAAAAGGTGCTCGCATCATCACAAGTGTGGAGATCATGCTGGGCGTTATGTACCAAATTTTCTTCTTCTCTATTTTAGCAGCCATTGCCCGGGTATCGTCAACGGAGGACCGACGATCCTAATAGAGAGGTCGGTTGATCTGGTTGATTGCTGTCTGCGACCGGGCTGCCCCGAGTAGGTGCCTGCGAGAGCTTCACCGCAGCGTGTCATCGCGAACAACGCGGCGGGGGTGTAAACTCTGCGCCTCTCCCCGCTAGCGGGGAGAGGCCGGAATTTGCGACAGCAAATTCCGGGTGAGGGGGACTCTCCGCGTGTCCATCTGCCTCCGTCCTTGCCGAAGCTCCCCCTCACCCGGATTTTCCGCTGCGCGTGAAATCCGACCTCTTCCCGCAAGCGGGGAGAGGTGAAGGGAGCACCGCGCATTGACTCCACTCGCCCCCTGATTCAAAACCGTCCTCAACACCGATAACAAGAGGACAACGCCAATGACCGACGCACTCATCATCGATGCCTGCCGTACCCCGCGGGGCGTCGGCAAGGCCGGCAAGGGAGCACTCTCCGGCATCCACCCGCAACAGCTGGGCGCAACCGTGCTGCGCGCGCTGGCCGATCGCACCGGCATCAATACGGCCGACGTCGACGACATCGTCTGGGGTTGCAGCGCGCAGGTTGCAACGCAAAGCGGCGATCTCGGCCGCATGTCGGCGCTCGACGCCGGCTACGACGTTCGCGCCAGTGCGGTGACGCTGGATCGTTTTTGCGGCTCCGGCATCACCAGCGTCAACATGGCAGCAAGCTCGATCATGTCGGGCAGCGAAGACCTCGTCATCGCCGGTGGCTGCGAGATGATGTCGATGGAAGGACGTCGCGGCGGCAGCGGTCCGATGATGATGGACTCGGGTAATCTGCGCCTGCGCGCGCGGCATCCGCAGTCGCATCAGGGCGTCTGCGCCGATGCGATCGCGACGATGGAAGGCATCGCGCGGCGGGATGTCGATGCGCTCGGTCTCGAAAGCCAGAAGCGCGCGGCGCAGGCGATTGCCGGCGGTCACTTCAAGAAGAGTCTCGTGCCCGTTCATCGCGAGGACGGCAGCCTCGCGCTCGACCATGAAGAGTATCCGCGGCCGCAGACCACGATGGAGGGCCTCAGTGCGCTGAAGCCTGCATTCCCGGCGATCGCCGACTATGCCCTAGACGACAAGGGCACCACCTATCGTGGCCTCATCCTGCAGAAATATCCTGATCTCAACATCGACTTCGTGCATCACGCCGGCAATTCGTCCGGCGTCGTCGACGGCGCCGCTGCGATCCTTCTGGCTTCACCGTCTTACGCGAAGGCGCATGGCCTTAAAGCCCGCGCCCGCGTGGTGGCGATGGCCAACATGGGGGACTCGCCGACCCTGATGCTGAATGCGCCGGTGCCTGCGACGCGCAAGGTGCTGGCGAAGGCGGGGCTCACCATCGACGACATCGATCTGTTCGAGATCAACGAGGCCTTCGCTGTGGTCGCGGAAAAATACATCCGCGACCTCAAGCTCGACCGCGCCAAAGTCAACGTCAATGGCGGCTCGATCGCGCTCGGCCATCCCATCGGCGCCACCGGTTCGATCCTGATCGGCACCGTGCTCGACGAGCTCGAACGGCGCGACCTCAAGCGCGGTCTCGTCACCATGTGCGCGGCCGGCGGCATGGCTCCGGCCATCATCATCGAGCGCATTTAGCCTTCTTTCTTCACCTCTCTCCGTGAGAACGGGGAGAGGGAGAGCACCTGCAGACGTGGCTGCGGTGCGATCTGCCCCTTATTTTCTAGGGTGAAACGTGCTCCGCCTCGCACAAAGAGGCCGGTCGTCGCTTGTCGAACGCCGCGAATCAGCTTTAGCAAGGCAGCGTGCGGGCCTTTGAAACAAGGTAAAATCCGCTGCCCGAGGCTTCTCCCGCTCCGGAAGTAGCTAAAATGCAGGGTTTTTTGCCACAGAGGGCCAAAAAAGCCCGTAAAACCGCGACAAAACTGTACAGAAGGCTATAGGCCTTCAACGGTTGGTCTAATATGCAACCGGCAACGAATCAGAGGAGACACGATGCCAGCCCAAATGTCCAAATCGCAGTTGATCGAAAAGATTGCGACCGCCACCGAGCTTTCCAAGCGCGACGTCAAGAGCGTCATGGAGACGCTGACCGACGTCGGCCACAAGGAGCTCAAGAAGAACGGCCTGTTCCTGGTGCCGGGCTTCGCCAAGTTCGTGGTCATCAAGAAGCCCGCGACCAAGGCGCGCAAGGGCACCAACCCGTTCACGGGTGAAGAGATGATGTTCAAGGCCAAGCCGGCCCGGAAGATCGTCCGCGCCCGCCCGGTCAAGGCTGCCAAGGACGCCGTGGCCTGATAACGCAAAGGCCCCCTCGCAGGAGGGGGCCTTTTATGTTCGACGACCGCGAGGGCTGAAGCGGAGGGGTTCAGCCCTTGCGGCGCCTGACCCGGACCGGGACCGGCTGAAGCCGCGGCTCCGGTACCGCAAGCGCATCGCGCACCCGGTCGATGGCACGATCGAGCAGCTGGCGCAGCCGCTGCGTTGTGCGCGATCTCTTCGCTTTTTCCAGCAGTTTCTTCATCGCCTTCACTCCGCTGCTTCGACCTTCGCACCGACTTTCGCACCGACCTGGGCCTCGACCGGTTCGAGCGCAGCCGCAATGGCCTCGTCGACGCGCTCCAGCCAGATGAACTCGAGGTTGTCCCGCGCGCTCTTCGGGATGTCGTCGTAATCCCGCTTGTTGCGCGCCGGCAGCATCACCCGCTTCAATCCGGCAGCGGCCGCAGCCACCACCTTCTCCTTGATGCCGCCGACCGGCAGCACGAGACCACGCAGCGAGATCTCGCCGGTCATCGCCGTGTCGCTGCGCACCGTGCGGTTGGTGAGCAGGGACGTCAGCGCGGTGAACATCGCAACGCCCGCGCTCGGTCCGTCCTTCGGGGTTGCGCCCGCGGGAACGTGAACGTGGATGTCGCTCTTCTCGAACAGCTGCGGATCGATGCCGAGCTGCGTGGCCTTGCTCTTCACCAGCGTCAGCGCCGCCTGCACGCTCTCGCGCATGACCTCACCGAGCTGGCCGGTCAGGATCATGCCGCCGCGGCCGGGCACGCGCGAGGCCTCGATAAACAGGATGTCGCCGCCAACCGGCGTCCAGGCGAGGCCGGTGGCCACGCCCGGAATGCTGGTGCGCTGCGCGATCTCGCCTTCGAAGCGCGGCTGGCCGAGCACCGTGGCGATGTCCTTGGGCGTCACCACGACCTTCGCAGCCGAGCCTTCGGCGACCTGCACCGCAGCATGGCGGAACACCTTGCCGATCTCGCGCTCCAGGTTACGCACGCCGGCCTCGCGGGTATAACCCTTGACGACCAGCTTCAGCGCCTCCGGCTCGATCTCGGCCTGCTCGGCCGAGAGGCCATTGGCCTCCAGCTGCCGCCGCACCAGATAGCGCTTCGCGATCTCCAGCTTCTCGTCCTCGGTGTAACCGGTCAGGCTGATCAGCTCCATGCGGTCCAGCAGCGGGCCCGGAATCTGGTCCAGCATGTTGGCGGTCGCGATGAACACCACGCGCGACAGGTCGAAGGGCACGCCCAGGTAATTGTCGCGGAACGTCCCGTTCTGCTCGGGGTCGAGCACCTCCAGCATGGCGGCCGAGGGATCGCCCTGCACGCCACGGCCCATCTTGTCGATCTCGTCCAGCATCATGACGCAGTTGCGTGCGCCCGCCTTCTTGATGCCCTGGATTATGTTGCCGGGCAGCGCGCCGATATAGGTGCGCCGGTGACCGCGGATTTCGGCCTCGTCATGCACGCCGCCGAGGCTGACGCGCACGAAGGGGCGATCCATCGCGCGGGCGATGGATTGTCCCAGCGAGGTCTTGCCGACGCCGGGCGGGCCGACGAAGCACAGGATCGGCGCCTTGCCCTGCGGCGCCAGCTTGCGCACCGCCAGATATTCGATGATCCGGCTCTTGATCTTCTCCAGGCCGAAATGGTCGGCATCCAGGATGCGGCGCGCTTCCTTGATGTCGATCGGCTTCTCCGCGGGCAGCGCCCAGGGCAGCTCGATCAGCCAGTCGAGGTACGTGCGGACCATGCCGGATTCACCGGCAGCCTCCGGCATGCGCTCGTAGCGGCGCAGCTCTTTCCTCGCGTGCGCGTCCGCCTCTGGCGGCATGTTGGCCTTGGTGATGGCAGCCGTCAGCTCGGCGACCTCGGCCGCCTTGCCGTCGCCTTCGCCGAGCTGGCGCTGAATGGTCGCCATCTGCTCGCGCAGGATCGCCTCGCGCTGCCGTTCGTCGAAGGTGGCGCGGGTCTTCTGGCCGATCTCATTGCTGATGCGCAGCACCTCCAGCCGCTCGGCCAGATGCTTCGACACCTTCTCGACGCGCAAGGCGAGGTCGATGGTTTCCAGCACCTCCTGCTTGTCCTGCGGCTTGATGTCCATGAACGAGGTCGCCAGGTCCGCCAGCGCGCCGGGCGCAGTGGTGCTCTGGAACATCGCGACCAGCTCGGGCGGCGCCTGCGGCAGCAGCTCGATCGCCTCGATCGCCTGGCGCTGCAGGTTCAGCGCGCGCGCCTCGATCTCGGGCGAGCTCGTGGTCGGCTCCGGAATCTGCTGGAAGCGCGCGGCCGGGAACGGTGTCCCCGGCAGGAAGTCGAGGATGCGCGCGCGCTGCACGCCCTGGCAGACGATGTGATGGGTGCCGTCGGGTGCGGTGATGTAGCGCACGATGTTGGCGATGGTCGCGACCCGGTAGAGGTCATCCGGCCCGGGCTCCTCGATCTCGGGGCTGCGTTGCAGCACGATGCCGACCGGCCGCTGCTCGCGCAGAGCCTGCTGCGCGGCGGCGATGGACTTCGCCCGGCCGATCGCGATCGGCGCGATGGCGCCGGGAAACAGCACCATCTCGCGCACGGGAATGATGATCAGTGCGTCTTCGGGGATCTTCACGTCAGGATTCGTCTGTTCGGTATTCATCTGTTCGGTGGCCATGATCGACCTCAGGATTTGGCGAGGCGCAGCGCGACGCAGCCGTCCATCACGAAGCGGCTGATGGCGTAGCGGCCAAGGGGCAATGCAATGCGGCGCTCGAAACGCCCCTGCGGCAGTTCGAGCCGGTGGATGCGGGCGTTGCGAAGCTCCGGCGGGAGCGTGCGCTGGCCGGAGATGACGAGCACGCCGTCAAGGATGACCGTCTCGACATTGTCAGGATTGACGCCGGGAAGCGCGACCAGGATCAAAAGCTCATGCTCGGTCTCGAGCACGTCGATCGGCGGCTCCCAGCAGGCTTCCTGGCGGCCGAACTGCTGCCGCAGCCGTTCAGCGCGGGTCAGCGAGTCCAGGGCTTCGGACAGCATCCAGTCGAGGGGATTTTTCGGTTGCATGGCAAAACTCGGGGGAAGGCGCTGCGGTTGGAAAACGAGGATATGGGGACCGTTCCCCAAAATTCCAGCATCGCGCGTTGGGAGCATGCCTGCCTTTCGAACCGGAAGAGGCCCTTGCAGTCAGACGCATCGACGCCGCGAAAGATGTTCCGCGGCGTCGAAGGCGACAGTGAGGCACGACACCGATCAGGCGGCGGCGCGATATTCCTCTTCCGCTTCGAGGTTGATGACGGAGATGGCGAGCTCGGTCAGCGTGTGGTCGGTCGCCTCTTCCTCATCCAGCGTTGCCTGGAGCAGCCTTGCCGCCTCCGGCATGCCGAGCTCCTCGGCCCAGGTGCGCAGCGTGCCGTAGCGGGAGATCTCGTAGTGCTCGACGGCCTGCGCCGCGGCGAGCAGGCCGGCGTCGAGGGCAGGAGCGTTCTTGAAATCCTTCATGATCTCGGCGCCCTCGTCGGTGATGCCGTTAATGGCTTCGCACGGCTTGCCGCGTGCCGGCTTGTCCAGCATCTTGAAGATCTGCTCCAGACGTTTGACTTGGCCCTGCGTCTCCCGCAGATGCTTGGTGAAGGCCGCGGAGAGCTGCTTGGAGTGAGCCGCCTTGGCCATCTTCGGCAGCGTCTTGATGATCTTGTTCTCGGCGTAATAGATGTCCTTCAGCGTCTCCAGAAACAGGTCGCTCAACATCTTCGGCGCCTGACGCGGGCGGCGCGCCGCGGTCTTTTTCGCGTTCGCACGTTTCTTTGCTTGTTTAGCCATAAATCCTCCTCTTGAGGCGACACGGGAAGGCGATGCCCTCCTCAATCCTCGCGCGACCAAGACTCTGCGAGGGCAAATGTTCCTCGCGAAGGCCTCCTCGAGCCGCTATGGATTGCGGCTGCACCTCGCGTGAGACCCAGCCGCATGCTCGATTTCGCCTTGTCCGCCTTCGTGACGCTGCTGCTGGTGGTCGATCCCGTCGGGCTTGCGCCGGCCTTCCTGGCCGCGACCGGGGGCATGCCCGACACGGTCAAGCGCACCATCGCGCTGCGTGCGCCGCTGATCGCGGCCGCGATCCTGGTCGTGATCGCGCTGGCCGGAAACTGGCTGCTGCGCCAGCTCGGGATCGGCATTCCCGCCTTCCAGATCGCAGGCGGGCTGCTGCTGTTCGGCGTCTCCTACCAGATGATCTTCGGCGACCGTCCGCATCGTGAGGCCCGCGAGGCCGACAAGGCCACGGCGGAGCATGCCTCCGACGTCGCGGTATTCCCGCTCGCCATCCCGATGATGGCCGGTCCCGGCGCGATTGCGACCACATTGCTGCTGACGGGTGATGCCGGCTACGGGGCGAGGCTCGCGATCATCATCGCGGTCGTCGCCTCCGTCTGCCTGCTCTGCATGCTGTGCTTCGTCTCAGCTCACCTGATCGCGCGCACCCTCGGCCGCACCGGAAATGCCGTGCTCTCGCGCGTGCTCGGCATGCTGCTCGCGGCCTATTCGGTGCAGTTCGTCATCAACGGGATTGCGGCCGTACGGGCGAGCTTTTCGTAGGACCGCGATATCAGGCTAATTTATTGATTTTAAGTCATATTTCCGGGCTTGGCGGGGCCGCGGGCAAGACTGTGCCTGATCCTGGCCGCTTTCGCTTGCACTGCCACATTGCTTTGACGTACTCCCGGTCTAACAAACGCCCATTGCCCATAAGTCGAGATGAAATCGGGATGTTGGTGACAGCGGACGAGCTCGCCAGGAGAGAGGCCATCATCGACGCCTGCCGCCGCATGAACGCGCTCGGCATCAACCAGGGCACCTCGGGCAATATCAGCGTGCGGCATGGGGACGGGCTGCTGGTCACGCCGACCAGCGTGCCCTATGAGGCGATGACACCCGACCAGATCGTCTTCATGGCCATGGACGGCTCGCATGCGCCCAATCAGAAGCCGTCCAGCGAGTGGCGCTTCCACCTGGACATCTTGAGGGCCCGCCAGGACGTCAACGCCGTCGTCCACGCCCATCCGACCTATTGCACCATCCTGGCGATCATGGGCATGGAGATCCCACCCGTGCACTACATGATCGCGGCCGCCGGCGGTGACAGCATCCGCTGCGCGCCCTATGCCACCTTCGGCACGGCGGAACTGTCCGAACATGTGGTGCGGGCGTTGGCAGACCGGCTCGCCTGCCTGCTTGACCATCACGGTATGATTGCGGTCGGCAAGACGCTGGACAAGGCGATGTGGCTCGCCGTCGAGGTCGAGACGCTGGCGCGGCAATATCACGGTTGTCTCCAGATCGGAAAACCGCCGCTGCTGTCGAGTGCCGAGATCGAACGGGTCCGCCAGCGCATGGCCGGCTACGGCATGTCGGAAGGTTAGGGCAGGCGGTGTTCGCGCGGATCAGACACATCACCGATCGCAAGGGATCGAACCGCGTCATGGTTCGCCTGCGCGCGCTGTTGCGCAGCAACGAGTTCTACCTGATCCCGCTTGCGCTCGTGATCGGCACTTTGGCCGGCGCCATCGTGACGCTGATGGCCGAGATCGCGCAGATCGCTCATATGGTCATCTACGGCATTCCCGTCGACGTCCGCCTGTCCGCCAACGCGCGCGTCAGCCCCTGGGCCGCGCTGCTTGCGCCTGCGCTCGGCGGGCTGGCGCTCGGCATCATGGAATGGTCGCGGCGGCGGATGAAGATCTCCAGCGCGGTCGACCCGATCGAGGCTAACGCGCTGCGCGGCGGCAATCTGTCGATGCGCGACAGCGTGGTGGTGTCGAGCCAGACGCTGATCTCCAACGGCTGCGGCGCCTCGGTCGGCCTCGAGGCCGGCTACACCCAGATCGGCTCGGGCATCGCCTCGTTGTTCGGCAAGTTCTTCAACCTGCGCCGCAACGATCTGCGCCTGATCGTCGGCTGCGGCGCTGCCGCGGCGATCGCAGCCGCGTTCGGTGCGCCGATCACGGGTGCCTTCTACGCCTGCGAGCTGATCGTCGGCGTCTATTCGGTCGGCAGCGCCGCGCCGATCCTGGCGGCCTCGCTCGCCGGCGCGCTGACGGCGCAATGGCTCGGCGGCGCGCCATATTCTCTGGAGATACCGAAGGTCAGTGCCGTCGGCGTCGAGCAGTATCTGGCGCTGATCGGGCTTGCGCTCGTCACCAGCGGCGTCGGCATCGCCGTGATGCGCTCGTCCTCGATGTTCGAGCGCCTGTTCAAATGGCTGCCGGTCTGGCTGCGCCCGGTGATCGGCGGCCTCATCGTCGGCGGCTTCGCCATCGTCACGCCGCAGGTGCTGGCGGCCGGCCACGGTGCCATGGTGCTCGATCTCTTTCACGACATGACGATCGGCCTGATCGCGCTGATCATCGCCCTGAAGGTGACGGCCTGCCTGATCTCGCTGGCCTCGGGCTTCCGCGGCGGTTTGTTCTTTGCCTCGCTGTTCGTCGGCAGCCTGATCGGAAAATTCTTTGCCGCGGTCCTCCTGCTCATCAGCCCGGAATTCGTCATCGATCCGCTGGTGGCGATGCTGACAGGCATGGCGACGCTCGGCGTCGCCATCGTCGGCGGCCCCCTGACGATGTCGTTCCTCGTGCTCGAGATGACCCGCAACGTCGACGTCACCGCCGTGGTGCTCGCCGGCTGCATCGTCACCTCGATCTGCGTGCGCTTCATGTTCGGCCACTCGTTCTCGACCTGGCGCCTGCATCTGCGCGGCGAGACCATCCGCAGCGCCAACGACGTCGGCTGGCTGCGCAATCTCACCGTCGAGCGGCTGATGCGCTCCGATGTCGGCAAGGTGCCGTCGACCACGACGATCGCCGCCGTGCGCCGCGAGTTCGCGCTGGGGTCGCGGCCCGGAATCGTCATCGTCAACAATGCCGACGAATATGTCGGTCTCGTGCTGCTGCCCGACCTGTTCTCTGGTGATCTCGATACCATCGCCGACGACATCCAGGTGATCGAGCTCGCCCGCCTGACCGAGATCGTGCTGATCCCGGAAATGAACGTGAAGTCGGCGATGGCCGTGTTCGACGAGGCCGAAGCCGAGATGCTGGCGGTGGTCGATTCCACCGACAGCCGCAAGGTGGTCGGCTTCCTGACCGAGACCTTCGCCCGCCGCCGTTATGTCGAGGAGATCGACAAGGCGACGCGCGGGGTACTCGGCGCGCTGTCCTAGAGCGCGACGAGATTGCGATGCATCGTCGTCGCGCTTCAGGTTGTCGTCGCGACTACGCTGGCCGGCTAGCGGCCCGGTTGAGCTGGTGACGCGACGAGGCAGGCCACGATCCTGCGGACCAGTGGCAGCACCATCAGCAACGTAGGAAAAGCGACCAGCCATGACAGCGCCCAGGCGCCCGGCCAGGTCGCGAGGAAGGCCGGGGTCGCGCCGAGGCTCCGCAGCGTCGAAATGACCGACACCACGGCGGTCATGAGGATGGACAGCACGAATGGCATCACGATCGGCGCATAGCGCGCCGGCAGTTTGCGAACCGCAATCATCTGATTTCTCTTGAGGAAAAGGACGCGTCAGTCACGTTGAACCCTGAAAAGTGCATCGATCCCGACGACGTCGGTTGATGCGTTGGTTCACGTCAAACGCTTACGGCGACCGAAAAACGGTGCGGCTGTTCATTATCCGCTCAGGTTGAGTGGCGCAAGCTGGATCAGGTCGTTCGGTTTACAATCGTTCAAAGCGTGGCAGATTGCCGCGATCATGAAACCATTTGAGTGGTTTGGGCGTTACAAATTGTTTGGTTATGTCAATTCGGGCGAGAACAGAGGAAAGTCAAAATGAGTGTTAGACCCATGATTTCCGCATCCGGCCGCAACGCGCTGGTGGCCGCGTTCGCAAGCCTCGCCCTGGTCGCGGCCTCCGCATCGCCGTCGGCTGCGGCTTCGACCACGCCGGCCCCGAAGGCCGCCGTCGCAGGCCAGGCCGCCACCGACTTCAGCGCCGCCAAGCGCCGGTATTATCGCCGCGGGCCGAACGGTGCCGCCCTTGCCATTATGGGCGCAGCCGCTGGCATCGCTGGCGCCGCGATCGCTGAAAGCCGGCGCCGCGATTATTACGAGAACCAGTATTATTATGATCGCGGTCCAGTCTACTATGGCGGCAACGGCTATTACGGCGGTGGTGGTTACCGGCAGCCTTATGCCGGCGGCTGGACTCCCGCCTATCGCCAGGATCCGCGCGTCTGGGGCGACCCGCGTTATTGATGCGCGTTGGCTGGGAGCAGTCCAGCACGTCTCAATTGACGAATAGGGGGTGGGGTTATGCGGAAGCTAACCCCGCCCTTCGTCTTTGCGAGCGCCGCTCCATCACCGTCACCCTGATGAGGTGGCCGCCTCCTCGGCGGCCCTCGAAGGATGACGGGGCTGGCGGTACGGCTTGTGTTGCCCGACGGGCAAAACACCCGCGGAGCAGTCAATCCCTCTTCGTAAAAATATTCCACTTTACCGAAATTCGGAAATGGCGTATGTGTCGCCCATCCCGGCTCATCCTTGAGGGGCGAT